>NZ_CP021646.1:1017500-1617500 GCF_002208135.1 Pseudoalteromonas piscicida
ACTTTGCACGAGTCTTTACGATTGGTTTTGGCAACGGTATGTCTAGTACAGGTAAAGCGTTGCTTGCGGAGACAGCAAAGGAAGGAGGGGGCCAATACCTGCATGCCAATACTGCAAATGAACTCTCGGATGTGCTCAAAACCACGATTACCAATATCAGAAATGTAAGTGCAAGTTTTAGTTCACCAACGGTGTCTGCCAATGCTGAAGATCAAACCCAAACAGGGGATGCGCTTTACTACACTCAGTTTAAACCAGAAACACATACTCGTTGGCGTGGCAACCTGAAAAAGCTCAAGTTTGTGGGTACAGAAATAGTAGGTCAGGAGCGAACCAAAGCGATAGATAACAAGGGGGCTATTGATAGCAATATCACAACGTATTGGTCGCAAGCACAATCAAAGGATGGCAACAACATAGAAAAAGGAGGAGTTAACTATGCCCTTGAAAATCAAGTTGCCAGAAAAGTACTCTCTGATTTTGGTGGCAGTGATTTAGTTGACTTCACTTATAATAACGCCGAAAGTGCCTATGGTAATCTAACCAAACTTGCCGCAGCAATGGAACTAAGTGGTGCAAGTAAAAGTGAGATACAAAGTATTTTTAATTGGGCGATAGGCCAAGACGTCGATGACGATGATGGTGATGGTCTAAGAGCTGAAAGAAGACCAGACATATTCGCCGATCCCCTACATTCAAAGCCTGCAACGGTCGACTATGGCAATGGCGATATTCGCGTGCTCATTGGCACCAACGCGGGGATGCTTCACATGTTTAAAGACCAAGGGAATAGCGTGAGTGAAAGCTGGGCATTTATCCCTGGTTCTTTATTACCTATTCTGAATCCAGTCAAAACACGTAAAGCAGAAACTAAACTGTATGGCCTAGATGGTCCTATTACAGTGTACTTCCATGATGTGAATAAAAATCGCAAAGTAGAGGCGGGTGATAAGGTTTGGGCTTTCGTGGGGATGCGTCGCGGCGGCAATAAATACTATGGTTTTGATATTACCAATCCGGACTCGCCTAAACTATTGTGGGGAGGGCCTATTTCTGGTGATTCAAAGAAGTTTAAGAATTTAGGACAAACCTGGTCCAAACCGGTGGTGACGTTCATTGAAAAGCAAAAGGATAGACCGGTATTGGTTTTTGCAGCAGGGTATAATACCAATAAAGACAATGTTTCGCGTAGCGATGATAATGATAAAGGTGTAGGGGTTTACATGGTTGATATCATGTCAAACAACGCTGATATTGTTTGGTCGCTTACTGGAGATGCGTTCAAAGGTAAGCACAGTATTGTTGCGGAACCAACGTTAACGGACTCAGATTACGATGGCTATATTGACAGGATTTATTTAGCGGATACCGCAGGGAGTATCTGGAGAATTGATATACCCGGTCCAAATCCATCTGATAGTAAAGAGCCTTGGACTCATTTCGAGTTGGCGCGCTTGGGTAGTAGCTTTGCAGATGAAGATAGACGTTTCTTTTATCGTCCTAACGTTGCTCGTACCTTCTACAGTAAAGTAACAGAGACTAGATATAACGGAAGTTTGATTAAAGAGCGCAGAGATACGCCCTTTGATGCCATTGTTATTGGGAGTGGAAATCGCTCTAAGCCGACAGACTCAAGTGTTACCGACTATCTTTTTATGATTAGGGACATACACACGAAGACTCAGTCCTTTGTAAATGATATTCCAGAGCCGATATTAATTTCTGATTTAATGGAAATGAAAAATGACCCATTTGGAAATGCTGTGGATGATATCGACGACTTTATTGAACTAGAAGTCGATCTCGCCAAGTTTAACGGGTGGAAGTATCAGTTATCAGGAGGTGAAAAATCGCTCTCTGGTGCTACTGTCATTGGCGGAGTCGCTTACTTTACTTCATTTACACCAGCAGATCAGACTACCCAGCAATGTACATTAACGGGTGGTAAAGGGCAGCTTTACATGTTCCATTTACATTATGGCACAGGGAAAACTTACGTGACCTCACAAGACTTACCAGATACGCCGACTCTAGTTGTGCGTAAAGACGGAGAAGGTAAAAGAGTTCCTTATATAGCAGGTCCTGGGATCATAGCTGAAGACAGCAATCCATTTGTACCGCCAGGAATACCTGGAGAACCTGTGCCAGTTGTAGGAGATAATGGTAAGGTTGTCATCTTTAAAAATAAGACTTCGGGTATCAGAACAAAACAACTTTACATTTATAAGAGGGAAGATAGCGATGAGAAAAAATAGTACCCTACACAAAATGATATCAGGCTTTACCCTGATTGAAGTAATGATAGTGGTGGTGATCATCGGTATTCTCTCTGCGATTGCGTACCCTAATTACACAGAATATGTAAGAAGAGGAGCAAGAGCAGACGCCATGACTTTGTTACTTGATGCTGCGAATAAGCAAGAGCAGTTTTTTGTTGATAATAGAGCTTACAGCGATAATCTAGCGGCAATCGGTGTAGCGACGGCAACGGAAAACGGTTACTTCAATGTAACCCTTGAAAACGTCACTGCAGATACCTTTAGAATCGTTGCAACTGCCGTTGCAGGACCGGTTCGAGGAGATGAACAGTGTCCTGCTTTAACCATCGATGAACTCGGAATTCGAGGTGTCGCTGGGACAACGAATCAAGATGATATAGACAGGTGTTGGGAGCGTTAATTTTCTCGGGGGAGTAGTTGACTCCCCTTTGTATTAACACTACTTAACCTGAGGTTTGGATAAGAAGTGAGCTAAGTCATTGTTTTTTAATCACCTTAAACTATCTTCTTATCTAGCCAGAGAGTTTTGGGGATAACTCCGCTCTCGCGTCCTGCTACCGCCCTTTTACCTACATCCTGTAGACAAGGCGAATTTACGCACCAATAGCTGGCTATTGGAAGTGAATTCAACGCAGTTAGCGCTAAAACTGGCTGCTAGAAAGGCATTAATTATCCGAAGCTCAGGTTACTTACTTTTGGCACTCATCAGTATCTTTTAAAGTGCTTCTCCCTGTGTAGCTAACTGACAACGATAGTCCCACGGTAGAACTTGCGCTACAGTAGACAAAAGTACCGTTATAGAGTCCCGCGAGATGACCAAAGCGGCGAAATATAATGCCGTTTCGTGGGTAGGTGAGCGTGTCACCTGAGTCTACTGAGTCCACAACAGCTAATTTATAATCATCGCCTGAAAACTCACCTTGGGGGTGGTAGTCGATAAAAACCGTTAACTGAGTGTGCCATTCCTTGTCGTCGCAGCGATTATTTCTCAGTGGGCATAAAGTAACGGTTGCACTGCTTGCAACGGCTTGAATGCGAGCAAAATTAATGGCCCGTCGTAATGCTTCCAATTTTATTTTTGGTTTATCAAACTCAAATAAAGCCGTAAGACTGGGAAGGGAAAATAAACTGACGATAGTGATAATCGCCAAACACACTAAAGATTCCATTAGGGAAAAACCCATATGACGATGCATATCCTTTGCCTCGTATTATATTTTCTTTAAGCCTAGTCGTTTATATATTAAAGGCAAGATTGGAACTTTGAGATATTTTGCGCATCAGTACTTTTGTGGCTATCCACAGGTATCTGTTGTATTTCCTCGATATAAGGCTGTGCCTGCGGTTGAAATACTCAACTGCTGATTGTTGTCGTCACTGCCAGGACAATAGGTAAAATTGCCGGCGTTTGAACCACTTAAAAGTCCACTTGAATCAAACCTTAGGCGATTGTCACCAGAAAATACCATAGTGTCGTTATCGTCTACGACCTCCATAGTTCTATGGATAGTATCACCATTACTAAATGTGCCATTTTTATCACTATCAACAAACACGCTAATTCTGTTTGTTGCCCAATTATCTTGGCAAGTAAATGGACTCCTAGCTTGAATATTGGCAGGGGGAGCTGGGCAGAGAATGACAATTTCGTCTGCGGCGGTTGCTTTTACACGAGCAAAAGCGATATTGCGCTGTAATTCTTGTAAGAAGGACTCTGCTCGGTTGCGTTGCAGCAGGTTGCCATCAAAGCTAAATGAAATGGCCAATACGATAGCCAATATAGCGATGGTTATCATCAGTTCTAGTAGATTGAATCCTGCTGATTGTTTCATTACCGCCTCACAACCAAAAAGTAATAATTTATGATTAATATTATTGCGTGAAATCACTTCAACTTTCAATGTCTTTGTTTGCCTTGGGCAAGCGGATTGTCTAAAATCGACGCTATACCAAAGGAATCGAGATAGTCATGAAGAAAATAGAAGCAATAATTAAACCGTTTAAACTTGATGATGTCCGAGAAGCGCTTTCGGATGTGGGGATCACAGGTATGACGGTATGTGAAGTAAAAGGTTTTGGTCGTCAGAAAGGTCATACTGAGTTATATCGCGGTGCTGAATATATGGTAGATTTCTTGCCTAAAGTAAAGCTTGATATTGTTACCGCAGATGAAGACGTTGACAGAGCGATTGAAGTTATCCTAAAAACCGCGCAAACGGGCAAAATTGGTGACGGTAAAATCTTTGTGACCGATGTTGAGCGCGTGGTTCGGATCCGTACAGGTGAAGAGGACGAAGAAGCGATTTAATACGCCGTTCAGTCAAATGCTTACCTTTTAAGGCTGCTTACCTTCTATATATGGGCAGCCTAATTCCTGCCTTATTACAACAATAATCAAATAAAACACGTTAATGGCTGCTGTCTATGTACAGAAAATAAGTATTTTTTTACTACTGTAGAATGCTTGAAGGCGAGTGCTGGTGAGAGAGGCGTCACGACATCGGTGATATCGTGACTTAGCACTTTATTTATTTGTTACGTGCGTTGACCGATTTGGCTTTTTTCACGTTATCCGCAAGATCTGGCAGGCCGAGTTTGCGGTAGCTTTTTTCCATAATGTCAAAAGCTTGAGTTAGATAACTACTTTGAGAATAGTGTTCCACTACATACTTGCCACGGTTTGCTGCGGCAAGATATGCTTCACGCTCGAAGTAATATTCAGCGACTCTCAGCTCGTAACGAGCCATTTTGTTTAGTAACCAAACTAAACGTTTTTTCGCTTCTGGTGCATAAGGGCTGTTTGGATAGTTTTTAACTAACGTGGTTAAATCCTGAAAAGCAACACGGGTACGATTGGCATCGCGGTCGGCTCTGTCTACACCGAAATATTCTTGGAATGCGTTTTCGTCAGCTTTTATGCTTACCAGACCTCGCATGTAGTACATATAGTCTAGGTCTTTATGATTTGGATTTAAGCGAATAAAACGATCAATAGTGGCGAGTGCTTGGTCAGTGTTACCTGTTTGATAATATGCATAAACTAAGTCCATTTGAACTTGTCTTGCATAAGGGCCAAACGGGTAACGAGCATTAATAGCCCCTAATAATTCAATAGCACGGGCATATAAACCAGAATCTAATGTTTGTTTAGCATCTTCATAAAGCGCTTGGGCGGATTTGTTTGGTACGCGTTCAATATCTTCTTGTTCTGGTGCGGATGAACAGGCTGCCAAACCTAAAACAGACGCGGCTAACGCCAGCCTAAAGGCGTGTGTCCTTAAGTTTTTAATCATTTTATTTTACTACCTTTGTTTTCTTCGGCTAGGCCAACTCGGCAAAACCGAGTAAACTATGCATTAATACGATTCTAACCCAGTCGAGCACGGCTTGCACTGGTAAATTAGGTAAAGTTTCAGATGTCAGAGCAAATTTCCCTCCAAGCGGAGGTTCCAGTCGAACTCGGTGGTAAACGTCTAGACCAAATATTGGCGCAATTGTTCCCAGATTTTTCTCGTTCAAGAATAAAAACTTGGATCCTTGAAGATAAAGTCACCGTAGATGGTGAAGTATTCAACACCCCTCGTGAAAAACTACTTGGTGGCGAAAGTGTCGCTATCGAGACGGTTATCGAAGCACAGCGTGAATACGAAGCGCAAGATATAGAGCTAGACATTGTTTACGAAGATGACGACATTCTAGTGATAAACAAGCCGATGGGGCTGGTAGTTCACCCTGGTGCCGGTAATCCAGATGGCACTGTGTTAAATGCGCTGCTGCATCACCATCCAGAAATCATTAACGTACCTCGTGCTGGTATCGTACATCGTCTCGATAAAGACACGACCGGTCTAATGGTCGTTGCAAAAACCATCCAAGCACAAACGCACTTGGTGAAGAATTTACAAGCGCGTGAAAACTTCACACGTGAATACGAGGCAATTTGTAATGGCACGATGACGGCAGGTGGCATGATTGAAAAGCCAATCGGTCGTCACGCAACCAAGCGTACACATATGGCGGTGCATGAGATGGGTAAACCAGCAATTACTCATTACCGTGTTGCGGAAAAATTTAGGGCACACACACGCTTGCGCCTGCGATTAGAAACCGGTAGAACGCACCAAATTCGTGTACATATGGCGTATTTGAATCACCCACTAATTGGCGATCAGCTCTATGGCGGCCGTCCTCGTCCACCAAGAAATGCGACTCAAGGATTAACCGAGCAACTAAGAGAGTTTAAACGTCAGGCATTGCATGCTATAAAACTGAGTATCGCTCACCCTATTACTGGCGAGAAGATGACATGGGAAGCGCCTGTGCCTGAAGATATGATTAAACTGGTGGCAGCGCTCAGAGAAGATACCAAAGAAAACCCGGATTTAACGTTATAAGATGCAACTTGCTCAGTGGCCATTAACCCAATTCGTTGGGACATTATCAACAACGCGTAAGGGCGGTGTTTCAGCACCGCCGTATGATAGCTTGAATTTAGCCTTTCATGTTGGTGATGGAGCCGAACAGGTAGCCGAAAACCGTCGAATTTTACACGGTTATGTGGCCAACCCGATTGTATGGCTTGAGCAAGTTCATGGCGCAGAAGTGGTGGTGGTCGACGAGCAGTTTGAAATCGCGCAGGTCCATCAAGCCGATGCCTTATACACTCGCCTGCGTCAAACACCACTGGCTATTATGACGGCAGACTGCTTACCCATTCTGCTTGCATCAAAAGATGGTGAAGAGGTGGCCGCTATCCATGGTGGTTGGAAGCCTCTTGCTGCTGGAATTATCTCGCAAACACTGGCTAAGTTTACCTGTGCACCTGAAGAGATCTGTGTATGGTTTGGCCCAGCGATTGGGCCTAGTGCATTCGAGGTGGGCGAAGACGTAGTACAGGCTTTTGAGGCGCAACGAAATACGGCATTTGTTGCCAAAAAAGACGGTAAATATCTTGCGGATATTTTCGAGCTTGCACAGTCGTTACTACGTGAGCAAGGTGTAAAAGATTTTTACGGCGATAAACACTGTACAGTAACTATGTCCGAGCAGTATTTTTCTTATCGTAGAGACAAAACAACGGGCCGTATGGCAACTTTGATTTGGCGCAAATAATCAGGGTAAATTATTACTTTTACGCTTGATCTTCGTTCAGTTAATACCCATAAATAAGGTAATTCGATATTTTATATGGGTAAATAAATCATGCGTTTAGATAGATTTACAAGCAAATTCCAAGCTGCACTTTCCGATGCGCAGTCATTAGCGCTTGGGCGCGATCACCAATTTATTGAACCTGTTCATTTAATGTATGCTTTGCTCCAGCAAAGCGGCTCGAGTGTGCGCGCATTATTAGCACAAGCAGGTGTGAGCGCCGACGAGCTTAATACGAAATTGTCACAAGCCATTGAAAAACTATTTAAAGTAGAAGGTGTAGGTGGTGATGTACAGCTTTCAAATAACCTTATCTCCCTGATCAATCTGTGTGATAAATATGCACAAAAGCGTAAAGACAAATATATCTCCAGCGAGTTATTTGTTTTTGCTGCGTGCGAAGATAAAGGCCCATTAGGCGAGATTTTCAAAGCGCTTAACATCACTCAGCCAAAGATCGAGCAAGCCATTAAGGCGATTCGAGGGGGTCAAAAAGTGGATGACCCTAATGCCGAAGACACTCGCCAAGCACTTGAGAAATTTACTATCGATCTCACTGAGCGTGCCGAGCAAGGCAAGCTTGATCCGGTTATAGGCCGTGACGACGAAATTCGCCGCACTATTCAAGTGCTACAGCGCCGTACTAAAAACAACCCTGTACTTATCGGTGAACCGGGCGTTGGTAAAACCGCCATCGTTGAGGGGCTCGCGCAGCGTATTATCAACGGTGAAGTTCCAGAAGGCTTGAAAAGTAAGCGCGTACTATCGCTAGATATGGGAGCATTGGTGGCGGGAGCCAAATACCGTGGTGAATTTGAAGAGCGCCTAAAGTCGGTATTAAACGAGCTGGCTAAAGAAGAAGGCCAAGTTATTCTCTTTATTGATGAAATCCATACTATGGTGGGAGCCGGTAAAACCGACGGTGCAATGGATGCGGGCAACATGCTAAAACCCGCACTTGCTCGTGGTGAGCTTCACTGTGTGGGGGCGACCACGCTTGATGAGTATCGTCAGTATATTGAAAAGGACGCAGCACTCGAGCGTCGTTTCCAAAAAGTATTTGTTGCAGAGCCAACCGTAGAGGATACCATCGCGATTCTACGTGGCTTAAAAGAGCGTTACGAGTTGCACCACTCGGTGGATATTACCGATCCTGCGATTGTTGCCGCGGCTAATTTATCACATCGTTATATTTCAGACAGGCAGCTTCCTGATAAAGCTATCGATTTGATAGACGAAGCAGGGTCTTCAATTCGACTGCAAATTGACTCAAAGCCGGAGCAATTAGACAGACTAGAGCGCCGCATTATCCAACTAAAACTGGAAGATAACGCGCTGGCAAAAGAGAAAGATGAAGCGAGTCAAAAGCGTCGCACTGAGATGCAAACGCTCATCAGTGAATTAGAAGCTGAGTACCGAGAGCTAGATGAAGTGTGGAATGCCGAAAAAGCCTCACTACAAGGCACACAAGTGATTAAGGCTGAGCTTGAGCAAGCGCGTTTAGATCTAGAAGTCGCGCGTAGAGCAAGTGACTTGCAACGTATGTCCGAACTGCAATACGGTCGGATCCCTGAGCTTGAGCGAAAACTAGACCTTGCTTCTCAGGCTGAAATGCAGGAAATGAGTCTTTTAAAGAATCAGGTTGGTGAAGATGAAATTGCAGAAATTTTGTCTCGCTGGACTGGGATCCCGGTCGCAAAAATGCTTCAAGGTGAGCGTGAAAAGTTACTGCAAATGGAAGACGAACTCCATAAAAAAGTGATTGGTCAAGACGAAGCCGTTAATGCGGTTGCCAACGCTATACGTCGCTCGCGAGCCGGGCTTGCAGACCCAAACCGCCCAATTGGTTCGTTCTTGTTCCTAGGTCCAACAGGGGTTGGTAAAACGGAGCTGACCAAAGCGTTAGCCAACTTTATGTTTGATACGGAAGACGCCATGGTGCGGATTGATATGTCCGAATTTATGGAAAAACACTCAGTTGCGCGCTTGGTTGGCGCACCTCCTGGCTATGTTGGCTACGAAGAAGGCGGCTATTTGACAGAAGCGGTAAGGCGTCGTCCCTATTCTGTGATTTTGCTTGATGAAGTGGAAAAAGCGCATCCAGATGTATTTAACATCTTATTGCAGGTCTTGGACGATGGTCGCTTGACCGACGGTCAAGGTCGTACAGTCGATTTTAAAAATGCGGTGATCATCATGACCTCGAACTTAGGGTCGGATGTTATTCAAGAGCAAGCAGGAAGTAACGACTACGCGACACTCAAAGAGCGTGTTATGGGCGTATTGGCTAATCAGTTTAGACCTGAATTTATTAACCGTATTGATGAAACCGTGGTGTTCCACCCGCTTATCAATGAACATATTAAAGAAATAGCGAGTATCCAGTTAGACAGATTGAGTAAACGTTTAACTGAAAGAGGGTTTGCGCTCGAGCTCAGTGATGCCGCGCTTGATAAAATCGCTGCAAGCGGGTTTGATCCTGTATATGGTGCGCGTCCTTTAAAACGGGCAGTACAACAATACATTGAAAACCCGCTGGCGCAGGACTTATTACAAGGTAAGTTTGTGACTGGCGATACCATTAAAGTAGAGGTGGTTGACGACAAAATCGTGTTCAATCACTAATATAGCTAAACGCGCTTACAGCCATGCTGTAAGCGCGTTTTTCCTTCCCTTACCGTAAACTTCTTCAAACTCCTTACCCTTTCGCGTATTCTACAAAGATAACAAACTGCCTTCTAAGAAAGCTGCTTATGATAAACAAGTCAACCACTTACGGTATTTACGAATTTGGTGATAGCAATCAACTGTGTAGCACAACCGTTTCCTTACCAGCGCTTACTTCAGGCCAAGTGCGCATAAAAGTAAACAGTACCAGTATTAATCCTATTGAAGTGAAAACCAGACAAGGCCTTGGTTATGTTGCAGCGCAAAAAAGCGCAGATGCCTTTTTGCCGCTCGGATACGATCTGTATGGTGAGGTGGTTGAGGTTTATGGCCCAGATAGCCAATTTAAAGTAGGCGACCTTGTCATCGGTATGATTGGATTTGCGAGTAACCCTGGTACCTATAGTGATTATGTAGTGGCGCTTGCATCAGAGCTCATCAAGGTTTCTTTGCAAGAAAATCCAGATATTGCAGGTCTTAGTCTTGCGGGTCTTACGGCAAAACAAGCGTTAGATAAATTCTCTAATCGTAATCGTCCACTATATGTATTGGCACCAACTGGCGGCGTGGGGCATTTTGCAATTCAATTGGCACAGCTCCAAGGGCGAAAAGTCATCGCTGTCTCGACCCGGCCTGAGCACGAATTGTTGTCGAAGCTTAAGGTAACGGCAATTAGTTATAACGAATTTTATCAGCACCAAGTTGAGTGCGATTTACTGGACTTAATTGGTGGCGATATTGCATTACAGTGTGTCAACTCGATGAAGTCGAATTCGCACCTAGTGACTATTCCCAGCGTCACCAAAGAAATGGTCTGTGAGCGAGCCACGACAAGGGGTGTAAAGGCTGAAGGTATGCTGGTTGCGAGTAATTTAGACGATCTTAAATATTTGTATCAGGCGTATCAAGCTGGCAAAATCAGCATAAATGTAAGTCATTACTTTGCTATGGCGGATATTGCGCTGGCTCATCACTGTATGGAAAGTGGTAAGCATGTTGGTAAAGTTATTATTAAGGCCTAAGTGTACTAAAAGTAGCCATATTTAAATTGATTACTCGGTTTAAATCACTCATTTAATGAATACACTTGGTATAATTTGGTTTCGACCCCATAAACTTGAAATTGGCCTGTAGGTTCGAGGAAGAATTTTTGAAACAATTAGACTTAAACACTAAGCTGGACTTATTGTCTGACGGCGCGCATCGCGGCGTTTTCAAAGGTATCAAAAGAGGTATCGAACGTGAGGCATTGCGGATCCAAGGGTCGGGAAAAATAGCGAAAACACCGCATCCAGAAAAGACGGGCCACGCACTGACCAATGGTCATATCACCACTGATTTTTCTGAGTCGCTACTCGAATTTATCACTCCGGTGAGTGAAGACCCACAAGAGACATTAGCGCAACTTTCTGATCTACAGAAGTTTACTTTGGCTAACATGGGTGATGAGTTACTCTGGCCTTTGTCGATGCCGTGCTTTATTGAGGACGAAGAAGATATTGTCCTAGCACAGTTTGGCACTTCTAATATCGGCAAAATGAAAACGCTATATCGTGAGGGGCTGAAAAACCGTTATGGCAGCATGATGCAGGCCATTGCTGGGGTGCACTTCAATATTTCGTTTCCAGAGACCGTATGGCAAAGTCTGCAAGTGATGTCTGAAGACGATAAGCCTCAACAATCATTTATCTCCCAGCAGTATTTAGGCCTTATTCGTAATTTCAAGCGTGAAATGTGGCTGATCAGCTACCTGTTTGGCGCATCTCCTGCGCTTTGTCCGTCATTTTTGCAAGGCAAAAAGAGCGACTTGCCATTTAGTAAGCTAGAAAATGGCTCCATCTACCTTGAATATGGCACGGCACTGAGACTTGGCGATTTAGGATATACCAATAGCGCACAAAGCTCGCTTAAGGTGATGTATAACGATCTGGATGAGTATATCGCAGGATTGCGACAAGCTATTCGTTGCCGCTCTGACTTATACCACGAAATTCCAGACTATCGAGCGACAGAGCCAAAACAACTGAATCGCAACATTTTACAAATTGAAAATGAGTTTTACTCGCCAATTAGACCAAAACGCAATGCCAAGTCTGGAGAAACGCCGACTCAGGCACTTGAACGTGGTGGTATCGAGTATATCGAGATCCGTGCGCTGGATGTTAACCCATTTGAGCATACTGGTGTGAGCCTTGAACAGATCCACTTCCTAGACGTATTCCTAACCTATTGTTTGTTAAAACCAAGTCCTGAACTTTCGTTTGAAGCGCAAAAGCTAGCTGGTAAGAATTTACATCAGGTGGTTAATCAAGGTCGCTGCACCGCACTTGAACTGAGTAAAGCGGGTGAGCCTGTGAGTTTGAAACAGTGGGGCACGGAGATTTTTACAGACTTACTTAAAGTCGCAAAAATGTTAGATGCGAGTACTGAAAAATCAGTCTACGTGGCAACAGTGGAAAAATTAATGCTGTCAATTGAAACGCCTGCACTTACTTTTTCTGGGCAGTTGCTATCCCAACTGAAGCGTCGTACCTTAGAACAAGGCTCAATGGGTATTGAACTTGCGAACAAATATAAGCAACTTCATCAAGATATCAGATACGGCTATTACGATGAAGATACGCTTAAGTCATTTGCACATCAGTCTTTCGAAGATGAGGCAGAGGTTAGGGCAGCTGATACGCTAGACTTTACCGCATTCCTTGACGATTATTTTTCAAGGGCATAATGTATAAGGCATAAAAAAGCGCAGCCATAAGGCTGCGCAAATAAATTTCAGGGATGAAACAATGCTAAACTGCTGCATTCATAAGTTCAGACCAATGCAAATTTTAAAAGTTCATTAGGTTTCGAAAAAAATGCAAAAAAAATTAATTTTAATTGGCCTCGTCGCTGTTTTATCCGGATGTGCTACTGCACCACCTAAACAACCTCATGATATTTGCAAGGTTTTTGAGGAAAAAGAAGATTGGTATTATGACGCTCGTGACGCTCAAGAAAAATGGGGCTCACCAAAGCATGTACTGATGAGCATGATGTACCAAGAAAGTTCTTTTCGTCATGATGCTGCTCCTCCTATGGAATATTTCCTGTGGTTTATTCCTGTTGGCAGAGTGAGCTCTGCTTATGGCTACTCTCAAGCCAAAACTCCGACTTGGTCTGATTATATTCGTGAAACTGGAAACTCAGGTGCAGATCGCGATGACTTTGAAGACGCCATCGATTTTATGGCTTGGTTTGTATACAAAACTCACAAGGTAAACGGCGTGTCTAAATGGGACGCTTACGCACAATACCTCAATTATCATGAAGGCTGGGGCGGTTATCGTCGTGGTACTTATAAAAATAAGAAATGGTTAATGCAAGTCGCAAACAAGGTAAAGCATCGTGCTGCGCGCTATGCCGTTCAACTTAAACGCTGTGAAGATGATTTAGATAAGAACTGGTTCGAGAGAATTTTTTCTTGAGAAAATTGCGGTGTTACTTTCAACACCGCAATAGAGTTTACTTGCTTAAGAGCTGGAAGAAATTTTCACCATCTTGATCATGTTTTCTTTAATCTCAATGACTTCCATCTTATAACCAGAAATTGTTAAGCCAAGAGGCGCATCTGGAATATCTTCAAGGTGCTCTACAATCAGACCGCTGAGGGTTTTAGGACCTTCGGTCGGTAAGTCCCAGCTCATTTCTTTATTTAAGTCACGCACGTTTACACTGCCGTCAACCATAACTGAGCCATCACGCTGCATGTTTACGTCTTCGCTCGGCGCACGCGTCTGCGTAGTCGTAAAGTCACCAACGACTTCTTCAAGAATATCTTCGAGCGTAACCAGACCTTGAATGTCACCATACTCATCAACAACTAGACCAATACGCTCTTTAGCTTCTTGGAATTTGATCAGCTGTGTGTTGAGCGAGGTATTTTCTGGTACATAGTAAATCTCTCTCACCGCACGCAGTAGTGACGGCTTATCAAACTGCTCTTTTGTCAGTAGGCGTAGCGCATCACGAGCGTGAATAAAGCCAACCGCGTCATCTATTTGGTCACGGTAAAGTAATACTCGGGTGTGCTGTGCATTGGTGAGCTGGCGAGCAATATCTTTCCACTCGTCATTGATATCTATTGCATTGATTTCACTGCGTGGGATCATTATGTCTTCCACGGTCACGTGATCTAAGTCTAAGATAGAAGTGAGCATATTTTGGTGGTTTGACGGCAACATAGCGCTTGACTCATTTACCACGGTTTTTAATTCTTCTTTACTTAGGCTGTGCTCTTCAATCTCTTGTGGTGTGATCCCGACTAAACGCAACATACCATTGGTGATCCAGTTGGTTGCCACAACCAAAGGAAACAATACCTTCAACAATACTTTTAGGATAACAGAGCTTGGGAACGCGACTTTCTCAGGGTACAAAGCCGCGAGGGTCTTAGGTGTGACTTCAGCGAATATAAGGACTACGAGTGTGAGGCCAAAAGTAGCAACTGCGATACCCATATCGCCATATAGGCGTAATCCAATGATAGTAGCAACTTGCGCAGCAGCAATATTGACGAGGTTATTTCCGATCAGGATCAGACCAATCAGTCTGTCAGGACGGTTAAGGAGGTTACTTACACGCTTCGCACCACGGTGATTCTCTTTTTCAAGATGGCGTAGACGAATACGGTTGATTGACATGATACCGGTTTCTGAACTAGAAAAATAAGCCGACATCAAAATGAGCACACCGAGTATGATAAACAAGGCGCTGGTCGATATGTCTTCCAACAGTGGATCCCTTTTTTACTTACGAAAGAGTATTAAGCGTTAGTGAGTTACGATAGTCAAGTTAAAGTTTAAAACCTGCCTAAAATCACTTCTTGTATAAAGCGACTGCCAAAGTAACCTAAAGTCACGATGCCAGAAGCCGCTATGATTGAAATCACTACAGACTTACCGCGCCAGCCGAACTGCTTATGTCCGAATGCGACGACGACATAAATAAGCCATGCAACGATAGATAAAATGGTTTTGTGAATAGTCTCTTTGGCGAACATACCGTCTAAAAAGTAAAAACCGGATGCTAAAGCAAGAGTTAATAAACCAGTACCGACAAATAACAACTGATAAAGTTGTCTTTCCACTTGCATAAGTGGCGGTAGGTGGCTGGTCATAATCGCCAAATCTCGTTGTTTTAAGCGCTTATCAATAAACATAAATTGAATGGCGTAGAGCGTGGCGATGATAAGTACGCAGTAAGCCAATAAAGAAAGCGAAATATGTAAAACGAGACCAACATCTATGTTTATGGTATGCATAATAATGTGGTGTGGAATAAATAGGCTTGCTAATAACAAAATAGCGGCAAAGCCATACACCACAGGCAGTAATAGTGTTGCAGGGAAGCGTAAAGATACGGTCGTTACAGAAACTACGATAACCCAACAGGTTAACAAGGCAACGTTGACGGTACTGAGATCTTGTCCTTGATGCGTAAACACTGAATTCACCAACACTAGCATATGAGTCAAAATGGCGACGGTGCTTAATATTAAGGTTTTCTTCTGATCTGGACCTTGTTTGTCAAATAAGCGCGATAAAACATGGCTGGTGGCCATGATGTAAAAGAGACAGGCGATTAATGACAAGCTAACAATCAACATAAAAATAAGTGCCTAATTTTTGCTTTCCTTTTTTAGCTATTGTATTTAAAGCCTCTGCGCTTGCATAGGGTTTTATTTCAATCCGTTAACTTATTCTTATTTTCGTTCAACGAAAGCGTAAAAAGCAGAACAATCTGCTTGAATACTGTATTAGTAGCTCGCATATCAGTATAATGCCCGACAATCTCGAGATTTTGGAACCGATACATGTTTGAAAACCTCCAAGAGCGTTTAGGAAAAACGCTTAAAAACATCAGTGGCCGTGGCCGACTAACTGAAGACAATATTAAAGAAACACTCCGTGAAGTACGCATGGCATTGCTTGAGGCTGACGTTGCCTTGCCGGTTGTGCGCGACTTTGTAAAACAAGTAAAAGAACGCGCGGTTGGTGTAGAAGTCACAAAGAGTCTGAGCCCTGGCCAGGTTTTCATCAAGATTGTTCGTGAAGAACTTGAAAAGTCGATGGGTGAGGCCAACGAAGAGCTAAACCTAAACGCGCAGCCGCCAGCTGTGGTCATGATGGCAGGTCTTCAAGGTGCGGGTAAAACCACCAGTGTTGGTAAGCTGGCTAAATTCCTTAAAGAGCGCAAAAAGAAATCTGTGTTGGTGGTGAGTGCTGATGTTTATCGTCCAGCGGCTATCAAACAGCTTGAAACGCTAGCTGCAGAAGTTGACGTTGAATTCTTCCCTAGTGATATTTCACAAAAGCCGGTAGACATCGCAACGGGTGCAATTTCTCACGCGAAGAAAAAGTTCATTGATGTGGTTCTTGTGGATACCGCAGGTCGTCTGCACGTAGATGCAGACATGATGGATGAAATCAAAGATTTACACGCGGCGATTAATCCAATTGAAACCTTATTTGTCGTTGACTCAATGACAGGTCAGGATGCTGCAAATACAGCAAAAGCGTTTGATGAAGCGCTGCCACTTAGCGGTGTTATCTTAACTAAGACGGACGGTGATGCACGTGGTGGTGCGGCGTTGTCTATTCGTCATATTACTGGTAAACCCATTAAGTTTATCGGTGTGGGTGAAAGAACGGATGCCTTAGAGCCATTCCACCCAGACCGTGTTGCATCTCGAATTCTAGGTATGGGCGACGTACTGTCGCTTATTGAAGAAGTCGAAATGAAAGTCGATAAAGACAAAGCCCAAAAAGTGGCTGAGAAAGTCTTTAAAGGCGACGGTTTTACACTGGAAGATTTTGCTGAGCAGCTGCGCCAGATGAAAAACATGGGCGGTATGATGTCGATGATGGAAAAGCTGCCTGGTATGTCGAACTTGCCAGATGCAGTAAAAGGTCAAGTAAACGATAAGACCTTTAACCAAATGGAAGCCATCATAAGCTCAATGACGCCTAAAGAGCGTGCTCGCCCTGATATCATCAAAGGCTCGCGTAAAAAGCGTATCGCTGCGGGTTCTGGTACGCAAGTACAAGACATTAATAAGTTGCTGAAGCAATTTACCCAAATGCAAAAAATGATGAAGAAGATGAAAGGCAAAGGCGGCATGATGAAAATGATGCGCGGCATGAAAGGCATGATGCCACCGGGTATGTTTGGTGGCGGCGGACCTAAGTTCTAACATGATTTTATAGTATAAAAGGCAAGCAATATAGCTTGCCTTTTTGGTCGTAGGATGGCGCATGTAGTTCTTTAATTGCGTTGACTTGGCGTAGTGTTAGACACTTACCGGCTGTGCCGTTTTCGCATACGAGCGTTTGCGGGTCAAAGTCCCATCGCCTTGGGTTGCTTATTAACCCATCAATTAATCCATCCTAATGGTCGCAAGTATGCATAACGGCCTGCGAAATGAAGTCTGTAGCTTGCATCGATTAGCGCGTTATCTTTTTCATCCAAAATGGCTTTTGCATTATCCATACAGTTGATTAGGTTGACTTAGGTGTAATGAGTCGTCGGTCCTCTGGCAATGACGCCATCAAAGTCATTAGGGTAACGCTTCGCGGCCATTATCCCAGCATGGCCTCCCTTCGAACAACCCGATATAAAAGAGTACGTAAGTTGTTTACTATAAAAGCGTTCAATAACCGCTTTCGCTGCAACAGCAACCACATGGTTTGCTCGATAGGCGAAGCCCTCTCTTAACGGCACATTGTTTTTAGCCCACAAACTATCGAATCCAGCTGCGGTATGGCCGCCATCATGAGACATAGTCGCGTTGTTGCGTATAACTCCAGCCATCGTTGGGTAGCTTGATACTTCGCCACAAAAGCCCATACAGGCATTGAACAAGAAACGTTGGTTCCAAACTTGATCCATTGGCAATCTAATCTGAAAACGTATCGCCGGTGCGGCATATCCTTAAACCAAACAATGTTCAGGTAAAGAATTTGTCCCTTTTGGTATAGATGCACCTAATAGGCGACTATACTTATATGTCCAAAGTTTGGTGTCAGCATCTAGGGTTTGGCTTGGTACATATTCGGCATTGGTTGTACTCGTTGCAGCGTTACCTTGCTCTAACAGCGAGTAGTCATCAAAGTGTAATAGTTTACAAGCTGTTATTTCTTCATTGCTTACTGCAAGTGTTAGAGTAGCAGCGAGCGTAAAAGAGATGAGTGGTATCCCTGTAGACGTTTAATTGAACGTTTTGCTTTCCACATTTGGTTCATGTGTGTGCTTTCCTTATAAATGAAACAACAGGGACCCTCGACTTTCCAGCAGTGCTGAAAAAGTCAATTTTTTTGTACCTCTGTTGGGGTTGGTGTGGAGCGCGAAACTTCAGTGGTAATCTTTTAGTAAGCCCTAATAAACCACCAACTTTGGAATTAACTTGCATTGCGCGTGAAAATGCGTAAAATGCCCGAGCTTCCCGTAATGGGAAGTACAAACTTATTAATGAAAACAGTCAATCTATGTAGAGGACGGTATGGTAACTATTCGTTTGCAACGTGGCGGCGCTAAAAAGCGTCCATTCTATCAAATCGTGGTTGCGGATAGCCGTTTCTCGCGTGACGGTCGTTTCATCGAGAAGGTAGGTTTCTTTAACCCTATCGCTGCAGGTCAGGAAGAAAAAGTACGTTTAGATTTATCTCGTGTTGATCACTGGGTAGGTCAAGGTGCAGCTCTTTCAGATCGTGTTGCGAAGCTGGTTAAAGACGCTCGTAAAGCGGCTTAATAGGCGTAAGTGTAACCATGAGTCAAAGTAAAACCTCGACAATCGTTGTTGGTAAGCTTGGTGCTCCTTATGGCATCAAGGGTTGGCTTAAGGTGCATTCATTTACTGACGATCCCCAAGGGATCTTCGATTTCAGCCCATGGTTGATAGGGCAACAAGGTAAATGGCAAAACCTTGAAGTGAGCGACTGGCGTCGTCACAACAAGGGATATATCGCTAAATTTGCACAGGTAAACGACAGAGACGAAGCAGTGGCTTATACCAATGCAGAAATCGCTGTTTATGCTGAGCAGCTTCCTGAATTACCTGAAGGGGAGTTTTATTGGCGAGATCTCATCGGCATGTCAGTAGTAACCGATAAAGGCTACGACTTAGGCATAGTTGATGACTTGATGGAGACTGGTTCAAATGACGTTTTGGTTGTGAAAGCAAACAAAAAAGATGCATTTGGCCAATCGGAAAGGTTAATCCCATTCTTAACAGACTCTGTTATTTTGGACATTAACCATGACGAGAAAAAAATTACGGTAGATTGGGATCCAGCGTTTTAATGAGCGATCAGCGAAAGCTATGGGTTGGAGTGGTTTCACTTTTTCCTGACATGTTTGATGCGATAACTCAGCAAGGCGTAACGGGTCGAGCTGTGAAAAACGGCTTGATTGAGTTTAATTGTTGGAACCCGAGAGACTACGCCACTGATAAACATAGAACCGTGGATGACCGCCCCTATGGTGGAGGCCCGGGAATGTTGATGATGGTTGAGCCTCTCAAAAAAGCCATTCTTGATGCCAAAGCGGCAGCAGGAGAAGGTGCTAAAGTAATTTATATGTCCCCTCAAGGGCGAAAGCTAGATCAACAAGGTGCGACTGAATTGGCGCACTCTGAAAAGTTGATTTTAGTAGCGGGTCGTTATGAAGGTATTGATGAGCGGATCATCGAGTCTTATGTAGACGAAGAGTGGTCCATCGGCGATTTTATACTGAGTGGTGGTGAGTTACCTGCCATGACATTAATCGATGCAGTCGCGCGATTAGTGCCTGGTGTGTTAGGTCATAACCAATCAGCAGAACAAGATTCATTTTCGGATGGCTTGTTAGATTGTCCTCATTATACCCGGCCGGAAACATTGGATGATAAACAGGTGCCTGCTGTATTACTCAGCGGAAACCACCAAGAAATAGCCAAATGGCGCTTAAAGCAGTCTTTGGGTAGAACTTGGCAACGTCGTCCTGACTTGTTGCGTAACCTAGCTCTGACTGAGGAGCAGGCGGCATTACTTGCTGAATTTCAGCAAGAGAATGGCCAAGCTTGTGGCTAGAAGACAGTTACACCTAGGAATGTGAGAAATAAAATGGCAAAAGTAAACCAAAATATTATTAAAGAGCTTGAAGCTGAACAGCTTAAGCAAGACGTACCTGCGTTCGGCGCTGGTGATACAGTAGTTGTACAGGTACGCGTAAAAGAAGGTAACAAAGAGCGTCTACAGGCCTTTGAAGGTGTTGTAATCGCTAAGCGTAACCGTGGTCTACACTCATCTTTCACTGTTCGTAAGATTTCAAGCGGTGAAGGTGTTGAGCGTGTATTCCAAACGCACAGCCCTCTTATCAGCAGCGTAGCAGTTAAGCGTCGTGGTGCGGTTCGTCGCGCTAAGCTTTACTACCTACGTGAGCGTTCTGGTAAATCTGCACGTATTAAAGAAAAACTTAACTAATACGTCGCATTTATCAAATGCAGATAAAACAGGCCGCTTTATGCGGCCTGTTTTGGTTTTATTTCCTCTCATTATTTCCATTCTGTGAATACTCACTGACATCTCAGGCGTCTTGTCACGATATTTTCATGGTTGCTTACTTTTAAAGCGGCGCACTTCTTGTTAGACTCGGTGTATTATTTAATTTACTACTGTATATATAAGTTTACATCATGAATGGGGCTAACGATTTAGAAGCAATACGCGTTGCAATAGATGATTGCGATAGTGAGCTTGTCGCACTACTTGCAAAGCGCAAAGCATTGACCGAACAGGTTGGAAAAATAAAACAGCAAAAGGGCGCACCGCTACATGTGCCGAAGCGCGAAGCTGAGCTGATCAAAGCCCGGCGCGCAGAAGCTGATGCTAAAGGGGTAAACCCTGATTTAGTCGAAGATATTCTGCGTCGTATGATGCGAGAAGCCTACGAAAACCAGCAAAGTGAACTCGCCTGTGCCGCACCAAAAATGTCTCCGGTTGTTATTGTCGGTGGCCAAGGCGCCATGGGTAAACTGTTTGCGAAACAGTTTAGACGCTCAGGCTACGAAGTACGCATTTTAGACAAAGACAATCAATCACAGGCTACTGAGCTACTGAGTGATGCTAAGTTAGTATTGGTGAGCGTTCCTATCAATACCTTTGAGCAAGTCGTTAACGAGTTACCAGCGCTACCCGATGATTGTATTCTTGCAGATATTACTTCAGTGAAACAAGCGCCACTCAAAGCGCTAATGAATAAGCACAACGGCCCTGTGGTCGGCTTACACCCTATGTTTGGTCCAGATATATCTCATTGGGTTAAGCAAACTGTCGTGGTGTGCGAAGGGCGTTTGCCAAAGCAATGTGAAGGATTAATCAAACAACTAAAGATCTGGGGTAGCCAGTTGGTACCGATGGACGCTAAAAAACACGACCAATCCATGCAGATCATTCAGGTGATGCGCCACTTAACCACGTTTGTATACGGGCAGTTTTTATCTAAGCAGTGCCATTCATTAAAAGAGCTAAGAAGCTGCTCATCGCCTATCTACCAATTAGAGCTGATGATGGTGGGACGACTGTTTGCGCAATCCCCAGAACTTTATTCAGATATCATGCTCGCGCAATTTAATGATGTAGAAGGGTTATTGGCAAGCTATCAAGATACCTTTGAGCAGACATTGACCAAGCTACAACAAGGCGATAAAGAAGGCTTAATGCAATCTTTCTCACAAGCCAAACATTATTTTTCAGAAAGCGCGAAACACTTCCTATCACAAAGCCGAGGCCTGCTTAACAAAGCCAATGACGCTAAAGTGTTGGATTATGAGGAAAGTATTTAGCGTCTAGATATGCCTCCTGCATCACAGTGCAAATAGTGTTGCGGGAGTGGCTTTACGCCACTATTTTACGTAGGTCGCCATTTAGGGCGACAAATAACTTTGGTGCTGATACGAAAGAAATTTGTTCTGCCCTAGCCTGACAAAGCGAAGTATCAATAACACCCGTTGCTATCAGCATTAATGCTGATAATACAGCTCCAAGCTTGAGGTGGGTGTCAGCGATTTCGTACAAATAGTGTTGTGGGAGTGGCTTTACGCCACGATTTTACGTAGGTCGCCATTTATGGCGACAAATAACTTTGGTGCTGATACAAAAGAAATTTGTTCTTAGCCCTAGCCTAACGAAGCGAAGTATCAATAACAAGATTTCCAAATTTGAGGTGGGTGTCAGAGATTTCTTCGATTTTCACGCTTGCGCCCAAACTGCGTAAAAGCATTCCCTCTTAGTACAGGCAATCTACACTTACTGATTAAAATCTATCCCATTGTCAGTCATCACAAAATATCGTTTAATAAGGGCATTCAGCCCCAATCATGTGTTTACGGGGTTAAGCAGTTTAAAAGGAATATTGATGTTAGAACAGAACCCCGAATTACCCCCAGAGACTCAAGCTCTGATTGAAAAAGCTCAGAGTGGAGATGCAGATGCTCAGTGCAATCTGGGTGTTATGTATGAATATGGTCAAGGCGTAGCGCAAAGTGATGAGAAAGCGGTTGAGTATTACCAGTTGGCCGCAGAGCAGGGAAATGTGCGCGGTCAGTGCTACTTGGGTGTTATGTATGAATATGGTCAAGGCGTCGCGCAAAGTGATGAGAAAGCGGTTGAGTATTACCGGCTGGCCGCAGAGCAGGGAGATGCAGATGCTCAGTGCAATCTGGGTGTTATGTATGAATATGGTCAAGGCGTCGCGCAAAGCGATGAGAAAGCGGTTGAGTATTATCGGTTGGCCGCAGAGCAGGGAAATGCGCGCGCTCAGTGCTACTTGGGTGTTATGTATTGGCAAGGAAAAGGCGTAGCGCAAAGTGATGAGAAAGCGGTTGAATATTTCCAGCTGGCCGCAGAGCAGGGAGATGCAGATGCTCAGTGCAATCTGGGTGTTATGTATGAATATGGTCAAGGCGTCGCGCAAAGTGATGAGAAAGCGGTTGAGTATTACCGGTTGGCCGCAGAGCAGGGAAATGCGCGCGCTCAGTGCTACTTGGGTGTTATGTATAGGCAAGGAAAAGGCGTAGCGCAAAGCGATGAGAAAGCGGTTGAGTATTTCCAGTTGGCCGCAGAGCAGGGAGATGCAGATGCTCAGTGCTCTTTGGGTGTTATGTATGAATATGGTCAAGGCGTAGCACAAAGCGATGAGAAAGCGGTTGAGTATTACCAGTTGGCCGCAGAGCAGGGAAATACGCGCGGTCAGTGCTACTTGGGTGTTATGTATAGGCAAGGAAAAGGCGTCGCGCAAAGTGATGAGAAAGCGGTTGAGTATTACCAGCTGGCTGCAAAGCAGGGAGATGCAGGTGCTCAGTGCTCTTTGGGTGTTATGTATGAATATGGTCAAGGCGTAGCACAAAGCGATGAGAAAGCGGTTGAGTATTACCAGTTGGCCGCAGAGCAGGGAAATACGCGCGGTCAGTGCTACTTGGGTGTTATGTATAGGCAAGGAAAAGGCGTCGCGCAAAGTGATGAGAAAGCGGTTGAGTATTACCGGTTAGCCGCAGAGCAGGGAGAGGCAGGTGCTCAGTTCAACTTGGGTGTTATGTATAGGCAAGGAAAAGGCGTGGTGCAAAGTGATGAGAAAGCGGTTGAGTATTACCGGTTAGCCGCAGAGCAGGGAGAGGCAGGTGCTCAGTTCAACTTGGGTGTTATGTATAGGCAAGGAAAAGGCGTCGCGCAAAGTGATGAGAAAGCGGTTGAGTATTACCGGTTAGCCGCAGAGCAGGGAGAGGCAGGTGCTCAGTTCAACTTGGGTGTTATGTATAGGCAAGGAAAAGGCGTCGCGCAAAGTGATGAGAAAGCGGTTGAGTATTACCAGCTGGCTGCAAAGCAGGGAGATGCAGGTGCTCAGTTCAACCTAGGCAATATGTTTAGGCAAGGAAAAGGCGTGGTGCAAAGTGATGAGAAAGCGGTTGAGTATTACCAGCTGGCTGCAAAGCAGGGAGATGCAGGTGCTCAGTTCAACCTAGGCAATATGTTTAGGCAAGGAAAAGGCGTGGTGCAAAGTGATGAGAAAGCGGTTGAGTATTACCGGTTAGCCGCAGAGCAGGGAGAGGCAGGTGCTCAGTTCAACTTGGGTGTTATGTATAGGCAAGGAAAAGGCGTGGTGCAAAGTGATAAGAAAGCGGTTGAATATTTCCAGTTGGCTGCAGAGCAGGGAGAAGCTGATGCTCAGTTCAACTTGGGTGTTATGTATAGGCAAGGAAAAGGCGTAGCGCAAAGTGATGAGAAAGCGGTTGAATATTTCCAGCTGGCCGCAAAAGAGGGAGATGCGCGCGGTCAGTGCAACCTTGGTGTTATGTATATAAATGGTCAAGGCGTCGCGCAAAGTGATGAGAAAGCAGTTAAGTATTTTCGGTTGGCTGCGGAGCAAGAAAACGCTCGGGCTCTATTCATTCTGGCCTATTGCTACTTTCGAGGAAAAGGGTCACTCAAAGTTTTGCAGAGACCAAAGCTCTGTGTGAACAAGTGTTCAAAGACCCTCTACTCAGCTTTGAAGCCTATGAGCTTCACGATAGAGCTGAGCGTTTTGAACAATCAAAATCAATTAGTGCTTTAAGAGAGGAGATACTCTCTCATTTGAAAGTCAGTAAAAATGGTACGATGACTCACTATACTGCTTTTGACGTTGGCCAAGCAATTTTGTTGGAAAAAAGCCCCTTTAGGCTGGGGCACATTAACGCAGTAAATGATCCTAATGAGGGAAAGTTACTCTGGCAGGAATTAGGTTACGAGCCGGAAGAGGGTAACCCCGTGTTTATTGGTTGTTTTTTACCAGACAGCGACAGCCTAAATATGTGGCGCTTTTACAGTAAAAACCACTTAAATGACGATGCTTGTGGCTGCGCCATTACCTTTAATACCGGGCGCTTTTTTGACTATCGTTTAATGAAAGATCAGAGCAACCACACTGAGCAAGAGCTGCGAGTGCCCTCATTTGCCAATACCGGACAATCTCCTCAGGAAAGTGCTGCTTTTTACCGGGTTGTGTATCTAAAGGATAATTTTAAGATACTGGGCCAGGGTGCCAAAAAGCTGCAAGCTGACTTTAAAAACCTCAAAAAAGAAGTTGATAAATTTGTTGGCAAGAAACCCACTCCTGAAAAATTACAAACACTTGCCTGGCTACTCGGCCCGCTGCCTTATCTCCTAAAAGATGCCAACTACAAGGATGAGCAGGAACACAGGGTGATAGTCACGCACTTAGACTATGGCGCAAAAGAAATAAAGAGTGAAGATCCCGACTTTGCAAATGGCAAAGCACCGCGCTTATATCTGGAGCTGCACAGAGACGATCATCTGGCTCCAATTGAGTACGTTACGCTTGGCCCCAAAGCGCCGAACAAAGAGATGATAGCACCGTACTGGCGACATCAGTTGGCCAGCAAGTTTGAATCGCAGCTGGAAAGACGCAAGGATAACCCTCTGAATATTAACCCCTCGCGCTGTGCTTATAAGTAGTGCGAGGAATGCTCTATGCTTGTAGTCGAGCGTTTAGCGCGTTCGACCATCAGCGGGATACAGTAAGCGCGATAATATAGTGACAACACCCCTCGCTATTTCCATCTTTGTGGATGGACATTTCCTCATTCTCTCTTACATTGAGCAATTTCAATCAAGTATCTTGCTTTTGATATGATTAAGCTTGTCTGCAGTTCTACTAACACATAGGCGCTTTATGCAAAGCAATCTTTTACAGCAGCGTATTTCGCTCGTTTGCGATTACATCAATCAACATTTAGATGATGAATTAACGGTGAGTTTGCTTAGTAATGTTGCTGCTTTATCTAAATTTCATTTTCATCGTGTATTTGTGGCTTTTATGGGCGTTAATGTGGGTAAGTATATTTTGCTGGCGCGATTAAAGCGGGCGTCTTTTCGCCTAGCATTTGAGCGCGATATTAAAATTATTGATATTGCACTTGAAGCAAAGTTTGATAGTGCTGAGGCCTTCTCTCGAGCTTTTAAACGTACTTTTGAACAAAGTCCTTCACAGTTTAGACAAGCTGCAAATTGGCCTAGTTGGTATGACATTTTTAATTTTTCACCGCAAAATTTAGGAGTGCAGACAATGCAGGTAGATATTGTGAACTTTGAACAGCTTCAGATTGCTTATTTAGAGCACAAAGGGGCAGCAAAACTGATATTTGAAAGTGCAGGCAAGTTTATTGCTTGGCGACAAAATAGCGGGCTTTCACCAATTAACACGAGTCGAACATTTGGCATGCCAAATGGCGACCCAGAAACTATGGCAGAAGACGCATTTCGTTTTAAATTGTGTGGCTCAGTAAACACTGAAGTACCAGATAACGCGTTTGGCGTCGAAAATGGTGTTATTCCACAAATGCGTTGCGCCAAGGTAAGGCATTTAGGGAGTCACGACAATATGGAGCAAACTATACGCTGGTTGTATCAAAACTGGTTAGCAGACAGTGGCGAATTGCCAAATGCACATTGCTGCTTTTTTGAATATCATAATTTTGTGCATCAAGTGGATGAGTGCGACTTGATCACCGATATTTACCTGCCATTGCAAAATTGACGATAACGTTACTTGGTTTGCATTTATGGCTAATGTATCTGCCTATACGCAAGTTACTAATATTTATTTGCTTTGCTATAGCAATCATTGTTGCTCTAGCGAAGCAAGTTCTCAGCGCTGCAAGCCGAGTCTGAGCATTTATTATCAAGACTTACTAATAACCTTCCGC
The DNA here is from genome assembly GCF_002208135.1 of Pseudoalteromonas piscicida. Lineage (NCBI taxonomy): Bacteria > Pseudomonadati > Pseudomonadota > Gammaproteobacteria > Alteromonadales > Pseudoalteromonadaceae > Pseudoalteromonas > Pseudoalteromonas piscicida. The sequence goes on from NZ_CP021646.1 coordinate 1,044,375, forward strand.
TTAGCTTTGACACTTTACGGAGTAATCTTACGTAGGTAGCCATTTATGGCGACAAATAACTTGTGTATAAGTGAGATATTCAAGAATTCACGCTAATGAACTTTTCGCTTTGCTCAATTTTCACCCGTTAATCGGACATTGGTTTATCAATATCACATGTTCAGCTTACTGTACAAGTAGGGTGGTGAAGACTATACTTGTTCCATTAAATGTACATGTGGAGGTTCTTATGAAAATCGTATCTTTTACTGAAGCTAGAAATAGTCTCAAAGCTGTTTTAGACGGTGTAGTTAATGATGCTGATACAACAGTTATAACACGGCGTGATTCTGAGGATGCAGTGGTTATGTCTTTAGACTACTACAATAGCCTTATGGAAACGGTGCATTTACTACGTTCTCCTCAAAATGCAGAACACCTAAACCGTTCAATAGCACAGTACCGTGCTGGTAAAACAACAGCACGAGAGTTAATTGATGAGTAGTAGCCAACGTTTATTAGCATGGACTGATGACGCTTGGGGCGACTACCTATATTGGCAAACTCAAGACAAGAAAACACTTAAGCGCATCAATAAACTAATCAATGATGTTAAGCGCTCTCCATTTGAGGGGATCGGGAAACCAGAGGGGTTGAAAGAGAACTTATCTGGTTTTTGGTCTCGTCGTATTGATGATACTAATAGACTTGTTTACGCAGTCGACGATCAAGCGATAACGATAATTTCGTGTCGTTACCACTACTAAATCTGGTTCAGCGATCTGGCATCTACAAGACGCTCAAGATGGACTAACAAACGCATGGCATTTTCGGTTTGATGCAGCTTTAATGTTTACGGCACAATGGGTTAGATAAAGTGCTAGCGTTGCTCACGCTTTCTTACGTAGGTCGCCATTTATGGCGACAAATAACCAGCGACATATAAAATTGAGCATTTTTAACACGTTATCTAGATGTAATTTGTTCTTGGCGAGCCAATCGATGGCTCGGATAAGTCACTCCTCGCGTGTAGCAGGTGATTTGTGTGTTGAAATTATAGACTTTGACAGGTACGTTATTAAAATTATTAGATAAAGTTATTTTGATAATTGTTAGTTTTTTACCTGTGGATAAGTGAGATATTCAAGAATTCACGCTAATGAGCTGTTAGAAGTTCCGGTAAATTTAAACAAACGGAGATCTAAAATGAAAAATTCAATCAAAGTTAATCCATTGCTTATTGCTGGTTTGGTTTTATTGGTAAATGCTTTCGTTGCGGTGCTCGTAGCAGCGTCCTTTGGAATGTATGAGTTGTTGGGCGTGGTTATAGGCTGTTTAGGCGCAGGCATTGGCCTTACTGTCACGGGCTTAATAAGACAAAACAAACAAAGAGAAAAAAACCAACGCGTTCTGAATTAGATAGAACTTCTAACAAGGCGCTTAACTCGTTCCCTTCGGTCACTGGGACAGTAACGCAGCGGCGCTTCGCGATTATGCCGCTACGTCACTGCCCGTTAGCTTAGCGTTAGACGTACAGGATAGATACATATGCAAGTTAAGCATGAGTGGAGGAAGAAAGAGAAAATCATCTACCTTCCTAAAAATAAACCGGAAATAGTCGAAATACCCGAGTTTAAATTTATAACAATTGAAGGTGAAGGTAGTCCTTCAGAAAATTCATTTACAGACAACATCGGAGCTTTATACTCATTGGCGTACACAATAAAAATGATGCCGAAGAAGATGGATACTCCACCAAACGGGTATTTTGATTTCACGGTATACCCATTAGAAGGTGTTTGGGATATCAATGATGAGGCAAAAGCCAATTTCAATGGTGTAGTCAATAAAGATGATTTTGTATACAAGTTGATGATACGCCAACCCGATTTTGTGGATGAAGCTTTCTTTAGGGAAATGCTCGAAGTTGCAAAAAACAAAAAGAAAAATCCGTTATTGGAACAGTTAAATTTTGAGCGTTCATCTGAAGGTCTTTGTGTTCAAATGTTACATCTAGGGCCATTTGAAGACGAACCTGCCAGCTTTGAAAGAATGGAGAGTTTTGCACAAAGCGAAGGACTTCTCCGCCTTTCGAAAGTACACCGAGAGGTATACCTTTCTGACACTCGAAAGGTTGTGCCAGAAAAGCTTAAAACGGTGCTAAGATTTCAGGCTAAGCGTTCATGATACGTCTAACAAGGGTTTTCAAGTCGGACAAAAAACAGTTGGTTTTTGCTCCTTCGTCGCCAATTTTAGCCAAGCATTTTTCGCCGGTTAGGCGAGCGTTCATAAATAATAGATAAGTACATGAAAGAGAAGTTGGTATCATTTGATCTCGAAACAGATCTAGTCATGTCATTGCGGTGCTTACTTGACGCTTTGTCCCAAATTGAAAGAGGGCAAAGCATGTATTTTAAATGGGCAGTGATCTACGGACATAACTCTGTTCAATCGGCAATGTGTTTAGCTCTCATTACATCTGACTCACGCCTAGTTCGGAAAAAAGATAGTTATCACTCAGAGTATGGTGATTTAGATAATATTGAATGGCTTTACGAAACACAGCGGAAAGAAGACTTTCTTCCTTATATGGGTAGCAAAGTAATTGATAGTCAGCGATTTGAAAAAGAAAAAATTAGCCGTTTGCAGACAGTTAGGAATACATTTATCCATCAACACCCATCACTTTATGTCTTTACATTTAATTAGTAGAGTTAATCAGTATTTCTGTTGATCTAGTTGGGTTCTTAGTTAATGAAAGTGAGCGTCTAGCTATAAATTGGCATACACAATCTCAAATAAAGGGTTTGGTGGACGAGTTGATCACGCAACTAATAAACTATCAAGTTCGATCGGGCCCCACGATCAAACCTGACAGTGACTATTTCAGATAAACATATTCCCGCTTGTTATTCACTCAGTATTTTATCTAAATTCGCTTTTGAACGGGCGACGCTTTCTAGTGGCGTTAGGCCACTTGGATATTCTTCTTGTTCGATGACCAGCCACTGTGTGCCGCCGTATTGCTGCATGGTTTGGATAAGCGCTTTCCAAGGGTAGTGGTTTTCGCCAATGATTGGGCTTTTGTCATCTCCTTGGTGAGTACGTATTTTAATATGTGTCGACACGGTTCTTCCTGCATATCGCTTAACATAATCGCTAGGTGATTTACCTGCGTAATTCACCCAGCCGACATCGAGCTGCAGTGGGAAGTCGCTAGGGGTGTTGGTGGCGATATAATCCCAAAAGGTGCTATTAGCGTATGGGTTAAACTCCTTTTCATGATTATGAAACCCGATCCTCATATCATAACGTTTGGCAATTTGGTGCACTTGGTTAAGCTGTTTTACAAATGCTTGCACTTGGTTTTTATCCCATGCTCTTTCATCCCAAGGAATAAAGAGCGTGGATACGCCTAAGGTTTTGTAAAAGAGTAGGGTGTTTGCCACTTTGTCTTCAGTTAATGCATCAAAGCCGATGTGGGCGCTGCTCGCAACTAAGCCAAGCTCTGCTAGTCTTTGTTTTAATTTGCTTGGGTTATCGGCATAGTTGCCAAAGTTTCCTGCAAATTCAACGCCATCAAATCCCATGTTGGCGAGTGCTTGCAAGGTGCCATCAAAGTCTCTTGCCAATTCCTCTTTTACCGACCACAGTTGAACACTAACGGGTAACGACTGATTAGAGGCCTGCGCGTATAGCGGCAGCGCGATAATAAAAGCAATTAACAGTACTACTTGCTTTAATCGGTTGGTGTTTTCAACAAACATGATCTACTCCTAAAGAAAAAAAGCAGAGCTAGACTCTGCTTCGGTTAGCCATCACAAAATGACTCAAGGGCTAGTCGCGGTAGGCATACTGGCTTAGCCCAAGCTCTGCGAGTATGCCTTCTAGATGTGCCTTGGCTTCGGCAGTAGGCCCAGGATAATCACCTGCAATTGGTACATTGCCCAGATAACCTATATCTTGACAGCCTTCAGGTGTGCAGAAATAAGCGCCGAGAACGAGATCTTTAAAGCGCAAGAATGCTTTACCTATACGCTGAAATTGCTCTGGTGTTTGCGCATTAAAATAAGCAATATCATTCATAATTTTACTTTGCTGCGTTGCGCTAAGTTGTAAAAATGGCTTGTTAAAGCGCAAAGTCGACTCATCGTCAATCCAAGCAAGCGCATGGAGTATTGTCACTCTGTCTTTTTGTTGTCCGTGATACGGTGCGCTTACCCACTCATCGATCACACTCGGTACTTGTACTTCAGAAGCCGATGGATGATTTCCTTCCTTAGGCACTATAAAATCAGCTAGTACTGCAACTAACGTGAGCTGCGCTTCGGTGAGGGTGAGCGGCCAAGGTGACTCTGGCGGCATGATCATGTTTGGATCGGTTCCATACCCTTGAGCGCTAACTGGCTTTATTTCAATATCTGGCCAGTGCCCGGCAGTAGCCGTTTCACCTTCAATGGCCTTGCTGCACCCAGCGGTGAGTGTTACCGCTGATCCCGCAGCAAGCAAGCCTAACCACTTTAATGACTCGCGACGTGTCATGCCTGAAATATATTTATAAGAATCAACGCGGACAGGTGTATTCATCACAGCGCTCCTTTATCAATTTGTGCTGCCAACCAGGTGGAGTTTCGCATCGCTAAGGTCATTATGGTTAAGGTACAATTTTTATGGGGTTAGACGCGAAGACACCGGCATCCATCACAAATAGATTGTCACAGTCCCATGTTTGGCCCCACTGATTCGTTACCGATTCTTTTGGTGAGCTGCCCATTCTCGTCGTGCCGACTTCATGAATGATCTCACCGCCTTTTGAAATGGCTTTTTCCGCAGGCGGTAGCTCGCCCACTTTGGCACCCATGTTCTCAAGGATCTGTTTCGCGGTTTTGAGACCATGCTCGATTTGCTTAAGCTCTCTGTCAGACCATTTGAAATGGAACTTAGCAACCGGGATCCCCCATTTATCTTTGACGTTTTCGTCAATTTCCATGTAAGAATCTTTGTTCGGTAGCATTTCTCCACGCAGCGCAAATCCAACATAAGAACCATAAGCATCACGCACTTGCTGCTTTAACTTGGGACCATAACCTTGTTTATTGCCAGACACGCCAGAGCCCGGTTGATTAAAGCCGCTGCTAATTTCAAAGTGATAGCCGCGCGGGAAATTAAGCTCACCTTTCTCATGGGCTTTGTGTCCCCACCAAGGAATAAAAAGGTGGTTACCGGTATGGCCGTCTTCGTTATAACGCGGGCGACCTTTTAACGCAGGGATTTGCGCACCAAGCCAAGCACCGGTAGAGTCCATTAGATTGCGACCTACCTGACCACTTGAGTTTGCAAGTCCCTTGGGATGTTTTGCATGTTTAGAATTAAGCAAAATACGGGCAGATTCACAGGCACTGGCCGCCAAAATCACCACATCTGCATTGAGTGCATGTTCTTGTGCTGACTTTTTATCGACGTAAGTCACACCAGTTACTTTGCCATCTTCATTCACCGCCACCGACTTCACCATGGCATCGGTGATCACCTCAAGGTTCCCTGTCGCTTTGGCCATCGGAATAAGCGAGGTTGTGGTTTGGAATGCTGCGCCAATTGAGCAACCGTGGCCACAAGGCGTGGCGTAAAAGCACGCTAAGCGGTCGTCTTTATTACGAGTGAGCACCGCTCTGTGCATAGGAACCGCTGGGATCCCCATTTTTTTCGCAGCCGCTGCAACCAATAATTCGGGTACTCTTGGCGTCGGTGGTGGCTGTAACACGCCAGGCGCAGAAGGAGGCATGTCATCCAAGCCGGTATTAGTACCACAGATCCCGACTATTTCTTCCGTTTTATCGTACCAAGGCGCAATGTCTTGATATTCAAACGGCCAATCAGCGCCATGTCCATCGCGGCTTTTGCCCTTAAAGTCGTGCTCACTAAAACGTAGCGAGTAGCGACCCCAGTGATTGGTTCGGCCACCGAGCATACGTGCACGCCACCAATAAAAATCGGTGTTTTCAGCGCGCGTGTATGGTTCATCTGGCACTTGCCAACCGCCATCAATTGTCGCGTCGTAAAAACCAAAGTTCTTATCCTTATTGCCAGCGCCCATGAGTGGGGCTTCACTATTACGGCGGAACATCGGGCTTTCTGTTTTAGGGTCGTAATTTCTACCAGCTTCTAACAATAAAACTTTGTGACCTAGCTTGGTGAGTGTATAAGCAGCCATTGCGCCACCGGCACCTGAGCCGACGACCAATACTTTATGATCAAATGTTGCCATGGTTACAGCTCCTTGATCTTAATGTTTTTGAACCATACTTTGTCGCCGTGATCTTGCAGACCTATATGGCCTTTTTTACCTTCAGCAAACCCTTGCCATGTCGCAAATTTACTATTCTTGACCAAAGTATTCCAAGTGGTGCTGCCAATCACAATACTCGTTGTGCTTACACCATTTTGCCAAACTTGTAGGTGGCTATCTTGTAGCTTAATGCGAACTTGGTTCCAAGCTTCGGCAGGTTTATGTGCCGTACTTGGCGCGGCGAACAGGTCATAAATAGAACCTGCAAGGTGAGAGTCTATTTTATTGTCTGGGTGCTCTTTGTTATCTAGAATTTGGATTTCTGGGGCGTGAGAGTATATAGCACCACCTTTTTCATCCGCCAATACAAAGATCCCACTGTTGCCTTTTTTGGAAATCTTCCAATCGAGCTGGAGCTCAAAATTCTGATATTGTTTTTTGGTCAGAATATCGCCGCCACCACCTTGGGTAAGTGTCATCGCGCCGTCCTCAACTTGCCACTGGCTATTTAGGCCGTCACTTTTAAAGTTGCGCCATTGCGACATATCTTTGCCATCGAATAGCAGTTGCCATCCAGCTTGTTGTTCTTGCGGGCTCAATTGGTTGTCAGTCGTACTAGCGCAAGCTGTACAACTAACGGCCAATGCCAGCGTTAGCATTTTTATAGAGTTGAGCATATTGGAACCTCGTCTGTTCACTTTTTACTTGTTGCTACTTACGCGTATTTCTCAACGCGTTTATTTTTATTGATATAAAGGTAAAGGCCGATAAAAGCGGCAATGAGAATAGCTGGGAATAACAGGATATTTTCAAGCACCGCTTGACCTGCAACTAGTTCTGATTGCTGTGCGGTTAAGTTTGCCGCTTGGGCTTCGAGTCGCGCCGAATCAATCCAACTACCAATTACGGGGTTCCACATGCTGACAGCAAACATCCCCGCACCGCCCATTAGAGACATACCCAGTGCGCCTGTTTTTGGGGTGTATTCAGCAACGCAGCCCAGCATGGTTGGCCAAAAATAAGTGACACCCAAGGCAAATAATATTGCAGCCAAGTAGATTGCTGATCCTTGTGCTTGGCTCATCATGAAAATACCCGCGGTTGCCAGGACTGCAGAGCCGAGTAACACGCCTGTTGGGTTAAAGCGATGGACTATTGGACCGGCAAAGAAGCGACCTAATGCCATCAAGCCTGTGATTAGCGCGAGGATCATCATAGGTGAGGCGCCTGACGCTCCCAGTATGCGTTCAATCCACTGTTGTGTACCAAGTTCAGTTGTTGCTGTTAAGGTCATACAGCAAATTAAAAATAGGTAGAGCGGAGAAAATAGGTGCTTGAGATTGCTGGTGGTAGAATGATCTGTGCGGTCAAATTCAGGAAACTGTGACTTGATCATCATCGCACCGTAAATCAGCGTTGGAATTAGTATCAAAGCAACTTGCCATTGCCAATTAAAGCCCGATGCAGTCATGGCATTCGATGCCAGCGCACCAATCACAATGCCGCCTGGAAACCAGACATGGAATCGGTTGAGCATGGTCGTGGTGTTTTTCGGATACATTTCGGCAATCAGTGGATTACATCCAGCTTCCACTGAACCATTCGCAAAGCCGATTAAAAACGTCGAGATCAGCAGTAACCAAAAACCATCAGCGGTAATGGTTAAAACCAACCCAGCAAAGTGGCAAATAAAGGCGAGGGCAACTAACTTTTTAGCGCCAATGGCGTTGTAGATTGCGCCACCTAACATGGTTGCGACGGGAAAGCCCAGAAATGCCATGGCGTTAACCCAACCAAGCTCTGTATCTGAGAGGCCAAACTGCTCACCTAATTGCCCCAAAATACCTGCGCGAATAGCGAACGTCATTGATGTGACGACCAGTGCAAGGCAACAGAGCTGAAACACGGTCCGATTATGATTATTATTATTCATGGTCGTAGTCCTGTTTATTTTATGCCGAGGATTTGATTATTGCGTTCGGTATCGGTGCTACTTCCTGCAAAATCATCGAAGGCTTTTTCGGTTGGTCTGATCAAGTGCTGTTTGATAAATTCAGCGCCTTCTTTGGCCCCATCTTCAGGGTGCTTAATACAGCATTCCCACTCCAATACAGCCCAACCATCAAAACCGTACTGTGTTAACTTACTAAATATTTTCTTAAAGTCGACCTGTCCGTCACCTAATGAACGAAACCGTCCTGGCCGTTGTTGCCATCCTTGGTATCCGCCGTAAACACCGCAGCGGCCATTGGGGATAAATTCGGCATCTTTTACATGGAACGCTTTGATACGTTCATGATAGATGTCGATAAATGCCAAGTAGTCCAATTGCTGTAAGACAAAGTGACTTGGATCGTAAAGAATATTGGCTCGCGGGTGATTATTCGTCGCCGCTAAAAAGCGCTCAAAAGTCACGCCATCGTGTAGATCTTCACCTGGATGAAGCTCATAGCACACATCCACGCCAGCCTCGTCAAAGCGGTTCAAAATAGGCAACCAGCGTTTTGCGAGCTCCCCAAACCCTTGTTCCACCAAGCCATTTGGACGTTGTGGCCAGGGGTAAAAGGTGTGCCAGAGCAAGGCGCCAGAAAAGCTTGCGTGACTGGTTAGTCCGAGCTTAGCACTGGCACTGGCCGCTAGCATTAGCTGCTCTGTTGCCCACGCCATACGAGCCTGAGGAGAGCCATGCACTTTTGCTGGTGCAAAGCCGTCGAACATTTGATCATAAGCTGGGTGCACCGCCACTAATTGACCCTGCAAATGGGTTGATAGCTCTGAAATAGTAAGGCCATGCTCTGCGGCAATACCAGTGATCTCGTCGCAATAATCTTGGCTTTCAGCGGCTTTTTGCAGATCAAACAGTCGCTGTTCCCAACTTGGTAGCTGAATACCTTTATAACCTAGGTTACTTGCCCACTGGCAAATACTATTAAAATTGTTAAATGGCGCCTCGTCCGAGACAAACTGCGCGAGAAAAATAGCGGGTCCTTTAATTTGCTTCATTCTTATTTTATCCAATGGTAAAGGGGTGCCACTTAGTGTCTTTTGCACTAGCTGCGACCGCGTTTTCAATAAATGCCATGCCACGGACTGCAGCGTTAATACTTGGCACGTCAAATTCTTCGTGTTGCACATCGGGTTGTTGCTGATGCGCACGAATAAGGTTGGCGAAGTTAAGGTAGATATTTGCAAATGCTTCCAGATATCCCTCAGGGTGACCTGCTGGCACACGAGTTGCGCTAATGGCTGCTTGGCTAAGTGAGCCCACTCCTGTGCGGATCAACTGAGCTGGGGCGTTTGCCGCACGTAACCACAAACTATTAGGCTCCATTTGCGACCATTCGATACTGGCTTTGTCGCCATAGATTTTTAAGGTGAGATTATTTTCTTCGCCAAGTGCTATCTGGCTTGCCATCAACACGCCCTTTGCACCGTTGCCAAAGCGCAGTAACACGGTGCCGTCATCGTCGAGTTGTCGGCCGGACACGACCGTATTTAAATCCGCACAAAGCGCCTCTATCTCCAAGCCACTCACATATTCGGCAAGGTTCGCTGCGTGTACACCGATATCGCCCATACAACAACTCACGCCAGACTTGCTTGCATCTAGTCGCCAGCTGGCTTGCTTGCTGTTTTCATCATCAGCACTTGCAAGCCATCCTTGACTGTATTCAACGACGACTTTGCGTATATTGCCAAGTTCGCCGTTTGCAATGCGGTGGCGTGCCTCTTTCACCATCGGGTAGCCGGTATAGGTGTGTGTTAATCCGTACAAGCAATTGCTATCTTGAAGCTGCGTTTGTAGACGCATAGCCTCAGATAAATTTAGCGTAGCTGGCTTATCACTCAGGACGTGAAAGCCGTGTTCGATAGCGGCTGTGGCAATCGGAAAATGCAAATGGTTTGGGGTCACGATGGCAACAAAGTGGATGCGCTCCGCCTCTGGTAATTCCGCCTCTTGTTGTAAGAGTGCTTGATAGCTGGCATAGCAACGCGCTGGGTTAAGCCCGAGTTGTTGGCCCATTGCTAGGCTTTTGTTTGGATCGGCGCTAAATGCGCCTGCAACGAGTTCAATTTGGCCATCTAAACGCGCGGCTATGCGGTGTACTGCACCTATGAAAGCACCTTCTCCACCACCGATCATGGCCATGCGGATTTTGTTATTATCCATCGTTTAGCTCCATCGAGTTATCGAGGTAAGTTAATCTGATGTTATTGATAATAGGTAACAGAGGCGCCAAAGTGATAATAAAAATTCGGTTGACAATGCAACAAAATCGGCGTTTAAAATAAATTATTATAATTATAAAAAGGCGGGAAATAGGGCAATGGAAGAGCAAACAATATTGAATAAAGCTGGCGTAAATCAATTGATTGCAGCATTTGATCTGATCCCAGATATCCTCTTTTGGGTCAAAGATACAAAAAGTAGAATAGTTCATGCGAACCAACACTTTGTTGAACATCAGGGCTACAAAACCTTAGACCAAATCTTACTGAAAACCGATTTTGACTTTTCACCGCAACATTTGGCATTCCAATACGTTAACGACGATAAACGGGTGATGGAAGGCTTTATCGTGACGGACAGATTAGAACTCAACCAAACCGAAAATGGGGAACTGGCATGGTTTTCCACGTCAAAAAAAGTGTTACTTGATGACGCAAATGTGATTATGGGCACTTATGGTGTCACGCGACATCTAGCGAAAACGTCAAAGGCGTTGTCTCACGTAAGAGCCATTGAAGCGCCCGTTGAATTTATTCGGGCACATTACCATCGTCATATTTGTATCGAAGAATTGGCGGAACTTGCTCACCTGTCGGTAAGCGCACTGGAGCGTAGATTTAAGAAGCATTTAGCCAAAACTCCCAATCAATTTATCAACGAAGTGAGATTGGAAAATGCCCGTAAATTATTGGTCGAAACACGCTTACCAGTATCACAAGTCGCTTATCAGTGTGGTTTTTCAGAGCCAAGTTATTTTAGCAAGCAGTTTCGTCGTTTATTTGGTGAAATCCCGTCTCAATTACGTAAGGAGTTAACGTCGAGCGAGCGTTAAGGCTGCGACTTCTGGTGGTAGTGCTGGTGTCACCAGCGCATCTGCGTATTCGGCAGCTAACCATGGACGAATGGGCGTGGCAATGCCTCCAACTAGCGCGACTTTCTGTGCCCCTAAGCTCTGCAAATGACGGACATAACGCTCAATAAACCGTGCCGCGCTACTTAAGATCTGCTCGGCATAGGGATCGTTTGGCGTGGCAAAAACATGTTGAGCAAACTGGGCAAAATACTGGGGAGTGGCGTTTAGCGTGAGTTTGACTAGCTGTTCGGTACTGTGGCAATTCATAGCAGCCAAAAACGACTCAATCATCAGACTGCTAGGGGACAGTGTATCAAGCACCTCGATGGCATGCTTCACTAAACTCAAACCTATCCAACTGCCACTTGCACCATCACCGAGTAATAATCCGTGGCCACCGAACTCCCTAAATTGTCCATGCGTCACCAGACCCGCGCAAAATCCGGTGCCAAGAATGATTACACCGCCATCTTCGTGTTGATGCGCACCAAGGCACGCAACGTGTGCATCGGTTGAAAATTGAAATCGTGCAAAAGGAGAGCGCCATTGCTGCATCGCCTCACAAGCCGTCGTGACATTCGCGCCGGCAAGTCCTGCAAAAGCACTGATGTTAGCAATGTCGTGATGGGGGATTTTTGCGTTTGTCAGCGCTGTCATTGTTGCGCTCAACATTGACTCTTGGGCCTGATGTATTGATGTTGCTATGTTTGCAGGGCCGCTGGTGGCCTCGGCAAGGAGCTGTCCATGTTGATCCTCGAGGCGGACTTTACATTTCGTCCCGCCACCATCAATCCCTAAAAATAGCTTAGATACTGTCATTGTATTGCCTTTTCTGATCCGGTGAGTATTGCATTAACTAGCCTTGGGCAAACTTCATCGCCATGATGCACGCCAGAGTGAGTATGTAGAGAGAGTGGACCAAATTCACTTAAAAGCCAAAGATCCGCTGCGTTTTTCGTGTTGACCCCTCCACCGATCACAACTTCGATTTCAGCATTGAGTTTTTTCAGTAAGGCAATGAGCTGACTGGTACCAAACGCTGCGCCTTTGCCACTTTGCCATGTATTGCCGGCGCTTAAGACCCGCTCAACGCCTAGCTCTAGCAGCGTCTCGGCTGCCTGCTGCCAGTTTGCAGCGGCGTCAAAAGCGCGATGAAAGGTGACAGAAAGGCCTAAGGATTTTGCCGTGGCAATAAGTGCTCTACAATGGTCAGCCGCTATCTCCTGATTGTCGTCGATAAAACCAAGCGCAATACCGGTTGCGCCAGCGCAAGCAATGCCATCTATCCCTTTTTGTAACTGATAAAGCATGGTGTCATCAATAGAAAAATGCGGTGCTTGGCGTAACATCACAATACATTCGCCAAAGCTTGGTAAATACTGGGCAACTGCCGCTATCGCCGTCGGGTTTGGGGTCAAGCCACCGCAACTCAGTGCACCGCAGAGTTCTATCCTTGTTGCACCTGATGCAAAAGCAATTTGTGCATTTCGCTGCAACAAATGAGGATTATCGCTGCTGAGGCATATTTCCAAGTTTTTACCTGAATAGTTTGCCGAATTCATATTTCACTCTTGAAGTTGAATAATTTTAAAGTTTAAAATGCTTGGTTTTGAATATTTAATTAGTTCAATAAAAACATTTAGTTACACATGTTTGGAACGTTTTTAAATTGCCTAATATAGAAACTAATAATGAGTTTTTATGTTAATCAGACTATAAACCAAGGAAATTGAAATTGGATCTTTTTTTGACCTAAACGCCGATTTTGTCTTAGTGCAAACCGAAATTCTATTATCACTTTTTGTAGAGCGCTCCTATTCTGAACGAGTGTTTCACAAACCATTAACCCCTATAGGGAAACAAAAAAGGGTCGTCACAAAGTCATGCGTCATGGAGCAGCAAGGGACGTCATGGCTTTACAAATTATAAAAAACTTGGAGATAGGAATGGCCAATAATAATAACAGACGCCATGTGACAGGAAGATCACGGCAATTTAGCAAGTCTGCACTGGTCCTCGCTATGTTATCAGCTACTAACTGGGCAATGGCTGAAGAAACCGAAAAAGAGGAAGCGCAGGAAATCGAAACGATTGAGGTGCGTGGGATCCGTGCATCCATGGCCGAAAACTTGGCGATTAAGCGTTTATCAAACGCGATTGTGGATGCCATTACAGCAGAAGACATCGGCAAGTTTCCCGATAAAAATGTGGCGGATTCACTGCAACGCGTACCCGGCGTAGTGATTTCTCGTAGTGGCGGGGAAGGGGAAAACGTCAGTATCCGTGGTCTTTCATCTGATCTTACTTTTACGCAGTTAAACGGCAATTTTATCGCTTCTTCTCCGGGCTCGCCGTCGCGCTCTTTTAGTTACTCTTTGTTGCCTTCTACCATGGTGCAATCGGTTGAAGTGTTTAAGTCTTCAGAGGCGCGTTTAGATGAAGGTGGGGTGGGCGGCACGGTTATTCTACACAGCCGCAAACCGCTGGATATGGAGGCAAATTCTGGGGCGTTGAATGTTGAATATACCTACGCTGATGTGACTGAAGAGTACGAGCCTAATTTTAGCGGCGTTTATTCTTGGAAGAACGAAGAAGAAACCTTTGGCTTGCTAGTTGGTTATACCAAACAAGACCGCACCAACCGCTCGTTAGGCGGTGATATGTCGGGCGGTGGCGGTTGGCGTTGGGCAACGAGTTCAGACTTGCCAGCGGCGGACACGGCGGGCAATGTGATTGCCGATAGTACACGTCGATTTGCAGCGTTAGAAGATGCTTATGGCAACGTCTATGACGGTGTTTGGGCACCGCAAGTTGCAGGTGTTGGGGTAACCAAAGAAAAACGCGAACGTCAGGGGTTACAAGCCACCATTCAATGGCGTCCAATAGATGATTTATCTTTAACATTCAATCATTTTCATTTTGAGCTTGGGCAAAATCGCACCACGTCACAAATGTGGATCCCAGAATGGAAGTACAACCCAGATTATCTTACCGGTATTACCCTAGACGAAACCGGTACGATTGTGACAGGCATGGACTTTACCAGTGGCGCTGGTGGCACTGAAGGAAATCTTGAATTTCCTTGGATCATTGGTAGCTATACCGTAGAAAAAGATACCTCGGATACCTACGACTTCGCTTTTGAATATGCTGGTGATTTATATGATTTGCGCGGTAAATTTGGTCGCACTGAGGCCAGCGGTGGCCCTTCAGAATCTTGGAGCGCGGCGTATAAAAGCGGCCAACCTGCGAGTCGCAGCGATTCTGGGTTGGTTGAAAACGCCGCTGCATTTGCAGGGTGGCGATTAGGTGACAGAGTGTCGTTGTACGCTGATCCCGCTTTGCTGTCTAACCTTCAGGCTGGTATTGCAGGCGATCCCGATCCGGGTTCGACAGGTTCAAGCTTTATCGTCAGTGACTTAGAAGAAGACTATGCCCAGTTAGATCTTGATTATCGCGTCGGGTACGGCATCGTTGATACGCTGCGTGTTGGTGCTAAATATCGTAAAGCGACACTGCACCGCGAAACCAACAACACCTTCTTCATCACTCAAGATGGGGCTGACAGAATTGCCAGTGGGGAGCTTGATCCATTCAGTCAAGGTGCCATTGATGAAGTGTCTTATCAGTGGATTGGTGGTATGCCAAAACTGGAAGATATTTTGAATGCAACGTCTGAACAAAATATCCCCGGCGGTTTTGAAGTGAATGCGATGCCCACGATCAATTGGGACCGATACCGCGAAATTGTGACCAGTGAATATGTTAAGCACACGCGACGTGAGCCTGATTTTGTGTTCGACATAGAAGAAGAAATCATGGCAGCCTATCTACAAGCCGATTTTTCTTTTGGAGATTTTAGAGGAAACATCGGGGTACGCTATGTCGAGACTGAAACGCAGATTATGTCGTCGGATAAAATCAACTACTTTTTAGATGACATTGATGATGTCACCGAAGAGGATATTTTAGGTGATGAACGTCTCATTGATGTTGAAACCACCACCGTGCGTACCGTTACCGACTCGCAATTTTTACCTAGTTTCAACATTGTCTGGGATGCCAGCGACAATCTTGTCATACGTGGTGCTATCGCCAAAACGATGTCTCGAGCTCCGTTCAACGATATGGGGGCGCCAGAACAGCTGACCTTTATCTCTCAAGAGTGGGCAGACGATAGACTAGAGTTTAGAGGCAACCCTGTGGAGCCAGGATGGCGTGGCTCAGGTGGTAACAAGGCCCTAAAACCATTTGAGTCGGTACAGATGGATTTATCTGCGGAGTATTATTATGGCGAAGGATCTGCGGTTGGGATTGCGCTATTCAACAAAGACGTAGACAACTTTATCGTGCCCTTGATTATCACCTCGGTAAGGCCATTTGAGGGCTTTAATAACCCTTTTACCGGTGTTGAAATTGTGCCGCCGGGTGATATTACCGTCACACCGTTTACCACCACCGCTAATGGTACAAACGCAACCTCTCGGGGCATCGAGCTGTTTGCACAACATGCATTCGATAATGGCTTTGGTCTCAACGTTAACTACACCCTAAACGATACCAATCAGGCAGACATTAGCGTAGACGGTGAAAAGGTCGGTGAGTCTGCGCTTGTCGGTAGCGCTGATAATCAATTTAACTTCTCCGCCTATTACGAAAATGACACCTTTAGTGTCAGAGCGTCATATAACCGCCGAGGAGAAACCGCTCTGGGGCTTGCGGACGGACTCACTGTGTATCAGGAACCGTACCAACAAGTTGATGTGAACGTCTCTTACAACCTGATGGAAAACCTGAGCCTAACCGCGTCTGTGATCAACCTAACCAAAGAAGAACCGAGAACCTTTTATGGTGAAGATTCTAAAGCGAGATTGCGCAGCAGCAGTTACACCGGCCAGCGCTACTATGCTGGGATCACCTATCGATTTTAACTTTGGCGATAACCATAAAGTAATGCAAACAGGGTGAAGTCGTGTCAGCACAACGAGAAACAATATCACGGCTTATCACCAGTTTGAGATGCGTTTATATCAGCCTAGCTGCATAAGTTGGTTGGTATTTAAGAAGGGATAAATATGAAAACGTTAAATAAAATAAGAAATGCGATCCCGCTGATTGCCGTTAGCAGTCTATTGGCTGCATGCGGCGGAGGGAGTGATGACCCAAAAGTTGAAGAAGTGCCAGTAACCCCCGCGGTGACGACGGCGGAAGTATCAGGCTCAGTGATAAAAGGCGCATTGAGCCAAGCCCGCATTTCGGTGACGGCGCTCAATGGCTCTAGCATGATGATGGATGAGAACTCGGCAACTAGTCAAACGGGAGAGCTGTTTATAGAACTGACGGGTAAAGCCGGGTTTGGCATTAATTCTACCATTAAAGTGACCGCCACAACGAGCGAAGGCTCGCAGATGCGCTGCGACGCCAGTCGCTGTGGTTCTGTAGGAATTGGGGAACAGGTAAGTGGTGATTACATTGCAGGTGTGACTTTGGCTACCTTAAGTCATGTCGCCGTGCCGTTTGGTTCAAATGCCGATGGCAGTGCTGATGCTAACATACAAATCAACGCCTTGACGACACTAACAACCATGCTGGTGGAACAGCAGATTGCTGAGGGACGTAATGTCTCCACTCCCGAATTAATGGCACTGGCAAAAGCGGATATGTCTGCGTTATTGCTTCGGGCCCTTGGCTGGCAAACCGGGAACACCAATGTTTTTGAGTTACCTGTGGTTAGCGCTGATCAATTAACGAATTTTGAATTAGGGGAAACTTGCACAACCTCTGACTCTGGCGAGCAAAGTTGCGAGATGACGTATGTTTCTGAGAGCGTTCAAAAGCTTTCTCTATTCAATGCCGCATTTGCACAATTTGACGAGCAAGGCTCTTTGCAAGGCGTCTTAAGCGATGCTGCTAGCAATCTCAGCGCGGCACTTGGCGGTGATGAAGCTGCACTTGAAGCGCTTCGATTGCCAATTTACAACGCGCTTCAAGCTCATCCACTGACTGCTGAGCTAGGCCTCAGTGCCGATAGTATTGTGGACTTGGCGTTACCACTATTTGATGAGCCGGTATCCACGGGACCCATGCAGCAAGTCGTGACATCTGGTGCCACTATTACTGCAAGAAATGCGATTGGTGATGCCGAGAGTGCAGACAAAGCATTTGATGGTGATCCGCAAACTAAATGGTTAGACCACAATGATTGGCAGGGACCACCTACTGAGGAAGCGCCATCTTGGATCCAAGTGGACTTTCCCACTCAACAAGCAATTAGCGGTGTTTACATTACCAGTGCTAATGATGCCCCAGAGCGAGATCCTGAAAACTTCTCTTTATTAGCTTCTAACGACGAGGGGGTGAGTTGGGTTAATTTGGGTAATGTGGTTGGGGCGTCGTTTGAAGCGCGCTTTGAACGCCAAGGCTTTGTATTTGCTAATGCACAAAAGTATACAAGCTACCGGATCGCAGTGACAAAAAACAAAAATAACGATGGCTTACTGCAAATTGGAGAAATTCAATTTGTGGGGCCTGTTTATCCGAGCGTAGACCATACTGATACTGATACTGAGACGTTTGCGGTCACGGCAAGCAATAGTATCGGTGAGGCAGAAAATCAAGATAAGGCATTTGATAATGACCCAACCACTAAGTGGCTGGATCATAATGATTGGCAAGGCCCGCCTACTGTCGAAGCGCCTTCATGGATTCAAGTAGACTTTAATGAGGCGGTGGCGGTTAATCAGCTTGCGATAACGAGCGCCAATGATGCACCAGAGCGAGATCCTGAGAACTTTGCTTTACTTGGTTCTAACGATAACGGTGTTACATGGCAGCGGTTGAGTAATTGGGTTGGTGAATCTTTTGAAGCGCGAGGGGAGCGTAAAAGCTTTGCGGTAGCAAATCAATTGCCATACCAAAGCTATCGCCTTGAGATAACCAAGAACAAAAATAATGATGGCTTGATGCAGCTTGCTGAGATTGAATTAATCGGCCCAGAAATCTCTGGATTAGATCATGCACAAGTACAAGGGGCAGGTTACTCGGCGCGCTTTAGTATTAGTGATTCAGAGGGCGCAGCGCAAGCATTTGATAAAAATGTTGAAACTAAATGGCTCGATCACAATGACTGGCAAGGGCCTCCCACCGCTGAAAACCCAGCTTGGATCCAAGTTAGCTTGCCGCAAGCGCAAGCGGTAAATACTTTGTACATTACCAGCGCCAATGATGCGCCGGAGCGAGACCCTGAAAACTTCCAGCTTTTAGCATCTCACGATGGGGAAGTATGGCAAGTATTAAATACTTGGGTAGGGGAGTCGTTTGAATCGCGTTTCGAACGTCGTGCCTTTGCGTTTGCTAATGGCTTGGCTTACTCACATTATCGCTTGTCTATCAGTAAAAATGCGAATAATGACGGGTTAGTGCAAATAGCCGAAATTGAACTCGCTGGACCTCAGTACGCACTTGAAGATTTGTCTGACTTGGCTGGAACAAGCTTTACCGCGCGTAATCGTATTGGAGACGCGGAAAGTGAGCAAAAGGCGTTTGATAATGATATCGAGACAAAATGGCTAGATCACAATGAGTGGCAAGGACCGCCAACAGAGGAGTCTCCATCTTGGATCCAAGCTGACTTTACTGCGCCACAGATTGTGAGTGGTTTGGCAATCACCAGTGCGAATGATGCACCAGAGCGCGATCCCGAAAACTTCCAGTTACTGGGTTCTAATGATAGCGGTGAGACCTGGACAGAAGTCGCGGTTTGGGTGGGTGAGAGCTGGGATGAGCGCTTACAACGAAGAGCGTTTACTTTCTCCAATGCTTTTGCCTATAGCAGTTATCGTTTAAGCATTAGCAAAAATGCGAATAACGATGGCTTAGTACAGATCTCAGAAATCGAGTTACTTGGTCTTAGCGGCGAATAGCCTGAATAATACCAATTAGTCTTAATACTTGCTCAATTTGAAGGAGTAAATCTTACGCTAACGGCGTTAAAAATTTCTTATTTAGAACAACTAAATATCAAAATTTTTGCCTTGTTATCGACAAGATTTTCTCGCCTCAAAATAGATCACTTAATTAAGATAATTGGTATAACTTGAGTTAAATAAATCTCAACCAAAAAAGCCAGAATGCAATTTGCGCTCTGGCTTTTTATTTTTCTCGATGAAAGTAAAGTGACTTATTGTGATTGGTTATAACACATCCACTGCTTGTAGCGACTCGCTTTGGTAACAGCCTAACAAGCGTACAAACTGGGTATGGTCTTTTAATTCTTCAAGTGCTACTTGGACTTGTGAGTCTGCAATATTGGCAAGTAAATCAACGTAAAAGACTTCTTCCCAAGGATTACCAGGCACCGGACGTGACTCTAACTTAACCATATTGATATTGTGCTGTTTAAATACCATCAGCGCGTCGGCAAGTGAGCCTACTTGCTGTTTGGTGGCCATAATTAAACTGGTTTTAGTTGGGATTTGAGTAGACACCTGAAGTGCTTTTCGTGCTACCACAATAAAGCGGCTGTGGTTTTCTGTCTGATTCGCAAGGCCTGACTTCACCACTTCTAGGCCCATATTCTTACCGGCTTGTGCAGATCCAATCGCGGCACTGTTTGGGTGCTCTGCAGCTTGCTTTAACGCGCTAGAGGTCGAGTCGCAGGTTTCGTGCTGAATATCCCCAAGACCTTGAATAAAACGGCTGCACTGGGCAAAAGGTTGGGGATGCGCATAAATTTTGTCGATCGCTTGTAATTCTGTGTCTGGCAATGCTAGGAGGCAATGCTCTACGGTATGCGTTACTTCGCCTACAATAGATACTTGCGCATGTTGCAATAAATCGAATACTTCGTTGATACTACCTGAACTGGTATTTTCAATAGGTAAGATACCAAAGTCAGCTTGGCCTTTCTCTACCTGCTCGGTGATTTGCTCAAAGCTTTGGCAACCCATTTCCACAAGCTTACCGGGACGACGGCTGAAGTATTTATGACACGCAAGCTGGCTATAAGAGCCTTGTCCACCCAAGTAGGCAACGCGGTGTGTATCACCTACGGCATCGGGGTTTAAGTTCTTTTGCAGCATGGCTTGCTGGTTTAACACAGAGTCTTCTAAAATAGTTTGGAAAACGCTGTTTATATAAAAAGCATCTAGACCCAGAGATTTACCATAGCGGATTAACTTTTCTAGCAGTGCTTGCTCACGTGCTTCATCACGGATAGGTTTGTTGTTGGCAATCTTATATTCCAGCACACCATGGCTAATGCGACGTCGCTTTGCCAGTAAAATCAGTAATTCTGAATCTATCTCATTGATGTCATGCCTAAGGGCATCTAATGTATTTTGTGTCATAGGTCCTCACTCCCATTTAGCCAAAAAAAAAGCCTCCCGAAGTTGGGAGGCTTAGCTATTCTTTTTCACTCGCGAACAGTCAAGCCTCCTCACCTAAAGAAGCTAAAAAAGAAATATGTGTTGCTGTTGCGTGTGATGAAATTCATTTATTCAAACCTTACTTTGAAGCTGAATACATTATTAGCATAGAACTAAACGAGAAAACAAGTACTACTTTGGACTAATGGGAAAAACCTAAGTCATCTGGCAGATAGACGCACAATCTCAGTGGATTAAGTACGTTAATCAAACGTAACTTATTGGCGAGTCGAAAAATATTCTGGTATATTCGAGCAACACCACCACTGTAAATAAAAGAATAGGTTAACTTGTGGGCAATCGTCGTCCCCCATCAAGATATGGTGCAAGCTCTTTAAGTGTTAAATTGTCTATGCTGATTTCGGCTGTGTGTCTGATCGCAGGCGTTTTTGCTGCGGCATTGATGCTAAAATCAGAAGAAAAGCAGTTGATCTATGAAGAGTATGATGAGCTCAAACGTTTTAGTGCGCAAGTTAATAATCAGTTCTCAAATTACCTCGACCTTAAAGCCAACTTGGCCGAACAAGCCAATTCAGTGGTTTCCAAACATCTACTTTATGGTGTTCAAGATTTAGCTGGTGCACAAGCTAGCGTCGATAAACGTGGTGAAAATTTAGCGAGCACAGCTAAAAATGGCCTCTCAGCAGCTATGTATACCGGTGATTTAAAATTGCAGTCAGTGCAAAAGTTATTTTCTGAATCTGAATTGCTCTGGAACATTCTTGCGCCCCCACTTTTACAGGATTTCTTTAATTTTTACCTGTCTACAAAAGACGGATTTGTCCGCGTTGCGCCACCTAATGCCCTATTAGCGAAAGACCCAAGGTTGATAAATAATCAGCTTCATAACTTGCCTGTTTTACATGCTGAACAAAACCCAACGAGAGAAGCGGTATGGTCTGGCGTGTATTTTGATCGGGTTTGGAATAAGTGGGTGGTGAGCATCTTGGTGCCCTTATATCTAAATGACAAATACCTTGGGTTAACTGGTAGTGATATAGAGCTGGCCACCTTGCTCGAAAAGTTACCGAAATCTGACCATCAACAAGGCTTTATTGTTTTTGATAAACAGGGGCGATTATTGGCAGCTCCCGGCCTGTTTAAGACCACAGCCACAACCGGACAGTTGTTAGACCATAACAAGCTACCCGAAGACTTGAGTAAAATAGTACAAACAGCACTCAATACTAAGCTGCCAAATATCCAAGATGAATTTAGGTATAAAGACAATTGGCACATTATGCACGTGACCCATATTGCCAATTTAGATTGGTACATTGGAATTTATAAGAAGCGGGCGTCGGCGATCTCGGCAATTGAAGAGCTTAAAGTAAAGTTTTTTGGTCTGTTTATTCTATATGCCATTTTTGTCGCAATATTACTGCATCAGGTTTTGTATCAGCTGGTGCTCAAGCGCATCAATGCGCTCGTTAAAGCGATAAAGGGGTTTGGTCGAGGGCAGTGGGATACACCAAGCTTGCCGCATACCGATGATGAAATAGGTCAATTGAACGCCTCATTTAACGACATGAGTGGTGAGATAAAACAGCTTGTAAATGGCCTAAATCAACGCATTACAGAAAAGGAAATCGCTGAAAAAGCGGCAAACCGTTTGTCAAAAGCCGTGGCTTTCTCCGGCACAGGCGTTGTACTGACCAATGAGCATTTTCAAATTGAGTACGTCAATCCAAAAATGCAGGAAATGACAGGCTACGATGAGCAGCATTTTATTGGCTCTCCGCTTTTGAGTATTATTTCAAAAGACATGGCGATTTTAATTGATGATATCGATATCGACTTGCGCAGCCGCAATCATTGGCGTGGGGATACTATGCTGGCGGGTAACAAAGAGGCGCCTATTTGGGTCAGTTTGAGTGTGTCACCTATCCGTGAAGAAGGTGGTGCAATTTCAAGTTATGTTGCCTCCGCTCAAGATATTTCTTTTGTAAAAGAAAGCCAGCGCAAGATGGAAGAATTGGCTTACTTTGATACCTTAACCGGCCTTGCTAACCGAACATTTTTCAGAATGCAGTTGCGTAAATCTATGGCACTTGCGGAGCGCGGACATTACGCTTTTGCTCTATTCTATTTTGATTTAGATGAATTTAAACGCATCAATGATACTTTGGGGCACGACGCTGGCGACCGCTTATTACTTGAAGTAGCAACGAGATTGAAGAAACGGCTCCGCGCAGAAGACACCATCGCCAGATTAGGTGGAGATGAGTTTGCTGTGTTACTGAGCGGCATCAATGAGCGAGAAAATGCTATGGAAGTTGCCAATATCATTCAAAAGACGCTGGCGGAGCCAATTAAGTTAGGCAACAACGAAGTGATTGTCAGCGCGAGTATTGGTATCACCATGGCACCGTTTGATAGCCAGGAAGAAGAGCAGCTGCTTAAACATGCCGATTTGGCAATGTATCAGGCCAAAGCAAAAGGGCGAAACACTTACCATTTCTATAGCCAAGATTTAGACGAAGCAGCCAATGAGCGCCTATATATAGAAAACGAACTGCGTATCGCAATTAAAACACAACAATTTACCTTGCACTATCAGCCACAAGTTAACAGTGAAAGTGGCGAGGTAGTAGGCTACGAAGCACTAATTCGCTGGTTTCATCCAAGCGAGGGGGCCATTCCACCAAGTAAGTTTATTCCAATAGCTGAAGCGACAGGATTAATCGTAGAGCTTGGCGCATGGGTGTTAGAGGAAGCCTGTCATTTCTCTCGTCGTTTAAAAGCCGCTGGCAAGATTGCCAATATATCCATCAACCTATCTGCGAGGCAGTTTAAAGACGCGCAACTGATCAGTACGCTGTCAGATATTATAGATAGAACTGAGATGGAGCCAACTCTACTGCACCTTGAACTCACCGAAAGTATGCTGATGGGAGACGTAGAAGCGGCAATTATACAACTGGGAGATATTAAAGCGCTTGGTGTTTCATTGTCTATTGATGACTTTGGTACAGGCTATTCTTCTTTGAGTTATATTAAACGCTTTCCTGTCGATATACTTAAAATCGACCGCTCCTTTGTGAAGGATATTCCTGAAGATCCGAATGATATGGAAATCACAGCTGCTATCATCGCGATGGCACAGAAATTGAATTTGCAGGTTATCGCGGAAGGGGTGGAAACTGAGGCTCAGATGACGTTCTTGGCGAAAAATAACTGCCATATTGTGCAAGGCTATTACTACAGCCCGCCCCTGAGTGAAGCCGAGATTTTGAGGTTTGCCCCTGCTGTATAGCGGTTCAGCCCCACAAGTTTGGGGCTGAAAATAGTAAGGCTTTAGCCGCCAGCGATTTTTACTTTGAAGCCTTGGCCTTCTAATAATTGCTTAAGCTTTTCTCTATCATCACCTTGAATTTCAATGATGCCTTCTTTAATTGCACCCCCTTGACCCATTTTAGATTTAAGCGATTTAGCCAATTTTTTTAGATCATGCTGTTCACTATCGATGCCAACGACAAGCATAACTCCTTTGCCTTTGCGCCCTTTAGTTTGTCTTTCAATACGAACGGCACCGTCTTTAAAAACTTTCCCTTGTACTTTTTGTTTTGGTTCTTTGGTGTCAATACGGCCTACATCTGTGGAGTACACAAGTCTTGATTCTGACATTAATTCTGGTCCTCTTGCGGGTTCTTTGCAGAGATCATAGCAAAAAGCAGATTAGATGTTTTTTATTTTTTGCTAAATGATTTTTAAGCGTTATATTTAAATTGGTGAGAGGAAACAAATCAAAATAATTTAGGAGCTTAATGATGAGCTTGAGTAAAAACGCTTCTGCTGATGGTAAGACATTGACCATTCAAATTAGAGGCAAGTTTGACTTTAATTTGGTGCAATCGTTTCGTCAGGCGTATGCTGAGGTAAATGATCAAACCGAAAAAGTTGTTGTTGATCTGCGCGACACCGATTATATGGACAGCTCCGCTTTGGGTATGCTGTTAAATATGAAAAAGACGCTGGGAAGCTCGGTTTCTAGCATTCAAATTAGTAATTGTCGTCCACAACTTAAGAAAATCCTCCAGATCTCTCGTTTTGATAAGAAGTTTGATATTGACTGATCGCCGATAGATTGAACCCTCATGAATATCTTGGTAGTCGACGATCAGGTATTAAACTGTAAGCTGCTCAAGGCAATGCTTGAGCAACAATTTTACACCGTTTTTTGCGCGCATAATGGTCGTGATGCGTTAACGATCCTCGAAAGTCAGGACATTGACATCGTGCTGTTAGATGTTGTGATGCCGGTTATGGATGGCTTTGAGACCGCTCCAAAAATAAAGCAATATGCGGGCGACGTATATCTCCCTATTATCTTTATCACCGCACTTGAAGATCAAAGTAGTTTTGAAAAATGTCTTGCTGTAGGTGGCGATGACTTTATTCATAAGCCGTTTGATAAAGTGATTTTATCGGCCAAAATCAAAGCACATGCAAGGACACGTAGGCTCAGCCAACAAAGTAACGAGCAGCGTCGACAACTCGAATATCACTATAACCAGATAGAGCGAGAGCACGAGATTGTTGAGCACATCTTTAGTAATGCGCTTGCGCAGCAATCTGAATATCCTGAGATTTGCGAATACCACTTGTCACCCGCATCAATGTTTAATGGCGATATGTTTTTAATGGCTAAGAGCCCGATGGGTGGCTTTTATTGTTTACTAGGAGATTTTACCGGCCATGGCTTGGCAGCTGCAGTCGGTGCGCTTCCCGCATCGCGCATTTTCTATACTATGGTTCAAAAGGGGATGGCGGTAAGTGATATAGCCGTTGAACTCAATACTGCCCTCAATGAGTTGTTACCTGGCCACATGTTTTGCGCAGCAGCGATTATCGAATTGAGCAGCTCAGGGAAAAGTGTTTCCGCTTGGCTTGGTGGTTTGCCTGATCTTTATCTGATAGACCAAGATGGTAATCTTATTAAAACGATAGAGAGCCAACATATGGCACTCGGCATTTTAGAAGTCGATGAGTTTGAACGTAATCTGCTGCATTTTGAAGTTAGCCCCGATCAACGACTCGTGATGGCGACAGATGGCATCATCGAATCTGAGTCTGAGCGAGGTGAAATGTATGGCGAACGACGGCTGAAGCGTTTGCTAGCGAGTAGACAACATATTTCCACGGATCAAATTATCTCCGAAGTTCGCGAGTTTTCTGGTCATACGGAGCAACAAGATGACTTAAGTATCGCGATTATTAATTGCGTTGCCAGCGAGTCAATTGTTTCTGCTCCTCATCATTATTCCAGCTTGCCGTTCAATATTTCGTTATCTTTAGATGCCAAGCAGATGAAAACTACAGATCCGGTACTTGAGCTGGTGGATTTACTTAGTGAAGTTGACGGTATTTCAGCGCACCGCTCAAACATATTCTTATTACTCTCTGAGGCCTACAACAATTCTTTAGACCATGGTGTGCTGGGGCTAGATTCTGAAATCAAAAATAAAGAAGATGGCTTTTTCGAATTCTATAGTCTGCGAGAGAGTGTTTTGAAGGAGTTAAAAGAAGCGCTCATTATTATTTCAGTGCGTTATAGTCCCGAAGAGCTAAAGCTATATTTCAACATTTGTGATTCAGGTAATGGTTTTGAATCAAGCGAGCGTAACAAAGCGCAACAAGAACATAGTCATGGTCGGGGTGTTAGCTTACTTAACGAAATTGCCCAAAGCGTTAGCTACAATAGCGCTGGAAATGAAGTAGAAATGGTTTATTCTCTCACCTCTAAATCGGTCTAAATTCCACTCAAACGTATTTCATCTCTGCTTTAGATTCAGTATCTATTGGTATTGCGCTATGTACCTGTATTTTAGTGTTGGCAAGGTATAAAGAGCGTGGTAGAGTTGTATTAACTTTAGATGTTTAGATGGCTAAAATGTCGAATTATATTTCATTGAGTGGATTGTCTATCTCTTACGAGTTGCTTTTACAGCAATTAGAAAAACTAGATACTTATATAGAGCGAAATTCAAGCAGTGCGGTTTGGTCATATCAGATCCCTGAGCTTGGAGAAGGAGGCGCTTGCAGCTTGTTTGGACACCTTCAGGAAGCACCTTTTTTATTGAGTGACCATGTTGAAATTAACGCGGCCAATGAACAATCGCTTGCCAAGCTGCAAACGATAGTGTCAGCGGTCGTTGAATTTACAGGTGTTGATTGGTTTGGCATATACCAAACTAGAGCGACAGATGAAGGGAAACAACTCCTCAAATTAGCGTACTCTGGCGCGCCGAGTAGACCGTTATTTCCGATTACTGAGGCTTTTGCCGCTACTTCAAATAATATCCAAACCGTGTTGAGCGCTAAAGCTCGAGTGATTAATGACATTCCTCAATATGTCGCCAGTGGTGGAGAGTACTACACTTGCGATCCAAAGGTAAAAGCGGAAACCTGTTTGCCATTATTTGATGATGCTCAAAATTGTATTGGAATTATTGATGCAGAAGCGTTCTCTGAGTCATTTTTCAACGAAGAAATTTTAGCATTGCTTGCAGCTGCATGTACGAGAATTCCTGAATATTTACCCGAATAATTGTAGGATAGTGGGGCTGTAAACTTGAGGAATATGCGGTGCTACTAAGTTTACAAAAATGAATAAAATTCTAGACAAATATGGTAACTGAGAAGCAAGTCTCTATGTTACCATCAAGTCTACTGGAATCGGGCGTCAGCCGCTCGAGTTTGCATTAATTAAAATAAAAGAGATAAGCCATGTTCTCAGAGCTAAAACCACTTCCAACAGATCCTATTTTAGGCCTGATGGCCGCTTATAAACAGGACACTAACCCAAACAAAATTGACCTTGGTGTAGGTGTTTATAAGGACGAGCAGGGAAACACGCCGGTACTTAGAGCGGTTAAAAAAGCGGAAGCGTTTCGTTTAGAAAACGAAACGACAAAATCTTATATTGGTTTGGCTGGTAACTTAGACTTCTGTCAAAAGATGGAAACGCTGTTACTTGGAGAGCATAGTACACTATTGGCAAACCGTGTACGTACGGCGCAAGCTCCGGGTGGTACTGGCGCATTGCGTGTTGCTGCCGAATTTATTAAACGTTGCAACACCAATGCAACTGTTTGGGTTACGACTCCAACTTGGGCAAATCACATCAGCCTATTTGAAGCTGCTGGTCTAACAGTCAAAGAGTATCCTTACTACGACTACGAAAACAAAGGTTTGCTATTTGATGAGATGATCAATGCACTGAAACAAGTACCTAAAGGTGATGTGGTACTACTTCATGCATGTTGTCATAACCCAAGTGGTATGGACTTAAATCAAGCGCAATGGAAAGTGGTTGCTGAACTTGCAAAAGAGCAAGGCTTTACGCCATTAATTGATATTGCATACCAAGGTTTTGGTACTAGCCTTGAAGAAGATGCACAAGGCCTTAGAACGGTTGCAGATACGGTGGATGAAATGATCATCTGTTCATCTTGCTCTAAGAACTTTGGTCTATACCGCGAGCGTATCGGTGCGTGTTCAATCATTGCAAAAGACAGTGCAACTGCCGATGTTTCAAACTCAGTATTACTTAGTGTTGTTCGTAGTATTTATTCAATGCCTCCTGCGCACGGTGCTGATATTGTAAATACCATTCTAAGCAGTACAGAACTTACACAAATGTGGTACGACGAGCTTGATGAAATGCGCGGTCGTATCAATGGCCTACGTACTTTAATCAAAGAAAGTCTAGCAGCAAAAGGTGTTGAGCAAGACTTCTCGTTCATCGACCGTCAGCACGGTATGTTCTCTTTCTTAGGTATTAATAAAGAGCAAATTGACAGACTTCGCACCGAATATGCTATCTATATGGTAGGTTCTAGCCGCGTTAACGTAGCTGGTGTAAGCAAAGACAATATTGATTACTTTGCTGATGCAGTTGCAAGCGTGATTAAATAATATCACGCTACACAGAACAAAATAAAAAACCGCAAAAGCTGCGGTTTTTTATTTTCACTTAGGCTTGCTTAATTTTGGTCACTTTATCTGAATCTGACGCTTTTTCGTCTTCAGATTTGTTTTTCGTATTAGCCTTCGGTGCTGCTTTGCCACCCTTTAACACAGATACAAAGTCATCTTTTTGTTTTGCAATTTCAAGCGCTAGGGATTCAATTTGTTGCTCACTCAGCGGCACGTCAACTTTCGTTAGCATGTCTTCCAATGCTTCAGCTACATCTAGCATCTTATCATAAGCATCAGCTTCTTTTTTAGACGTGAAAGTCATACGCTCGACTCCATTTCTTTCAACAACATATTTGATGATAACGGCCATGGTTATTCCCCTAGTCACTGTTTTTTTATACAGTAAATCGGATTGAGTTATTAAGCAAGCTATTTTGAAAAATTTTCAAGTGGCGATGAGCGAGAGGAAATTAATTAAGGCTATAAAAAACAACAAATTAAGGTTTATTTTGATTTTTAAAAGAATGAATGTTTTTTGACAAAGTCAATGTCCCGATCTTTATTTAACCTGAGGTTTGGATAAGGAAATAATTATCCGAAGCTCAGGTTATTTAAAAAAGCTAGTTGCAATCACCCATCGAAACGAATGCAAAAAGCTTTGGATACTTTTTACGCACAAGGAGTGTATATATGTTCAATAAATCCACCATACTTTCTATTTTATTGGCGTTAGGTTTGAGTTGTTCAAGTGTGCTCGCAAAACCAGCGGATCAAGAAAAATCAGTCTCTCAGATACAGCAGCAAAGTGCTGTACTCAATATTAATTCTGCTGATGCTTCGGCGCTTTCAAGTTTACCAGGGATTGGTATTCGTAAAGCTGAGGCCATCGTTGAGTACCGTAAGAAAATGGGGCGCTTTAAAACAACAACGGAGTTGCTGGAAGTAAAAGGAATTGGGAAAGGAATATTGGCGAAGCTGGAGGGGAAAATTAGAGTCTAGTTAGTGTTATTGTGTGCGAGCAAAGCTGCTCGCACACAGGTAGATTGAAGATTAGGGCTTATTCGACGCGTTAAATTCGTCGATTGCCTGAGTCAATTTGGGTTTGCCAAACTGTATTTCCAGTGGTGTAGTCAGTAGCGGATATATTAATCCAGCCACCAGTAAGACAGGTAATAACAGCCAGCCTTCAAATACGACCAATGAGGCAAAAAACGGTGTGAGCAGTAGCAACTTTGCTACCCTTAACACGACCTTTGTTTTCGCATCAAGATGGCTAAGTGCAAGACGTAAGATCACCTGCTTGTCACGTAATTTAAACGCTCTTAGTTGCTCAATTTGGCTTAACCTAAAATGCATGAATGTGATATCTCAACTTTTTTTGGTAACGTGGAAAAATAAGAAAAGAATAAATGCAACACTATAAAATGCAAAGATAATCTCCATCCACCCAGGCATAGATAGTCCTGCAAACGACCAATCTATGTTGCCACAGTCACCTGTTGCAGCAAAAAAGCTTGGTAACCATTCATGAAGCGGCATAAACGCAGGAAAGTTTGGTACAAAGTCACAGGTAAAAGCAAATGGATCCGTTGTGGTTTGCATACTGATATGTTCACGGGCGATAAAATAACCCCAAATACTGCCTACACCCCAAGAAACAAATGCGAGACTACGCAGTGCGAAAGAGCGAGGAGAAATCATACCGATTAAACCAGCTGCTAATAACCCCAACATAGCAAAACGCTGATAGATGCACATAATACAGGGCTCTAAACCCATACCGTATTGAAAATACAGTGCAACGGCTTCAAAAATAGCAGCGGATAGTGCTAGCAATCCCCAAGATTGCCTAGAGAGATGAAAAGATGAAATCTTCATTATAGAGAAACCCTTTTTGTTTTATTATGCTTTATCTGGCCGCGTTAGAGCAACCTTACTTCGCAGTGTGCGCTATCTTTGCGACGATTTTTCGACTCTTGTTACCAGCAGAAGTTCGAAAATATCAAAGTAGATCAATTGATTAAGTCAATTGGTGTTAGACCGACATTCTCAGCATTTCTATTCTGACGTATTTTATTTACTCACTCACTTTTCTCCAGAGCATCGATATGAAAAGTAGCGCGCTCAATGGCTAAGCCATGCAAGATAACGTATTCAATATCGTTATAAGCCGAGACTGACTGCAAAGGGTTACTATTTAACAGCAATAGATTAGCCACTTTCCCAGCAGCGATACTGCCGTACTGGTTGTCTATCGCAAATGCTTTGGCATTATTAATGGTT
The DNA here is from genome assembly GCF_002208135.1 of Pseudoalteromonas piscicida. Classification (NCBI taxonomy): domain Bacteria; kingdom Pseudomonadati; phylum Pseudomonadota; class Gammaproteobacteria; order Alteromonadales; family Pseudoalteromonadaceae; genus Pseudoalteromonas; species Pseudoalteromonas piscicida. Next base: position 1,075,355 of record NZ_CP021646.1, read on the forward strand.
GCAGCAGATAGCAGGCTAACGAGATCTACTCCAGCTTGATCCATCATCGTTAACTCTTGATAAGTCGATAAGCCCGGTTGTGAGGCATAAGTTGGTGCGGGTGGCGTATCTGAGCCAAGCAGCAAGGTTGCGCCATTTTTATATAGGTAATTTAGTGCACGTTGCCCTTGAGAGAAAACTTGCTCAAGTTTAGCCACCTTTTGTTCATTACTTATTTCACCCCAGCCTTGCCCATTTCTCGAGAAAACCAGCGACCAGGTTCACTTTGATACCAAGCAATTTGAGACGGAGGTAATACGGTACGATATTCAGACGTGAAGGTGAAAGTGTTGTCAGTCACTTTCGCCAGAGCATTCATCACATTTAATGTGGCTTGATAGGCGATGTCTTTTTCGATGATGGTATCCAGCACTGCTTTTACATTGGTTGGCAGTTCGCTTTCGCTAGGGGCTGTATTTGGCGCTAACCAGTTCCAAAGTCCATGCGCCATAATGTTGATATTGGCGTCTACAGCAAGTTGTTGCATATCAACGGCATTCGCATGTGCCATTACGGGTAACTTAAGTGAGTTTGCTGACTCGACTAACTGTTTGGCAGTTTTTTGGTTAATAAGCGGTATAGTATTGTTTTCTCCAAAGCCATCTTCAAAGTACAGTTTGGCACAAGTTGCACCGTCAGATTTCATTCGCGTTAAGGGCTGAGCTCCTCGGTGAGAGTGCGCTTGAGATGGCGTTAGCTCATGAGCAGGGTCGCCGTGTTGTGCAGCAAAGTAGGGTTTATGTTGATGTAACTTTGAGTAACTAAGGCCTTCAGCGTTGTAGCCTTGGTAAACCGGCATTGCGCCACAAAAATAGGCGTCGGGTGCGGGGCCATTCGCTGTAAATTCGGTCATGCCGGTAGCAGTGTTTGACGGGTCAATAACTTGTGTGACGCCATAGTAAAGATAATTAGCGCCTTGCCGTTTTAAAAATGCTGCTTGCATTTGAGTAGCGTTAGGGGAAGTGTTAAGCAATCCCGGCATTGTTTTTAGGTGGACATGGCTATCGGTTAACCCTGGTATGAGGTATTGACCATGAGCATCAATGACCTTTGCTGCATCCGGTTTTTGACTTGAGTCAGAGACTTGTATAATTTTGCCATCTTGGATGGCGAGCCAATGATTGGAAATGATATCGACTTGGTGCTTATCAATAGGATTTAAAATGGTAGCATTGTCGATACGAAGGTCTACTGCTGCAAATAATGCATTAGAAGACAGGGTGCAAAAGACCGTAAATATTAATGTTTGTTTTTTCATAATGAAAACCAGTTAGTGTCGTATTAGATGCCTTCGAGCATAACTGGCGAGGTACTTTGTGTTTTAATTTTCATATAAAATAACTCTGAAATTTTTCTTAATTTAATTAAAACTATAATAATCAATAATGTAAGGTGTTCTGGGGTTGAAAAATTTGCTTTTGGGAAATTGGCTTGTTGTGCCTAAATTGAACCAGATTGTGGAGTATCCGACTGGCCGTGAATATACCGTCACCCCAAAAGTGATGAAATTACTGTTGGTGTTGGTCGATGCGAAAGCTGAGCCTCTGAGTATTGATAACCTCGTCGAGTTAGTGTGGCACCCTAAAGTGGTGTCTGACAACTCGGTCTATCAAGCTATCGCGCAGTTAAGAAAGATTTTAAACACAGATCCGCAATACGAAGAATATATAGAAAGAATATCAGCTCAAGGCTACCGCATTCATCCAAACATTCTGCTTAGAGAGCATAAAGCGGCTGTGATGCCAGTAAGTAATAAGCGAATTTGGCTGCTTGCTGTCGCCATTACGTTGCTCGCACTGGTTGCTTTTTGTGCTTTTTATATTCAAATTGATCAAAAGCACAAGGCACAAAACAACCCGTATTTTGATGAGATCACCCTTGCCACACACCTATCCCAAAGTACAGCGGTGGAAGAGTTGGCGCGAGCGAAAACGATTTATCAACAAGTGTTATCTAAACAAAGTGACAATGTCGAGGCACTCAGTGGCTTATGTAATGCTTTTATGGGGCTCAGCGTATATGGCGCGGTGTCAGAGTACGAATCGCTTGCTTTGTGCCGCCCTCTGTTAGAGAAGGCCCGCACTTTAGATGCTAAAAATATTGAAGTGATAACCTCTCTTGCACGCTTTGCGGTGATGGAGAATGAAATTGAACTAGCACAGGATTATTTTAAGCGCGGATTTGAGATCTCAACCAAGCATGCTCGCCTATGGCATTGGTATGGTCGATTTCTTCGGGACCAACACAAAATACCCGATGCGATTGCTGCGCATAAACAAGCGTATCAGTTAGCACCAAACGATGCGGTTATTATCCGAGGATTAGCCTATGCCTATTTGAATTTTAGAGAGTTAGTGCTCGCTCGAAAATATTTTGATCGTAGCGTTGCCGTTGCCCCCCACACCAAAAACAATCCGCTCTATGCGCTAGACTTTTATCCGCTTAACCAGAATAGGGCAAGCCAATATTTGCTGTGGTACCAAAACAATTACATCGATCATAGTAAATTGTACCCCGCGCAGCAGTTGAGCCACATATTAGTGTTATTGAGTTTAGGGCGAGCAGAAGAAGCTGGGGAGAAATATCGGCAAGCCGCAAATTTAGGTTCAATTTCTACAGCATTTAGACTCTATGTTGAAGCCGGGATCGCATGGCGACAAGGTAATGTCGAAAAGGCCGAAGGATTCTTAAAACAGCGATACGAGCTAGACTCAAAGGGTAATCATTATGTGATGCCTTATATTCTTGCTTTACTTGCACGGCAGAAAGTACAACCCGCGCTAACGCTTTTTGAACAGCATTTTGCTGATCTCGCGGCGCTTAAATCGCCGGAGGCAGGCAATGTAGGGCAATACCTTACTTATGCCCTGATGCTGAAACGTACAAGTCAACAAAGCAAGCTCAAGCGAGTAAAACAGTTGTTGGCACAATACCTTAATCAAGGAAATCAGCTCGATGCAGCTTTATCTCCTTACTGGTTCGCACTTAACAATGACGCAGCAGAAACACAACATGCGCTGAAGCAGCTGCTCAACACCGGTTGGTTACCCGACTACAATGATAGCTTTTTTGCCACAGATCTTTATCTCGCTTTGACATCAGACCACGAATTTAAACAAGCATGGCTGAATAAGCTTGAAATCAGACAGAGCGAGCTCTAATACGTTTGGTTACTCAGACATAAAATTTACATTGCGATTTAAAAATAGGGAGTGAATTTCCTTTGCTCTGTTTTCCGACGGCCACTAACCTTTGATATAGGCTTTTAAAAACAGGGTTCGATTGTGTTGCCTTTGAGTTTTGGTTTTCCTTAAGCTGCTTGGTTGTTTGCAAGCTACTCTCGAAAGTAAATTGCAAGAGATGTCCAATAACATTATTACACGCCGTTTTGTCTGTTTACTTCGCAGTTGTTCCGTGTGCACTTCAGGAGAAGCATTTGAGTTATACAAAATGAAAGCAGGGGCAGGATGGTCTGATGAGGAGCAGTTTGTTTACATTAACAGCTCAGTGTTTAGCGAAGATGAGCTCGTTATAGCCAAGCCTATATTGCCTTAAGTGAGTCCTAAATCTCATACTGCATCACAATCTCACCTGCATTGAACATGGCTATTTTCAGCTAGGGTGATTTGTAGCTTGTTAGTTGAGCTTCATCTGGTACAATCAGTGGATTAACAAGCACAACCTGCCAATCAAGGCATTGATGTAATAATAAAGTGGTGTGAGATGAGAATTTTCAAAGCCAAGAGCCCAGCTGGATTTGCTGAAGAATATATTGTTGAGTCAATTTGGAACGGCGAATTCCCTCCGGGATCCATTCTACCTGCTGAGCGTGAGCTTTCTGAACTCATTGGTGTAACAAGAACAACACTGCGCGAAGTATTACAAAGGCTAGCTCGTGATGGCTGGTTGACTATCCAACATGGTAAGCCAACCCGAGTAAATAACTTTTGGGAAACGTCAGGGCTTAATATTTTAGAAACCTTAGCGCGTCTTGATGAAGATAAGATGCCTGAGTTGACCGACCAGCTACTGTCAGCGCGCACCAACATTAGTGCAATCTATACGCGTGCGGCGATAAAATTCAATCCGCAGCGTGTTATTGATATTTTGTCTAAGCATGAAGAGCTGGAAGATACCGCAGAAGCGTTTGCTGATTATGACTACCAAGTTCACCATGAACTGGCAGGCGCTGGGCAAAACAAAATTTATGTGCTTATTTTAAATGGCTTCAGAGGCTTATACTCAAAAATTGGTTGTCATTACTTCTCTGATTCAAGAACGCGAGGACTGGCGAGACAGTTCTATGCAGATTTAACCAAACTGGCGGAAAATCAAGAGCACGATGGGGCTATTTCATTGATGCGTAAGTATGGTCATCAGTCGGGTGAAATTTGGCAGCAGATCCGTGGCGATATGCCAGAAAATATCATGGACTAATATCCACTGATTGATAGGCATGTTAAAGAGGCTTCTTCGTGAAGCCTTTTTTGATCTCCGAATAGCATCCTGAGTGGAGGTATTTTCGTCTCATCGAATTTATAGATTAGTGCTATCGGTTAATTCGATTGTTAATTATGGCACTTGCCAAATACACTAGGCGCAGTTTTTGGCAGTGAGAATGACAAAGATACTTTGGTTATGAATTTAGCTAGGGTTGTTTTTTCACAAGCACGCCACAATATTATGAACAAGATATTTGGTCTCTACACGAGATACCAAATAAGATTGGAAATAAACCTAACTATTGGAGATAAAAATGGGTGTATTAGTAGGCCGCAAGGCACCAGACTTTACAGCAGCAGCAGTACTAGGTAACGGTGAGATCGTAGATAGCTACAACCTGCACGAGCGTATTAAAGGTAAAAAAGCGGTTGTTTTCTTTTACCCACTAGACTTCACGTTTGTTTGTCCTTCAGAGCTAATCGCGTTCGACAAGCGTTACGAAGAGTTCCAGAAGCGTGGTGTTGAAGTGATCGGTGTTTCTATCGATTCTCAATTCTCACACAACGCATGGCGTAACACTCCAGTAAACGAAGGCGGTATCGGTCAAGTTAAATACGATCTAATCGCTGATGTTAAGCACGAAATCTGTCAAGCATATGACGTTGAGCACCCAGAAGCTGGTGTTGCTTTCCGTGGTTCTTTCCTAATCGATGCTGAAGGTAATGTACGTCACCAAGTAGTTAACGACCTACCACTAGGCCGTAACATCGATGAAATGCTTCGCATGGTTGATGCACTAGCATTCCACGAAGAGCACGGTGAAGTATGTCCAGCTGGTTGGACTGAAGGTAAAGCAGGTATGGATGCAAGCCCTGAAGGTGTTGCTAAGTTCCTATCTGAAAACGAAGGCGCACTATAATTTAGTGTCGACTTTGTGATATCTCGCTGATATCAAAAAGAAACCCGCCAATTGGCGGGTTTTTTAATGGCTACTGATACCTCAATAGCTTTCTCAGGGTAAAACTTTGACTACTCGGCTACCTTGCCTACTTTAGCAAGTGCCATGCTAGTTAAAGTTGATAAACTGACCCAGTGATTTTATCAGTTGAATGCTTAGGTAAGCGGCAAATAAACTGATCACGGGAGTTGCGAGCAGACTCAGAAATTCGAGTTCATTAATCATTAGTCTCTTCCTTTTTTTCTTGCTCGTTGTTATTGGTTGTTTGAAACGCTTTCTCTAAAGACTGTTTGGTCTCAATTTTTATTTTTTCGAGATTCGCTTTGATTGACTCAGTGACAGCTTGCGTCACTTTGGTTTTTACTTCTTGAAGTAATGAAGCATCAACTTCTGCAGCTGTTGTTGTCATGCTTGCTGTAAACAGTAAAGTTGTCATGGTGATTTTCGCTAAAGTAGTCATAATAAGTTTCCTTGTAATTTGTTAGTCGCAATAACTATTACAAAGGTTGTGCCAAAATGAGTTTAATTTTTATCTTATTGATTTTTATGTGCTTTAGTTTTTACTTGGCACAGGTGAATTAATGGGGTGGTGAATTTGACCAGTGCAGTATGGGTGAAATGGCTAAGATTTAGTTAAATTTATTAAGGCTGGATTAAGCGAAGTAAGAAAGGATAAAAAACAATGTTTGGGCCGAATTAACGGCCAAAGTTAGGGTCATCAGGTAAGTCAACCAAGATTAATACAGCCCCTTTACCGCCATATTCTAAAGGTGCTTGGTGCATCGCCAGTATATCTGGATGCTGGACAAGATACTGCGGTACTTTATGCTTAAGCACACGCTCACCAATTCCATGCACCACGCACGCACAGGCAATATGCTGCTTCTTACAAGCATGAATTAATGCTGCTAGTTCTTGTTTTACCGTTTCTTTATTTAGCCCGTGTAAATCTAAGATGAGTTCGGGCGCGTAGTCACCACGCCTTAGCTGCTTTGCTAAATAGCGATCAGCTCCGGGCTTTACGAAGTTGATGGTTCCCGACGTATCAATATCAGGAATATACTCGTCAGAAAAGTAAAACTCAGATTGCTGCTGCTTGACTTGTTGCTTCAGCTCAATGCTCTGAATTTTTTTCTTTTGTTTGAGCTGCACCTGATCTTGTTTGAGGGGTTTTACACCATTCAAAGACTCACGAAACATCGCGAAATCGTCATTTAGGTCAGCATTAGTGTTAGATTCTCTGTTCATGGTGGCATTTTAAATAAAAAAAGCATAAAAACCTAGCTTAAAAACCGCTACAATAGCGCCATATTGTTTGATCTTTAGAGAGTCACCATGACGGAAATGTCGCAACCACTTATTACCGAAGAAATGGCCGTTGAAGCCTTTCAAGACTTACATACCATTCAGGACTGGGTACGCTGGACAGCGAGCCAGTTTGTGAGTAACGAGGTATTTTTTGGTCATGGTACGGATAATCCTTGGGACGAAGCGGTCAGTTTAGTGCTTCCGGTGCTGCATATGCCAATTGATGCCCCCAAAGAAATCATGCATGCACGCATGACGCAGAGTGAAAAAGCGCATCTGATGGAGTTTATCAAAGCACGTATCGAGCAGCGTATTCCCGTCGCCTACTTAACCAATCAAGCTTGGTTTGCTGGTATGCCGTTTTATGTTGATGAGCGCGTATTAGTACCACGCTCACCATTTGCAGAGTTAATCGCAAAACATTTTGCCCCTTGGGTAGCTACACCAAATAAAGTAACGCGTATCTTAGATATGTGTACGGGCTCTGGTTGTATTGCGATTGCATTGGCCAAAGCATTTGAGCGCGCACAAGTAGACGCAGTAGATATTTCTTTTGAAGCCTTAGAAGTGGCCGATCACAATATCAATCAGCATATGATGCAAGACAGAGTCTTTGCTATCCAGTCTGATGTATTTAGTGGTGTACCGGGCCAAAAGTACGATTTAATCGTAGCAAACCCTCCTTATGTTGATGCAGAAGACATGTCAGATCTGCCAGAGGAGTTCCATCATGAGCCAGAGCTTGGTTTGGCGTCAGGAGAAGATGGCCTTGATGTAACCCGCACACTACTGGCAGAAGCGGCCGCTCATCTAAATGATGATGGTTTGTTATTTGTCGAAGTTGGCAATTCTATGGTACATATGGAGCAGCAATTTCCTGAAGCACCATTTACTTGGTTAGACTTTGAGCATGGTGGTTTAGGGGTCTTTGTCGTATCCAAACAACAATTATTGGAATACTTTAAAAACTGATAGGGAGCCAATGGTCTCTATCGTCTATTTAGGAATGAGGAAAAACGATGGCAGGCAATAGCATTGGCCAATTATTTAAGGTCTCGACCTTTGGTGAAAGCCATGGCGCCGCGCTTGGTGGCGTGGTGGATGGTGTACCACCAGGGCTTGAGATCACTGAAGCTGATTTACAAATCGATTTAGATAGACGCAAACCAGGCCAAAGTCGCTACACAACGCAGCGCCGAGAAGGCGATGAGATAAAAATTCTCTCAGGTGTGTTTGAAGGCAAGACCACAGGCACGAGCATTGGATTGTTGATTGAAAATACCGATCAACGTTCAAAAGATTACTCAAACATCAAAGACTTGTTCCGTCCGGGTCATGGCGACTATACCTATTGGCACAAATACGGGCATAGAGATTATCGCGGTGGTGGTAGGTCGTCGGCACGTGAAACTGCCATTCGCGTTGCAGCAGGTGCAATTGCGAAAAAATATCTCAAACAAGTCCATGGCATCGAAATCAACGCCTGTCTTTCTCAATTAGGCCCGATTAAAGCTCAGCACTATGATTGGTCAGCGGTTGAAAACAATCCATTTTTCTTTCCCGATGAATCTAAGCTAGAAGCACTAGATGAATATATGCGTACGCTGAAAAAAGAAGGTGATTCAGTCGGCGCGAAAGTAAAAGTCGTGGCGAAAAATGTGCCCGTTGGTTTAGGTGAGCCAGTGTTCGACCGTTTGGATGCTGAGATAGCGCACTCCTTGATGAGCATTAATGCCGTAAAAGGTGTAGAGATTGGTGATGGCTTTGATGTGGTTGAGCAAAAGGGCTCTGAGCACAGAGATGAGCTAACGCCACAGGGATTTACCTCTAATCATGCAGGCGGCGTTTTAGCGGGTATTTCTACAGGGCAAGATATTATCGCGTCAATTGCGCTAAAACCGACATCAAGTATCTCGGTGCCGGGGCAGAGTATTGATACCCATAACCAACCGCAAGAAGTTGTGACGAAGGGTCGTCATGACCCATGTGTTGGTATTCGTGCCATTCCAATCGCAGAAGCCATGTTGGCTATTACGCTTATGGATCACTTATTACGTCACCGTGGTCAAAACCAAGACGTAAATTTGCCGCACAAGCCAATTCCTGGTCATGTCTAGCCAGTAGCAAGTAAGCTAATTTTGGCACAGTGATTGCTGTTCTTGGACAAATCAAGGAGAGCAATCATGATCACTTACCAAACCCACTCCGCAATTCGTACCACTGAGTCCGTTTCTGAGCAGCAAAGCCTTGCCCAAACTAAACGAGCGAATACCGCTGCGCAGGAGCAAGACTATGTCGCGGCTGCTAACTTCGCAGCGCAATCATCCCCTGTACTGGATAATAAAGTCGACGAGCCATATAAATATAAAGTGGTGGAGCGTAATCAGTCATTTCTCGAAAAGATGAGAGAAGCGGTAATGTTTAGCCGCTTAGGGGCAAATAAAGAAAAAATAGACGAATTAAAAGAGAAAATGGCAGAACTTGAAAAGCTTGCGGCTGAGGGAAAAATCTCACCTGAAGAATTAGAAGAGCGGATGGCTGCCTTACAAGAAGCGATGAGGGATGCGGTAACTCAGGAAGAAAACAAAGCGAACAAGGACACGCTAATGAGCTAATGAGGCTTAAAATAATAAAAGCCTCAACTGAGGCTTTTATTATAGCTATAAACTAACAGCGTTTAGCTGTGATATTTTTCACACGCCTCTAGCGTATTTTCGATTAAGCTTGCGACGGTCATTGGGCCCACACCACCTGGCACTGGGGTAATAAAGCTCGCGTTTTGTTCTGCGATATCGTATTGCACGTCACCTACCAGTTTGCCAGATTCTAAGCGATTAATGCCTACATCGATGACAATCGCGCCTTCTTTAACCCAGTCGCCTGGAATAAACTCAGGTTTACCAACCGCCACAACCAGTAGATCGGCACGACGCACATGGGTTTCGAGGTCCTGCGTAAATTTATGGCAAACGGTTGTAGTACAACCAGCAAGTAGCAGCTCTAGTGACATTGGGCGACCAACGATGTTTGAAGCACCAACCACAACAGCATGCATGCCTTTATAACGGACACCGGTAGAGTCGAGTAGGGTGATGATCCCTTTTGGTGTACAAGGTCTCAGTGCTGGCATTCTTTGGGCAAGGCGGCCTACGTTATATGGGTGAAAGCCGTCGACGTCTTTGTGAGGATCAATGCGCTCTAACACTTTTTCTGCGTCTAGGCCTTCAGGTAGCGGCAATTGCACTAAGATCCCATCAACTTCAGGGTCTGCATTAAGCTCATCAACAAGCGCAAGTAATTGTTCTTCGCTTGTGTCACCTGGTAAGTCGAAAGATTTAGAAACAAATCCGACTTCTTCACAGGCTTTACGCTTTGAACCAACATAAACTTGGCTCGCAGGATCCTGGCCTACTAATACCACAGCCAAGCCAGGCGCTCTTAGACCTTGCGCTAGTCTGTCTTGAACTCGTTGTGCAACAGTAGAACGAACTTGTTTCGCGATAGCTTTGCCATCAATGATGTTTGCCGTCATGATTGACCTATATTAAGGGTTAAAAAACTTGAACGATGATAGAGCCTTTAAATTCTTCTATACAAGCACTTTCATGTATTGATGAAATGATTGCTTATAAAGATGATAAAATGGGGTTGCTCTATTTATATGTCCCGTTAGTTACTACAAAGGAGGACATTTGCCCGCTATTTTCTCAAAAAACAGCCACTCCGCCAAGTTTGCATTGCGTAAAAGCAAAGGTTTTCATAATCTCTTTTGCAAAGACAGTACAAAAATTGTTTAAGTCAGCTGTTTTATCAACAGTTTGTGGTAAAATTAGGCAGTTGAAACAAAAACTAAAAAAAATATTTGACCTACTTCGGGCAAATCACTATTATGCACCCCGTTGCCAACGAGGACTCACCGATAAAAAGGTTCTTAGTTCTCCAAGGTCACAGTCGGCGATTAGCGCAGCTTGGTAGCGCACTTGGTTTGGGTCCAAGGGGTCGCAGGTTCAAATCCTGCATCGCCGACCACTTTTAAAATAAGAAAGTAGCATGAAGATGTTTACGAGTTTGCGCCCTTAGCTCAGCTGGATAGAGCAACGCCCTTCTAAGGCGTCGGTCGAAGGTTCGAATCCTTCAGGGTGCGCCATCTTATTTTAATCCACATGTAGTGGCGGCTGTAGCTCAGTTGGTAGAGCCCTGGATTGTGATTCCGGTTGTCGTGGGTTCAAGTCCCATCAGTCGCCCCATCTACATGCCAAAATTAGTCGGCGATTAGCGCAGCTTGGTAGCGCACTTGGTTTGGGTCCAAGGGGTCGCAGGTTCAAATCCTGCATCGCCGACCACTTCTACAAAATTTATATGTTCGGCGATTAGCGCAGCTTGGTAGCGCACTTGGTTTGGGTCCAAGGGGTCGCAGGTTCAAATCCTGCATCGCCGACCACTTTCTTTTCTAGTATCTCAGTCATTATTTCAAATTTACTAACTTTTAATCAATTAGCACCAATATGCCTAATTATTTAACCTGATTGCTCGACTCCGTCGTTGAATAGGTTATAATGCCGCGTCTATTAATTAACGTAGTGCCCGTAGGGCAGGCAACAAGCGTCACATGCAACGGAGAGTTTGGCAATTTAGCCGAAGGCCCATAAAAAGCATGATGGTTGTCTTGTTAGTAAGGAAGGCGCTTTGTCGCCCAAAAATGAAGATTGAGGTAAATCATGCAAGTTTCTGTTGAGACGACTCAAGGCCTTGAGCGCCGTCTGACCATCACCGTTCCTGCAGAGAACGTTGAGACTGAAGTTAAAAAACGCCTACAACAACTGTCAAGAACACAGCGTATCGATGGCTTCCGCCCTGGTAAAGTTCCAGTGTCAATCATCACTAAGCGTTACGGCGCAGCTGTACGTCAAGAAGTTGCTGGCGATCTGATGCAGCGTAACTATATCGAAGCAATCATTGCTGAGAAAATCAACCCTGCAGGCGCACCATCTTTTGCTCCTAAATCACTAGAAGCTGGTAAAGATCTAGAATTCGATGCAACTTTTGAAGTATATCCAGAAGTTGAACTTAAAGATCTAGACAAAATCGCAGTTGAAAAGCCAGCGGTTTCTGTAACTGATGAAGACCTAGCGAACATGCTTGAAACGCTTCGTAAGCAACACGCTTCGTGGACTGAAAGCGATGCGGCAGCTGGCGAGAAAGACCGTGTAACAGTTGATTTCGTTGGTACAATCGACGGTGAAGAGTTCGAAGGCGGCAAAGCTGAAGACTTCCCTCTAGAACTTGGTCAAGGTCGTATGATCCCAGGTTTTGAAGACGGTATCGTTGGTAAAAAAGCGGGTGAAGAAGTTGTTTCTGACGTAACTTTCCCAGAAGACTACCACGCCGAAAACTTAAAAGGTAAAGCGGCTCAATTCACTATCACGGTGAAGAAAGTTGAAGTTCAAGAGCTTCCTGAACTAACTGATGAGTTTGCAACTAAGTTTGGTGTTGCTGAAGGCGGCGTTGACGCACTTAAAGAAGAAGTTAAGAAGAACATGGAGCGTGAGCTAAACCAAGCGGTTAAAGCTAATGTGAAAGATCAAGCGATCAAAGGTCTTCTAGAAACTAACGAAGTTGACGTACCAAAAGCGCTAATCGACCAAGAAATCGACGCACTTCGTCAACAAGCAGCGCAACGTTTTGGCGGCAACGCACAAAACATGCCTGAGCTTCCTGCTGAGCTATTCCACGAGCAAGCAGTAACTCGCGTGAAAACTGGCCTACTACTAGGTGAAGTGATCAAAGCAAACGACATCAAAGTTGATGAAGATAAAGTTGCTGAACTAATCGACACCGTTGCTTCTGCATACGAAGATCCAAGTGAAGTAGTGGCATACTACAAAGCAAACGATCAACTAATGCAGCAAATGCGCAACGTTGCGATGGAAGAGCTGGCAGTTGAAGCTGTACTTGCTGCTGCATCTGTTTCTGATGTTGAAAAGTCATTTGACGACATCATGAATCCACAGGCTGCTCAATAAGTCTTTGAAGAAATCATTGACTTACAGCTAAGCTGAAGTTTAAATGGCTCGAGTTACTCTAATTGAGAATTCGGGCCATTTTTGTTTTTAAGCCTTGATATTGAAGCATTAAGTACTTATATCTTGAGGCATGGCTTATTTTATTAGCTATACTTACTTTACGAGTCAGGTTTCGTTGAGTATTACTGGTACAGTTATATCTACTCGTTTCAATTCGCTCAAAAAAGTATTAGCCTAAACACCGATCACAGAATATTTTTATGGGCCGCGCTAAGTCCAATAAAGTTGCTGCGAATAGGCAATAGATTCTGTGCTAATAAGGAATAAAAAAACATGAATGATGGTATGATCGATCCAATCAATGCGTTAGTACCTATGGTCGTGGAGCAAACGGCTAAAGGCGAGCGTTCTTATGATATTTACTCACGACTGCTAAAAGACCGTATTATTTTCTTAACTGGTCAAGTCGAAGACCACATGGCGAATTTAATTGTGGCGCAGATGTTGTTTTTGGAATCAGAAAGCCCTGACAAAGATATATTCTTGTATATCAACTCACCGGGTGGTTCTGTGACTGCTGGGATGTCAATCTACGACACGATGAATTTTATCAAACCTGACGTCAGTACGGTTTGTGTTGGTCAAGCTGCGAGTATGGGAGCATTTTTGCTATCTGGCGGTGCTAAAGGTAAACGTTATTGCTTGCCGAATTCTCGCGTGATGATCCACCAACCTTTAGGTGGTTTCCAAGGTCAGGCATCTGATTTTGAAATTCATGCTCGTGAAATCTTGGCTATCAAAGAGAAATTAAACCGCTTGATGGCGGACCACACAGGCCAACCTTACGACGTGGTTGCTCATGATACAGATCGAGACAACTTTATGACCGCAGATCAAGCGTTAGAATATGGCCTGATAGATGCGGTTCACTCTCGTCGAGAGCTTAAGTGATTATGAATTAGCCGATGAGTTGAATTCATCGGCTTCTACTGTGCCAAAGCCAAATTTCTTTGGTATAGTTAAAAGAAATACGATGTTATCTAGAGATAACAGCAATTGAATGAGGTAGCTGAATGTCAGACACTCCAACAGACGGCGATAAGAATAGCAAGCTACTCTACTGCTCATTTTGCGGTAAGAGCCAGCATGAAGTTCGTAAGTTAATTGCCGGTCCATCTGTCTATATATGTGACGAGTGCGTTGAACTTTGTAACGATATTATTAGGGAAGAAATCAAAGATATTGCGCCTAAGCATGACGCGTCTGATAAATTACCTGTGCCAAAAGAGATCAGAAATCACTTAGATGATTATGTGATAGGGCAAGACCATGCTAAGAAAGTCTTGTCTGTAGCGGTTTATAACCATTATAAGCGTCTACGCAACCAAGGCGGCAAAAGTGATGTAGAACTTGGCAAGAGTAATATTCTGCTAATTGGTCCAACGGGTAGTGGTAAAACCCTACTAGCAGAAACGCTTGCACGTTTGCTTGACGTTCCATTCACAATGGCAGATGCAACGACGTTAACCGAAGCCGGTTATGTGGGTGAAGATGTTGAAAACATCATTCAAAAGCTTCTGCAAAAATGTGATTACGATGTTGAGAAAGCACAGCGTGGTATCGTTTATATCGATGAAATCGACAAAATTTCAAGAAAATCTGACAACCCATCAATCACCCGTGATGTGTCAGGCGAAGGTGTACAACAAGCACTACTAAAACTGATTGAAGGTACGGTTGCATCTGTTCCGCCACAAGGTGGTAGAAAGCATCCGCAACAAGAGTTTTTACAAGTTGATACTTCTAAGATCTTATTTATCTGTGGTGGTGCGTTTGCAGGCCTAGATAAAGTCATTGAGCAGCGTAGTACAAAAAATACTGGAATTGGGTTTGGTGCTGAAGTTAAATCTAAAGACTCTGAGCGCTCATTAAGCGAAACGTTTAAAGACGTAGAGCCTGAAGATTTAGTTAAGTACGGCTTAATACCTGAATTTATTGGTCGTTTGCCTGTAGTTGCGACTTTGACTGAACTGGACGAAGAAGCACTAATTGAAATCCTAAATGAGCCGAAGAATGCACTTACTAAGCAATACGCGGCGCTATTTAAGATGGAAGGTGTTGACCTTGAATTCCGTGAAGATGCGCTAAGAGCGATTGCTCATAAAGCGATGGAGCGTAAAACGGGTGCCCGTGGTCTGCGTTCGATTGTTGAAGGCGTATTGCTTGATACTATGTATGAGCTTCCTTCACTAGAAGAAGTGAGTAAAGTCGTCATTGATGAAACAGTGATCAAAGGCGAATCAGACCCTATTATGATTTACGAAAATAACGGTAAAGAAAAAGCGGCGTCTGAATAGCTTAGTATGAGATTGAAAAAAGGAGCCTAGCGCTCCTTTTTATTTCTTAGTCCACATCAGATAGAAACCAATATAGTTAAATTGCTATAACGATAAAAGGCAATCGTGAGACAAGTGTTTAGGGTGAATTTTTTATACATTTCACCACGGTAAATTGAGTGTCAACACTAAGCTTTTTATACGTTAAATTGATCTCTACTTGATGCGGATTACTATAAACTATTGAACTTTATCTGCGTTATCCCCATATAGCTCAGTATTCCCAAAATTAATTGAAGTGCGAAGAGAACATAATGACGCTTGAAAGAACGGATCGAGTAGAAATTCCTGTGCTAGCGCTACGTGATGTAGTGGTATATCCGCATATGGTGATCCCGCTGTTTGTAGGCCGAGAAAAATCAATAAAATGCCTAGAAGCTGCGATGGACAATGACAAGCAAATCTTTTTAGTTGCGCAAAAAGACGCCTCAGTTGATGACCCAAGCACTGATGATGTCTATCAGACTGGTACCATTGCAACGGTACTACAGTTACTCAAACTACCTGATGGCACAGTGAAAGTGCTGGTTGAAGGTACTCAACGCGCAAAAATAGATGAGTTTCTAATTACAGACGAATATTTCTTGGCGCAAGCTCAGTATATTCCATCTCAGGATGTAGATGAGCAAGAGCAAGACATATTAGTTCGCAGCGCAATTAGTCAGTTCGAAGGCTATGTGAAGCTAAATAAAAAGATCCCACCAGAAGTTCTAACTTCTGTCTCGGGTATTGATGAAGCTGCGCGCTTAGCGGATACGATGGCTGCTCATATGCCAATTAAAGTACCTGAAAAACAAAAGGTGCTAGAAATTAACGATGTGACCGAACGTCTTGAGTATTTAATGGCGTTGATGGAAGGCGAGATAGACCTACTTCAAGTAGAGAAAAAGATCCGTTCACGCGTTAAAAAGCAAATGGAGAAATCCCAACGTGAGTACTATCTGAATGAGCAAATGAAAGCGATTCAGAAAGAGCTTGGCGAGCTGGATGATGTACCTGATGAATTTGAAGCCCTGAAAAAGCGTATTAGCGAAGCGAAGATGCCGCAAGAAGCGGAAGAAAAAGCGCTTTCGGAGCTTAATAAGCTTAAAATGATGTCGCCTATGTCTGCGGAAGCAACAGTGGTTCGTTCATACATAGAGACGATGATCAATGTGCCTTGGAGAAAACGCTCCAAGGTGAAAAAAGACCTTGCTGGTGCACAAAAGATACTAGATGCCGACCATTATGGTCTTGAGAAAGTGAAAGACCGCATTATCGAATATCTAGCGGTACAGCAGCGCACCAATAAGCTCAAAGGCCCGATCTTATGCTTAGTTGGTCCTCCGGGCGTTGGTAAAACAAGTTTAGGTCAATCTATCGCGCGTTCGACTGGTCGTAAGTACGTGCGCATGGCGCTAGGTGGCGTGCGCGACGAAGCTGAAATTCGCGGTCATAGACGAACCTATATTGGCTCAATGCCGGGTAAGCTTATCCAAAGCATGTCGAAAGTCGGCGTGAAGAACCCGCTTTTCTTGTTGGATGAGATCGATAAGATGTCATCGGACATGCGCGGTGACCCAGCATCGGCGCTACTAGAAGTGCTGGACCCAGAGCAAAACAGCAACTTTGCAGATCACTATTTGGAAGTGGACTATGACCTCTCTGATGTGATGTTTGTTGCGACTTCTAATAGCTTTAACATTCCAGGTCCTTTATTAGACCGTATGGAAGTGATTCGCCTTTCGGGTTACACCGAGGACGAAAAGCTGAATATTGCCAAGCAGCACTTAATTCCAAAGCAAGTAAAACGCAATGGGTTAAAAGAGTCTGAAATCAATATCGAAGACAGCGCGATCATTGGCATTATCCGCTACTACACACGTGAAGCGGGTGTCCGTAATTTAGAACGTGAAGTGTCCAAGTTGTGCCGAAAAGCAGTTAAGAACATCTTGCTAGATAAAAATGTTAAGCAAGTTGTGATTAACCAAGAAAACCTTGAAGATTTCTTAGGTGTACAACGTCACGACTACGGTAAAGCGGAAGACGGTGATAGAGTTGGACAAGTGACCGGTCTCGCATGGACGGAAGTAGGGGTGACTTACTCACTATCGAATGTGCGGCGGTACCAGGTAAAGGCAAACTCGCTTATACCGGCTCGCTAGGCGATGTGATGCAAGAGTCAATTCAAGCAGCAATGACGGTTGTGCGCAATCGTGCTGATAAGCTACGCATAAATGACGATTTTTACGAGAAACGTGATATTCATGTTCATGTTCCTGAAGGTGCGACACCGAAAGATGGTCCGAGCGCCGGTATTGCGATGGTGACGGGTTTGGTATCAAGTCTCACTGGCAATCCAGTACGTGCGGATGTTGCGATGACAGGTGAGATTACCTTGCGTGGTGAAGTTTTGCCTATCGGTGGCCTGAAAGAGAAATTATTGGCAGCACACCGTGGTGGAATTAAACGAGTTTTAATACCAAAAAAGAACGAGCGTGACTTAAAAGAAATTCCTGAGAATGTTCTTGAAGGGCTTGATATTCATGCAGTGTCATGGATTGATGAGGTATTATCACTGGCGTTAGCGCACCCAACAGACAGTTTTAGTGTGGAATCGCAAAAAAACTAATAAAAAAGCCAAAAAATTGAGTGAAAAGGCTTTTCAAATCTAAAAGGTGTGTTAAGTTAGGCACTGTATTCAAGCCTACTGGTTCGGAAGCCCCGTAATCACTAGGCTTGAGAAAGATTTCGAGAATTAGAGAGTCGCTGTGATGTCTCTAAATGAATCGCAAAAGTTACCAGTAAGAAGTAACTTTTGACAATAACTATGGAAGAGGATGATATTGTGAATAAATCTCAATTAATCGATCAAATCGCAGCTGATGCTGACATTTCTAAAGCGGCTGCTGGTCGTGCGCTAGATTCATTCATTGAGTCTGTAACGGGTGCACTAAAAGACGGTGACTCTGTTGCACTTGTAGGTTTTGGTACTTTCTCAGTGCGCGAGCGTGCTGCACGTTCTGGTCGTAACCCACAAACTGGTGAGACTATTCAAATCGCAGCAGCTAATATCCCATCTTTCAAAGCGGGTAAAGCGCTTAAAGACGCAGTAAACTAATTCAATTTGAATTAGGCGGTGCGTAGTCATCGCGAACTGCTTCAAGATAAAAGGCGTATCTGCTAAGATACGCTTTTTTTATACCATCATTAATCTGATTAGGGTGGTGTAATGCTTAACCCAAGTCTAGCAAACACAAAGTGCTTTGGTGCTTTGACTTAGATAAGAGAAACAATAAATGCTTGAAAAGATCAGAGAAGGCTCGCAAGGCCCGGCGGCTAAAATCGTATTAGGTTTAGTCATCTTATCTTTTGCGTTAGCAGGGATCGGTGGTTACCTAGGTCAAACCACAGAGCAGCCTGTCGCAGAAGTGAACGGAGTAAAGATTTCACAAACTAAGTTTTCTCGTGCTTACTCAAATGAACGTGCACGACTAGAGCAACAGTTTGGTGAATACTTTGCACAGATTGCAGCCGATCCTAATTATATGGCGCAAATTCGCCAAGGTGTTGTTGACCAATTAGTACAACAAGAATTACAAACGCAACTAGCTAAAGAGCTTGGTCTTCGTGTGAGCGATGAGCAAGTTAAAAAAGCGATTGTTGAAATGCCATATTTCCAAATTGGTGGTGAGTTCAGTAACGACCGTTACCTACAAGTCATCCGTCAAATGAACTTCCAGCCAGATAGCTTCCGTGAATACCTGCGTGACGAGATGACGCGGGCGCAGTTAATCTCAGCGGTTGCAGGAACGGATTTTGTACTGCAGAACGAACTTCAGCAATCTATTGCACTACAGCAACAAACTCGTGCTATCGACTATGCGGTATTAAGCAAAGAGCTGGTAAAAGATGAGGTGTCGGTTACAGATGAAGAAATTCAGAACTACTACGACCTGAATCAAACTCAGTTCCAAGCTCCAGAGTTGGTGGCGGTTAACTATATCGAATTAAAAGCTGAAGATTTAGAGCCTGCAGAGCCAGTTACTGAAGAGGCGCTCAAAACGTATTACGAAGAGCAAAAAAATCAGTACCTTGAGCCAGAAAGACGCCGCGTGTCACACATTCTTGTTGATGCAAGCGAAGATCCTGAAGCCGCTAAACAAAAAGCAGATGAAATTCTAGCTGAGTTGAATAACGGTGCTGATTTTGCCGTTGTAGCAGAAGAAAAATCTGACGATATCGTGAGTGCCGAGCTTGGCGGTGATCTAGATTGGATCGAAAGAGACATGATGGATCCGGCGTTTGAAGATGCAGCGTTTGCGCTTGCTGCGGTAGGTGATGTATCTGACGTGGTTGAATCAGAGTTTGGTTATCACATCATCAAACTGACCGATATTCAGCGCCAACAGGCGCAATCTTTTGAAGACGTAAAAGAAGACCTTCGTGCAGAGCTTGAAAAAGCTGCCAAGATTGATGCGTTCTACCAAAAGCAAACACGTGTAGCTGAACTTGCATTTGAAATGGCAGACTCGCTACAAGATGCTGCTGAAGCTGCTGGTGTTGAAATCAAATCAACTGAACTGGTAAGCCGTAATGCGCTTCCTGAGCCACTTAATTCACCGGTGATAAGTAATACTATCTTCACGCCAGAGCTGTTAGAAGACCGCGTAAACTCAGAAGTACTAGAAGTTGCACCTGAGCATATCGTAGTAGTTCGTGTTGCTGAGCATAAAGCGGCAGCGACTAAGCCATTTGAGGAAGTAAGCGCGCAGATTAAAACGCAGTTGAGCAATGAAAAAGCGTCGACATTAATTGCAGAGAAAGCACAGTCGCTATTTGAGCAACTACAAGGTGGTGCTACATTAGCTGAGATTGCCAAAGCACAAAGCATCGAAGTGAAAAGCGTGACTGAGCTTAAGCGTCGTAGCTACGATGTACCTCCAGCTATTGCAGCTGAAGCATTTAAATTGCCTCAGCCTGGTGTTGCAGAGACAGAATCTGCACTTGTAGAACTTGGTAATGGCGATTCGGCATTTGTGGTGCTGAAGTCAGTCACTACACCTGAAGTTGATGGCAAGGTTGATGCGCAGCAGAAGCAGTCAATCACCGCTTCTTACGCAAACAAAAACTACCTTGAGCTACTTGCAGCACTTGAAGCTAAGTCTGAAGTAAAAAGACCACAGTTACAGGTAGCAGAGCAGCAATAATCGCTCTTAGCTAGAAGAAAGGCGCCAACATGGCGCCTTTTTTGTGTTTGTTTACTCATCTTTCTTCATTTGCTTGTTAAATATAGTTAATTGATAGGTTTATTAAATGCCAACTCGTAAGTGGTTAATTTAAAATAATAAATTATTTTTTTGTTCCTATATTGACAAATATTGTTCCTCTATTTAACATGTTCCGTTTTCGGAACGATGTGTGTTAAATAGGAACTTTATGAAATATAGATATAGCGCATGGATTGTGGCCTTATTGCTATCAATATCAGGATGTAACAGCGACAGTAAAACGGCTATAGAGTTACCTGTAGAGGGAAGCCAAGGAGATAACACTTCAACTGATAATAATGGAACTAATACTGATAACTCCTCGGGTACTGATAATTCAAATAAAGATAATTCCAATACCGACGATTCAAATTCAGATAATTCTGACTCTAATAATCCGGCAAAAGAAACAAAAGAAGAGGTAATTAAGCGTATTCTGAGCGCACAAGGAGCAGAGAACACTACTTCTCTTGCTTTAAAAGACTTTGAAATTGCTGAATTTGGATGTGTAACCGCCGCAAATCTATCTGTAATTCAGGGATATTTTAATACAACACAAGATGAATTACAGTTGGCAGCTCTCAAACATCGATTATGCAAAGTTGTTGAGCTTTTTGAATTAGATAGTAAATCTTTACTCACACCTAATAAACTGAAGGAAGTCGGGCTTCGGGGCTTATTTTTTGATGATGGTAAACTGGATCAGTGGGCATATGACGAGCTGATTTTAACGATACCAGAGCGCCATTTTGAGTATGCTGCGCTTCAGGGGGCGGTTGAAGACTTCCATCATAATCAAAGTTCTGTTTGGCCTAAACAGATTAATATTTCTTTTGATGATGGTGGCGCATTAAATTCTATCCATGAACACCTTGATTTGTTTGATAAATATAACGCAACATTTACCTATTATGTTAGCCACTACTCCATTATTGATCATGCAAAAGTGGCTGATATAGAAAGCCGAGGCCACGAAATTGGTCATCATGGAGTAATACATCGACATGCGAAGATTTACTCTGAAGAAAATGGTGTTCAGAAATGGATAGCAGATGATATCACACCACAACTGGATGCGATGAGAAAAAATGGCTTGACGGTAACCTCTTATGCTTACCCATTCGGAGCCTATACGAAAGAAACTGATCGCGAAATCAAAAAATATTTTACCCATGTACGTAAGTTTGCTTCTTGGTCTTCTGTTGTTTACAGAGGTGAACGTAGTGATAGACCGATCACAACGGGGTTATCTATAGACTCACATCGCTTTGATTTGGACAAGATCCAGAATGCGATTGATACCTTAAAAGGTGGTGAGACGCTATATTTAGCAACGCATGTTATTGGCAAAACAGGGAATGAGTGGCATATCACTCCTGAGAATCTTGAAGCGGTTTTGGCGTATGCAAGTGTAAAAGGTTTAAAGTTTTGTCACACCAGTGAGTGTATGAATTTTAAAGGCAACACTACTGACTAGAAAAAAAATTTAATAAGGCGGCTAATAGTAATAGCCGCCTTTGTTCTTATAGCCGCTCCAATATAGCCCTTGCAACAGCTTGTGAAGACTGGTAATTCTGCCCCGTCACTATGCGGCTATCTACCTTGATAAAAGACGCACCCCGCTCTCCATATTCAAAATTCCCTCCAAGTTCTTCCACTTTAGGCTGAATTTGAAAAGGAAAATGCTTGAAATACGCTCTATCTGGATTTTCAAATGCGGTAGGGTAACCGGTGATTTGTTTTCCTTTGATGAGATACTCACCATTTTTCAAGCGTAAATTGACGATACCAGCTGTACCGTGGCATACAGCGGCAACAACACCTTGGTTTTGTTCATATATATGCATAGCAATACGTTGTAGAGTAGGGTTTTCCGCTACTTCATACATGGCATTGCTGCCGCCAACATAATAGATTGCCGCATATTGGCTTGGATCGACTTCAGCTGGACGCATTGTGCTGCTGAGCGCATACATAAAGTCAGGTTGGTAAAGGTACTTTTTATGTTCGCCATTTGAAGTATTTATATAGCTCAGGTTTAACGCGCCACCTCGTGTGCTGACGAAATCAACGATTAGTCCTGCTTGAGTAAACACGTCATAGGCACTGAGCAGTTCATCGAAACTCGTGCCAGCAGGCAGCTGGCTATCGCCATGAAAGGCTTTGCTTGATGCGACAATGAGCACACGGCGACCTAAGTGTGTTACTTGCTCGGAAGTTAGAGAGGTTTGCTGCGCTGATTTACTGATGATTTGCCACGTGCCAGCTATTTTCTTTAGGAGTAGGTGGTCGATGTACTGCACGTTTGATTTCAATATATCAATACGGATTTTGGCCTGTGCAAGGTGATCATTCACGCTGATATTTAGAATTTTGGCGCGCCTTCCAGTGTCTTTTTTCGGACCTTTATACCAGCTCAAATATTCTTTCAACGGGATTTGCCACATCGCTTGGTCTGACTTTTCTAAAATAAGCATGGCATCGGGATGAAACGCTTTTCTTATTATTTCAGGCTGATTATTGGCGGTGCCACTGATGTAGTGGTTTAATGTAGCGGTAATGTTTTCGGTTTCATCCTCAAAAGCGACAGCGTTGCCGATTTGAATAAATAGTAAAAATAACAATGGTACTAGTTTTGATTGGGTCATAAGTTTTTCCTGTAATGACTCAGAAGAAACATAAACTTATTAAATTAAAGCAGTCACCTAGAGTATATTTTAGGAGTCTTATAGTATGTTCTCGGAGTGCTTAAAGTTATTTGGAGAGTAGCCTGTGAGCTTTTTAAATGCGGCAAAAAATGTGGATGCAGAATTAAAACCACACTCCAGTGCGAGGTACTCCAACGGCATGTTGGTGCTCGAAAGCAAGTGTTTCGCATATTCAACTCTCAAGCCATTGAGATATTGTTTAAAGTTACAATGGTAGTGACGATTCACTATTTGCGATAGTTTGTTGTGGCTTGTGCCTAATCGTTTGGCTAATCGGGGTAGCGTTAAATCCGGCTCAGTAAATAGCTTGCTTTCTGACATTAGCGACTCAAGTTTGGCTATGAGCTGATTATATTCATCGTCGCTTATGTGCGTATTGGCATATTTCTTTTCATTAGCAGTTGGTTTTCGTAGTAATTTGGGTGCGAAAAGGATGCTTAAATAGAGCACAAAGCTGAAGGTGAGTGCCCCTGTGATGTAAGAAGTGAATGACGAAAAGAAATAAGCGGCCCAAATAAGCCAGCAACCGCAGATCACAACCAAAGATAGATGAAACTCAGCGTTGCCATTGGCGTTTTTGGGAGTAGCTAGCCGATAAAAGGTATGAGAACTTATCAGTAAGTAACCTAGCCAAAAATAAGATGTGCCTTTGTAACCCCACGTTTGCCATATTTCAGGGTTAAGTTGATAGGGCATAAGTATACCAAATCCAATAATAAAACCGCTTAATGCCAAAAAGTGTATTGTTAGATAACGATTTCTGGTTTTACTGTAGCTTGCAAGTACAAAATTGAGCAGGCAGGGACCAAGCAAAAAGTAGGCGCTCAGACCTATTTGCAGAATCGTTTTATCTAGCTCTGGGTTAAAGTAAAAAAGGACTGATTTACCAATTCGAATACAGAGTAAAATGAGGAGCACCGACACCCAGCGCAGGGCCTTTGCCTCCTGAAATTTTATTAGTAGTAGGACGCTGAGAATAAAGCCATTAAACACCCCGATAAGTGAGAAGAAAAATAACAGATGGGCGCTAAAATCCATTACTCATTCCCCATAAAATTAAGCTGACAGCAGCTTCTGCATGGTTTTAGATTTTGGTGTATTGAACACACTCTCGGTTTCGCCATATTCGACGACTTTGCCGCGATTTAATACCAAAATCTCATCACTCATGTGACGAACCAAACTCAAATGATGTGTGATAAGCACGTACGCAAGTCCCGTTGCTGCTTGTAGCTCTAGCAGCAGATTCACGGTTTGTGCGCGTACGGATGGGTCTAATGATGACAGCGCTTCATCCAATACCAGCACTTTAGGGTCTAAAATAAGGGCTCTCGCTAAGGCGACCCGCTGTAACTGCCCGCCACTAAACATATGAGGATAATAGTCTATGTGTTCGCCAAGTAGCCCGACGCGGCTGAGTGTGATGCGGATTTTCTTATAGCGCTGCTCTTCGGTGAGTTCGGTATTATATTGCAAGCAATCATCAAGCATATCCCCAATAGTGAGAGCAGGGTTGAGCGAGCGAGTTGGGTCTTGAAAGATCAGTCGAATAGTGCGGTAGTCATGATTGCGAATACCAGCGTCTTCTACAATTTGGCCATTAAGTAAAATTTGTCCAGAGTCAGCCATGTCAGCACCTGCGAGTACTTTAGCCAAGGTGCTTTTACCTGAGCCGGTCTCACCTATGATTGCGAGCGTTTGTCCGGGAGCAAGCGCAAACGACACATCTCTGAGTACCCGCAAGGAGCTGCGTCTGAATAGACCCTGACGAGAAGTGTAGGACTTATTTAAAGACTGAACTTTTAAGACGGGTTGCATTTTTGCTTCACCTTAATTAACGGGAAGTGACAAGCATAACTATGACCATGCGAGCGACTTTGTCTTGGCGTAACGACACATTCTTTTTGCGCCTGAGGACATCTTGGCCCCAAGCGACATCCAATAGGTAAGTGCTGTAATGGGGGAATAGTGCCTTTCAAGGCATAAAATGCTTCTTTATGGCCAAGCCCCTGACCAAAGTCGGGCAAACTCTTTACCAATGCTTGGGTATAGGGATGTAATGGCTGCTTAAAAATAGCCTGAGTAGGTCCTGCTTCAACCATCTGTCCGCAGTAGAGCACATGCATGGCATGAGACCAGTCGGAGATTTCTTCCAGCTCATGTGAAATCATTAATATCGACATGTTCTTAAGTTGGTTCAATGCTTTAAGTAATCGAAATACCTGTGCGCGGGCGGTACTTTCCAGTGCGGTGGTTGGCTCATCGGCGATAAGTAGTTTAGGGCTTCTGGCGATGGCCATCGCAATCATGATCTTTTGACACATACCCTCTGAAAGTTCATGCGGGTAACTATTGCAAATCTTTTTATCGTCTCGGATCCCAGCTTTGTGCAATAGCGCTCGGACCTTCTCTTTTCGTGCTTTTCTACGACCAAAAAAGCCACCTTTTAAGACGTTATCGGGATAGACTCCGCGACTTGGTCGAAAATAGTGGCGGTTGGGTCAAGGCTACGACTTGGTTCTTGGTAAATCATCGCAATGTCTTGGCTGACGAGCTTTCTGCGCTTTTCTGAAGACAAGCGCATGAGGTCGACTCCGCGCCAATGCATGCGGTCGGCAGTTACTGTCCAGCGCTGATTTAGCACCCCCACAATGGCTTTTGCAATCAGGCTTTTACCAGACCCAGACTCACCTACAAGCGCGTGTACTTCGCCTTCTTTAAGGCTAAGGTTAACCTTATCAACCGCGCGAATAACGCCGTCTTCGGTCCGTAATTCAATGGTGAGGTTCTTAACGTCTAGTAATTGCATTAATCTGCCTTACGTTGTTTCAGCGCTTCACGCAGCCCATCACCAACCAAGTTGGTGGAGAGCACTGCTAAAAATAGCAATACACCCGGCAGACCTACGGTCCATGGCGCGAGATAAATTAAGCTTAAGTTTTCTTGTAGGATAGCACCCCATTCAGTAGACGGAGGCTGCGCACCGAGCTTTAAGAAACCAAGTGCCGCAATATCCAAAATGGCAGTTGACAGCGCCATGGTGAAGATAACCACGATATGCTCGTAAATATTAGGCAGTATGCCACGGACGAGTAGTTTCCAACGTGTTGCACCGTCAAGCTTAAAGGCAATGATATAGTCTTTACCAAGCTCAGTGACCACTAAGTTTCTAATTGAGTGGATGTATTGTGGCAACAGCGCGAAGATAATCGCCCACACCGTATTCATCAAACCAGGCCCCAATATAGCAATGATGATAATGGCCAGCAGTAACGAAGGAATGGCGAGCGTAATATCCAATAAGTGGTTAAGAAAGCTGGATTTCAAGCCTCGACTGGCGCCTGCAAGCGTACCAAGCACGACGCCGAGCGCCGTGGTAACCAAGGCCGCAATGATAGATAAACCAAACGTGTAGGTAGCACCATTCATCAAGCGCGATAAGATGTCTCTGCCCAAGTCATCTGTGCCGAGAATAAAGCGCACATCGCCATCATCATGCCATGAAGGTGGCAGTAACAGGGCATCAGCGTGTTGCTGGTTTACACCATAAGGGGCGATCAACGGTGCTGTTAAAGCCAGTACGGTCAAGGCAACAAATAGCCACAAACCGACTAGCGCAACGTGATTTGAGCGGAATTTACGCCATAACCTAAATAAGGGAGAGCGATTTGACTCTTCGGTAAATAAGCTAAACTTTGCCATGAGCCTGATTCCTTGCGAGCGGGTCGAGTATAGAGTGGATAAAATCAGACAACATGTTGGCAATAATAACAAAGAAAGACACCGCGAGCAGTCCCCCTTGGATAGCTGGGAAATCACGTTGATAGATGCTTTCAATTAACCATCGACCGATCCCAGGCCAAGAAAATATCACTTCCGTGATCATAGCAAGGGTGATGAGCGTGCTAAATTGCAGACCAATTTGCTTTATCACTGGCAATAGAGCGTTTCTCAGCGCGTGATGAATGATCAACTGGCTGCGATTAAGGCCTTTTGCTCTAGCGGTTTTAATATAGTTTTGCTCGAGGACTTCGAGCATGGAGTCGCGAGTAAAGCGGATCAAAACCGTCGTTGGATACATAGCCAGCACAATTGTTGGCAGCGCTAAATGATGAAGTGCGTCCCAAAATGCAGCACCGCCATAGGGAAAATCTTCAAGATAAATATCAACCAGAATAAAGTGGGTAACGGGCTGTATTTCATAAAGTAAGCCGATTCTGCCGGACATGGGAAAAAGCCCAAGACCCAGACAGAATGCCATAATGAGCAGTAGCGCTAACCAAAAAACCGGAATGGAAAATCCCATCAAACTTAATGAGTTAATGAGCTTATCTGGCCACTTTTTATGATAAGCGCTGGCTACCACTCCACTGGGTACGCCGATAACGACCGCAACCGTCAAAGCATATAAACACAGCTCAAGAGTTGCCGGAAATAGGTGTTTTACATGAGC
This sequence comes from Pseudoalteromonas piscicida, assembly GCF_002208135.1. Lineage (NCBI taxonomy): Bacteria > Pseudomonadati > Pseudomonadota > Gammaproteobacteria > Alteromonadales > Pseudoalteromonadaceae > Pseudoalteromonas > Pseudoalteromonas piscicida. Next base: position 1,102,932 of record NZ_CP021646.1, read on the forward strand.
AAGGACAGGTTGACCCGACGACAATGATAAACCCCAGTCGCCTTCAAACATACGAGCCATAAACGCGCCATATTGCACGAAGATATTTTCTTCAATACGGTATTTTTCAGCCAGCGCCTGCGTTTGGGCATAACTTGAGTTGACTTCGCCACTGAAGTTAGTGATCAACTCACCAGGAAACAGATAATTCAGGGCAAAAGTAAAAATTGTTAAGGTAAACAACATAAAGCAAAGCAAGCTCAGTCGTCGATAAGCATATTTTGCAAACATGTTAGTCTCTCCTAGCCTCAGCGAGTGAAATACCACCAAATGGACGCAGTGAGACTCCCTTAATATCAGAGCTAGTTGCTTGGAACCGCAATCCGTGAGCAATCGGAACGAGAGGCAACTGCTCAATTACCATTTTTTGTGCTTGCTGATAATAGTATTTTCTTTCTTCCATATCGTTGGTGTCTAATGCTTGGGTGAGTAATAAGTCAAACTCCGGATTACACCAGTTGGAAGGGTTTTTGCCGCTAAATGTTGCAGTACAGCTTAATAGCGGACTGAAGAAATTGTCTGGGTCGGGTGTATCTGCTGCCCAGCCTAATAACACGCTATCATGCTCATGGCGGCCAACGCGTTCAATAAAGGTATTCCATTCGTACTCGACGATTCTGGCATTTACGCCAATATCACGTAAATCACGTTGGATAAGCTCTGCCATTTTTCGTGCGTTAGGATTGTATATGCGCGACACGGGCATGGCCCATAACGTCATGGAAAAGCCCCCTTCAAGACCTGCTTGTTTCAAGTATTCTTTTGCTTTTTCAGGGTCGTATGTTGGCATTTTTGACTGAGCCTCAAACGCCCATGAAGAGGGGGGAAGCATCGAACGAGCTAAAATGCCATTGTTGTAAAATACCGCTTGCATGATTTTTTCAAAATCTATGCTGTGCGCGAGCGCTTTGCGAACCAGCGGATTGTCGAATGGTGGTTTTTCGGTGTTGAATGCCCAGTAACCTATGTTCAGGTTTGCGGCCCTTTCAACTTCTATGTCTTTTCTTTGCTCAAGCACGGTGAGTTGTGTGGCACTGGGGTGCGCCGTAATGTCGCACTCTTTGGTTAGCATTTTCGCGATGCGGCTAGTGCCATTGGTGGTGATATCGTAGACCAGTTGTTCCATGTATACTGGGTGCTTCCAGTAATGTTCATGACGATAATATCGGATCAGATTATCACGTAAGAATTCACGGTACTTATATGGACCCGTGCCGACGGGCTTCTGATCAAAGTCTTGCTTGTGTTCAAGTTCAATCAGCTGATCGGCATATTCTTTAGAGAGAATGACGGCGAAGTCTGTGGCGATATTGGATAAAAAGCTGCTTTCCGCATTGAATAGGTTAAAGCGAACGGTATGCTCATCCACTTTTTTTACCTGGCGGATCAATTGGTCGAGTCCAATACTTTGAAAGTAAGGATAATTTGCATCACCAACAAAGTGGTACGGGTTGTAAACATCAAACAAGCGGTTAAATGAGAACACTACATCATCAGCATTCATTTTTCTTGTTGGTGTGAAGTAGAGGGTATCGTGAAATTGGACATCGTCCCTCAAGGTAAAAGTGAAAGATTTACCATCCTCGCTGACCTGCCAAGAGGTTGCTAACTCTGGTAAAAATTCGCCACTTTCAGGATCGATACTGATAAGGGTGTCATAAAGCTGATTGGCAATAATATCAATCGTAGACCCTGTTGTGGTCACTTGTGGATTAAATGACACAGGGTTTGCTTCAGCACAATATACTAAGCCTTGTGACTTATCATTCACTTTGTTTGGTGCCTGATCCGTACAGCCAAATAGAGCGGTACACAGCACACCAAAAAACAATTTACGCACCACTATGCCTCTTGTTTTTGGTTTTGGTCCAGTAGGTTGTATTTTTTCAAATAACCCCTAAGTTGATGATACGTCAAACCAAGGTTTTGTGCAGTTTTCTTTTGATTAAATTGACTAAACTCAAGCGCTTTTTGCAGCATAGTGATTTCGTAGTCGTTGGAAAGCGATTTTAGATCACAAGGGAAATCGAATTCGAGGGTTGGATCTGTCGCCTGTTCATTATTAGGTTGCGGAACAGGCAAAGATTCAACTTTGTGTGTGACCGGTGTTGTTGGCTGAGTGCTTGGCGCTTTGATCCGTTGACTTGGCCTAAATGGGCTAGCAAAGGGGTCAAAAACAATATCATGAACGGGAATTTGGTCATTGCCATGACGATATAAACTACGCTCAACGACATTTTTCAGCTCACGGATATTACCGGGCCACGGGTAATCAAGCAGTTTCTCGATAGCTTTGCGGGTAAAGCCACTAAATAACTCCCAACCTAAATCCCGAGCCATATTTATCGCAAAATGTTCGGCCAACAATAAGATGTCTTCTTTTCTCGCTCTTAGTGGCGGTAAGGTGATGACGTCGAATGCAAGACGGTCTAACAAATCGTGTCTAAACTCTCCAGCATCGGCGAGGGTGGGGAGGTCTTCATTGGTGGCGCATACCAGTCGAGTATCTACTTTTACAGTTTGCTTTCCGCCAACTCGTTCGAACTCACCGTATTCAATGACACGCAATAGTTTTTCTTGCACCATTGCTGAGGTATTGGCTAGTTCGTCCAAAAACAGTGTGCCACTGTTAGCGCGTTCAAATCGACCTTCATGGCGTTTGCTTGCACCGGTAAACGCCCCACTTTCGTGACCAAATAATTCACTTTCTAAGAGGTTTTCGTTGAGCGCTGCGCAGTTCAGTTTGACGTACTCTTGATCCCAGCGCTCTGAGAGGTAATGCAAACGTGCAGCAATTAACTCTTTACCTGTGCCGCGCTCGCCAATAATAAGTACTGGCTTTTCTAAAGGGGCGAGCTGTGAAACCTTGTCTAGCACAGCTAAAAAGCTGTCAGACTGGCCTAATAAATTATCCTGTTGGCGAAAACGGCTCATATTGCCTAACTCTTAGTGGTTTTTACTAATAACTAGTGTATTTTAAAAAAAGGGATAACTAAAGGACTTTTAAAAATAAAATAACTTAATGATTTTATTGTGTTTTTAAATTTATTAAAGTTGGCAAGCTATTTGATACATAGACAGTAAGCAATTTAGCTATCAACCAAAGAGGTAACCACTATGGGAATTTTTTCTCGTTTTGCAGACATAGTGAATTCTAATATTAATGCTATTTTGGATAAAGCCGAAGATCCTGAAAAAATGGTTCGCTTAATTATCCAAGAAATGGAAGATACACTAGTCGAAGTAAGATCGACCTCAGCAAAAACACTCGCTGAGAAAAAGGAGTTAACGCGCCGTCTAGATCAGCTAAAAGCACAGGTAGATGATTGGCAAACTAAAGCAGAGCTTGCGCTAAGTAAAGAACGTGAAGATTTAGCACGTGCCGCTTTACTTGAAAAGCAAAAGTCTGCGGAAGATGTTGCAGCCCTTGAAAAAGAGCTAGAGCATGTAGATACGCACATTGAAAAGCTTCAGCAAGAAGTTAGTACTTTACAAGACAAGCTTGCCGATGCAAAAGCGCGCCAAAAAGCGATTGTACTGCGCCAGCGCTCCGCTGAATCTCGTCTAGAGGTGAAAAAGGCACTAGACAGCAGTAAAGTAGAGGATGCCTTAAATCGTTTTGAGCGATACGAAAGCAAAATCGATGGCCTAGAGTCACAAATCGAATCTTACGATATAGGTAAGAAGTCTTTAGCCGATGAGATTGCTGATCTGCAAAAGAACGAGAAGATTGACGATGAGCTTGAACAGCTGAAAAAGAAAATGGCTGAAAAGTGAAAATAGTCGCACCTACTGTCAGGGTAGGTGCTAACCAACTACAATAATAACAGCCAGGTTGAAGGCAGGAGAGGATTATGTTTGACGCAGAAGTTTTAATGGCTCCGTTGATTATTTTTATGGTCATCGTGGCACCACTTTGGTTGATTTTGCACTATCGTAGCAAAAAGCAGGTAAGCCAAGGGTTAAGTGAGCACGAGCATCGTCAGCTTATCGAATTAGCCAGCAAAGCAGAAAAAATGGCAGATCGTGTTGAAACGTTAGAAGCCTTGCTTGATCAAGAGTCACCACAATGGAGACGCAAGTTATGAGCAAACTAAAGCGAGAGTTATATCGTGACCCGAGTCGCGGCAAGATAGCCGGGGTATGTGCAGGTCTTAGCGATTACTTCAATATGGAATTGTGGCTTGTTCGGATCTTATTCATCACGGCCGTGCTATTATCTGGTGGTCCATTATTTATCGTCGTGTATGTGGCTTGCTGGTTTATTTTAGATAAACGTGAAGTGATGCCAAACCGTTCGCGTGATGCGAAAGATGAAGATAAAGTATCGGTGAAGTTTAAGGTGTGGCAAAAAGGCGAGCCGCCAAGACAAGCGCTTTATGACCTAAAGGACAGATTATCACGACTAGATGGTCGCATTCAGAACATGGAACGCTACGTAACTTCCCTGAATTTACGGTTAGCAGAGAAATAGACAAGCTATAAGGCGGTATTAGCCGCCTTGGCATTTTCTTTAAGGGGCACTTTTCTATATTATGACTACGTCACGCTTTCGAACCCCATCTTCCTTAGATAAGTTAAAACAACAAGCCAAAAAAACGCTCCACCGCTCTTTTGATAAGCATGTAAAGCTTGCCGTAACCGGGTTTAGTGGCAGCGGTAAAACCGCGTTTATCACGGCACTTATCAAACATCTGACTACCCAAATGAGCACTGACAACTTACCGTTTTTTGACGTGGTGAGTGAAGGCCGTCTTGTTGCGTGTCGCCCTGAGCCACAGAAGGCGCTGGCGGTACCAACTTTTGACTATCAACAAGCGATAACGTGTTTGTTGGAAGATCCGCCCACTTGGCCCGCGTCCACTAAACGTATCAATACCTTAACACTGGCGTTTAGGTATCATAGTGAGCGTGGACTCAAGCAACACTTAGCGCAAACCCACACACTATATCTTGAACTATATGATTACCCCGGCGAATGGTTAATGGACTTGCCGCTGCTAAAAATGACCTTTCCCGAGTGGTGTGTGCAGCAATTTGTACTATTAAATAAGCCAAAATATCAGCCATTTGCACAAGCGTTTTTACAGCTACTCGAGCAGTTTGACAGTACGGAAGCGGTAGACGAAAGTAAGCTGAAAGTGCTTGCGCAAAGTTACCATACGCTTTTAGCGCAATTGCAGCGGGACACACGTTTATCTAACTTGCAACCCGGCCGAGCATTGATCCCGGGCGACCTTGAGGGAGCGCCAATATTGCTGTTTTTCCCTGTGCAAGTTCACCCAAGCGAGATTACCGAGCATTCACAATACCAGCAGCTTGTTGAGCGTTTTGAAGCCTACAAAAAGCAAGTGGTCGCACCATTTTACAAAGATTATTTTTGCCAGTTTGATCGCCAAGTCGTGTTGGTTGATCTATTGGGCAGCTTAAGTGATGGCTACGATACGTTAAAAGAGCAAGAAGTTGCGTTAAAGCAGATCCTAGCTATGTTTTCTCACGGTAAAAGTGGCTTTTTGTCTCGTTTATTTAACCCAAAAATAGATAAGGTGCTATTTGCTGCCAACAAATGTGATGGCGTATTAAATGAGCAGCAGACCAATTTGACAAGGTTGTTAAATGAGATGCTGGTCGACAGTGCCAATGAGCTTCGCTTCAATGGGGTAACCGTGGATACGATGTCTCTTTCTTCAGTGAAAAGCGTAGAATCGAGAGCCGTAAAAGATGGTACGCAACGTGTGCAATGTATCTATGGCAAGCCCGTCGGTGAGCAGCAGTTTATCAATTATGTGCCTCCAACACCGCCTGATCACGTTCCGAAAGCGCAGGCATGGCCTCAAAGTGGGTTTGAGTTTCTAGCGTTTGAACCGCTGCCCGCGAAGCAAGGAAACTTATCGCATATCAGGCTTGATCATGCTTTGCAGTTCTTAATTGGAGATAAATTAAGATGACAGATCAGACAAAATCTTACCAAGGTTCAGGTAGGCGCTTAAATATCGACACTGAAAGCCAAGATGAGTCTCAACATTTGGGTGGTGAAGGCAAGGTTCTCGGCAATGAGCTGGTTGTGAGTGAGAACTTTGACACCGTGCCAGACCTCGAATTGCCTAACATTGAACGTATTTATGAGTCGCCTTGGCGATTTGGATTTAAGCAGTGCTTTTTGCTTGCGCTTTTAGTACTTATCATTGTGGAAGCAGCACTGACCTTGATTGAGAGCTATGAGCAAAATATTTTGCTGTTTAGTCTTTACACCACGGTGTTGTCTCTTGGTTTACTTGCGCTATTTAAGTTCTTATTTTCGGAAGTTGTTGCACTCAGCAAGCTTAAACAGCATCAGCAAATTAAACATGATGCACAGCGCTTATTGCAAAGTGACCAAATCGGCGAGGCGCGCGCTTGGCTCGCGCCGTTATTAAAAGTGCATCCAGAGCAAAAGGTTGCCGCTTTTGAAGAGGCGTTACAGCCTCACCATACAGACAAAGAAGTCATCACTTTATATGAAAAAACCTTGCTTCGGAGCCAAGATGCCGCAGCTAAAAAGCTAATCCAGGAGCATGCCACGACATCGGCGCTCTTAGTTGCTTTAAGCCCACTTGCACTTGTGGATATGTTGGCTGTGCTTTGGCGCGGAGTGGTGCTGGTAGAAAAAATCAGCAAGCACTATGGTATTCGGTTGGCGTACCGTAGTCGCATTACATTATACAAAATGCTGTTGAAGCAAATGGTGTTTGTTGGCGCAAGTGAATTGATAAGTGACCTTGCAGCAACCAGTGTGGGCGCTGAATTGCTTGGTAAGCTTTCTACCCGTTCGGCACAGGGCTTAAGTGCTGGGATATTTACCGCTCGATTGGGTTATAAGGCTATGGAGCTTTGTCGCCCATTACCACGTTTGGAGCACAAACAAAGTCTTTTGAAAAATGCCATTAGCTCGGTTGTGGATGTGCTACTACGCAGAAACAAAAGGGATTAAACGGCAACAATTTTATACACCTCTTTAACTTAAACGGGCTAGTCATAACATGTGAACTAGCCGTCTCCCCATCTGGCATGCTTGTCTATTTTTCTAAACTGCCCTACATATTGGTTATGACACAAAAACAACGCTAATCACCTCGCGATGACTTGATTGGCAATAATAAAATCAGCAGGCAAGTATGAAAAAATTAAGAGATGACAGTCAGTGTATTCACGGACCCAATCATTTTGACGACCCACATGGGGCGTTAACCGCGCCCTTGTATCAAACCTCAACATTCCACTTTAAAGACGCAGCGCAAGGAGCTGCGAGATTTGCCGGTGAAGAGCCCGGTTATATCTATACTCGCTTAGGCAACCCTACGACGCGAGAGTTAGAAGAAAAAGTAGCGCGACTTGAGGGAATGGAAGATGCTGCGGCGACCGCCACTGGTATGGGTGCCGTGTCTGCATCGGTGCTGAGCTTTTTGCAGCAAGGCGATCATATGATTGCATCAAGCGCATTGTATGGCTGTAGCTTCGCACTATTTGCGCATATGTTGCCTAAATTCGGTATTGAGGTGTCATTTGTTGACTTAACCGATGAGCAAGCGTTACGTGATGCGGTACAGGAAAATACAAAACTATTGTTTGCCGAAACGCCGATCAACCCTAACATGACGGTATTAGATCTGAAAATGTTAGGGGAAATCGCTAAACAGCACGAGCTCCTGTTTGTCGTTGACAATACCTTTATGACACCGCTTTTACAAAAGCCTGTGAATTATGGTGCTGATCTTATTGTGCATAGCGCAACCAAGTACCTAAATGGTCATGGGGATGTGGTAGCTGGGCTCGTGTGCGGTTCAAAAGAACACATAGAACTTATCAAATTAACTGTGTTAAAAGACATTGGCGCTACAATCAGTCCTCACGATGCTTGGTTAATCAATCGAGGGTTGAAAACCTTAGCTTTACGTGTACAGCGCCACTGTCAAAGTGCACAAACTGTAGCAGAGTTCCTAGAAGCGCACCCTAAAGTGAATAAAGTCTACTACCCAGGTTTACCTTCGCATCCTGGTTACCAATTTCTTGGTGAACAAATGAAAGGGGCTGGTGGGGTAATTGCTTTTGAAATCAACGGCTCGCTAGAGCAGGGCGAACAATTTATCAATGCGACAGAGCTGTGTACGTTAGCGGTAAGCCTAGGTGACCCAGAAACGCTAATTCAACATCCTGCATCAATGACACATTCCCCGTACACACAAGAAGAAAGGCTGGCGGCGGGAATTTCTGATGGACTAATTCGGATTTCAGTGGGGCTTGAAGACGTAGAAGACATTATTGATGATCTTAAGCAGGCGTTTGATAAAATATAGCTGTAATTTAATTTTTACAAAAGGGCTGGGTGTAGCCCTTTTTTTGTATCGGTGTCATTGTGGGTTTACGGCTGTGTGTTTAATTGTTTACAAAATTACTTGTTGTGCGAAATGTGATAAACGTGCTAACTATTAAACTTTCCTTCACTTTTACTTAGTATCAAAGTCACAAGTTGAAGCGCCCCGAACCATCAACAGGACAGCAATTGAAATTGCAAGATCATAAACTCGGAGCGAATTAAGTGAGAATGTAAAATGGCTAAAGCAAGTAAATATGTATCTAAGCAGCCAGATGAAAATGGCGTTATTGCTTGGACAGAAGAAGAGAATCAAATTTGGTCAGAGTTAGTTGCACGTCAGCTAGCGTGTATCGAAGGCAAAGCCTGCGATGAATATTTAGCAGGCCTTGAGAAAATTAACTTACCAAAAGACCGCATTCCACAACTAAGTGAGTTAAACGAAGCACTAGCGAAAGAAACGGGTTGGCAGGTAGCGCCAGTGCCGGCACTGATTGATTTCGATGAATTCTTTCGATTGCTTGCCAACAAACAGTTTCCTGTAGCGACCTTTATTCGCTCAAGAGAAGAGTTTGATTACCTGCAAGAACCAGATATCTTCCATGAGATTTTTGGCCATTGTGCAATGCTAACGAATCCAGCATTCGCCGAGTTTACACACAAATATGGTCAACTAGGCTATGCAGCTGAGAAGAAAGACCGCGTATACCTTGCACGCTTATACTGGTTTACCGTCGAATTCGGTTTGATGCAAACCGAGCAAGGCCTACGCATCTATGGTGGCGGTGTGCTTTCAAGCCCTGGTGAGACTCAATATGTCTACTCTGACAAACCAGAAATTAATCCGCTTAACGTGTTAGATGTGTTACGTACGCCTTATCGCATCGACATTATGCAACCTGTTTATTATACAATTAACTCAATCAACGACTTATTTGAGATCTCTAAAATGGATATCATGTCGCTGGTTGAACAAGCAAAAGAGCTAGGGTTATTTGAACCTAAGTTTCCGCCAAAAGAAAAACTAGCAAGTTAAGGAATTATCAATGTCTGATTTAAGTGCACAAAAATGTGAAGCGTGTCGTGCGGATGCGCCTAAAGTATCAGATGAAGAACTAGCGGTTCTAATCAAACAGATCCCTGATTGGGTACCTGAAGTACGCGATGGCATTATGCAGCTTGAGCGTGTTTACAAGTTTAAAAACTTTAAGCAAGCAATTGCATTCACTAACAAAGTGGGCGATATGGCTGAAGAAGAAGGCCATCACCCAGGTCTACTTACCGAATGGGGCAAAGTGACGGTAACGTGGTGGAGTCATTCAATTAAAGGTCTGCATAAAAACGATTTTATTTGTGCAGCTAAAACCGACGAAGTATTCGCAGAGTAGGTCGACATTTATGTCGACAAATATCGGTAAATATCGACAAATATTGGTAAGGTAAATAGCGACAACTATCGACAACCCCATATCATATTTCGAACTACAAAATAAAAACGGCGCTAAACAAACGCCGTTTTTATTCATAATTTAGGATAAAAGCTAAGAAATCGTTCGTCTTTTCATTTTCCAACCAAATACAACCAGCGGTAGCAGAAATAGATTAATCTATTTCTTATCCCACCCTCAGGCTACGTAAACGTAGGGCTAATTATGCCATTAGTCCACAAGATTGCGGTTGCAGCAAGAATGATGACTAATAGCACTAGGCCACAAGTCACAACCGAGCTGGCATAAATAAAACCGCGCTCTTCAGGAATATGCATAAGAATAGGCACCCCCGTATAAAGCAGGTAAACGGAGTAGGCAAGTGCAACCATCCCAACTGATACGACAAACCAGAGCTCTGGATAAAACGCTGCAAATGCCGACATAAACATTGGCGTTGCGGTGTAAGCCGATAGCTCTAAAGTTTGAGTGTAGGTGGGTGTTGAACCAAAAGTGATGGCCATCCAATGGGCCAGATAAGCCAGAATAAATACCCCAGCAATCAATGCGCAGTACATCGCAACACCAATTAGTATTGCCGACTCATGAGTTAAATAGACGGCGTCACCTGTGCCAACACTCCAGCCTAAGTAGACCGAAGAATAGTACCCCATAATGCTTGGGATCAACGCGACAAGTGCAATATGTGACAAACTGTAAAACATGCTTTCGTGGCGGTTGTCGATTGTTTGCCACTCTTCGTGTGGGTGGGCATATAAGCCCCAAAGATGATTAAAGATCATAGTTAGCCCCTCAATTATAAGTTTGTACTATTTTTGTACAATTCAATTAAGTTATGAGAGATGAGTTAATTTTTGTCAAGAAAATGTAGTTGAATAGCAATATTACTATTTTCAGAATGATCTAAAACTTCTTGGGGAATAGCCTAGCGGTGCACCTCGCAGCGAGAAGTTATGATAAAATGGCGCAAACACATTAGTCTTTTGTTGTTATGTTAGAAAAGTACACAGATTTACTTACGCCAATTCACCACTTTTTGGGCTGTGAAACTCCGCAGACCTGGATTGAAAAAGCAAAGCAAAGCGAGCACTTACCATTATTGCTTATCGATCATATGCATTGTGAGTTAAAAGCGGCGCAAAGCGCAGCCTTCTTAATTCGCAAATATGCAATAGATGATGCGTCTGCAAAAACACTGCTAAGTTGGTTGCAGCCGTATGAAGACTTTATTTATCGTAGTGTTGGCGATGGTGAGTTTTCGGGCAGTAAAAATGAATTAATCGGTGAACTGACTGCACGACCTGAATATGCCTACAATCAAGACATTTTGAGTAAGATGGTGAGGCTTATCAAAGAAGAGCTACACCATTTTGAGCAGGTACTTGAGATCATAAGGGCGCGTGATATTCTTGTTGAGTATGTGCAAGCGTCTCGCTATGCGTCTGGAATGATTAAACATATTCGTACTTATGAGCCAGCCGCATTGGTTGATAAGCTGATCATTGGCGCTTATATTGAGGCCCGTTCCTGTGAGCGTTTCGCAAAACTTGCGCCGCACTTAGACCAAGAAATTGCTAAATTTTACGTGTCGCTGCTGCGTTCAGAAGCTAGACATTATCAAGACTACATTGATTTGGCGCATCAAGTTGCCAGTGCAACCGATCCTAAGCGCTGCGATGTAGCTGGGCGTATTCAATTATTTCAGCAAGTGGAAAATGAGCTTATCAGCTCGCCGGACCCCGATTTCAAGTTCCACTCAGGTGCGCCTATTTAAGCACTACATTTATTCAAAAGGATGGCAAAGGAGCTGCTGTTTACCACTATCATCAACGACGATATATGAGCTTTGTGAATACCAATCACCAAGCACGGTGCGTACCTTACCACCTTGGTAGGTGTGCACTTTTGGTCTGTGGGTGTGGCCGTGGATCATATTGTCTACGCCATGTTTTGCGAACATGTCTGCCACCGCTTCTTCGGTGACATCTAAAATCTCGAGAGGCTTGCCTTTTTGGTTTTCAATGCTCTTACGTCTTGCATTTGCAGCGACCTTGCGACGATACCAAAGTGGCATAGCAAGCATTAGTCTTGGCCACCACCAACCGCGGCTCTTCTTACGAAACTTTTGATAGGCTTCGTCTTGCGTGCACATTTCATCGCCGTGCAAAATCACCGTCGGCGTACCGTATAGATCTATCACCGCTTGTTCAGGTAGCAGAGTCATTCGGCATTCGTCGGCAAAGGCTTGTTTGATTAGAAAATCTCGATTACCGTGAATAAAAAAGACTTGAATGCCGAGGCGACTCAAGCTTCGCAGTTTTTGTGCAATACTCATGGCATAAGGGTCTCTTTCATCGTCTCCAATCCACACTTCAAAAAAATCACCCAGAATATATAAAGCGTCGACATCAGCAGTCATATGATGGTCGAGAAAAGCGAAAAAAGCGTCGGTGATATCAGTACGGTGCTCGGTTAAATGCAAGTCGGCGATAAAATAGGTTTTACCCATGGGACCTCAAAACGAATAATACCAATTTGCTTAATTAAGTGGTCTATTGTGAGACTGAGAAAACCTTGTCGATAACCAGGTAAAAATTTTGCTATTTAGTGGGGTCTAAATAAGAAACTTTTAACGCCGGTAGCGTCAGATTTAATCCTTCAAATTGAGCATATATAAAGTCAAATGGTATAAGGCCAGCATAAATACTGACCTTGAATAAAAAATAGGATATTACTCAGCAACGTATGCCTTTTCGATAATCACATCTTCAAGCGGTACGTCTTGATGGAAACCCGAAGAACCAGTAGCAACACCTTTAATCTTATTTACGACGTCCATGCCTTCAACAACTTCACCGAATACACAGTAACCCCAACCTTGCGACGTTTCGCTTGAGAAGTTAAGGAAATCATTGTCGTTAACATTGATAAAGAACTGCGCAGTTGCAGAGTGTGGATCTGGTGTACGTGCCATTGCTAGAGTACCCACTTTGTTTGCAACACCGTTGTTTGCTTCGTTTTTGATCGGTGCTTCAACGGCCTTTTGTTCCATACCAGCTGTAAATCCACCACCTTGAACCATAAAGCCGTCGATTACACGGTGGAAAATAGTACCGTTATAAAACTCGCTGTTTACGTAGTTTAGGAAGTTAGCTACCGTTTCAGGCGCTTTGTCAGCGAAAAGATTAATACGGATTTCGCCGTGATTTGTTTCTAAAACAACCATGTTAGTGTCCATCGTGTTGAATGATAAAACCCTATTTTATATCAACTGGGCTTTTGTGAAAAAGCATTCCTTGAAAATCAGTGTAAAAAATCAAAAAACTGCTGCAATTCGTTATTAAAATCTAGAGGCGCTGCTATGCAGGTGGTATGATTAAAAGCACTTTTGTTAAAAAATGAACCGTACTTAGGAAGAAAACTACATGTTGCAGATTTTCAACACACTCACTCGCCAAAAAGCCCCTTTTAAACCGCTCAAAGAAGGCAAGGTTGATATGTACGTGTGTGGTATCACTATCTATGATTTCTGTCATGTAGGACACGCACGCACTTACGTTTCATTTGACGTAATGAACCGTTATTTACGTTATTTAGGTTATGACGTCACGTATGTGCGTAACATTACTGACGTGGATGACAAAATCATTAAACGCGCTGCTGAAAACAAAGAGTCGATTAATGACTTAACCGTTCGCATGACCAAAGCAATGCATGAAGACTTTACGGCATTGAACATGTTACCTGCAGATATTGAGCCGACGGTAACAGGGCACATGGACGAAATCATTGAGATGATCGCGCGCCTGATTGAAAAAGGCCATGCTTACGTTGCGAAAAACGGAGATGTATTGTTTGATGTCTCAACGTTTGAGCAATACGGTCAGCTATCTCAGCAAGATTTAGATATGCTGCAAGCGGGTGCACGCGTTGAAGTAGCCCAAGACAAAGATGATCCGCTCGACTTTGTATTGTGGAAAACAGCCAAAGCGGGCGAGCCTGCATGGCAGTCTCCATGGGGCGAAGGCCGTCCGGGTTGGCACATCGAATGTAGCGCAATGAGCTCAAAGCATTTGGGTGAATTCTTTGATATTCACGGTGGGGGTTCAGATCTGCAATTCCCGCATCATGAAAATGAGATTGCCCAATCTTGCTGTGCAAATAACGGCCGATATGTGAATACCTGGATCCATACCGGCATGGTACAAGTTAATAAAGAGAAAATGTCTAAGTCTCTTGGCAATTTCTTTACCGTACGTGAAGTGCTTAAAGCCTTTGATAGAGAAACTGTACGTTATTTCTTGATCAATGGTCACTATCGTAGTCAGCTAAACTACTCACAAGAAAACCTTGAACAAGCACGTTCTTCGCTTGAGCGTATCTACACTGCGCTACGCGGCGTTGAGTTGGTGGAAGTCGAGCTCAAAGGTAATGCTTACGTTGAGCGTTTCGAGACCGCGATGAACGACGACTTCAACACGCCAGAAGCACTGCCAGTGATTTTTGAATTATCAAAAGAAGTGAACCGCTTAAAAGACAGCGACGCAAAAGTGGCAGGTGAGCACGCGTTTATTCTTGTGAAACTGGCGGAAGTCTTAGGCATTGCACAGCAAAACCCTGAATCTTTCTTACAAGGCGAGCAAGACGACGACGAAGTGGCGCAAATCGAAGCATTGATTGAAAAGCGTCGCAGCGCTCGCGAAAATAAAGATTGGGCCGCAGCGGATGAAGCGCGTGACGCGCTAACTGCTTTAGGCGTTGTGTTAGAAGATAGCGCGGGTAAAACGACTTGGCGTAAAGCTTAGTCTGCTCGGTACCAAGAGACTCAAACAAAAATGCCTTCACATCTCACGGTGTGAAGGCATTTTTGTTTTTATGGTGTTAATGTCGCCTTAAACTGAGGCGCTTTGCGTGCGTTCGTCAACTGCTCAAAAGCATAGGCAAGTTTGATTAATTTCGCCTCGCTATAGGCTTCAGCGAAGAAAGAAATACCCAGTGGTAGCCCGTAATAGAAGCCCATTGGTACCGTAATGCTTGGGTACCCTGCAATCGCGGCGGGAGAGGATGACGAGGCCGAGAAATTATCACCATTAATGATATCGATACTCCACGAAGGGGTATTCGTTGGCGCGATAAATGCATCAAGGCGATGTTCTTGCATTATTTTATCAATGCCTTGTTGGCGGGCAAATTTTTCAACCAAAGCTTGGGCTTCTTGATATCGGTGTTCTGTGATATCGCCTTTCTTTGCGGCTTCCTCTATCAAATATTGATCAAAGTACTTAATAGTGGAGGGATGCTGCTGGTTGAATTGGATGAGCTGGTTTAGATTTTTTACCTTGACCTGCTCTGGTGTCGTGGCAAGGTAAGCATTGAGATCATGTTTGAAGTCATAAAGCAAAATATCCAATTCAGCAGAGCCTAATGCTTCCATCTCAGGTAAGTCGATCCCCTCAATTATTTCTGCACCATTTGCTTTCATGGTCGCAACAGCTTGTGTAAATACCGCTTGAACTGCAGGCGGAAACTGTCCTACATGACTGGTGATAGCAATTCGTTTGCCTTTGAGGCTGGCAGCACTTAAGCCTTGGGTAAAATCAATGGGCTGTTTTGTACTGTTAACGATAGTATTGAGTAATAAGGCGGCGCCCATCACCGATTTTGCCATGGGGCCAGCGCTGTCTTGGCTATGACTGATAGGGATAATGCCATCACCAGAAACCAAGCCGACAGTCGGTTTAATGCCAACGACACCATTGTGAGCCGAAGGACAAACAATAGAGCCGTCAGTTTCCGTGCCAATGGCGAGCAGCGCAAGACCTGCGGAGACGGCAACGGCAGAGCCTGAACTTGAGCCACATGGTGTTCTATCTAACACATACGGGTTTTTGGTTTGACCACCTAACGTGCTGTAGCCACTTGAGCTGAAACTCGATTTGAAATTCGCCCATTCACTTAAATTGGCTTTGCCAAGGATGATAGCACCGGCTTGTTCTAACTGCATGATAAGGGGGGCTGCATGGGTTTTTACGTTGTGTTGTAGCGCAAGCGCGCCCGCGGTTGTTGCCATTGGCGCTCTGGTGTCGATATTATCTTTAACAATAATTGGCAGACCATGAAGTGGTCCTCGGTATTTTCCAGCGACTAGTTCGGCATCAAGCTTTTTGGCGTCTTGTAAAGCGTTGGGGTTGATAGTGATAATAGCGTTGAGCATGGGGCCGCTATCGTCAAGTTGGGCAATCCTTTTTAAATAAAACTCAGTAAGTTGTGTGGCTGATAAAGTTCGATTTTGTATTTTGGATTGTGCTTCGAGCGTGGTAAGGTCCGCAAGCGGTTGACTATGAGCTGGCAACGCAAGCGCGAGACAAGTAGTTAAAGCGAGCAAGGATTTTTTCATAATGAATTAATACTCAATAGCATTATTGTTATTTATTTGTCCCTTATTTAGTCATGTGCCTTGCAAAAGGTCAAGCGAGCTGCAAGAGTGAGAGCTGATTTAAGCGCCTTTAAAACTTGTATTTTTGCTGCCAGCCACACACACTTAATTTCACGAGATAACAAAAAATATAACTATGATAAAAGCACCAATAGATATAGACCTAGACATTCCGTGGCTCGACCAAAAGCTGTTTTCATTAGGTAAATTTTCACTCGAGGTGGGAGAGGCACTCTCATTTATCGCCGTCATAGTTGCGACTTTGGTGATCTCCAAGATACTGCGACTCGCATTTAATCGCATTGCTTCAAGGCAAGGAGTCATTCAGCATACTTCCGCGTATGTGATAGGCAGGATCATTCACTACATCGTGTTATTTATTGGTTTTATTATTGCGCTGACGGCTTTAGGCATAGAGATCACTGAATTGGCGCTTGTTGCCAGTGCGCTTGGAGTTGGGATTGGCTTAGGTCTGCAAGGTCTCGTGAATAACTTTGTTTCTGGTCTGGTGTTACTACTAGAGAAAACGGTAAAAGTAGGGGATTTTGTTGAGCTGACCAATGGAGTAGTGGGAGAAGTGATAGCCATCCACATGCGCTCAACTTGGATCCGCACAAATGACAATGTCGACCTGCTTATTCCAAACTCGGAAATGGTGTCAAATACAATTACCAATTGGACAATGTCGGATAAATTTCGCCGTTTTCGTATTCCTTTTTCGGTGGCCTACGGCAGCGATAAAGAGAAGGTGAAACGTGCTGCATTGGAAGCCGCCAAAAACGTTCAATATACGTTGAATACGCCAGGGCGAGAAGCGACGGTATGGATGACAGGGTTTGGTGACAGTAGCTTGAATTTCACGCTAGGAGTTTGGGTGCAACCAGAGCAGGTTAAGCGGCCAACGGCGCTGGTTTCTGATTACCTCTGGGCTATCGATGATGCCTTTCGAAAATATCAAATCGAAATTCCGTTTCCACAGCGCGATCTTCATTTGCGCAGCGGCTTTTCTATGGCAAAGCCAGATGAAACCTAAATGCAGAATAACGGCTAGAGTGCTAGCCGTTAGTGACTTTACTCACTGAATGACTTTAACCACTCGTTGTGGGAATGGAATTTCGATTTCCGCATTTTTAATCGCAGCAAACACCGCTTTATTCACTTCTAATTTAGTTTCGATAAGTGAAGTCGTAGGCACCCAGTAACGGTAGCTCAATAACACTGCGCTGTCGGCAAACTCCTCAATACCTACCTGAGGCTTGGGCTCTTGGCTGACCTTAGCATTATCTGCGAGTACCTGATTAATGAGCGTCAATGCGCCTTGATAATCGGCGTCATAGGCTATCCCTATTTCACCTTTAACCAGAGAGTTTGCAAACGAGTTATGGAGAATTTCTCCCACCACATGTTTATTGGGAATAGTGATCTCTACTTTGTCTTCGTTGATGAGTGTGGTATGTCCAAGCTCAATCATTTTAACTTGGCCGTTAACACCTTTGATGCTGATGGTATCGCCAATCACAAATGGACGGGTGGCAATGATGGCAAGCCCAGCGCCGTAGTTTGCCAGCATACCTTGTAGCGCAAGACCCGCACCAAGAGATGCAGCGCCGATGGCGGCAACAAATGGCGTGATACTTATACCAATCTTGCCAAGAGAAATAATCACAAACATGGCGATGATAAGCACTTTGATCACATTGCCAATAAAGTTGGTTAAAGCAGGATCAATATTGTGTTTTAGCATCAAGTTTTCAGTCGTTTTTGACAGCTTTCTTGATAACCACAAACCGAGAAAGAAGATGAATATCGCGGCGAGCAATTGGAAACTATACGTCACCAGATACTCTCGAATAATATTATAATAGTGTTCTATTTGCTCGATTTCTTGATTGATCACAGTCGTATCCCGAGTTATTAAATTAGATTAGCCAACCAATGATAAAACAAAGGCACCCAAAGTGCAGTTATCATCGCGGTAATTGTCATCGCCGCAGAAGCAAAAGCGCCAGCCATAGGGTGATGTTCAATGGCTGCGGCTGTACCTATAGCATGGCAAGCAACACCAAGCGCGGTGCCTTTCGCTTGCATATGGTCAACTTTACACCAGTGCAAAATATGTAGTCCAAACACGCCACCAAATACACCAATTAGTATCACCATAATCGCTGCAATAGCGGGAATTCCCCGAGATAATCACTAATGAGTAGGGTGATTGGTGTTGTAACCGACAGGGCTGCCATTGAAGCTGAGAGCTGCGGATCGGCAGCAAAAAACTGGCATATAAGAAAAGCGCTTAACGTAGACAATGAAACACCCAACCAACTGGTTAAGCATAGTGCAAAAAATACCGGTTTAATTTGGTGAAATTGTTTATACAAGGGGTAGGCGAGCGCAACGACAGCTGGCTCTAACAAGTAATGAATTGGTAGCGTTGCTTGTTGATATATCTTGTATTCGAATTTCGTGAGCAGTAAAAATGCCGAAATGGCCAAAATGCAGATCAGCACAGGGTTTAATATCGGTAAGGAGATGCGCTGATATAGTTTGCGTGCACTAAAAAATAACAGGATAGTGACCGCTGACGCGATAATCATATTAATCACGAAACTTGATGCTCTTAACGATAGGACTTAACAATACAAGACTTACTGTTGGAACACCGACTAGCAATAACAGGAGCATAAGCCAGTGGGATTGAAACAAACTGAGATGCTCTACCAAGCCCACACCCGCTGGAATAAAAAACAGCGCCATATATTTTAAGATGGGCTCTGCTGCAGGTGCTAACCATTCTACTTTAATGATTTTTGTAGCAAGGAGTATGACGAGAAACACCATGCCAAGTAGGGCGGCCGGGAGATGTAAAGCACTAAGCTGAATTATCCACTTAGCGCTGAAGAGGCACGCCAAAATAATGGCAAAGCCTAGTGCAAATCGTAATATCAACTTCGCTCTGTGTACCATTAATTGTAAATCCTCAGCGTTGCAATAGCTCTAGCATGTATGATGGCTCATTGTACGCTTTCGTTTTGCGATCACCATTATACTTTTGGGCAAACAGGGATTCAATCTAGCGTTACCACTTCATGCGAGGCAAAAATGGCTTTTTATTCTCGTCTGCTACAGAGGCATTTTTCATCGCAATTTTGGTATTTTTAGCTTTGAGTAATTTGATTTGTGACCACGTTTCTAACCATAACAGTTTACGGGCGGGCTGGTTGTAGGCTCGATTATACACTTTCTTAATTGCTGCAATGGCATCTGGTGAGCGCGCGGTAAATTGAGTGAGTAATTCTGAGAGTCTAGCGTCAACATCATCACAGAGCTCGGTAATGAGGCCGTCCTCCAGTGCGCGCTGAGCATCTATTCGCTGTGCATGAACTGTCATCAATAGTGCTTTATCTTTATTCATAGTAGCGGGCAACAGCAAGCTGCCGCCCATGTCAGGGCAGAGTCCCCATTTGGCTTCCATAATGGCGAATTTTGCACTGTTGTCGGCTAAACGAATATCCGCGCCTAATGCAATATGACAACCACCACCCAAACAGTTGCCAGTGATCTTGGCGATGACAGGAACAGGCAAAGCTTGCCAGCCGAGTACGACTCGTTGTACTAGGTTAGCATTGCCAGGCAACCATTTTTTCAGTAGCTTGATGATCCCTGAAGGTTTGTTTAGAACGCTTTTTACATCTAGACCTGCACAAAAATGTGCGCCTTCACCTTGGATCACGACAGCCCTAATTGATTTGCTTTTTCTAATTTTCTTTATTGCATTATCTAAACCAACAAACATTTCAACAGACAGCGCGTTTTGTTTTTCTGGTCGAGATAAGGTCACAAATGCGATGTTGTTCGCTTCGGAAAATGAAATCATGATGAGGTAGTCCCTGCTTGTTATTATGCGATGATTTTAGAGTAATAACTCAAAAGTGGCGTAACATTCAACTTTTACTGCTAGTTTGTTCGCCAGTTAGCGTTATTTTCTGTTTGATTATCGCGACTATGTATTTATGTTTTACCTCATTTTGCTATCATTGCGCCAACTTTAAAACAACAGGCTAGCGTCCATGACAGCAAGACTTTGTAGCATCGAAGAAGCCACTCACCAAGCATATGATATCTTCCTTGAGTTGGCCCCTGATAATCTTGAAGAACACGATATCAATATGTTTAACGAACATCGCGAAGATCGTGGTTTCATTGAAGAGAGTGAGCCGGATGACAGTTGGTCGAGCATAACCGCGTATGAACAAGAAGCGGAACCAGAGCACTTCGTTCAGGTCTTGGTAGGTATCGAGTTTGATGACTCGGATCAGGTGTACGCAAAAATCCTAATCAGCAGAGATTTAGATGCACCGTTTTGTCATATCATTTGGAAGCAATAACCGAAAAGTAGTTGTCAGTGCCGTTTTTTAGAACTTTCGCATTATTTGCAATTGGCTTGGTTTCGCTACCAAGCTTAGCTACGGATCCATTCGAAGATTTTCACGAATATGGAAAAATGCCCGATGATGAAATTCATCAAAAACATAAGGGCGAAATGCTGTACGGTGACGTTGAATTTGGCTTTATCGTTAACAAAGGTAATACGCAAAACACGTCATTTAAGTTTAAAAGTAACCTTTACCAAGATTTCCCCAAGTGGCGTAATCAATTTAAATTCAATGGCCTTTATCGCCGCGAGCAAAATACAGAAACGGATGTCGAAGATGTCTCAGCGTCGCGCTACTTTGGTTCGGCACAAGGTAACTACAAATTAGGGGACGATAACGCTTCGTTCTTTATGTACGGTGACTATGAGCGTGACAGGTTTAATGGCAAGGAATATACCACGACATTTGCGCTTGGTTATGGCAATCGTGTGTACGAGGGACGAAAGAATACTGTAGATATCGACGTTGGTCCCGGTATGTCCATTTCTCGTGTGGATAACGAAATCGAGCTTGAACCGGAAGAAGATAGAACGCAACAAGGCCAGCTTTTGCGTATGGCATTGCAGTGGGAAAGAAACGTTTCAAAGCGTACCCGCTTTAATCAAGACGTCAGTTTTGAGCAATCGCTGTCAGGTTTAAACTCCCGATTGTTTGCTGAGTCTGCGCTAGTCACACAAGTGATTGGCGGGATTGCGCTGAAGTTTGCGTTTATTTACCGTTATAATTCGCAGCCAGAAAATGAAAAAGAAAAGGTAGATACCGAACTTGGTGCTACATTAGTTTACAGCTTTGATTAAGAAGACTATCGATGTATAAAAATACACAGTTTGCATGGGTTATATGGCTGTTTCTAGCCTTTATCGCCAGTTTTACCATATTGGCAATTTTCCTAACTGGTAGCAATCTCGCCTTTGTTGGCTTTTTGGTGATCCTCGCGCTTGTTGCGTTTATTTTTTACGGCTTAACCATTCAAGTGAACAAAGAGCAACAAACGTTAAGCTGGTGGTTTGGACCGTCGGTCGCCAAAATGACCTTAAAGTTTGACGATATCGATTATGTTCAGCCTGTGACTAATTCTTTACGTCATGGTATTGGCATGCGGATAAGCACAGACGGTTGGGTATACACAGTTGCCGGATTCAAGGCACTCGAAGTGGTGATGAAGGACGGCACAAAATATCGCTTAGGTACCAATGACCAGGCAAATTTGGTTACGGCAATGGAAAGTAAGCTTAAACAAGAAAAAAGCGCTGAATGATCAGCGCTTTTTAGTAGTAATTATCTTAGTGGTCGTGACCACAACCACCTTCGCCATGAACATGGCCGTGGGCAACTTCTTCTGCTGTTGCTTCACGTACTTCAAGCACTTCAACGTCAAAATTTAGCGTGATCCCAGAAAGCGGGTGGTTCGCATCAACAATGACTTCTTCGTCTTCGATACCAATGATCACAACGATTTGGTCACCTTCGTCGGTGGTCGCTCTAAACTGCATACCCACTTCGATTTCCATGTCTTCAAACATTGATTTAGGAACAGCTTGAGTCAGTTCGTCAAAGCGCTCACCATAACCTTCTTGTGGCTCGATGGTCACACTGAAAGTGTCACCAGCTTGTTTGCCTTGTAGGGCATCATCAAGACCTGGGATCAGATAGCCTGAGCCAAGCATCGCTATCACAGGCTCATCATCAAATGTGCTATCAATCGTGTTGTTGTCTTTGTCTTGAACTGAGTAGTGGATTGTCACTACCGAGTTAGGGCCAATAATCATATAAGATCCCGTTAGTTGTCTTCTAAAGAATAAGGTAGAGGTTGAATAGTAAGACTCACCTCTGGTGAATTTTTTGCTCTTAGCACCGCGTCCTGCGGTGTGTCATTTGGCATCACAGCCAGCGCATAATAACGGCCGCTGTTAGCATCAAAGGTTTGTTGAATAACCTTGCCACCACGACGCCAGTTGTCTTCAATCTGCAGTTCAATATCTGCCTCTTCGATGCGCTCTGCAGCATTGCCTGTCACTATGTACATGGCACGTTTGTTTTTACCAAGATAGCGCATACGAGCTACGGTTTCTTGACCAGTATAGCAACCTTTCTTAAAGCTGATCCCGTTAAGGGCTTGAAGGTTAACCATTTGTGGTACAAATTCGTCCACGTGTTCTGCATCAAGACTTGGCTCTCCTGCTAAAATGCTGGCCGCAATAAACGCTGCTGGATTGCTCTGTTGTTCCACGTCCGCGGGTAAATTTGCGCCTTCGAACGCGAGGAAAACAAAGCGCTCGTCTGCGAGTTTTAGCAGCTTGCCGTTGGCAACATCCACAGCACTTGCGTCAGACGAAAGCTCAACGCCAAAGGCAGTAGCAAGCGCTTTACTGTCCTGAGTCATTAAGCCAAAGACTTCGCAGTCGGCAAAATCAATGTCAACTTTGGCAAAAACGCCGTACTTTTTTAGCTCACGAAGTGATGCTTCAGCTTCGGCTACACCAGCAAGCATTAAGTAGTCGTCTTGATAGCGAGTTAAGCGCGACACAGACCAAAGTTTGCCTTTAGGGCTACAATGCCCAGACCACATGAAATTATCTTCTTTGATAAGGTTAATGTCTTGAGTAACCTGACCGTGCAAATAGCTAAGTTTATCTTGTCCTGAAATGCGAATAACCTTGAACGGAAGCGCATAAGCACGAGCAATTGACATAATGTTGATCCCTATTAAAGTGTTTTCGTAATGTTACCGTAAAATCATAAGTGGAGATAGGGACGGACGATTTCAATGTGCCATTTCTATAAGTTTTATGGCATATGTCCTGCACAGTGGGTATAATTTTCTCAATAGTTTATGAGGGGTTAATCAGTTTATGGTTGAGTTACTGCCTAAAGCTCGAGTTAAATGGGCTTGCCGTCGTGGCATGTTAGAGCTGGACGTTATTTTAGAGCCGTTTGTTGAGCAGGCTTATGACGCGCTATCCGACGAAGGTAAGTACGTGTTTCAGCGTCTAGTTACCTGTGAGGATCCAGATTTATTCGCTTGGTTTATGGGTCATGAAGAATGTCCAGATCCAGAGCTAAAACGCATGGTTAAGTTAATCCTTGATCGGATCCGCGTATAGAATCGACTTTCAACACAATCTTCAGAACCACACCTTCTTTGTGGTTCTTTTTTCTTGCCTCGCTTTTATCCTTTTTCTGCTGTTTCCTACGCTGTGGTGGTTAGTGGCAATCGTGTTTGCCGTGACGGGTTATTGCAGTTGGCAAACTGTTCTATCTCGTACGCCAAAGGCGGGTACTATACTCATGCTCCCAAAAGAAAACTTTGTTGAAATACAGTCGCAAACGATAAATTGCAAAGGGCAGCTTATTGGTGCGACCATATGGTTTGATAGTCAAATAGCGCTAAAAATCATGGATGCGAACCAAGCTAAGCAGCAGGTGTTTTTGACTCGACGGGCAATACCAGAAGCAGACTGGCGTTTACTTTGTCGTACTGCGCTGCAAGCCAATTAGAAAGAACGAAGAGAGCGTGGCGATAAAAATCAGCACATGCTCTACATGCAAATATTATTATT
The DNA here is from genome assembly GCF_002208135.1 of Pseudoalteromonas piscicida. Lineage (NCBI taxonomy): Bacteria > Pseudomonadati > Pseudomonadota > Gammaproteobacteria > Alteromonadales > Pseudoalteromonadaceae > Pseudoalteromonas > Pseudoalteromonas piscicida. Next base: position 1,127,198 of record NZ_CP021646.1, read on the forward strand.
TTGTCGGTGACAAAACGGTAGGTGCGGGGTTTTCAGCCATGTCTGGGAAGTCAATGGTGTAGTGCAGTCCGCGACTTTCTTTACGTTCTAACGCGCTGCGAATAATCAGTTCAGCTACTTGTACTAAGTTACGTAATTCAAGCAGGTTGTTACTCACTCTAAAGTTGGCGTAATAATCGTGGATCTCTTGCTGCAATAACTCAACGCGGCGTAGCGCACGTTCTAACCGTTTAGTTGAGCGAACAATGCCAACATAATCCCACATAAACAATCGAAGTTCGTGCCAGTTGTGGGTGATAACAACCTCTTCATCCGAGTCGCTGACACGGCTTTCGTCCCAATCTGGTAACTTCGATGGCTCAGGACGATTATCTATTTTAGCTAAAATATCTTTTGCGGCAGCGTGGGCAAACACGATGCATTCTAATAACGAATTACTCGCCATGCGGTTTGCGCCGTGTAGGCCTGTGTAAGCCACTTCGCCGATAGCGTATAAGTTATCGATGTCAGTACGACCGTTAAAGTCGGTCATCACGCCACCGCAGGTGTAATGCGCCGCTGGTACCACAGGAATTGGCTCTTTGGTGATATCTAGACCAACACTTAAGCACTTAGCATAAATCGTAGGGAAGTGCTCAATGATGAATTCCTTGTCTTTATGCGAGATATCCAGATAGACGCAATTTGCACCCAATCGTTTCATCTCATAGTCAATGGCACGAGCGACCACATCGCGGGGGCGAGTTCTTCGCGCTCATCGAAATCAGGCATAAAGCGTGTGCCGTCGGGACGTTTAAGTAGAGCACCTTCACCGCGCATGGCTTCGGTTATTAAAAAGTTTTGTAGCTCAGGGTGGTATAAGCTGGTTGGATGAAATTGGTTAAACTCCATGTTGGCCACACGACAACCCGCACGCCACGCCATTGCGATACCATCACCCGAAGAAACATCTGGATTTGAGGTATACAAGTAAACTTTACTTGCCCCGCCCGTTGCTAAAGCGACAAACTTAGCCGAGATGCTCTCAACTCTGTCCGCTTTGCGATTATAGACGTAAACACCTTTGATATCGCTTGAGTCGCCATGTTTATCTTTGATGAGATCGATGGCGTTGTATTGCTCAAGTATATTAATTTTGGGGTGTAACTGCACTTGGCTAATTAATGTGGTTTGAACTGCTTTACCCGTAGCGTCAGCTGCATGCAATATACGACGATGTGAATGCCCACCTTCACGCGTTAAATGAAAGCGCTCTTTCCCTTTGCTATCGACTTCCATATCAAATGGCACGCCTTGTTCAATCAGCCACTTCAAGCAGTTTTTTGCATTTGAGGCAGTGTAGTGCACTGCATCGCGGTCACATAAGCCAGCGCCTGCCGCAAGTGTGTCTTCGACATGAGATTCAATACTGTCATTTTTCTTATCGAATACTGCAGCAATGCCACCTTGAGCATAAAGTGTGGAGCCTTCTTTTAACGCACCTTTGCTTATCACAGTAACCTTACAGTGGTTTGCTAAAGAGAGCGCCAGAGAGAGTCCAGCAGCGCCACTACCAATAATGACTACATCAGTATTGTGGTGAGTCGTATTTTTCATATTCGAAGATCTTTACTGTTTTTGCGTTTAATTCTGCTATTTATACCACATCTGCTATCATAGGAGGCAGAGAGTTTGTTCCGTTTAACGAGAATCATTTAGAACATTTTGTGTGACTGCTAATGGAATTACGCTAAAAAGCAGCCAAGAACTAGTACGCAAAGTTGGATGAATTCGCTTATTTTAAAAAAAAATACAAAAAAACAGAACTTTTTATTCAGTACTAAGTCAGAGTAGCTGTGAATGATGGCAACTAGATACGATTTAGAAAAGCAAAAAGAGGAGTACCGGCTCGAATGAGCGAGCAGGATTTAGATCTAGATATAGTTAAACGCGTTCAACAGGGAGATAAAAACGCATTCAACCTGTTAGTTGCCAAGTATCAAAATAAAGTCGCAGCGCTTATTTCTCGTTATGTAGCGAATCAAGGTGATGTGGCAGATGTGGCACAGGAAACGTTCATTAAAGCTTATCGAGCGTTGCCTAACTTTAGGGGCGAAAGCGCATTTTATACTTGGTTGTATAGAATCGCGGTTAACTGTTCAAAAAATTATTTGGTGGCGCTTGGTCGAAAGCCGCCAGCAAACGACGTAGACGCGGAAGAAGCCGAGTTTTATGATGGTGCAGACCAACTGAGATCGAACGCTTCACCGGAAAATCTATTGTTAAGCGACGAAGTGAAAGCAGTTATTTTCAAAACCATTGAGCGCTTGCCTGACGACTTAAAAACCGCAATTACTTTGCGTGAAATCGAAGGTATGAGCTACGAGGAAATAGCTGTCATTATGGATTGTCCGGTTGGTACAGTTCGTTCGAGAATTTTTCGCGCAAGGGAAGCGATAGATAACAATTTGAACCCATTAATAGGTGAGTCTTAATATGGCACAAGCTGAAAAACAAGTGACAGAAGATTTAACGACATCGCAAATTTTTGACGGTGATCTGTCACTCAACGCTGAAACTGATGTTCGGTTAGACGAACAAAAGTTTGCTCGGTATGCCTTGATTGGTGATGTAATGCGTAGTCAAAAGCAAGACACACCTTGCATTGACATCACCAGCAGCTTTGCAGCGGCACTTGAACAAGAGCAGACGTATAGCGAGCCTACCGTTGAGCAAGTGCTAGAAACGACGCCGAAGCGCAATGTGATTGAGTTAAGTGCATGGCGTAAGCCGTTTGCACAAGTGGCTATCGCGGCAAGCGTGTCTTTATTTGCTATACTTGGTGTTAACACGTTAAGTACAGACGCGACAATACCTGCGGGCGATACCTTACAGTTGCAATCTACTCCTTTTGCTGGAGGTGTTTCTCCTGTGAGCTTATCAACTGAGCCTGCGCTTGAATCAGCGGCTAAAGGCATTAGAGAGTTACAGCAGCAACGTATTGGTGCATTGGTGCTAGAGCACCAAAGACAGTCACGCATGGCGTATGCACTGCAGCAATCAGGTGAAAACAACACCGCTGAAAAGCAAGAGGAAAAAGAGCAATAAATGAGAGCACTGTTAGTTGTAGTAAGTGTATTTTTCTCTAGTTGGCTGTGGGCAAATGAAAGCGTATCAGCCAAACAACTGCTAAAAGACATGGCCGAAGCGGTGCATCATAGAAACTTTGATGCATCGTTTGTCGTGGTGAAAGGAAAATCTATGGAGCCTTACCGCTGGCTTCATGGTAACCAAGATGGGACTGAATTTGAGCTTTTAAGTTTACTCAATGGTGCTGGACTTGAAATGATCCGCATTGGTGACAAAGTGACTTATTTTGAACCTAAGTCTGAGCCTTACACCATCCAAACAGATTCGATAGCAGGTCCTATTCCCGAAGTTTTGTTCAAAAATATCGACAGCCTCAAAGAAAGCTATGATTTTGTCTTAGGTGGTAAAGGTCGGATTGTTGACAGACCTGCTCAGCTTGTCAGATTAGAAGCAAAGGACGACGCTAAATACAACTATTGGTTGTGGATCGATACCGAGTCATCTCTGTTGCTAAAATCTGCTTACGTAAACCAACAAGGCGAATTGTTAGAACAACTTCAGCTTACCCATATCAGCGTGACTGAAACCCCAGCCGAGCAATTGTTAGAACTTTCACAAAAGCAGTTTCCTGAAGCCGTATCTGGGTTGTTGAAGACACTTGAGAATGGCACAAAAAACAATTGGCAAATTGGTTGGTTACCTCAGGGCTTTGAGCTGCTAAAATCTGACAGACATAAGTTAGATTTAAACAATGAGCTAGCAGACTACTACTTGTTTTCTGACGGTCTTGTCGATATTTCGGTATTTGTACAACGTCCTTTACCGGGGCAGCGCCCAAGTGGAGCGCTTTCGTCAGGTGCAACGACGGTTTACGTACATAACACCGGTGCGTTTGATGTATCTGTGGTTGGAAATATTCCAGCATTGACCGCAAAAGCAATCGCTGAGTCTGTGAAAAGACCTTTATGATAGAACAAACTCTGACAGTTGCCGCCATCAAAGGCGCAACTGTCTATTTAGAAGCACAGCCAAAACCCGCTTGTGAAGGCTGTAACGGCAAATGCGGCTCCCAAGTATTCGCCAAACTCTTTGGCACCCACAAAAAACAATTCCCTGTAGATTTGACGGAGTCTGTCGAAATTGGCCAAAAAATTAAGTTGGCATTAGACGACTCTAATGTGGTGAAGCATGCGTTTTATGTTTACATGATGCCATTGCTTTTTGCTTTTGCCGGCATGTTTATCGCAGCCCTCGTACTTGGTCTTAATGAACCTTTGCAGATACTTATTGCATTTACGAGTGCTGCACTCGGTTTATTTTTCGCCAGAGTCCAAGGGGATAAACTCAAACATCAGGTAAAAGTGATAAAAATTTACCCAATTAGCCTACCAATAACGCAAATAGATGGTGATTGTACTAAATAAAATGTAAAATCGAGGCCTTAATCTCTATTTGTGACTAACAGAAGTATTGAATCCAGTATATGAAGCATATCCGTAACTTTTCTATTATTGCCCACATTGACCATGGAAAATCGACGCTATCAGACCGCTTAATCCAAGTTTGTGGAGGTTTAACAGACCGCGAAATGCAGCAGCAGGTACTGGATTCGATGGACATCGAACGTGAGCGCGGCATTACCATCAAAGCACAGAGTGTAACGCTTAACTATCAAGCAAAAGATGGCGAAACCTACCAGCTAAACTTTATCGATACGCCGGGACACGTTGACTTCACTTATGAAGTTTCGCGCTCTCTAGCCGCTTGTGAAGGTGCGCTATTGGTTGTTGACGCGGGTCAAGGTGTAGAAGCACAAACACTAGCGAACTGTTACACCGCACTAGAGATGGACTTGGAAGTTATTCCCGTTCTGAACAAAATTGACTTACCACAGGCTGATCCACTTCGCGTAGCTGAAGAAATTGAAGATATCGTCGGTATTGAAGCATTAGAAGCGGTGCGTTGTAGTGCGAAAACGGGGATCGGCATTGATGAAGTGCTCGAAGTGATCGTACGTGATATTCCGCCGCCAGAAGGTGAGCCAAATGCGCCATTACAGGCACTGATTATCGATTCATGGTTTGACCCGTACCAAGGCGTAGTTTCATTGGTGCGTATTAAAAACGGTGAATTAAGAGCGGGCGAAAAGATCAAGATCATGTCTACAGAGCAAGCTCACCAAGTAGACAAAGTTGGTATTTTTACACCGAAACAAACCAATACTGGTGTGTTGAGAACGGGTGAAGTAGGGTTTGTTATCGCAGGTATCAAAGACATCCATGGTGCACCAGTTGGTGATACCATTACCATGGCGCGTGATTCTGCAACAGACCGTTTGCCTGGTTTCCAAAAGGTAAAGCCTCAGGTATACGCGGGGATGTTCCCAATTTCATCTGATGATTACGAAAACTTCCGCGATGCGCTTAATAAACTGAGCTTAAACGATGCATCACTATTCTTCGAGCCTGAAAACTCGACGGCACTGGGTTTTGGTTTCCGTTGTGGCTTCCTTGGTATGCTCCACATGGAGATTATTCAAGAGCGCCTTGAACGTGAATACGATATGGATCTTATTACCACGGCACCAACGGTAATCTATGAAGTAGAAACTAAGCACGGTGTGGTGAAAATCGATAATCCATCGGATTTACCGCCAGTAAACGACATTATTGAAATTCGTGAACCAATTGTTGAAGCGAATATTCTCGTTCCGCAAGAATATTTAGGAAACGTTATCACGCTGTGTGTTGAAAAGCGTGGTATGCAAACCAAGATGACCTATCACGGTAAGCAAGTTGCGTTAACCTATGAACTGCCGATGTCAGAAGTGGTAATGGACTTCTTTGATAAGTTGAAGTCGACCAGCCGTGGTTTTGCATCACTTGATTACAACTTCAAACGTTTTGAAGCGTCAGACATGGTACGAGTGGATATTCTAATCAATGGCGACCGTGTTGATGCGCTTGCAATAATTGTTCACCGCGATGGTTCACAAACGCGTGGTCGTCAGTTAGCTGAAGCGCTGAGAGAATTGATCCCTCGCCAAATGTTTGATATTGCTATTCAAGCTGCAATTGGTAATCACGTTATTGCGCGTAGTACAGTTAAGCAGTTACGTAAAAACGTAATCGCAAAATGTTATGGTGGTGACGTGAGCCGTAAGAAAAAGCTACTGCAAAAGCAAAAAGAAGGTAAGAAGCGTATGAAGCAACTTGGTAACGTTGAAGTGCCACAAGACGCATTCTTAGCAATATTGAAAGTAGGTAAGTAACAGGAAATACAAATGGCAGGTTATTTTTCAATTTTATTGGTGCTACTCACGGTCGGTTCAGGCCTTATTTGGTTGATCGATCATTTGGTGTATGCACCAAAAAGACAAGCTAGGCTTGCTATTGCGCAAGGTGCATCTGACGCTCAGTTGGATGCCGACATCATTGCGGAAATAGCCCCTGAACCTGCCATCGTTGAAAATGCGAAATCTATTTTTCCAATGATTGCCGCAATCACGATTTTCCGCTCGTTTATTTTTGAACCGTTTCAAATTCCATCTGGCTCCATGATGCCAACCTTATTGGATGGTGATTTTATCCTAGTGGAAAAATATGCATACGGGATTAAAGACCCTGTGTGGCGCAGCAAAATCGTTGAAACGGGCACGCCTGAGCGCGGTGATATTGCTGTGTTTAAGTTTCCGCTAGACGAGCGTATTGATTTCATCAAACGTATCGTTGGTTTACCAGGCGATCACATTGTTTATCGTAATCGTCAGCTTTACATCAAACCTAAGTGTGAAGACGGGCAGAGCGAAGCAAACGGATTGACGTGTGGCGAATATAACAAGATTGATGTAGACATTGTAAACCGTGACGAATTTACGCAAGGTCCGATGCAGTTAGTGCGTCTAACAGAGCATTTGCCAAACGTAGAACATGATATTTTAATTAATCCTGAAGTGTTAGAATTAACAGATCGCTACTATCAACAACCGGGTACTCGCCGCGATGAGTGGGTAGTACCAGAAGGAAGTTATTTTGCGATGGGTGATAACCGTAATAACAGCCAAGACAGCCGTATGTGGGGTTTTGTACCTGATGAAAATCTGGTTGGAAGAGCAGTATTTATTTGGTTGAGTTTTGATTTTGATAATGGCCCAGACAGCATTTTGCCAGGGTGGGTTCCAACTGGTGTTCGTTTTGAACGCCTAGGTAGTATTCAGTAACAATGAAAAGAAACGTAGAAGAACTTTATAATAAAATAGGGTACAACTTCTCTGATAAGGCGCTGCTTGAGCAGGCTTTGACGCATCGCAGTCACAAAGGCCAGCACAACGAGCGTCTCGAATTTTTGGGCGACTCTATTTTAAGCTTTGTGATTGCAAATGCCTTGTATCACAAGTTTCCAAAAGCGCGTGAAGGTGATTTAAGCCGCATGCGTTCAACGTTAGTGCGTGGTCAAACGCTGGCGGAATTCGGTGTGGAATTCGCGCTAGGTGATTATCTGCGCTTAGGTCCAGGTGAGCTGAAGAGTGGCGGTTTTCGCCGTGAGTCGACGCTCGCAGATGCAGTAGAAGCCATTATTGGTGCAGTCTTCTTAGACTCTGACATCGATGTGTGTAGAGATTTGGTACTAAGCTGGTACGAATCACGCTTAACTGCGATTTCACCTGGTCATAACCAAAAAGACCCGAAGACACTGCTGCAGGAGTATCTACAAGCTCGAAAATTACCTTTGCCGGGCTACACTGTAATAGATACCAAAGGGCAAGCTCACAACCAAACATTCACGGTCGAATGTATAGTGGAAGGGATGGAAAGTATAATTTCAGTAGGCAGCTCGCGACGCAAAGCTGAGCAAAAAGCTGCCGAAAAAGCGCTTAAGATATTAAAGAATGACGCTTGATACACATTGCGGCATGATTGCCATTGTCGGTAGACCTAACGTAGGTAAATCGACATTATTAAATAAACTGGTTGAGCAAAAGGTAAGTATTACCTCGCGTAAACCACAAACGACTCGTCACCGCATCATGGGGATCCATACAGAGGGTAATCATCAAGCGGTGTACGTTGATACGCCAGGACTTCATATTGAAGAAAAGCGTGCAATTAACCGCTTAATGAACCGAGCAGCATCAAGCTCAATCGGCGATGTTGAACTGGTTATTTTCGTTGTAGAAGGAACGCATTGGACGCCTGATGACGAAATGGTACTGGCTAAAGTTAAAGACAGCGGCCGTCCCATCTTGGTGGTGATGAATAAAACCGATCAGGTAAAAGATAAAGACTTGTTGATGCCACATATTCAGTGGTTGAGTGAACAGGGTGATTTTATCGGGATCGTACCTATCTCTGCGAAGCAAGGTAAGAACGTTGATATGATCAGAGAAGAAGTGCACAAGCGTTTACCTGCGTGTGAATTCTATTTCCCTGAAGATTATGTTACCGATCGCTCAATGCGTTTTATGGCGGCAGAGATCGTGCGTGAAAAGCTGATGCGCTTTATGGGCGATGAGCTACCGTACTCGGTGACGGTTGAGATCGAACAGTTTAAGTGGCAAGACAACGGCGTTTGGCAGATAAACGCGTTGATCCTTGTTGAGCGCGAATCGCAAAAACGCATGGTGATCGGCAACAAAGGCGAAAAGCTCAAAGTGATCGGTCGCGAAGCGCGTAAAGATCTTGAAAACATGCTAGACAACAAAGTCTATCTCGAATGCTGGGTTAAAGTGAAATCTGGCTGGGCAGACGACGAACGTGCTCTTCGTAGCTTAGGGTACGGAGAAGACTGATTGGATAGCGACTTTCGACAGGCCTATCTGTTACATCGCAGACCTTACAGCGATTCTCAGGTACTGCTTGACGTACTAGTCGAAGGCGTTGGACAACTCAAAATGCTTGCCCGAGTAAAGGGCAAGCAATCCCTCAAACATAATGCCCAGTTGCGGCCATTTTCATTACTTTTACTGCAATATGCAGGCAGATACGATTTTAAATACGTAAACCGTTTTGAACCCACAGACAACCAAATCCAACTCGTTGGGCGGCAGTTATATTGTGGCTTGTATCTCAATGAGCTAACACAACGCGTGGTACCCACCAACGAACCGCTAGAGCAGATCTTTGCGCTCTATCAGTTACATTTAATGCGTTTGGCCCAAGATGAAGATGTCGAACCTATCTTACGCAGCTTTGAGTTGCAATTATTGGGTGAACTTGGGTTTGGTGTGGAACTGGAGTTTGACGCAGAAGGTAATCCAGTGCGGCCAAAAGCCGCGTATAAGTACGTATCTGAGTATGGTTTTATTGCAGTCGGTCGTGAACCTGATACGATACCGGGCAGTATGTTACTAGCCATTGCCAATCAAGATTTCCAAGACCTTGCCGTGAGAAGGGCGGCTAAGCTATTAACACGAAAATTAATGGCACCGCTGGTTGGTAAGCAAGGGCTGAAAAGTAGAGAGCTATTTATTTCAAAGAAATAATACCAATTTAATCAAAGATATAAATCGGTATCGCAGTAATAAGTGGGTAATTCACTTGCTACGTCATATTATCAAGGGATAAACGATGAAAGATATTTTACTCGGCGTTAACGTAGATCATATTGCAACACTTCGTCAGGCGCGTGGCACTAGCTATCCTGATCCAGCACATGCCGCTGCCGTAGCTGAGCACGCAGGTGCCGACGGCATTACTATTCACCTACGCGAAGATCGTCGCCACATTCAAGATCGCGATGTTTACGTGATGGCAAAAACCATCCAAACACGTATGAATCTAGAAATCGCCGTAACTGACGAAATGCTCGACATCGCTTGCGAAGTAAAACCTGAATATGTTTGCTTAGTGCCAGAAAAACGCGAAGAATTAACCACGGAAGGTGGCTTAGACGTGGCGGGTAATCTAGATAGGATCACAGCGGCAACTCAGCGTCTAGCTGATGCAGGTATCAAAGTAAGCTTGTTTATCGACGCGGATAAAAAGCAGCTAGATGCTGCAAAGCAAAGCGGTGCGCCTTATATTGAGATCCACACTGGTGCTTATGCTGATGCTGAGAACGACACCGAAATGAGCGCTGAGCTTGAACGCATTCGTGAAGGCGTTCAGTATGCTCATGGCCTAGGTCTTATCGTCAACGCTGGGCATGGTTTGCATTACCATAACGTTAAACCGATTGCACAAATGCCAGAAATCTACGAGCTTAACATTGGTCATGCCATTGTCGCTCGAGCGGCAATTGATGGACTGGAAAAGGCAGTACGAGATATGAAGCGTTTGATGTTAGAGGCAAGACAGGCATAACGCTAAGCGGTAAAGAAAACGAAAGGGCTGTGTAGCCCTTTCTTTTTGCCTTGTAATCAGGTTAATACAATTGGTATCAAAATGAAAGAAATGGTGTTGGTCTTTGCAAGTTGTGCCCTTGCACCACAACTTAGCGAAGCGACAGAGAACAATGAATTTGAAATCATCACTACTACGGCATCCAGGTTAGCTGAGACGGTAGGAGAGCGCCCTGTAAGCCTCGCTTTGCTCACAGAAGCTCAGTTAGATGACATCGGCGTCACGCATATCGAAAAAGCGTTGAGGCTTGTTGCTGGTGCAAATATACAACATGGTAATGGTCAAGAGTATCTACCTGCATTGCGTTCTCAAGTGCTCTCTGGTGCAGGCGCATGTGGCGGCATTTTAATGGCTGAAGATGGTATTGCACTCAGAGCCGCTGGCTTTTGTAATATCAATGAACTCTTTGAGTCGCACTTTGAAGCGGCAGAGCGTATTGAAGTGCTAAAAGGGCCTAATAGCGTGTTGTATGGCTCTAATGCGGTGCATGGAGTGGTCAATGTGATTACTTCAAACAGCATTCAAAAGACACCTAGGATCGCACTAGATATCGGCTCCTATGGTTATAGCCGAACTCGGATGCAAGCTGGCGACAAAGCCCTTGGCTTGGGCGCCGCGTTAACCCTTACAAAAGATACGGGTTATCGTGACGATGAAAGCGTCGAGCAACAAAAGTTGAGCGTCAAACACCAATATGAAGGTAAGAAGATTGGTGTCGTATCTGGGATGACATACACCCACTTAGATCAGCAAACTGCGGGTTATATAACAGGAGTGGATAGCTATAAAAATAAGCAATTGGCAAAGCAAAACGAAAACCCTGAAGCATTTAGAAAGGCAGAGTCATTGAGAGCTTGGACAGAAATAACCGGGCACTTTGATGATAGCAACACCGTGCTAATAAAACCTTATGTACGTTGGCAAGAGATGGAGTTTGTTAAGCATTTCTTGCCGGGTAAGCCGTTTGAAGAAAATGGTCAAACTGGCGTAGGGCTGCAAACGCTTATACACACTGAACTAAGTGACTCAATACAATTAGATTGGGGAATGGATGCGGAATATACCCAAGGCGAGATGTTGCAGTATCAGCCTACGCCGACTGAAGGCTCTGTATTTTTGCGCTCAACTATCCCCACAGGAAAACACTACGACTATGAAGTAGATGCAAGGCAACTCGCGCCTTTTGCAAATCTCAGTTGGCGACAGGGTAACTGGTTAGTTGAACTGGGCGGTCGTTTTGAGTCAATGAAATACGATTATCGCAACTTTTTGCCTATTGGGCGCACCAAAGAAGATGGCTCGGAGTGTGCAATGGGCGGGTGTCGTTATAGTCGCCCAGCCAGTGGCAAAGATAGCTTTACTTATTTTTCACCAAAATTTGGTTTAAGCTACGCGTTTACTGAACTGCATATTGCCTATGCTAACGTGTCCAAAGGCTATCGCGCACCACAAGCTGCTGAGCTTTACCAATTGCAGCGAGAGCAGCTAAAAGCATCGCTAGAAGAAGAAAAGGCGGACAATATCGAGCTTGGCCTAAAGGGGAGTGCAGATAGCCTTGACTATCAGGTCGCGATTTATGACATGGAAAAAGAAAATTTGATCTTCCGAGATAGTGACTTTTTCTATATCAACGATGGTCGCTCAAGACACCGAGGTGTGGAGTTGGAGCTGAGTTATTCATTCTCAGCACATTGGCAACTAGATCTCGCCGCAACGCGTGCTAAGCATACTTATGAACAAGATAATATTCTTGGGGGCATCAATATTAATGGCAACGATCTAGATTCAGCACCAAGGAGCATCATTAACGCCCAATTGCACTGGCAAGTACTGGACAATCTCAGTTGGTCTTTAGCTTGGCATCATGTAGGAGAGTATTTTACTGACCCCGAAAATCTTCATCGTTATTCTGGTCACGACTTGCTGAGCTTACGAGGAAAATGGCAGGTAAATCCGCATTTGGCGCTGACGATGAGAGTGAAAAATCTAAGCGACGAACGTTACGCTGAGCGTGCCGATTACACTTCGTTTAGTGGTGAAAGGTACTTTCCTGGAAGACCAAGAAACATTCTAGTGTCAATGGACTACCGCTGGTAATACATGAAAAAGGGAGCAGAAAGCTCCCTTTTTGAAACCATTGTGATATTTAGTCGTCTAGTGAGCGAAGTAGTGCATTGATCCCTACTTTTTCGCGGGTTTGCTGATCTACTTTTTTCACAATAATTGCTGCGTATAGGCTATGGGAGCCATCTTTGCTTGGTAGTGATCCAGGTACTACCACCGCACCGGCTGGTACGCGACCATAATGGGTTTCGCCTGTTTCACGGTCGTAAATACGAGTACTTTGTGAAATATAGACACCCATGGAGATAACCGCACCTTCTTCAACAATCACACCTTCTACGATTTCAGAACGTGCGCCGATGAAACAGTTATCTTCAATAATCGTTGGATTGGCTTGTAGCGGCTCTAATACGCCACCAATGCCCACACCGCCAGATAGGTGTACGTTTTTACCGATCTGTGCACACGAGCCTACGGTTGCCCAAGTATCAACCATAGTGCCTTCATCAACATATGCACCAATATTGACGTAGGACGGCATAAGTACCACGTTTTTACCGACAAAGCTGCCTTGACGTGCTACCGCGTTTGGTACTACGCGCATACCACCTTGTTGGAACTGCTCTGGCGTGTAGTCTGAGAATTTTAATGGTACTTTGTCGTAAAACTGGTTAACGCCATCGCTCATTGGTTGGTTGTCACGAATTCTAAAAGACAGGAGTACCGCCTTTTTCAACCATTGATGTACAACCCACTCACCACTAATTTTTTCAGCAACACGTGCTGCACCTGAATCTAGCATTTCTAGTGCGTTGACAATCGCCTGTTTTACTTCGTCTGATACCGTTGTTGGAGTGATGGTATCGCGGTTTTCCCACGCGGTTTCAATAGTCGTTTTTAAATCAGACATAAATTCCTCGTTAATCTGTTTCAGCATTTAATTTTTTGAGTAGGGCACGATGAAGCTCAGCTTTTTGTACTTCATCTAGTGCCTTGTAATCTTTGTTCGAGACGACGAAAAAGTCTTCTGCGCGTTCGCCGACGGTTGTAATGCGCGCGGCATGAATATGTAGTGAATAGGCCTGAAATACCTCAGCAATTTTAGTCAGTAATCCAGGAATATCAATGGCTTGTATTTCAATAAGACTACGGTTTGCTCTAGCATGAGGGCGCAAGATAATTTTTGGCCTAATATTAAAATCTTTAAACTTCTGTGAGCGGTTCTTTTTGACTCTGATTTTCTTTTTTGGATCTTTTAAGAGCGTCTCTAAGCCTCTTCTGATCCCCGCGGCGCGGCCGGTACTGAGTGGGTCGCCATTCACTTCTAAAATAACAAAGCTAAAGACAACATAGCCATCTTTGGTAGTCATGACCTGAGCATGCTGGATCTGTGCTTTTTTAGAACCAATCACACTGACCAGTTTGGCAAACAACGCCGACTCATAAGGACTATATACGAATACTTGTGTTCCGCCATGCATGGGCTTGTCAGAAACGATCACGCTTGGCTGACTTAAATCATCAGATTTTAATAAATGTTCAGTATGCCAAGAGATTTGCTGTTCGCTAAATGCAGTAAAATAGTTCGCCTTAAAGCGTGACCAAATAAGGTCAATGTATTCTTCAAAGTAGCCCAGATTAAGCAGACGTTGCTTGGCTTGGCGTTTCTTGTCACGGATCTGATCGCGCATATCCATCGGGTTTTCAAGACCCAATCGTAGTGCTCGTTGGGTATGTAAATACAGCTCACGTAAGAGGGTATTTTTCCAATCGTTCCAGAGGTTGTCGTTGGTTGCACGAATGTCGGCGACCGTTAAACAGTAGAGATAATCTAGCTGACGTTCATTTTTCACTTTTTGTGCAAATTCAGCAATAACATCTGGGTCGTTAATATCTTTACGCTGGGCAGTGACAGACATCAGTAGATGATTTTGTACCAGCCACGCGACAAGCTTTGCATCCGACGGCGTAAAGCCGTGCATTTTGGTAAATGCCATGGCATCGACTGCGCCAAGCTCGGAATGGTCGCCACCTCGACCTTTGGCAATATCGTGAAAGATCCCGGCTAAGTAAAGCAACTCAGGCTTGTCCATACGGGCGACAATCTCAGAACAAATCGGGAACTCGCTAATATGCTCTTTATCGAAATACCGGTAGATATTATTGATGAGCTTATGGGTATGCTCATCCACTGTGTAGGCGTGAAATAGGTCGAACTGCATTTGACCAAAAATATTACGCCACTGCGGTAAATAGGCCGCAATGATCCCGTGTTTGTGCATGAGAGTAAATGCTCGCCCCATGCCATTTGGGTGTTTCAATAGCCTTAAAAAAGCGTCACGACAGCCTGCGTAATCTTGCAAATCGCCCAATAAACGACGTCTGACTTGACGCATAGTACGGATGGTACTTGGGTCAATCTGATTGATTTTAGGGTTGTCTGCAATGTGTTCAAAAAGGACAAACAAATTCTCTCGACGGAAAAATACTGAAGGGTTTTTAACGCGAATTTTGTTGCCAATACGCTCAAAGTTCCTGTCGAGTGGCACGGCCTCTTGTTCCAACTGCTCAGGAAGAATACTTTGTTCGAAATAGGAAAGCAGCATTTGGTTCATTTCGCGCACTCGGCTCATGATCCTAAATAAGCGTTTCATCATGCGCTCAACTGAGGCTTTACCTTCAGAGCCGAAACCGAGGAGCTCTGCAGCATGTGGTTGATGGTCAAACAGTAAACGGTTCTCACTGCGGCCAGCGGCTAAGTGCAGCGCAAAGCGAATGTTCCACAGGTTTTCGATGCACTCTAACAGCTCTTGATATTCTTCATGGGTCAAATAACCGTGATTGATTAACTCTTCCAAAGTTTCAGCGCGGAAGTGCTTTTTAGCGACCCAAAAAATGGTTTGCAGATCGCGAAGGCCACCAGGATTTTCTTTAATGTTAGGCTCAAGGTTGTATGCGGTACCATGGCATTTTTTATGGCGAATATTTTGCTCATTGACCTTGGCGATAAAAAAGTCACTAGATTGCCAAATTGGGGTTTCGACAATATGTCGTTTGAGGCGTTCATATTCAATATGGTTACCACAAATGAGGCGGCTTTCCAGCAGGCTAGTGGCAAAGTGAACGTCTTCTTGTTTTTGTTCTAAGACTTGTTCATGGGTTCTTACGCTATGGCCAATGTCTAGACCTAAATCCCATAGATAAGTGACAAAACGCTCTAAACAGCTGGTCACCTCTTCACAGGGGGCAGATTTGGTCAGCACCAAAAAATCGATATCAGAGAACGGGTGCAACTCACCACGGCCATAACCACCAATGGCGATTAACGACAAGTCTGGTTGATGCGCCAGTCCAGTTTCATTAAACAGTTTAATCAACAATCGGTCGATAAATTCGGCGCGAGAGTTAATTAGATTTCTAACGGGTTGCTTGGCAAATTGATTGCTTAACCATTTGTAGAAAAAAGCAAGACAATCACGGTAATCGGTAAGTTCTTGTGCTTCATCAAGAAGCGTCTTCACTTTGTTCGGTAATGCCACTTAGGATCCTGTGTCATGCGCGCAAAAACAGTAGAGTCCTGTTTTACACTAAATAAATAAGAATTGCGAGTGACGGAAAGGCGAAGGGTCAAGGATTGGACAACTAATCCCTACGTGTAACGGATATCTAAAAACAAGAGGCACTGTAACGGTTGTGGCGTGAGTTTTACAATAAAAAGCCAGCGCTGTAGCTGGCTTTGACAAATTCTTTGGTAATTAAGCTGAATGCGTAATAACGCGATCTATCGTTTCATCATTGCGTAGCGTTAAGATCTCAACGCCATTGTCTGTGACAAGCAGCGTGTGTTCCCATTGTGCCGAAAGGCTACGGTCTTTGGTGACTACAGTCCAATCATCTTTTAGTAGCTTACATTGGCGCTTACCCGCGTTAACCATAGGCTCGATAGTTAAACACATACCAGCTTTAAGTACTTCGCCGGTGCCCGGTTTGCCGTAGTGCATTACTTGTGGCTCTTCATGGAATTCTTTACCAATGCCGTGACCACAATATTCACGTACGATAGAGTAGTTAAAGCCTTCTGCATACTTTTGAATTGCAGCGCCAATATCACCCAAACGCACGCCTGGTTTTACCATTTTTATCGCAAGGTATAGGCTCTCTTGCGTGATTTCGCTTAAGCGCTTACCTTGGATAGTTGGTGTACCGACATAAAACATTTTTGACGTATCGCCATGATAACCATCTTTGATCACGGTGATGTCGATATTGATAATGTCGCCTTCTTTTAGCGGTTTATCGTTCGGGATACCGTGACAGATCACGTGGTTAACTGAGGTACAAATAGACTTCGGAAAGCCGTGATAATTTAGCGGTGCAGGAATGGCACCTTGCTCATCAACAATGTAGTTGTGACAAATGGTGTTTAATTCGTCGGTGGTCACCCCTGGCTTAACATACGGCTCGATCATTTCCAGTACTTCCGCGGCTAAACGCCCGGCAACACGCATTTTTTCGATTTCTTCAGGGGTTTTGATCACTGCACTCATTTAGACTCCAAGTCAATTTAGATGAACATTTATTATGCACAAATTTTACGCATAAGATTGAGTTAATTCTTTATATATGGTATAAAGCGCGCCGTCTTTTTACAAATAATTCTTCCTCACACGATGAGATTGAATGTCTGTAGTTAAGACAACACACTTATTAATATTAACACACACACATATCGACACATACACTTGGGTGCATGCAGTTATAAAAACTTCGTGTTGGTGCTATGGGATATGTGGAGGCCTAACCCTAACTTTTAGAGGAAAAATACAATGGCAAACGTTTCAATGCGCGATATGCTTCAAGCTGGTGTTCACTTCGGTCACCAAGCACGTTACTGGAACCCTAAGATGAAGCCGTTCATCTTCGGTGCACGTAACCGCGTTCATATCATCAACCTAGAAAAAACTGTTCCAATGTTCAACGATGCACTTAAGTTCTTACAGAACGTAGCATCTAACAAAGGCAAAATCCTTTTCGTAGGTACTAAGCGCGCTGCAAGCGAAGCAGTTAAAGAAGCGGCTATCCAAAGTGAGCAGTTCTACGTAAATCACCGTTGGTTAGGTGGTATGTTGACTAACTGGAAAACAGTTCGTCAATCAATCAAGCGTCTTAAAGAGCTTGAGACTCAAAGCCAAGACGGTACTTTCGAGAAGCTTACTAAGAAAGAAGCGCTAATGCTTACTCGTGAAATGCAAAAGCTTGAAAAAGGCCTTGGCGGTATCAAAGATATGGGCGGTCTTCCTGACGCTATCTTCGTTATCGACGCTGACCACGAGCACATCGCTATCCGTGAAGCTAACAACCTAGGTATCCCAGTAGTATCTGTTGTTGATACTAACTCAAACCCAGATGGTGTTGATTTCATCATCCCAGGTAACGACGACGCTATCCGTGCAATCCAGCTATACACTGGTGCAGTAGCGACTGCTATCACTGAAGGTCGTGAAAGCAACATCGTTGCTCAAGCAGAAAACGACGACTTCGTTGAAGCTGAGTAATTACCTGATTAGGTATTAGCTGTCATCAAGTCTTCATCAAATTATTGGTGAAGACTTGATATTCTTTATAAGCGATTAACTGCTTATCCCGTTGTTTGCCAAGCAGACCTTGAAAGATAACGGATTTTTATCAAATTGAGGCGAGCTGTACTTGATTTGATATTCAGCCAACCTAAGGTTGGTTTTATCAAGAACTGAATTCAGATTTGAGGATATTCTAATGGCTGTAACTGCTGCCCTAGTAAAAGAACTTCGTGAGCGCACTGGCGCTGGCATGATGGATTGTAAAAAAGCACTGACAGAAACTGGTGGTGATATCGATCAAGCAATCGAAAACATGCGTAAAAGTGGTGCTGCTAAAGCTGCTAAAAAAGCAGGCAACATCGCTGCTGAAGGTACAATCATCATCAAGCAAGGCGAAGGTTTTGCTGCACTAGTAGAAGTTAACTGTCAAACTGACTTCGTAGCAAAAGATGCAAGCTTCCTTGCATTTGCTAACGAAATTGCTGACGCAGCTGTAGCTGAGCAACTCACTATCGAAGACTTACAAGCTAAGTTTGAAGAGACTCGTGTTGCACTAGTAGCTAAAATCGGTGAGAACATGAACATCCGTCGTGTTTCTTACATCCAAGGTGACAAGCTAGTTGCTTACCGTCACGGCGAGCGTATCGGTGTTGTTGTAGCTGGTGATGCTGACGAAGAAACACTTAAGCACGTTGCAATGCACGTTGCTGCTTCTAAGCCAGACTACCTAAACCCAGAAGACGTACCTGCTGAAGTAGTTGAAAAAGAAAAAGCGGTTCAAGTTGAAATCGCAATGAACGAAGGTAAGCCAGCTGAAATCGCTGAGAAGATGGTTGTTGGTCGTATGAAGAAGTTCACTGGTGAGATCTCTCTTACTGGTCAAGCTTTCATCATGGAACCTAAGAAATCAGTGGGTGACTACCTTAAAGAGAAGAATGCATCTGTTTCTTCATTCGTTCGCCTAGAAGTAGGTGAAGGTATCGAGAAGAAAGAAGAAGACTTCGCAGCAGAAGTTGCAGCACAAATCGCTGCAGCAAAAGGCCAGTAATCACTTATTGTGATGCCTAATGATGTAAAAGCTGACATTAGCTTTGCGTCATTGCTGAAAATTCTCTAAAATAACCGCGCATTTATGTCTAGCATAAGCGCGGTTATTTTTTACCTCACTTTTAATTGGCCCGGATATTATGACTATCAATAAAAAACCTGTTTTTAGACGCGTTCTTTTAAAGCTTAGTGGTGAAGCTTTAATGGGAGATGAAGGCTTTGGTATCGATCCAAAAGTATTGGATCGTATGGCACAAGAAATCAAAGAGTTAGTAGAGCTCGACGTAGAAGTGGGTTTGGTTATCGGTGGCGGTAACTTCTTACGTGGTGGTTCACTTGCAGAAGCGGGCATGAATCGCGTTGTGGGCGACCACATGGGCATGCTAGCGACCGTCATGAATGGCCTTGCGATGCGTGATGCGCTGCACCGTGCTTTTGTAAACGCACGTTTAATGTCTGCTATCCCGCTAAATGGCGTGTGTGATGCGTACAATTGGGCGGAAGCAATTAGCCTATTAAAATCTGGCCGTGTTGTTATTTTCTCTGCAGGTACGGGCAACCCATTCTTTACCACGGACTCAGCAGCATGTTTGCGCGGTATCGAGATTGAAGCGGATACCGTGATTAAAGCCACTAAGGTTGAAGGGGTATTTAGTGACGATCCGGTGAAAAACCCAGATGCTACGCTATACCGCACGTTGACTTACAACGAAGTTATCGACAAAGAATTGAAAGTGATGGATTTAGCTGCATTTACATTGGCACGTGACCACAATATGCCAATCAGCGTATTCAACATGAATAAACCGGGTGCATTGAAAAATGTCATCATGGGTGAAGAGGAAGGTACCCTTATCTCTTCTCAAGCAGCAGAATAATCTGACGACTATTTCAGCAACTCGTAGTTAAGTAGCGAATCTCTAAATTGCGAGTATAATCTGGCATAACAAGAACAGACTAGGAAAGTATTGTGATCGAAGATATTAAAAAAGACGCTCAAGAGCGCATGAAAAAAAGTGTGGCGGCACTTGGAAGCCAGCTTTCTAAAATCCGCACAGGTCGTGCGCACCCTGCGCTACTAGATGGTATTTCTGTTTCTTACTACGGTGCAGATACACCGCTAAACCAAGTAGCAAACGTAACGACGGAAGATTCTCGTACACTGGCTATTAGCGTATTCGACAAATCGCTTGCACAAGCGGTAGAAAAGGCAATCATGTCTTCTGACTTAGGTTTAAACCCAATGTCAGCGGGTACCGTGATCCGTGTTCCACTTCCTCCGCTAACTGAAGAGCGTCGTAAAGATCTAATCAAGATCGTACGTGGAGAGGTTGAGGGCGGTCGTGTTGCAGTGCGTAACATTCGTCGTGATGCAAATGGTGATATTAAATCATTGCTAAAAGACAAAGAAATCTCAGAAGACGAAGCGCGTCAAGCGGAAGATGATATCCAAAAATTGACTGACAAGTTCATCAAAGAAATGGATACACAACTAAGCGCGAAAGAAGCTGAGTTGATGGAAATCTAGATGTCTTTATCCTAGCGTTTATATTTACGCACTGTTTACGTATTGCAGAAAATTCTGCTTTGTTTCTGAGCAGTTAGCGTTTTTTTGGCTGGGTACAATGACAAATTTATTAGGTTTGAAGCGCCGCCTAGGGTATACTAGGCGGCGTTTTTTTTCACTTAAATTGGAATTATGGTTTTAAAAGCAGAGGTTATTTCGCAGCAATCATTGCCAAAACATGTTGCGATAATAATGGATGGCAACGGTCGTTGGGCTCAAGCTCGCAGGCGTCCTCGCGCCTTCGGACATAAGAAGGGCGTAGATTCGGTTCGTAGTGCTGTACAATTCTGTTCCAAGTTAGGTATAGAGTCTCTGACGCTATTTGCCTTTAGTAGTGAAAACTGGCGTAGGCCAGAAGATGAAGTCAGCACGTTAATGGAATTATTTATTTATGTGTTGTCTAAAGAAGTTAAAAAATTACATAAGAACAACGTAAAGCTAACCATTATTGGCGATCTTTCTCGTTTTCCTGACAACCTCCAAAAGCGTGTTCATGAAGCCCAAACATTGACCCAGGACAATACAGGGCTTAACTTAAACATTGCAGCAAATTACGGTGGGCGTTGGGATATCACACAGGCAGCACAACACCTCGCAAAACAAGTTGCAGCGGGTGAATTGCAACCAAGTGATATAACCGAAGATGCCTTGACAGAGCAGATGACGATGGCCGATCAAGCGAATCTCGACTTGCTGATCAGAACGGGAGGCGACTTCCGCATCAGTAACTTCTTGCTGTGGCAAGCTGCGTATGCCGAACTCTATTTTACCGACACGCTTTGGCCTGATTTTGACGAGCAAGCATTCTCTGAAGCCATTGCTTGTTACGTGTCTAGAGAGCGACGCTTCGGATGCACAGGAGAGCAGATAAAGCAGCTCCTCGCAGAGAAAGACGCAACAAGTTAAGGGTTCAAATTTGTTAAAACAACGTATTCTAACGTCAGCGGTGCTTGCACCTCTGGCTCTACTTTTGGTGTTTTATACACCGCTGGCAATGTTCAGTACTATTGCCGCACTAATCGTTTTGCTTGGTGCATGGGAGTGGTCGGCGCTTGCAGGCCTGTGTCAAAAGCGTCAGCGTTTTACTTTCGTTGGCGTCATGGCGGTGTTAATTCTATTGCTTAACACCCATTGGCCGATACAGGATTTATGGCAGCAAGGGCGCTTAGTCGCTGATGCTAATTATGTATTTACGCTCGCTTTTGCGTGGTGGTTGGTTGCCACTTTCTTAGTGGTTAAATACCCACGAGCAGCTCGGGCTTGGAATGAAGGGATCATGATGCGCTCCATCGCCGGTGTACTGACGCTAGTACCGCTGTGGCTTGCGTTAAACGTGATGCGTAGCGCCGGATACGAAGATGGTGAACACATAGGCTCAGTCCTTATCATGGTGGTATTGGGGATAGTGTGGAGCGCGGACATTGGCGCTTACTTCGCAGGAAAGAATTTAGGCAAGCATAAGCTCATGCCTAAAGTGAGCCCTAATAAAACGATTGAAGGTCTAGTCGGTGGCGTGATCACCGCGGTTGTTTTTGTGTTAGTGTTTTGTCACTTCGCCGCGATTGACCTCAATATGTGGCCAATTTATGCTGCAATGACCATTATTATCGCGCTATTTTCTGCTGTTGGTGATTTGCTTGAAAGTATGTTTAAGCGCGAAGTAGGTCTTAAAGATTCAGGCCGTTGTTTGCCAGGTCACGGCGGTATCCTAGATCGCATTGATAGCTTAACGGCTGCAGCACCCATTTTTGCTTTTTGCTACGCTTGGACGGTTGTGTTATGAGCGAGCAAAACTTGGTAGTACTGGGAGCTACAGGCTCTATTGGACTATCAACCTTAGATGTTGTCAGCCGCAATAAAGAACAATATCGTGTATTTGCCTTAGTCGCAGGTCAAAACGCGGAAAAGATGGCTGAGCTTTGTTTACGTCATCAGCCTAAATACGCGGTTATGAGCTCTGAGCACGCAGCTCGGCAACTTTCTCAACGTTTGAGGGGCATTACCACCGAAGTACTCCATGGCGTTGAAGCAATGGCTGAGATGGCTCGCCATGTGGGTGTGGATATCGTGATGTCCGCAATCGTTGGTGCAGCAGGGTTGTTACCGACACTAGCGGCAGTTGAAGCGGGTAAAAAAGTGCTGCTGGCGAACAAAGAGTCGTTAGTAATGAGTGGCCAGCTGTTTATGGATAAAGTAAAAGCGCATGGTGCGACTTTACTCCCTATCGACAGTGAACATAATGCTATTTATCAGTGCCTACCAGCGACCATTCAAACGGGACAATCTTCAAACCTAAGTCACAGCGGTGTTAGTAAGATTTTATTAACCGGTTCTGGTGGACCTTTCTTGCAGCGCTCATTGGCTACCTTAGCTTCAGTAACAGTCGAAGAAGCGGTTGCGCATCCTAATTGGTCCATGGGCAGAAAAATCTCTGTCGACTCTGCGACTATGATGAATAAAGGGCTAGAGTTTATTGAGGCTAAGTGGTTATTCAACTGCTCAGCTGACGATATTGAAGTGGTGATCCACCCACAAAGTATGATCCACTCTATGGTGCAGTATCGCGACGGCTCAGTGCTGGCACAAATGGGGCAGCCAGACATGCGAACGCCGATTGCGTATGGGCTTGCCTACCCAGAAAGAATCGACGCGGGCGTTGAACCATTAGACTTTTCTCAGATTGTCGATTTCACTTTTACCAAACCTGATTTTAACCGTTATCCTAACCTCAAATTAGCAATTGACGCCTGTCGTAGTGGTCAGGCCGCAACAACAACAGTAAATGCGGCAAATGAAATTGCCGTAGCGGCATTTTTAGAGGGGAAAATAGGGTTTTGTGATATCTATCGAGTCAACGCCTTAACACTTGAGCAAAGTGCGCTAAGCGTATTAGAATCCGTTGAGTCTATTATGGAAACAGACCGAACGGCACGCCACCGAGCGCAGCAAATTATCGCCACATTGAGGTAACCATGTTTGAATTTTTCTGGCACTTAGGTTCATTTATTCTTGCTCTAGGGATTTTAGTTACCGTTCATGAATATGGCCATTTTTGGGTTGCCAGAAAAGCCGGAGTTAAGGTTTTACGCTTTTCTATCGGTTTTGGTAAGCCTCTGGTAAAGTGGCATGACAAACACCAAACCGAATACGTTATCGCCGCAATCCCACTTGGTGGCTATGTTAAAATGCTCGACGAACGGGTTGACGATGTGCCAGAGCAAGAGCGCCACCTTGCCTTCAATAACAAGCCAGTACTTTCTCGTATCGCTGTGGTAGCTGCAGGCCCCATTGCGAACTTTTTGTTTGCCATTGTCGCATTAGCGGCAATGTATATGGCAGGGGTTCAATCAGCAAAACCCGTCGTTGGTGGTGTGACACCAACCAGTATCGCAGCGGATGCTGGATTTCAATCAGGCGACCATATCATTGCACTGAATGATGAATTAGTGCACTCATGGCAAGACGTCACATTTGAATTGATGGCGCATTTAGGTGAGCCATCCTTGGTTGCCAAGGTACAAGATGAAAAAGGTAGCTTGGCTATCCGCACGCTACGTTTGAGCGATTGGAAACTGGAAAAGCAAGATGAAGCGCCGTTGACATCAGTCGGCATTACGCCATATAGGCCGCCGCTGACGCTGCAGCTCGGTTATATCGAAGAAGGTGCAGCTGCCGATAAAGGTGGCTTACAAGTTCAAGATACACTAGTTGCGATAAATGGCGACAAATTGGCGTCTTGGCAACAGCTGGTGAGCCGAGTTCAAAAATCTGCAAATCAAGCCATAAGCATTGATATTTTACGCGATGGCAAGCCACAAACTCTAACAGTAACACCACAGGCAAAAACTTCACCAGAAGGTGTCGTACAAGGCTACTTGGGCGTCGTGCCTGTGATGGAAAAATGGCCAAATGGTTATATTGAAACTAGACAATACGGCATCCTAGATAGTATGGTGCTGGGCATTCGTAAAACTTACGACTTGATTGCCTTAAGTTTCGACATGATCGGCAACTTAATCACGGGCCAAGTCTCGGTAAAAAACTTAAGCGGGCCCGTGGGGATCGCGGTGAGTGCCGGAAATAGTGTTAGTTACGGGTTAGTTGCATTTTTAGGCTTCTTAGCGCTTATCAGCGTGAACTTAGGAGTTTTTAACTTATTACCGCTCCCTGTCTTAGATGGTGGGCATTTAATGTATTACTTAATTGAACTAATTCGCAGAAAACCAGTCTCTGAAAAGACACAAGAGTTTGGGTTTAAGATTGGAGCAGCGCTTCTTCTTGCCTTAACGTTTTTTGCACTATTTAATGATGTTTCTCGGCTTTAAGCCGTGCGGTGCTAGAAAGCGCACATTATATGCAGTTTAAATGTTTGCATTTTTGTTCAAGCATACAACGGATAACATATTACAAAAGCTGTAACGTTTGAATGTTGTGATGTAGTGGGCCTTAGCGTATCGCGCCAAAATTGTTGTAAAGGATAAAGATAATAAAATGCCTATAAAAAAACACATTGCAGTAACCAGTTTACTGGGCGCTAGTTTTGCTGCCTTAGGGCAAAACTCCTTTATCGTAGAAGATTTAAAAGTAGAAGGGCTGCAGCGCGTTGCACTAGGTGCTGCTTTGACACATATTCCGATCAACGTTGGTGACAATGTCGATCAGTTTACTATTTCGCGCACAATCAAGGCGTTGTATAAGTCTGGCCACTTTGACAACATCGCGGTATTCCGTGATGGTAATCAGATAATTTTTAAGGTTAAAGAACGTCCGACAATCAGCTCAATCGAATTTGATGGAAACAAAGATATCAAAGACGAGCAGCTAAATGAGAGTTTAGAGCAGCAAAATATTCGCCAAGGCGAGCCGTTAGACAGGACGGTACTGGATAGTATCGAAAAAGGCCTAACGGAGTTCTTCCACAGTATTGGTAAATACAACGCTAAGGTTGAAGTGAGCATTGTTGAATTGCCACGTAACCGCGTGAAGCTGATGCTGAAGTTTGAAGAGGGTGATGCTGCTTCTGTACGCCAAATTAACCTTGTTGGTAATGAGCTGTTCTCGGACGAAGAACTTCTTAACCTAATTGAGTCTCAGCAGGACTTGCCTTGGTGGCGTTTCCTCTCTAATGACCGCTATCAAAAACAAACCATTGAAGGCGATTTAGAAAAGATCCGCAGTTTTTACCTAGACCGTGGTTATTTACGTTTTAACATCGATTCAACGCAGGTTTCAGTAAGTCCAGAACGTGAATCAGTTTATGTTACGGCGAACATCACCGAAGGTGAAAAATATACCGTTAAAGGGTTTGATTTCATTGGTGACTTATTAGGTCGTGAAGACTTAATTAAAGGCATAGTGCCACTTCGCGCTGGTGAGCTTTACAACGGCTCAGTTGTAACGGCAACTGAAGACTTCATTAAGAGTTATTTGGCGCGTTTTGGTTACGCCAATGCTGAAGTACGAACTGTTCCAGAAATCGATGATGAAAACAAAGAAGTACAATTAACACTATCTGTTGATCCTGGAAAGCGCGTATATGTACGTCGTATCGTGGTGAACGGTAACCAAAATACAGCAGACGAGGTATTACGTCGTGAAATGACGCAGCTTGAAGGTGCGTGGTTGTCTAACCAAAACCTAGAGCGTTCAAAGCTTCAAATTCAACGTTTGCCATATATGGAATCGGTAGAGTTTGAAGTCAAGCCAATTCCTGGTGTTGAAGATCAGGTTGATGTTGACTTTAAAGTAAAAGAACAGCCAGCAGGTAGTTTTCAGGCGGGTGTGGCTTACGGTTCTTATGCGGGCCTTCAGTTTAACATTGGTGTCAGTGAGTCAAACTTCCTAGGATCTGGTAACCAAGTTGCTTTCAATATCAACACTTCGCGTGGTTCAGAGCGTTATAGTGTGTCTTATACCGATCCTTACTTTACGCCTGATGGCGTGTCGCAAGGCAGCAGTATCTTCTATAGTAAGTTCGATGCGAGTGAGTTTGGGATTGTAGATTACAAATCGACGAGCTATGGTATCGGCACTAACTTTGGTTTCCCAATCAATGCGATTAACCGCGTTAACTTTGGTATTCGTTGGATTGAAGAAAGCCTTTCGCAAATTTCAGACTTTGAGCAAACACGAGTACTTCGTGAAAGCTTCTTAAACGAAAGCGATCCAAATGCCGATTATGACTTTACTAAATATGAGTTAAGTGCAGGTTGGTCACGTGTAACGGTTAACCGTGGTATGTTCCCAACAGCAGGTTCTCGTCAAAGCTTGAACTTAAGTATTACTACACCAAACTCAGATCTTAATTTCTTCAAGATCAATTACGATTCACGTTTTTACTGGCCAATCAGTAATGACCATCGTTGGGTATTCTCAGCGAGAGCGGGTTTAGGCTATGGTAATGGTTATGGCGAAACGAATGGCTTTGAGCAAGTGTTGCCATTCCAAGAGTTCTTCCGTATTTCAGAGCAAGAACTACGTGGCTTTGACCGAAACACGATTCTACCTCGAGCGGTACAGCGTGCGCCTAAGTGTATTCCGGGCACACCTAAACCAGATGGTACATCAGGTAGCTGTATTGGCGGCGATCAGCAATTTGATACGCTAAATCTAGGTGGTCGTATCGGTGGTAACGCAAAAGCACTAGCAGGTCTTGAGCTTATCGTACCAACGCCATTCCTAGACGAAGAAAACACGAGCTCAGTAAGAACGAGTTTCTTCGTCGATGCGGCAAACGTTTGGGATACTGAGTTTGATGTAGACCGTTATAACAACTTGCCAGAAGATCAATACAATCTACTTTCTGATTTCTCTGATCCATCAAGGTTCAGAGTATCAACGGGTTTATCGATTCAGTGGATCTCGCCTATGGGACCTATGCTGATCAGTTTCGCTTACCCACTCAAAAAAGAAGAAGAAGACGATACGAAGACGATCAGCTTCAATATCAGTAATACATTCTAAGGAGTTTTATTGTGAAAAAATTTATTAAATCATCAACACTAGCCATGACAGCAGCACTAATGATGGGTGCTTCAGGTAGCGCATTTGCACACAAAGTAGGCATCGTAGATATGCAGGAAGTGTATAAGCAAATTCCACAAATGGCGAAAATTGAACAGACACTCCAAGCCGAATTTGCAGAACGTCGCCAAGAGCTTGAAAAAATTCAAGGTGACATTCGTTTTGAAGCGGAGAAATTTAAGCGCGAAGCGACAACAATGAGTGAAGAGCAAAAAGAGGCGCTTCGTGAAAAGATCCAAGGCATGCAGAAGACACTTGCTGAAAAAGGTCGTCCACTAGAGCAAGAGATTAAGGTTCGTCAAAACCAAGAGCTTGCTAAAGTACAAAAGTTAATCGTGGATGCGATTGAGTCTGTTGCTAAAAAAGGTAAGTTTGACGAAGTTAAAGTAAAAGATACGACAATTTACTTCAATCCTGATAAAGTAGCCGACCTTTCTGAAGAAGTGGTAAAAGCGGTTAGCAATAAGTAATGACAAAACTTCACACCTTATCTCAACTCGCTGAGTATCTAGGTGCTCAGCTGCAAGGTGATGGCGATAAATCAATTCGAAATATCGCCACTCTCGCACAGGCAAAAGACGACCAAATCGCGTTTTTAGCCAACAGCAAATACCGTGGTCAGCTTGAAAGCACGACTGCGGGGGCCGTGATCTTGAGTGAAAAAGATGCGGATTATTTTGCGGGTAATAAACTCATAATCGCAGATCCTTATGTAGCCTATGCAAAACTTGCACAGAAGCTAGACTCAACACCTAGCGCAGCATCAGGAGTTCATCGTACAGCAGTTATCTCTGATACCGCAACACTTGGTGCAAACGTCAGTGTGGGCGCGAACGCTGTAATTGAAGATGGCGCTGTGATTGGTGATGATGTTGAGATAGGGCCAGGCTGTTTCATTGGAAAACATGCCAAAATAGGCGCAAAGACTAAACTCTGGGCAAACGTAACCGTCTATCATGAAGTACAGATAGGCGAACAATGTCTATTCCAGTCAGGTGCCGTAATAGGAAGTGATGGTTTTGGCTACGCCAACGAAAAAGGCGAGTGGGTTAAAATCCCTCAAGTTGGCACCGTAATTATTGGCGACCGCGTTGAAGTTGGCGCGAGTACCTCTATTGATAGAGGTGCGCTAGAAGACACCATTATTCATAGCAACGTCATTTTAGATAACCAGATCCAAATCGCCCATAACGTCGAAGTTGGTTACGGTACAGCCATAGCAGGCTGCACGGTACTGGCGGGCAGTGTTAAAATCGGCAAGTATTGTCAAATCGGTGGCATGACAGCAATCAATGGTCACAACGAAATTTGTGATGGTGTTGTCATTACTGGTATGAGCATGGTTACTAAAGGAATTACAGAGCCGGGGATCTATTCTTCTGGTTTACCTCACCAAACGAATAAAGAGTGGCGTAAGTCTATTGCACACTTACGCAATTTATCTGACTTTAAGTCGCGCCTGAAGGCACTTGAGGTGCTGACAGCACAGCTTAAAGATATTGATGTAGAATAAGGAAGCTATTTTGGCTAACGAATTAAACAGCTTTGATATCCAAGAGATTTTAAAACTTCTTCCACACCGCTACCCCATGTTGCTAGTTGACAAAGTAGTAGACTTTAAGCCTGGTGAATATCTTCACGCGATTAAAAACGTGACGATTAATGAGCCTATTTTCACGGGTCACTTCCCAGAGCAACCTATTTTCCCAGGTGTGTTGATCCTAGAAGCGATGGCTCAGGCAACAGGTTTACTTGGTTTTAAAACGGTCGAGAATCGCAGCGAGAATGAACTATACTTATTTGCGGCAATTGATAATGCACGTTTCAAACAACCTGTTCTACCGGGTGACACGATGCATTTGCACGTTAAGTTCGAAAAAGAACGCCGTAATATCTGGAAATTCAGTGCTGAAGCTAAAGTAGAAGGCAAGACTGTGTGTTCAGCTGAAATTATGTGTGCTAGAAGAGAGTTTTAATGGCTATTCATCCTACCGCAATTATCGAATCAGGCGCGCGTTTAGGCGAGAATGTTTCTGTAGGCCCTTATAGTTATATTGGCAATGACGTAGTCATTGGTGATAACTGTAAGATTGAATCACATGTTGTGATCAAAGGCCCATCTGAGATTGGTTCAGGCAATCACATTTTCCAATTCGCGTCAGTAGGGGAAGCCTGCCAAGATAAAAAGTACAAGGATGAACCAACTAAGCTAATTATTGGTGATAACAACGTTATTCGTGAGTGTGCGACTATCCATCGTGGCACAATTCAAGACGAAGGGATCACTCGAATTGGTAGCAACAACCTATTTATGGCTTACACTCATGTGGCACATGACGCAGTCATTGGCAGCAATGTGATTTTCGCTAACAATGCAAGTGTAGCCGGACATGTACATATCGGTGACTGGGTTATCCTTGCAGGTAATTCTGGTGTACACCAATTTTGTAAAGTGGGTTCACATGCTTTTATTGGTATGTACTCGGGTGTGAATCAAGACGTGCCGCCTTTTGTGACAACGACTGGCACGCCAGCGAGGCCCGTTGCGATTAATACAGAAGGCTTAAAGCGTCGCGGCTTTGAGTCCGATGAAATCATGGCAACAAGACGCGCATACAAAACGTTGTTCCGTAAGGGGCTGCGTTTAGAGGATGCGTTAGAAGCACTAAAAGAAGAGGCTTCTGAGTTCGCAGCAGTTCAACAAATGATTGATTTTATTGCGACTTCTAATCGTGGTTTGATCCGCTAAACTTGAACCGCAATACAGGTTATACTTACGCCATACATTTTGTATGGCGTTTTTTTATACTGAAAAATAACAATGGCTAACGAAAAAAATATCACCATTGGCATGGTCGCAGGAGAGTTATCGGGCGATATACTCGGCGCAGGCCTCATAAATGCGCTAAAAGTTCATTACCCAAATGCCAATTTTGTCGGGATCGGTGGTCCTAAAATGCAACAAGCTGGCTGTAATAGTCTGTTTGATATGGATGAACTGGCAGTTATGGGATTAGTTGAAGTGCTTGGTCGCTTGCCTCGCTTGCTAAAAATTAAAAAGCAGTTGGTGAACTACTTTATTGATAATCCACCTGATGTATTCATCGGTATCGATGCGCCGGATTTTAATTTGCGTGTTGAAAAACCATTGAAAGCGGCTGGGGTTAAAACCATCCAGTATGTCAGCCCGAGTGTGTGGGCGTGGCGTCAAAAACGCATCCATAAGATTGCTGAAGCGACTAACCTAGTGCTGTCTTTGCTGCCATTCGAAAAAGCCTTTTATGATAAACATGAAGTGCCTTGTACATTTGTGGGTCACACGCTGGCGGATGAAATTCCACTTGAGCCGGATACCGCAGGTGCGCGTGCACAGCTGAGCTTAAGTCAAGACGATACCGTTTTAGCGTTGCTTCCCGGTAGCCGAGGTTCAGAAGTCGGTTTATTGAGTCGCACTTACCTTGCAACAGCAAAGAGATTAGTCGATAAAATTCCCAATTTAAAAATTGTCGTGCCGTTGGTGAATGAAAAACGCAGAGCGCAGTTTTTAGAAGCCTTGAAAGAAGTCGCGCCGGAATTGAACCCAATTATGCTTGACGGCCAGTCAGCACTGGCAATGCAAGCAGCGGATACTGTTTTACTGGCCTCGGGTACTGCCACACTTGAGGCGATGCTATATAAAAAGCCAATGGTGGTAGGGTATAAGCTAAATCCAAAGAGCTATTGGATTTTTAATACCTTTTTTACTTTTAACATCAAGTACTTTGCTTTGCCGAACTTATTGGCCGACGCACCGCTAGTACCAGAATTTTTACAGGCAGAATGTAATCCCGATGCACTAGCAGATGCACTTTTTCCGATGTTAAAAGGCGACAATAGCAAGCTGATTAGAAAGTTTTACGAGATACATGAAAACATTCGCCTAAATGCTAGCAAACAAGCGGCTCAGGCTGTGATGGAGTTAATAGATGCAAATTGAACGTCCTGATGTGCAGTATATTGCAGGCGTTGACGAAGTAGGACGTGGCCCGTTGGTGGGTGACGTTGTGACTGCAGCCGTCATTTTAGATCCAACCAAGCCGATTGTAGGCTTAACCGACTCGAAAAAGCTGTCGGAGAAAAAGCGTATCGCATTGGCAGAAGAAATAAAAGAAAAGGCATTGTGCTACTGTATTGCGAGAGCGTCGGTTGCAGAAATTGACGAGCTAAATATTCTCCATGCAACGATGTTGGCGATGACACGCGCGGTTGAAGGACTGGACATTCAGCCTGAACATGTATTTGTTGATGGAAATCGCTTACCTAAGCTGAGTATCTCGGCGACCGCAGTCGTAAAAGGGGATAGCCTAGTTGCCGAGATAAGTGCAGCATCCATATTGGCGAAAGTAACCCGAGATAATGAGATGTTAGCACTCGACTCTGAGTTTCCAGAATTTGGTTTTGCAGGCCACAAAGGTTATCCAACCAAAGCCCACTTTGCCGCGCTCGAAGCTCATGGTGTTACTCCGCATCACCGTACCAGCTTTAAGCCTGTGCAACGAATTTTGGCCGAGAAGGAGTAAGCATGCCAGCCCCGCAGTTTGTCCATTTGCGTGTACACAGTGACTTCTCAATGGTGGATGGTCTAGCGAAGACCAAACCAATTGTGGCAAGGGCCGAAGAGCTTGCAATGCCCGCGCTTGCCATCACCGATCAAATGAACTTATGTGGTTTAGTGCGTTTTTATGGTAGCGCACACGGGGCAGGGATTAAGCCAATCATCGGTGCGGATTTTTGGCTGAAGTCAGATCAATTTCCCGATGAGCCGAGTAGAATTCTCGTTCTTGCTAAGAACAATCAAGGGTATAAAAATCTAACCTTGTTGATCTCTGATGCCTATCTTCGCGGCCATGTATTCCATCGTCCCGTTATTGATAAAGAATGGCTCGCCAAATACAAAGAAGGGCTGATCCTTATCTCCGGCGCGAAAGATGGCGATTTAGGTAAAGCCATCTTAAAAGGCAATCCTAAGCTAATTGAAGAAACGCTGGCGTTTTACGAACAGCATTTTAACGACCATTTTTATATTGAGCTGCAACGTACCGCACGTGCACGAGAAGAAGAATATCTCCACGGTGCTGTGGAGATTGCGGCTGCGCGTAATATACCCGTTGTGGCGACGAATGAAGTGGTGTTTTTACACGAAAAAGACTTTGATGCCCACGAAATTCGCGTTGCTATTCACGACGGTTACACATTAGAAGACAAAAATAGACCAAAGCGCTTTTCTAAAGAGCAATATTTAAAGACTTCTGAACAAATGCAGGCGCTCTTTAGTGACATTCCAGAAGCCTTAGAAAACACCGTAGAAATCGCCAAGCGCTGTAACGTGACGGTACAGCTTGGCACATACTTCCTACCGGATTATCCGACGGGTGATCTGGCGATCGAAGATTTCTTGGTCAAAGTGTCGCGTGATGGTCTAGAAGAACGGTTACAGTTTTTATTTCCTGATGAAAATGATCGCAAAGAAAAGCGTGGTGAGTATGACGAACGTCTGCAGGTTGAGCTCGACGTTATCAACCAAATGGGATTCCCAGGCTACTTCTTAATCGTAATGGAGTTCATTCAGTGGAGTAAAGATAACGGCATCCCTGTAGGTCCCGGTCGTGGTTCCGGTGCAGGTTCTTTAGTGGCATATGCGCTTAAGATCACAGATCTTGACCCACTTGAATTCGATCTCCTATTCGAACGATTTCTTAACCCCGAACGTGTTTCGATGCCTGACTTTGACGTCGACTTCTGTATGGATAGGCGTGACGAGGTAATTGACCACGTGGCTAAACTGTACGGTCGTGACGCAGTATCTCAGATCATCACCTTTGGTACGATGGCGGCAAAAGCGGTAATTCGAGACGTTGGTCGTGTGCTTGGCCACCCTTATGGCTTCGTAGATAGGATCTCCAAGCTTGTGCCGGGCGATCCTGGTATGACGCTTGCTAAAGCGTTTGATGTTGAGCCACGCTTGCCTGAGGCCTACGACAGTGATGAAGAAGTCCGAGAACTGATTGATAAATGCCGTATTCTTGAAGGTTGTACGCGTAACGCGGGTAAACACGCCGGCGGTGTTGTTATCTCGCCTACGACCATTACCGACTTCGCTGCACTGTATTGCGACGAAGAAGGTAAGTTCCCAGTTACCCAATTTGACAAGAACGACGTAGAAACTGCCGGTCTGGTCAAGTTTGACTTCCTTGGTCTAAGAACGCTAACCATTTTACAATGGGCGCTCGATATGGCGAACGAGCGCCTTGGCAGAGAAAGTCGTGAGCCGATTGATATCGCTGCTATCCCACTGGATGACCCTGCAAGTTTTAAGGTGTTGTTAGACGCACAAACAACTGCGGTATTCCAGCTGGAATCTCGTGGTATGAAAGACTTGATCCGTCGCTTGAAGCCTGACTGTTTCGAAGACATGATCGCACTGGTTGCGCTATTCCGTCCGGGTCCTTTGCAATCGGGCATGGTAGATAACTTTATCGACCGTAAGCATGGTCGTGAAGAAGTATCGTATCCAGATGCACAATACCAGCACGAAAGTCTACAACCCATACTGGAGCCGACCTACGGGATCATCCTTTACCAAGAACAGGTAATGCAGATAGCGCAGGTGCTTGCAGGTTATAGCCTAGGCGGCGCTGACTTGCTTCGTCGTGCGATGGGTAAGAAAAAGCCAGAAGAGATGGCGAAGCAACGTGCAACGTTTGAAGATGGTGCCAAAGATAATGGCGTCGAAGGCGAGCTTGCCATGAAAATCTTCGACTTGGTAGAGAAGTTCGCGGGTTACGGCTTTAACAAATCACACTCCGCAGCTTACGCGTTAGTGTCGTATCAAACGCTGTGGATGAAGACCCATTTCCCTGCCGAGTTTATGGCGGCGGTAATGTCTGCGGATATGGATAACACCGACAAAATCGTAACCTTGGTAGATGAATGCGAAAACATGAAGTTGACGCTGCTGCCACCAGATGTGAACGCCGGTGTCTACAAATTTACTGTAAATCGCCAAGGCGAAATCGTCTACGGTATAGGCGCGATAAAAGGTGTGGGTGAAGGCCCAGTTGAAGCGATCCTTGAAGCGCGAGCCGAAGGGGGAGAATTTAAAGATTTATTCGACTTCTGTGCGCGAGTTGACTTAAAGCGCCTAAATAAACGCGTGATTGAAAAGCTCATTTACGCCGGAGCGCTTGATAAGCTTGGCCCAGACAGAGATCAGCCAGGGCGTGCGACTTTACTGGCAAGCTTAAAGGATGCCATGAAGTCAGCGGAGCAGCATCACAAAGCTGAATCACTTGGACAGAGTGACTTATTTGGTTTGCTTGCGGTTGAGCCTGAGGAAGTTGAGCAAGCCTTTATTAAAGCCACACCGCTTAGCGATAAAGAATGGTTAAATGGGGAAAAAGAAACCTTAGGTCTTTATCTAACGGGCCACCCAATTAACCAATACCGTAAAGAGTTAAAATATTATACCTCTGGTAAGTTAGTTGACTTACAACCCGGTAATCGTGATACGGTAGCAACCGCGGCGGGATTGGTCATCAATGCACGTACCCTAATAAACAAAAAAGGAGCGCGTTGGGGACTTATCACTTTAGATGACAAAAGTGCCCGAATTGATGTACGCTTATTTCCTGAACAGTTTGAAATGTACCAAGAAATGCTGCAAATTAACCAAATCTTGGTAATATCTGGACAGGTCAGCTTTGATAACTTCTCTGGTGGCATTACAATGACCGCAAGAGAAATCTCTACCATTGCTCAGGCGCGAGAAAAGCGTATTAGTGCAATAAAAATGACGCTAAATATGGCTCAAATTGACGCGAACTTCTTTGATAATTTCAAAAAAGTGCTAGAACCATATAAATTTGGAACGTGTCCAGTAAAAATTAAATATCAGCGTCCTGATGCATTAGCAGAGTTAACATTAGGAACACAATGGTGTGTGACGCCAAGTGATGAGCTTTTAACTCGTTTATCACTGTTGGCGGCGCAGGAATTAGAATTAGAATTTAACTAAACAGGTAGTTTAGAGCATGAGCCTCAATTATCTTGAATTTGAACTTCCAATCGCTGAATTGGAAGCAAAAATCAAAGAATTACAAAACGTAAGCCGCTCTGGCGATTTAGATCTTAGCCTTGAAGAAGAGATCAGCCGCTTAAAAGACAAAAATGTTGAGCTAACCAAGAAAATTTTCGATGGTTTAGGTACTTGGCAGGTGTCTCAGTTAGCGCGTCATCCGCTTCGTCCATATACTCGCGATTATATTGAACGCATTTTTACCGAGT
The DNA here is from genome assembly GCF_002208135.1 of Pseudoalteromonas piscicida. NCBI lineage: Bacteria > Pseudomonadati > Pseudomonadota > Gammaproteobacteria > Alteromonadales > Pseudoalteromonadaceae > Pseudoalteromonas > Pseudoalteromonas piscicida. Next base: position 1,163,209 of record NZ_CP021646.1, read on the forward strand.
TTGACGAGTTCGCGGGCGACCGCACTTTTGCTAACGATCCGGCTATTCTTGGTGGTGTTGCACGTCTTGACGACAAGCCAGTAATGATTATCGGTCAGCAAAAAGGTCGTGATACTGCTGAAAAAATCAAGCGTAACTTTGGTATGCCAAAGCCGGAAGGTTACCGTAAAGCATTACGCTTAATGGAAATGGCTGAACGCTTTAAGATGCCAATCATTACCTTTATCGACACACCGGGAGCCTATCCGGGTGTAGGTGCTGAAGAACGCGGTCAAAGTGAAGCGATTGCACGTAACCTTAAGGTGATGGCAGCGCTCAAAGTGCCAACCATTTGTACCGTAATTGGTGAAGGCGGCTCTGGTGGTGCATTGGCTATCGGGGTAGGTGACAGAGTAAACATGCTGCAATACAGTACATACTCAGTCATTTCACCTGAAGGTTGTGCTTCTATTCTTTGGAAGAGTGCAGACAAAGCTTCACTTGCAGCAGAAGCAATGGGTGTATCAGCCTCTCGCGTAAAAGAGCTGGACCTTATCAATAACATCATCGAAGAGCCACTAGGTGGTGCGCACCGCAACTACGATGCGATGGCGAAAAACCTAAAAGTGCAGCTTAAACGTGACTTGGCTGATCTTGAAGCGCTAGGCACCGAAGAGATGTTAGATCAGCGCTATAAGCGCCTGATGTCATTTGGTTATTGTTAATACGGGTTTCTTCTCGTATTGATATCAATGCTAATTTAAGTTAAAAAGCCGCTATATGAGCGGCTTTTTTATTGATTGTAGAAAACATGATTAATAGTCGGGTTTACCAACAACTAGAGCGAAGTGTAAAGGTATTGAGCTCCAGCCTTGACGTCAAAGGGTTATGTATTGCCTTATCTGGCGGTGTAGACTCTGTGGTGTTGCTCCATCTTTGTCGGGTATATGCAGAAAAGCATGACGTTACACTCCAAGCGATTTATGTTAATCATGGCTTATCACAGCACGCTACGCACTGGCAGCAATTTTGCCAATCGCTTTGCGAAACGCTCAATGTTCCCTTCGTTGCAAAACAGGTTTCTATCACTCGGAAAACCCGTACTAGCCTTGAAGCCCAAGCGCGCGAAGCTCGCTTTCAAGCATTAGATGAAGCGGCCAAAGCCGGTTACGCAATTGTGCTTGGGCAACATGCCGATGACCAAGTCGAAACGTTCTTACTGAGATTAAAGCGTGGCTCTGGGTTACTCGGGCTCGGTGCGATGAGAGCGACAACTCAGCTGCCATCAGGGCGATATTGTATTCGTCCGCTACTTGCCGTTAATCGCTGCGACATTGAAGCATTTGCACTTCAGTTTGGCCTTGAGCATATTACGGATGAATCCAACGCAGACGATGCGTTTGAGCGTAACTTTTTGCGTAATCAAGTGATCCCGTTACTTAAATCTCGATTCAATGGTTTTGTAGGTAGCACGCTACGCAGTATAGATATTTTGCAGCGCCAGCAAGCCATTATTGACGAAGTCAGTGAAGAAGATTTGCAAAAGTGTCGTTGCCAAGCGGCGCTAAATATCGTGGCTTTACAACAGCTTTCTGATGCGAGAAGAGATAATGTCATCAGACTTTGGCTATCAAAACAGGGCGTTGATATGCCGAGCCAAAAGCAACTTGATGAAATTGTACAGCAGGCCTTTTCATCACGCCAAGACAGTCAACTTGAAATGCGTTTTAAACAAGGCGCGGTCAGGCGTTATCGTGATGCACTTTATTGGGTAACGAAAAATCGCCAAAAGCATGACATTGAGGCCGTTAACCTTAACGAACTCAGTGGGCAAAGTACACCTGTCGCTATACAAACAGGCAAGGGGATCCGCAGGCCTTTCGCGGACGAAATTGTTAGTATTCGTTACGGCAGACTTAAAGATAGAATCAAACCACAGAGTAAGCCTGGCTCTAATACCTTGAAACATTGGCTAAAAGATTTACACATTCCAAGCTGGGAGCGTGATTCTATTGCAGTTGTTTATTACAATGACACACCGGTTGCGGTGAACGGACTGTTTGTGAGTGCCGAACACGCAAAAGACAATGGCATTATTTGGGTAGTAAAAGATGACTGAAAGTAAAAAGATTGGCCAGCAGTTAGCACGAAAAGCGCCTTACGCGGTAGCATTTACTGTGGCGGTGTTTATCGTGTTATTTATATCCAGCGAAGTCGTGTGGCTGAATCAAGTATTTGCTTCTGCATCTGGCATTATCAGTATCGTGTTTTTACTATTGTATTGGCACGGTAAAGGAGGAATGTATTTTATTCTTGGTTTGCTTGCGCCAATGCTTGCGGTGATGTTTTCAGAGTTACCCGATTTCCTTGCGCTTGCATGGGTAATAAATGGATTTTTTAACGGCGCGGCACTGACCCTAATGGCGTACCTTTACTTAGGAAAAGGAGCTCAGCGTTAACGCATAACGCCGAGCAAAGGGGAAGTGGTCTTTTTAGACTGCGCGTGCGCAGTTTCGTCCGGCTGCTTTGGCGCGGTATAAGCCGCTATCCGAACGAGCAAATATATTGTCGGCAGTATCATGGCTTGATGCCAGCGTAAAGCCAATGCTCGTGGTCACCGTATATTTAGCCAACATGCTCGACTTTCTTACGGCTTCCATAATTCTTTCTGCAATTACTTTGTTGGTCGTGAACGCTGGGTCGTCAATTAAAATGGCAAACTCATCGCCACCGAATCTAAATACTGAATCAGTTGCGCGCGTTGAGGTTTGCAAAATGCGCGAAAACTCAACCAGTACTTCATCACCCGCTTTATGACCATGAACATCATTCACTTGCTTAAAGTTGTCTAAATCTAAAAGCATTAGGCTGAAATTGCGATGTTGACGACGGCAGCGCTCGAGCTTCTCATCTAGGTTGTCAGTAAATTGACTACGATTATAAAGTCCTGTGAGTGAATCCTTGGTTGCTAATTGCAATACTCGGTTGTACATCAGGGCATTACGCATTGGGTAAATTAGACACGCGTGTAATTTTGACAATTTTGCCTTGATAGCTTCACTAAATGGAAACTCACTGAAATATACCAGCTGGCCTAAGTGCTCTTTTTCAAGCTCAAGATCAAACGTGCTAGCCGGAAATTGACTATCGCTGTCTTTCATCTGAAAGACGCCAAAGCTACAGTGGAACTGGAGTCCCGAGATTTTTGAAATTCTTGCCACATGTTCCGCATAAATAGTTAACAGCTCTTCAATGTCTAGCGTTGTCTGAAGTTTGTCGACTAATCGTGCATAGTGTTCGCCGCCTTGCGTACTATACTGTTCGGAATTGAACGGCAAGTAATCGCCTCTGGTCGGCAACCTTTGTGTCAAAATATGGACATTTTCCATATTTCTTCCCCTTAAATACAACAATACATGATTACTATGCGAACTTTATGCCAAAAATTTAAACTGGCTTAAAAACAAACGCTTGCTATATTTAAAAGAAAGAAAAAGAAATCCACCTTAATTCCCCGTCAACTTTTTCGCTCAGGAGGCAGATTGCAAAGTATCTTCGCGCAGGTTTTTGCCTTGCTATTGTGTGCTGTGATTTTGGTCTGGTCCTTTAAGCGGATTGGCTTGCCGCCTATTCTTGCGTATTTACTCACAGGGGTAATCGCGGGCAGCCACGGCATTGGTTGGATGAGCGACAGCCAAGAGATTCACTTTATGGCCGAGCTTGGTATTGTGTTCTTACTGTTCAGTTTAGGGCTTGAATTTTCCGTGCCAAAATTAATGGCAATGCGAAATGTGGTATTCGGTTTAGGAAGTTTGCAGGTCATCGTGACCACAATTATCGGTATGCTGGTGTTGCGATTTATGCAATACGAGTGGGTGGGGGCATTTGTTATAGCGAGTCTCATTGCACTCTCTTCTACGGCGGTTGTGGTTAAATTATTAAAAGAGCTTGGCATGCTCAACACGCGCCATGGTCAGCTCGGTATTGGCATGTTGTTATTTCAAGATATCGCCGTTGTGCCGCTCCTTATCGCGTTTCCGCTTATTTCTTCCGCTAGCAACTCGGAGTTGGCATCTGCGCTGCTATTCGCATTTGCCAAAGGTGCGGTTGTGTGTCTGGTATTATGGGCGATAGGTAAGTGGTTACTACCAAAAATATTTAACGAAATAGCGATGGTAAGAACGGACGAGTTGTTCGTCTTGTCTACATTGGTTGTTGCCCTGTGCGCAGGCTCGCTAACTTATTCGTTTGGGCTCTCTATGGCGCTCGGCGCATTTTTAGCGGGCATGATGTTGGGTGAAAGCCAATATCGGCATCAGCTCGAAGCCGAAATCAGACCTTTTAGAGATATTCTGATGGGGCTATTTTTTGTCACAGTGGGTATGCAGTTGGATATTCCTTATGTGCTCGACCAGTTTATTTATATTGTTGCAGCACTTGCAGTCGTGCTTGTGATCAAAATGTTGATTATTGTTGCTATTGCACAGTTAATGGGGGAGCGTAAAAAAGATGCATGGGGCGCGGGTATTTTGATCTGGCAAATGGGGGAGTTCGGCTTTGTATTAGTTGCTTTGGCTAATAAGCACCAGTTGCTAGACAAAAACGAAGTGTCTTTTTTAATTACGCTCGGCGTACTATCTATGGCGTTAACGCCTTATCTCATCAGTAAGACTGCTTATATCATCAATATCTTAGGGATAGAAAAAGATTGGCAACCCGAAGCGCCAAGTGGTTATAACGCAGCTGATTTAAAAGATCATGTTGTGATTTTTGGCTACGCTCGTGTGGGTCAAACTATCGCACGATTTTTACGTCCAGAAGCTATTCCTTATATTGCGGTAGAGCGCAACCCGCAAATTGTACAAGACGCACAAATTGCTGGTGAGCCTGTATTATTTGGTCATGCAGCACAAAAAACGCTGTTAAAGTCAGCGAATATTGATAAAGCACGCTTGGTTATTATTACTTTTGATGACTTTGAGCAGACGCAAGTGGTTGTTGACGCCATTCGTCGACGTACTCACGAAGTGAAGATCCTAGTACGAATGAAAGATGACAGCTATATGGAGCAATTAAAAGCGATGGGTGTCGCAGAAGTCGTGCCAGAAACCTTAGAAGCAAGTTTGATGCTGGTTTCTCATGTGCTTTATATGTCTGGCGTACCCATGCGAAGGATTTTCCGTCGCGTCAGTAAAGAGCGAGAAAATCGTTATCCGTATTTACATGGTTTCTTTGCCGGAGACAGCGGCGACTTGCATGAAGTAAAAGGCGAGCGATTAGAGTATTTGCATGCCATCGCCTTACCTGATAACGCTTTTGCTGTTAACAAGTCAATCGCCGAGCTTGAACTCAACGTTAAGCGCGTTGACATTACGGCGCTAAGACGCGACGGCGAAGAAATTGCTCAACCAGCTGAGCAAACCGTTTTACGCGTTAACGATGTGTTGCTGTTAAAGGGTAAACCCCGCCGCGTTGAACGTGCGGAACAGTTTTTACTCGACGGCCTTCCGTAATAAGGTTTCTTAAATCTATATCTTTTTAACAGATCGCCGCGTAAAGCGTCTCCTACAATATGAAGTAGGAGCAGGTTTACCCTGCGATCTTGTGTGTGATTTTTGTTGTCACAGATCGCCGCGTAAAGCGTCTCCTACAACACGGAGTAGGAGCAGGTTTACCCTGCGATCTTGTGTGTGATTTTTGTTGTCACAGATCGCCGCGTAAAGCGTCTCCTACAATATGAAGTAGGAGCAGGTTTACCCTGCGATCTTGTGTGTGGTTTTTGTTGTTACTGATCGCCGAGTAAAGCGTCTCCTACAACACGGAGTAGGAGCAGGTTCATTCTGCGATCTTGTGTGTGGTTTTTGTTGTTACTGATCGCCGCGTAAAGCGTCTCCTACAACACGGAGTAGGAGTAGGAGTAGGAGCAGGTTCACCCTGTGATCTCGAGTGTTGTTTTTGTTGTTACTGCTCGCCGCGTAAAGCGTCTCCTACAACACGGAGTAGGAGCAGGTTCACCCTGCGATCTCGTGTGTGGTTTTTGTTGTCACAGGTCGCCGCATAAAGCGTCTCCTACAACACGGAGTAGGAGCAGGTTCACCCTGCGATCTCGTGTGTTGTTTTTGTTGCTACTGCTCGCCGCGTAAAGCGTCTCCTACAATATGAAGTAGGAGCAGGTTCCCCCTGCGCTCTTGCTCTATCTATGTACCTTGATCATCAGGTGAATTAAATGACACGATATGCTTTTGCAACAAATGCATTTGAGTAAACAAAAAGGTTTCACCGTTAAAATCTGCCAAGTAACGGCTGTTACTGGGTACATTTGCAAGGCGTTGATATATCTTTTTACTGAGATGATAAGACCATAGTTGGTTGTCGTTGTTTACGCCGTACAATATACCGTCTTTATAAACAGCAAATGGCTGAGCTAACTGAGTGCGTAACTCATAGATCTCAGTCGGTACGGGAACTGTGTTTGTGTTAACAAGCCAAAAACGCTGACTCATATCTTGATAAAGAAAATGTTCACTATCTACTTGCGCGGCCCAAACTACATTTTCAGAAACAATGAGCGAGGATTCTTTGGTATCTTTGTTAAGAATGTAAAGCCCAGCATTTCCATTCTCCCTTGCTGTGACCAATAACGTTGTTGGCGTTAGCCACTGCAGGACAGAATCAATGGCAAGCGAATTAGAAATGAGGGTTTTCTCACCATTTAAAGACCACAACGTGAGTCCTTGTTGTGTTGTCCCTGCTATCGCATTACCCGTAGGAGACCACACAATTCGTTTGCTGATATTGTCTTGCTGTGAATCGGTAAGCTGTGAAACATCTTGGTCATTGTAAAGCCATAATTGCCTTGAGCCGGTACGTGTAGATGTAAAAGCAATATGATCACCATGAGGTTGAAACTGTGGGTTGTCTTCCCTCATTGTTGTTCTGGCAATCTTAGCTGTCGTAGCGGTTTGGTGATTTCGTATTTGAGCAAGACTTAAGGTAAAAATATCGGTATCGGCATTTATCTGTGTCGCTAAAATCTGTTTTCCATCAGCTGAAAAAGAAGCCTCTCTTAGATTCTTTCTACCCCCAGTATCAAGTGCAACCATTCTCCCGTTGGTTTCCAGTTTATAAAGTCCGTTGGTCGTCGATGCGAGCAAATACTCGCCGCTTGGGTGGTAACTGACTTCAATTGGCTGCAATGGTGACAATTCGTGCGGTAGTACTATCTTTGCCGTGACCGTTGGCGTCTTATCGGGATTGTAAATATTCAGGTGATGAGAGTTGTGCTCATCAATGCTTACCATGGCGAAAACATTTTGATTTGCAAGGTAGTCAAGAGTGTAGTTTTCAAAGTTTGGCAAATACTCGGTAGTGCGGCTTTTTCTTGTTTTTAAATCAAAAAGGTAGGGCACTGCTTGTTTAGGACGCAAATGAGATAAGTAACTTATCTCGCCGTTTTTCATCCAATTTGCACGCCACATGGGCTTTTCTTGGCAAGCGATAACGGCATGTGGATTTTGTGGTGAGTTGATTGCGGTATCGACATCTAGTGTGTTTAAAGACCAGCAAAAGGAAGATGTCTCTTGAGCCTTGCAATGACTCCGTTCGGTAAAAGTTAGTTGCTTTGCGTCGTGTGACCAACTTGGTTTTCCGTACACGCCTTGGCGAGCGGTTAAGCGAGAGGTGTTGTGCGAGGCTAGATTTTTTACCCAAAGCTGACTATGGCAATTATCGCTAAAGCGCTGAAAAACAATCCATTGGCCATCAGGTGAGTAGCTGGCATTTGCATCCCATGCGTCACTTGTGGTCATTGGAGTAAAAGTAGGTTGAATAGGTACTCTGGGGTTGGTCTCTGGTTGAATTATAACCGTAAAGAGATAAGCCGTGATAACTATGGCTAGGGCCGCTACACCAAGTTTTGCAGCGCGTGGGCGAGATTTTTGGGTCGCTTTATGCGCGATCGGCTTATCGCTTGTCGACGTAACGGGTGCCTCTAAACTATAGCCTTTTTTACTGTGCGTTTTTATAAACTCTAACTCACTATCAGCATATTTGAATACTTGGCGGATTTGGAAAATGCAGCGCTGCAATGTATTTGGAGAAACAACTCTGTCGTGCCAAACGGTGTTAAGTAGTTGCTCAAAGCTCACCACTTCTCCTGGTTGTTTTGCCAACTCACAAAGTACCGCAATTGCTTTAGGGGGGAGCGCAAATGTCTGTTGGTCGATAACAATATGATTGCGGTTTACATCCACAAGGTGCTCTGCAATCAAAAACTGCTTTAATTCCATTTTAAAATTCTTTTTTCAGCGAATTATCAGCGAAAAATCAGCAAACTTTGCTGTTTTATCGCCCTGTTTTTTTCTAATGTAACACACTGATAAAAATAAACTAAAAAGGAAAGTCATGCGTTTTATAATTTTGCTAGTGTTAATGCTACTTGCAACATGGGGCAAGGTGTATGGGCAAACATTAGAACAACAAGCCATCACGATTGGAACTAAAATAACTTTTGCATCTAAGATATTAAATGAGAATAGGGAGGTCATGATTTATACGCCAAATGACTATGACCCTAAGAAACAATATCAAGTGTTGTATTTACTCGACGCTGAATTCTTTTTTACTCAAACCGTGGGCATTGTGGAGTCTTTGGTTAGCACTGGAAAAGTACCTGCTACCATCGTTGTTGGGTTGAAAACCACAGTGAGAACAAGAGACTACTTACCGCCAATTAGCGGTGAGGCTCAAAGCGATAGACAGCGCTGGATTAAAGAGAAGTTTCCTCAATTTGGCAAGACAGCCGAATTTACAGCCTTCTTAACTCAAGAGTTATTTCCTTTCATTGAGTCGCAATATTCACTCAAACCTAATCGTACGTTAGTAGGGTATTCCAATGGCGGGATCTTCGGACTACACACCTTTTTAAGCAAACCAGAGATATTTACCAATTATCTGCTTGTTAGTCCACCAGGTTGGTGGGGGGCGGAAGAGCTCGATCAGCAGTTTAAAGCGCTTAGCAACTCAACTCATGATTTACGTCGCAATCTGTATCTTAGTATCGCTGGGGAAGGTGGCGACTTTTACACCAACGGTATGCGAGTTGCGTCAAACCTGAAAGCACTCCGATCAAAAGAAGTAAATTGGCAATTTAGCCTCAAAGAATTGGAAACGCACCAAACTACGTTTTACCCAAGTCTCTATGAAGGATTAACGAAACTTTTTGACGATTTTTACTTTGAGCTTAATGAAGAAGCAGGAAAATATGCGCATATCTCTGATATTGAAGATTATTATCTAAAGCTCTCTAAGCGCTATGAGTTTGATGTGTTAATGCCTGAGTCTATATACAGAGCACTTGCTGACGTGCAAACCAGCCATAAACGTCTAGACGCTGCACTTGTGACTTTAAATGCATTTGTCACGCGTTATCCCGATTCGTCTTATGCACATGCAAGCCTAGGCCATGGATATTTAGAGAACAAAGCGTATAACAAGGCGCTTAAAAGCTTTAATCACGCCTTGCAACTTGCGAAAGCACAGCAAGTCGACGATCCGTCAGTATATGATTATTTCGAAAGCATGATAGCTCAAGCAAAAAGTAAAATCGTGCAGTAAGCTATACAGATCGCCGCGTAAAGCGTCTCCTACAATATGAAGTAGGAGCAGGTTCATTCTGCGGCTTTGTGTGTGGTTTTTGTTGTCACAGCTCGCCGCGTAAAGCGTCTCCTACAACACGGAGTAGGAGCAGGTTCACCCTGCGATCTTGTATGTGGTTTTTGTTGTCACAGATCGCCGCGTAAAGCGTCTCCTACAATATGAAGTAGGAGCAGGTTCACCCTGCGATCTTTTATGCTTTTACTACCTACCTGTCGAGCTTGCTCGATAAGTGCTGCTTAACGGCGGGCCATTCTGAGGCGATAATCGAATACACAACGGTGTCTCTTAGCTCGCCGTTTCTCCCGATCTGGTGGCTGCGCAAGACACCATCGAGCTTGGCACCAAGTCGCTCAATGGCATTGCGAGAGGCATGATTAAAAAAGTGAGTTCTAAACTCAACGGCAATGGCGTAAAAATCTTCAAAAAGTTGCCGTAACAGCAAAAACTTACACTCCGTGTTAACCGCTGTTCGACACACTTTATCGCTGTACCAAGTATAGCCTAGCATGGCACGGCGATTGGTTATATCTGCATTGTAATAGCGGGTGGTTCCCACGATTTCGTTGCTGCTATTTAGCCTTACCGCATAGGCAAGGTTGCCTTCAGATGCTTGACTTATCGCAGTGTTAACATAGCGTTCCATATCGTCTGGATTGGGTACATTGGCATACCAAAGCTTCCACGCTTCACCATCTTTTACTGCCTGTTGCAGCGCATTAATATGTGTTGTTGATAATGGTTCAAGGGTGACATGGTGTCCTATCAGTGGTTTATCAGTTGGCCACATGCGTTACTGCTTCCTCATTTTGAGTATTTTGATGGTATCTTGTTTTGCAAGAGATACAGCTAAATGATTTGGGTCAGTCACAAAAGCCAAGGCCGATATATTGGCTAGGGGATTGGTCAAATCATCAATAGTTACGGTATGTGTGAGTTTGCCTGTTGCGTTAACGCTAAATTCTGCAATACCAGAGCTACTCTCTGAGGCCGCGTACAATCTTTTGCCATCAGGAGTAAGTAACAAGGAGGAGACACCGTCAAGTGGCTTACCAACTTGGTCTGCATCAATGATCTGGAGCAAATGATATTGGCCGTTTTGTTGACGCTCAAAGGCTAAAATGCTGTTACTGCCTGCCGCTGCGACATAAAAAACAGTGAAATCTGAGCTTGCAACCAAGGCTTGTGGTTTACTGAGTGCGAGCAGGTTGGTGTCGTCTTTAACGATACGCTGCTTAACAGCATAAGTACCTTTTGTCTGTTGCCACAGCGTAATGACATCGCCTTCATAACCTGCGACGATAAGCGCGTTAGCCTCTTTACTTACTAGCACATCCACAGGTCCAGCCATATCAGTTTGCTTGACGCTATCAATAGGGCCTAGCCACGTCACGCTGTTTGCAGGTGTGATCCTAAAAGCAGTGACCGTATTGCTTTTATAACTTGGGATAAATGCATAGCGCTTGTCGTCACTTAACCTAATTTTCCAAGGTGCAAACAAGCTAAGGTTATCATGAGCTGAGGCATTTTTGGTTGGATCAAACACCACTTTGTAAGACACTTCGTCAGAAAAGGTTTGCACAAGGTTAAACTTACCCGCTTTATCTTTCGCAAACACATTTAATGCACCATCGTAAAAGCTCGTGTTAAGAATGAGGTTGTTGTTAACGAATACAGCATCGGATGCGCCAGTAAGTAAAAGTGGATGCGCATCGCTCGATTGAAAGAGTTGATCTTGGACTAGCTGCTTATTTGCATTAAGCGTAAATATAACCACTGCGTTATCGTCGCCACTTACTGCAACGGCCTGCGTACCTTGGTGATTAAAACGCAGCTGCCTTGGATTATCTAAGCCGCTAAACCCAGCGGTGTTATTTTGGATGGTTTGAACAACGTCGAACGTTTGGCTTTGTGTGCTAAATGAAATTGACCCAAGTGCGATAAGCATAAGTGCGCTTATAGTAGGTTTATACATCTTTACTACCTAGTAAATCTTACTTGAGTTCCAAAAACGCTCTCATTTCGTCTAAGCGGTTCATGCCGTCTTCAAATCCAAGCTCAATGAGTTTTTGTGTATAAGTACGCTCAAACAGCAGGTAACTCGTTAAACTCGACGGCGAATGCTTTTTAACCCCCATGGTTCTGAGCAATAGCTTTATTGCCAACGGCATATCTTCGTAATAATGATCTGCGACTTCATTAAAGTTAACTGTGGGGTTGATGAGCATATGGTCTACTCGTCTGAGTTCTTTGTGCTTTTCTCTGGCCGGTAGCAAACTTACCGTACGGTTGACGCGATCGAGTCTTTCGATGTCTGAATTTAAGGTATCGCTAAATACACTATCTAGTAGATGACCCGCAACCACCGACATGCCCGGAAAATGCGGTTCATAACCGAGCGGCTGTGGTAGTTTAGGCTGCTCAACACCAATCACAAAGATTTTATCCGCACCTAAATGAATGGCAGGGCTAAGCGGGGAAAGCTGGTGAATAGAGCCATCACCATAGTAATGATGCTTAACGCGAACGCTCGGAAATACCATAGGAATAGCTGAACTTGCCATCAGTAAGTCGAGCGAAATCGTGCCTGGAATGCCTTCGCGTTTTGAGCGCTGCCAAGGCTTCGCATCGTTCGCTTGGTAAAATGCTACAGACTTACCCGTAGAATAGCTTGAAACCGTGATTGCTACGGCATCAAGATAATTGCGGTGAAGATTGTGATCAATGCGATTTAAATCAAGTACATTTGCCAGCAGCTTTCGAAGAGGCGAGTTATTTAACAAACTGGCTGGTGGTTGATTAAGATATTGCGCTTGAAAACTGCGCATCATATTGGCAAATAAGTGGCCGTATGCTCCGGTAAACGAGCTTTTGTACACCATGTCCGTGCTAAAGTTCTTCCAAATATATTCTACTTTTTTCACCGCGAGGTGAAAGCAAGATGCGTAACAGGCAATCCCCGCCGAATTAATCGCACCAGCAGAGGTACCTGCAATAATATCAAATGGAAGGGGGGAGGTACGAGGCATGCATTGCGCTAGAGCCTTTAACACGCCGACTTGGTAAGCAGCTCTTGCGCCACCTCCAGTCAGTAGTAAGGCAATTTTTTTATCACTTGTTCTATGCTTTCTCAAAAGAGGCCATCCTGCTGTTAAATTTGCTTAATTTAAATTTGGTCTTTTTATGCGTTATTTATCTTTATTGATTTCGCAATGCTTTAGGTGCAAAGAGTTGATAACTCCAGTAAATGCGTTATTTTTAGTAGTAACTTAAGCCGTTTTTAAGTTGTATTATTTATTCTAGTTGAACCTAGCTAAAACCCAAGTTGTCTGAGTGCTCATGTCTGCTCAACAAATTGAGCTATTATTTTGAAATTTAAGCACTAAAGCGTTATGGTGGCACAAACAAATTTTAACAAACTAGCGGTTTAATTTAGTCGCTAATTGGCGCGATTTTGTATTTAATGAAGTGGCGATTTAGCTTAACTGCAATGTACTGAACTTAAGTTCGGTGCTCAAGTATTTTTATTAAGATCAAATGTTTGAACAAGGTGTATGCGAGTTTGCACCACAACGCATTTTTTTAGGGTTTCAGCGCGCATTAAGTTATTAGTCAAGTATTTGATGATAGTTTTACATTAACGCGTATCAACAATGACGAAGAGGGAGTCCCCATGTCAGAGAATCATCAAGAAGGTAATAAAAGACCTTCTAACAGCCAGTTGTTATTTGCCGCAGTAGTTGTACTAGCGTTGATTATTGTGGCTGTGTTTGTGCTAGCACAAAAAGACACTCCATCGACGGAAAACCAAAAGGTAAAGCAAGATATTGTTGTGCCTGAACAAACAGAAACGCCACTGGTCAATACCGCAAGAGAAACACAACCAGAACAAGTGGTTGAATCTGAAGTAACCTTGCCACCGCAACGAGAGCAAATCGAGCCAGAGCAAGTGGAACCGGTTGAACCTGAAGTAACGCTACCGCCGCTTTCGCAAAGTGACGTAGAAATTAAAGAAGCGGTATCGAATTATCTCTCTAATCAAGCGGTAAAATTGCTGGCAGACGATGATGTGATCCGCCGCACGGTAGTTTATGTTGATAACCTAGCAAAGGGTAAAGTGGCAGAAAACCACGCACCAGTGGTGAAGCCGCAAGATGGCTTTAGCGTCATTGATGACGACATTATTATTACCGACCCTAACAGCTACGAGCGTTACACACCTTATGTGGCGATGTTCGACACCATGAGTACCGCGCAAGTGGTTAGACTATATGACCAATACAAACCATTATTTGAAGAAGCATACGAAGAAATAGGCTACGAAGGAGATGCATTCAACGGCACGTTAACTGATGCAATCGACGAGTTGTTGGCAACACCCATTCCAGACACCGCATTGCCTTTGGTAAAAGACTCAGTTACCTATAAATATGCTTATGCAGAATGGGAGCAACTTTCTCCGGCGCAAAAACAGTTTTTGAGAATGGGTCCTGAAAACATGAAGAAAGTGAAAAAGCGTCTAGAAGAAATCAAAATTGCGTTGAACAAATAAGCGTACAGCCTCATAAAACCCACAAAAGCTTGGCAAACTGTTTAAACATCACCCAGTTAGCCAAGCTTTTTGACTTTTCCCTTGCATCCCCCTGAAATCTTCGAGATAATTCATCCCGCGCCAAACAAGGCCCTCAATGGTAGTCTTATTGGTCCTCTCGCAACAATAGTACGTGAATCTGGTCAGGTCGGGAACGAAGCAGCCACAGCGTATGACTTGTGTGCCGGGATGTGGCTGGTAAGACTGCCACCCAAACCTACATATTTGTTGTTTGAAGTGTAAGTCTTATTAATAGTACTTAAAGCTATACTAAAACATACTAATTCCTATCTTTCTAAAGTAAAAAACTAGATCTCAGTTCATTAGATCAATAGCACTTCATATACTAATCTACTAAAACTCATTCGTACTAATTGGTTTAGTTACCGTGTTAGTCAAAGTTCTTGCACAGGTTAAAACAGATAATTCAGGTTTATTGATTGAAGTACCTGTGTTGCTTAGCGAATATGGTGTATTTGATCCCTTACTTGATTACGTTATAAGTCAGTCGCACATTAAAAGTTTGCCATGGATGAATCGCATTACGTTTGCTTGCCAGCTTTTTCTCGAGTACATGGAAGCCAACACAGGGTTATTTTCAGACGCCAGTAAGTTATTTCAATCATTTGTAATGCGTTTATCGTTGGGTACCATTAGTCCTGAGGGGAATGATCCATCGGGTTTATATTGGTTACCTCGCTCTACAGCAAACGTAAATCAACTTTTATCTGCGCTAAATGGCTTAACGGATTGGCTCACCAATAACAGAAATACAACTAGCTTAAATCCAGTTGACCAAACCCTAGTGCTGCAAGAGCTATGCACAAGCGCCACCACAAGAACCACCAATGCTTTAACGGTATTGAATGCTGTGCTTGAGCAACAAAGTAGAATAACGCCTCTTGACTTTTCTATGGCAACGATCGGGCGGCTGTCTAAAGAGCAAGGCGGCCCATCAACACAAACCATCCGTAATCGCACAGGTAAGCATTTTCAGCAATTAATTGAGGCTTGGGCAGCCTATGCAGGCACATCGTGTAAAAAGCCGCTCTCAGTGCGCCAAAAACAGTTATTGAACAGCAATGACCAACATATTCTGGATGCCATCGACGACCCTGTGATTAGAGCCGTTGTAGGCTCACTGATTGCCGAACGTAACAAATACCGTGACCAGCTCAACACATTAAAAGCCGCAATTTCTGATGCGTTTTTCAATAAACAAGGCTGGGAGGTTATGCCAACTGGACAAGTCAAAGATGCTGAGGGGAATGAAATTTATAAGCGTGGATATGTGAATGGGCTGAGGAAGATGCTCCCTTAATGCTGCAACGATAGTTAACACTTATAAAAATGAAACAAGTAAGATTGCATAGCTAGCCCCAGCATTGGCAATATCGTCAAGAGTTTACCTTTTTCTCGTCCCAGCTTTCTATAATAAACACGGCTGCGGTATGTGCTGCATGTACTGCTAGTCGAGCGTGACGGGGTTTTATATTATAGCGAGTTCTTCCCTCAGCGTGTGCGGCACTTGCATGAGTGCGCAAGGCTCCAATACCACTAACTGTTGAAAATAACCCACTCAGGATTCGAATTAGGTCCTCGTCTTGAATCTGCCTAATATCAAAGCCGAGCTCGTCTTTTATGACTTTCCAAACTCCCTGTAGGTCTTTTTTAGCAGGCATAGCTAAGCCTGCATCTTCGATAAAAGTCTTACAGACTGCTTCAAGTATGTTGCAAGCTGCCAATATTGCTTCTCTTGGGTCACGAACTAAATTTTCTAGAGCCCTGTCGAATTCTGCATTTATAGCTGGTAAGTCTCGGTTTTTGATGATGGTAGATAAAGACTTTATCGGAGCGCTAGCCCCATCTAATATAAGACCACCTTGATGATATTCAAGTCCATATCTAGACAAACATTTCCTAATATTTTGAACATACTGGTAAGCTTCGTTTTCAACTTTTTGAAACATTACTTCGGTGTATTCTGACTGATAATCAGGGTTTTCCATATAATTTTCTATAAGCTTACCCAAGATATCTAAAGGTTCATTGGATTGGCTATTGACTCTTCTTAACCATTCAAGGGCTTTGACCGACTTACTACCTTCAGGTGGCTCCCCAGGAGCGTTGGAGTACATGAACAGAGAGTCCATAGATGCGTGAGTTTCTAAGTTTGACAGAGCATCCGCTGACACAGCGATAAGTGGAGCTGGTATCTGTTTGTTCATTTGGTATAAAGCCTTGAGTTTGTATGGCAATTAAGACTGCCAGAAGTTAATCTATTTTGACAGGTGAAGTGCAATGAGAGCATTCAGTTAGTTTTTTGGAGTATGGCACATCTTCACTTGAACGGCTCCAAACATGAAAACAAGATGGGCACCTAAACCATCTTGTTTCGTATTGTTTTGGTGCGGGGTTTAGATCAATAATTTCCCTAAAAGCACGTGTCAGTTTTCTTTTATAGCGGGGGTTTTGCTGAAATCCATAAACTGGGTCATATAACGGCTCGATCTCTTCTGCCAGTTGCTGTTGTTCCTCCCACTTACGTTGTGCTTGTTCCTTTTTAGCGAGTTGTATTTTTTGATTTTTACTACGGTAAAACTCTGTAAACCTTTGTGTTTGCTGTGGGTGGTAATGCCAATGCTTGATGCTTAGCTTCTCAAGTAATTCAGATTCAACTTGCTCTCTGTAGCTATTTACTTTGCCTTCAACATACTTTCTAAAATCCTCTACGTCGACAACTACAATGGCGGACTTTTGGTTGTATGTAGAGCTAAATTGGTAAGTACTACTCTCTAACGTTAAAACAAGGGTGATGTCGAAGTCGTTGGTGTGTAGGATAGCAATTTCGTTTTGCGCGCTTTCAATGGCTGGATTCAATGTTACTTTAGATTGATATTCGTATACCTTTTCTTCAGTGATCAACACGCCCTCATCGGATTTATCACTGTTTGGATAACCGACATATCGAGGAAGATGAATGCTAGAATTGGTAGCAAGTATATTACGGCACAACCAAAAAATAGCGCGTTTATAACTTATCTCACATGGCTTATCTTTGGAGTTTACCTTCGGTGCATGTTTGAAGTGATCGCGTCTTATGTTCGTTTTATACTTGTGCGCGGAAAGAGGCATATCGCAGCTGATGCAAAAACAATTGCACTCTAAACCGCTTTCTACTTCATCGACAAATGCGAGAGAGCCATTTTTATCTTTAGCAAATGGTATCAATACTTCCACTATTATTCCTTTTCACAAGCAGATAGCAAAGCTCAATATGTTATACCTAGTTAATTCATTTGTTAATATCTTGATTGATAACTTTATAAACCGTGTTTCTTGAAACGTGCACCGTGCTTGCTATTTGGCTGACTGGTGTAGCTTTTGCGCGTAGCGATAAAATGCTTTGTTTGGTGTTGTCGGATATTGGCTTGCGGCCTTTGTATTTACCCGCTTTTTTAGCCGCTGCAATGCCTTCGAGTTGGCGCTCTTTTCTGATATTGAGTTCAAACTCGGCGAACACGGCGAGCATATCTAAAAAGGCTTTGCCCGAGGCTGAGTTGGTTGAGATGGGCTGCTCCAGCGCTTGTAGCTGAACATCGTTGGATTTTAGGTGGTTCACTAAGGTTTGTAAGTCGAGTACGGAACGAGCGATGCGGTCGACTCGTGTCACGATTAACGTGTCACCAGCACGAAGGTAGCTAAGTAGGGCTTGAAACCCATCGCGTTTGGTATTCGACGCTGAAGCCATGTCGGTAAACACCTTGTCACAACCAGTTTCCTCAAGTTTAGCTACTTGCAAACCTAAAGACTGATCTGTGGTCGAAACTCGCGCATATCCAATCTTACTCATGGCAATTGTTCATTTAGCATCTAGACTAAATAAACATAGTGCGTACTAACGCCTTAAACCACCCTAAATGAACACTTTTAATTGGTATTGGTGATGTTCAACTAGGGTATACGCTATTTGAACTATGATTTGCCGCAGTTTTAGGAAACGCCATCACAATGGACTTGCAAAACCCCGACCTGATTTTAGTAAAACGCCTATCAGAACACTCATGCTCTTACTTCGTGGTTGAAAGCATTGCGGGTACTGATGTGGTGTTGACGGATATTGAAAGCGGTGGGCGGTTTAACTTTGAAAAGCCAAGGCTTGAGCAACTTGTTTCAAACGGCCAGCTCAGAACCATTGCGCGGCGTGAGCTACCAACCAAGTTAACCTTTAAACCACTCAGTAACGTTAAAAAGCCTAAAGCTGAAACTGCGGAAGATGTTACATCCAAAAAAGAAATGGAGCGACGTTACAAGTATGTGCAAGGCGCAATTGAGCAGAGCGTACCTGCCTATACAGAGAAATGGCTAGCACCATTTATTGCCCAAAAGGCGGTGGAGATAAACGACAGCAGTCCACCGTCATGGCGCACGCTAGCCCATTGGAACAAAGCCTTTGTGGAAAGCGGCTGGGATAAACACGCACTGACGCCAAGGCATAAAGCCAAAGGTAATCGCACCAAGCAACTGCCTCAAGAAGTGCATGACCTAATCGATGAAGTGATCAACGAATACCTTCGTACACATACGGTGGTGAGGTATCAAAAGGTTTATGACCTGCTTCTTGAGCAGCTTGATACGCTGAATGCTGAAAGGCGTAAGGCTGATTTAGTTGAGCTAAGACCGTGCAGTTATAGGTGGATAGTGAATAGGCTTCAAAATGGATAAATATAACGTGGAAGCGAAAAGTAGATGTTTTTGCATAGTTGTTTCTCCAGTGCGTTAAACAGTATAAGGAATTGTAAAATTGATATTTTTTGAGCTTGAACCATCTGATATTTCTAATCTTAGTGATGCGGATCTAAGAGAAATGGTTGCTAGATTGTGTGAAGCGGAATTAATTAGCCAGGAGCTCCAGCCTTCTTGTGTTTTGTGGGGGGGGCGCAAGAAGCGGCCGATGGTGGTCTTGATGTTCGGGTTGTTGATGCAATCCCGTTATCAAATTCAGGCTTTGTAAGCCGTGATAATACTGGTTATCAAGTAAAGAAAAACAGTATGAGTAAAGCTGCCTGTAAAAAGGAAATGCTTGATAAAGGGAAAGTAAAAGCTGTTATAGGTGATTTGTTAGCTAAAAAAGGCGCTTATATAATTGTTAGTGGAAGGGACGATTGCTCGGATAAAATGCTGTCTGAACGCATTCTTGGTATGAAGTCAGCACTTGAAGATTTAGCAAATAGTGATGCGCTTCTTCTCGATTTTTATGGAAGAGATCGACTATGCGCATGGCTGAGACAGTTTCCTGGCGTAGCCTTATGGGTGCGCTCTAGACTAGGGAAGCCTCTAGCAGGATGGCTTCCTTTTGGGACGTGGACCGCTACCCCGCCAAATCAAGATGATGAATTTTTGTTGGACGAGCATCCTTGCATTATCGATGTAAATACTCCCCAAAAGACACCTGTAGCTATTTCTGATGGAATCAGGCTTGTACGTGAAAGATTACTGAAAGCAGGTTCAGTAGTTCGAATAACCGGTCTTTCTGGAGTTGGAAAAACACGCTTTGCTCAAGCACTTTTTGAAGATGGTGTATGCGAAAAACCTTTGCCGGAAGCAAATGTAATTTATGCAGATCTTGGTGATGATTTATCCCCAACTGCATCTGAGCTTGTTTCATATTTAATAGCTAATGATTTTTCATGCTATGTAGTTCTTGATAATTGCCCACCAGATGTTCATAGGAGACTGCAAAAACAAGTATCGTCAAATCAAGCGAAATTAAGCCTTCTTACTATTGAATATGACATTTCGGATGATCGCCCAGAAGAAACGGAAGTAATACATATTGAGCCCTCAAGTGAGCGGACTGTTTCCAAACTTATTCAAAAAAGGTTTTCGTCTCTAGGGCGTGTGAATGCTGATAAAATTGCAGAGTTTTCTGGGGGAATGCACGTGTTGCTATTGCATTGGCAAGTCGAGTTGATTCAGATGAGACGTTAGCAAAGTTTTCTGATGAAGAGTTGTTTCAAAGGCTATTTAATCAAAGAAAAGGCGCTGCCGATAATTTACTTGAAAGTGCAGAGGTATTATCGCTAGTTTATTCCTTTAACGTAAGCATGAAAGAGTTCAATAATGAATTATGCACTCTTTCTAAAATTGGAGGGTTAGAACGCAACAAGTTAAATCGTGACCATGCAGAGTTACTGCGGAGACAGCTTTCACAGCAGCGAGGAAATTGGAGAGCAGTTTTACCGCATGCGTTAGCTAATCGTCTTGCAAGAAGAGCACTGCAAAACATAGATCCTGACCAAATTAATGCCGAGTTGTTAAAGGGTGATAATTTACGTCTATTCAAATCATGCGCTCACCGATTAGGGTATCTACATGATTTTGAACCAGCTCGAAAACTCGCTTACACGTGGACGAAGGTTGATGGGCCATTTCACAACATTGCAGTGTGTGATGCTGAGTTACTTACGGCTCTAAGCCACATCGCGCCTGTTTTTCCAGATACAATTTTAGAAGCTATCGACAATGCATCGGAAATTCAAGAATTTTGCTCGCGAAACAATCAAAATTTCTCCGTTATTGTTCGACTACTTAGAAAGATTGCATATGATGATCAGCACTTTGATCGCGCAGCTGAGCTAATCCTTCGCTTTGCTGAAACAGAAAAAGCTGGAGAGAATAACAATAGTATCGTCAGCCAATTGTCGAGCCTTTTTTCATTGTATCTCTCAGGTACACAGGCTACGCCTACACGAAGACATTCTTTTGTCAAAAGAATGTTGGATTCCGGTGATACGAAACAACTAGAGATTGCACAGAATATTCTTCGATCTGCTTTTGAGGCTTCTCACTGGACCTCATTTGGAGGGTTTGATTTTGGTGCCCGAAGCAGGGACTATGGATGGGAGCCGAAAACAAATAAAGAAAAATTGGATTGGTACGTAGGTTTTGCTGAATTATTAGTACCCCTATTAGATTCGAAAAAAGAGTCCAGAGTTAACTGGGCAAAGGAACTACTGGCAAACTATTTTAATGGTTTATGGACATACGCAGGTTGTTTTGACTTTCTTGAAGGTATTGTACGCAAATATGCTGTTGGTGGTCAGTGGCCAGATATGTGGCTATCTATTAAAAAAACAATTCATTACAACGGGAAGAAGCACACCCCCGAATTATTGAAAAAAATTGAGGAGCTAGAAAGTTTAGCTGCACCGAGTGATCCCTATTCTGAAATCGAAGCTTATGCATTGACTAACACATGGGATCACATAGAGGTGATAAATGGGGATTTCACAAAAAATTCAGAAGAAATTAACCGTAAAATAGAAAAGTTAGGGGAGTTAGCGGTATCCGAACCTGAGTATCTTGAAAAATTGGCACCAAGGCTTTGGAAGCAACATATCGATGCGCTTTGGCCGTTCGGCAAGGGGTTGGCTAAAGGTTCATCCGATCAAAGAGCAACCTTTGATACTCTGGTTCGATTGATGCAAAGGCAAGAATTGCAATTAGTTCAAACTATCCTCTTTCGCGGATTTATTGCTGGCGTTCATGCAGATAATCCGAGTTTGTCACGGATACTCCAAGAGTCAGTCTTGGTTGTACCTGAGTTAAAACCTTATTTTGTTGATCTTCTGTCTGCAACGCCAATAGCGCCTTGGGGTACAAAAAGACTCATAGGTTTAGCGAAGAATGCAGAATTGGAAGCTTGGCGCTTCCAGCATATAAGGTCTGGTCGGATTCATGAACCTATATGTGATGATGATTTATCAAAACTTCTTGGTGCAATTAATGATTTAGATGGTGGAATATTTGTAACCATTGCAATACTGAGTATGCGATTCTTTACTGAAAAGAATAGCAACTATAGTCCTAGCAATGGCCTAAAATCAGTTGGTCGGCTAGCCATCTCGAAGCTTATTTCAATGCACAGGGATGAAATAAACAGGCAACAGTCTCATGGAATGGACAGAGTAATGGAAGAGTGTTTCTCGGAACCTGCAACGGAGAAAGAAATTCGCGATATTGTTAACTTGCTTTGCGACGGCCTAGAAACATATCGGCTATATGGCTTCGAATTAGAAAATATCATAGCCCATCTGGTAAAAACCTATCCTGAATTTGTATTGGATAGAGTATACATCGACAGCGAGAACAGCGTACTACTTATGCATTTGCTTTTCGAAGACAGGGGCAATCGTAGTAGCTCTCCTTTAAATTTAGCTCCGATTGAGCGAGTGTTAGGTTGGTGTAATGGCAATCAAGATAAGATCCAGAAAGTAGCTGGTGCTGTTTCAGCATATACGTCCTTAGACAAGGAATCACAGACTCTAGACAATCCAAAGAAAGTAGCCCTTAGTAAACATATCACTTCACTTTTAGATGCCGCAGAGGACAAAGTAGCTTTAGTTGAAACTATTTTCTCTAGGTCTCGCCCTTCTAGTTATTCTGGATCGCTTGCCGACATTCTTGAAGTTAGAAAAAAGGCGTTCGCAGAGCTTTTAAATCATGACTCTCCTGGGGTGCAAAAAATTGCCAAGGTTAAGCTTTCTCTTTTAGATAGGTCAATAAGAGAGAATAGAAACCACGAGTCCGATGAATACAATCAGCGAGAACAGCGATTTGAATAACTAGTCTGATTGTAGCATGGCTCTGCTGTTTGGCTTCTGTTTTTAGGTTACTAATTTTTCACTACCGTATATTATTGTTTTAATTATTATTTGTATGTTTAGTATGATTTTCACTATAAATTTGTAAGTCTGCAAATTTGTAGTAAAACCCCGCATAAAAATTGAAATATAACCCTGCATAGCCTACTTTTAAATCGTCTCACATATTCGGTGATGGTTATGATCTGGCGTAAACTAAAGCACTCCAGAGTCAAAAACCTCTACAAGTTTGCAAGTCAAAAGAACAAAGCCACTTGCTTAGGTGAATCATCCTTAGAGTTCGATGCGTGCTTTCACTTTGAATACTCTCGTGAAATAAAAGCCTTTGAGGCTCAACCGTTAGTATTTGGATATGAATTCAATGGCAAGGTTTGCGGGTACACGCCTGATTTTTTGGTAACGCACCATAAAAAGCCGCAAAAACTTATTGAAGTTAAACCCTTTAGTAAAATATCAAATCCTGAATTTAGAGCAAATGGTAGAGGTATAAGATGGATGGAAACAAGACGATTTAAAGATAGATAAAAGCCCAATAGCTCGTTGATTACGGTTGTTATGCAATCAAAAACACTTCTCAATAGTAGCTTTGGAGCTACAACAGGTGAATAGGAATTTATGGGACCGTCATGAAAAAATCACTCGCAATTGTTGTTTTTATAACCGCAGTAGTTGGCATTGCTGTTTTCGTTATTGGAGATATACAAAAGAAAACATTAAAGGAAGCAATTGCCTCAGCTGTAAATGTCGAACCAAGCAAGTTATTGCTAAATCTCCCTCCAAAACATGCTCGTTTTCCGGGCTCAATACTATCACCAAGCAATTCATCATTTATGGTTTACAGCTCGGGTGATGCTGACGATGAATCTATTTTGAGAAGTGAACAATTTACTATAGAAGCAGTTGTTAACGATATGTCCAATATTCATGCTGGTGGAAAAAGCAGCTTGTTTAACAGTGCGTTTTCTAATGATGGGCAGTTGGAAGTAACTCTTAATATTAAAGATGCATTTATTGCAGAATTACCAGTTGGTGTATTAAAGGAGAAAATTGCAAAAAATGTTTTAGTGCAGGCTGCTATGGAAAATAATATAGAGCCAATTATTGTAAGTCGCGCGTATGTTGGTGTAGTTGAGTACGTGGTTCGCGCGCTCAATGAGTCTGGTGTCAAAACGCTAGTTGATATGTCTAAAACTGGATATAAAGTTGAGAAAGCAAGACTTGGCTCATTTAACTTTTCAGATAATATTGAAGGTAGAAAAGAAATATCCTTTTCTATTAATTCGCCTATCGTATTTGCCTATGAAGTGATGGAAGCAAGTTATGTTGCTACTGATTTATCTGACAAAGGTGCGTTAGTATTAAATGAATTAAGCTCTAGAAGAGTGGCAGAGATCGGTAATGAAAACCCTGTTCAAGAACAAAAAACGAACAAGTCATTTGGAGTGGTTACAATTGGCAATGCACATTACGCTAACTTTCGCTCGCTAGATATACCGCAATCTACAGAAGCTTCTCTTTTGATGGGGCAATTCTTTGAATCTTATGACCCAGTTTTTGTAAAGCAACTGAATAGCACCAAACAAATGCCGATCAGTGATGATAAGCTGTTGGATTGGACGGTGGATCTGGCACTAGAGCTTCTTGAGAATCCTGTAGAGCACCTAGTGGTGTATTACACAGGGCATGCCCTTTCTTTACCTAATGGAGAAATTGCACTACTTCAAGGTAATGTAAACAAAGACTACGCGGAACGAGCTGCACAGAGCTATAGCCCTTCACTTAGTGAGTCGGGAGATGGTCTTGTTCTTGTGGAGCAGCTATACAATGCGCTGTCAATGGCAAACGTACCTTTCACATTAATGATCGATGCATGTTACCCAAATGATGAGATGGCTGATGCCCTTACTAGGGTTAGCATGCTATTAGGGAATAAGGAAGGAACTGAACTTTACTATATTGGTGATAGTGCGCTGATCACAAATGAGCTGTCAGATATTGGGAAGGTCATGCGGCAAATTGGGAGCAGATTTGAGTACCGCCAACAAAACAATGCTGTGATATTTTCATCGAAACCTGGTGCCAAGTCCGTATTTAAGTCTAACCCAGTTAACCCATATGGCTTTGAGTTGCCACCACTAGCTGCACGAATATTAAAATTTAGTGATTTAGTTGATTCTAATAATAGAAAAGAAAAATTATCTAAAATTGTAAGAATGAATATAGATTCATTGAATGGTGTTGGAGAAATTAGTCTAAGTGGTTCAATTACATGGAGTAATCTTGAAACAATGATGAATTCATTGTAACAAGTAAAGCATTGTCGTGGATCATTTAGCTAATACCCAATGTAAATTTAGAACTCAATGGCCCAGAGTATATAGCATTCAATGGGACTAACAGGGCTTTGTTTCAGGCAATTTTCAGTCAGCCTATTTATGTATTTCGCTTTGTGGCATTGTTGCACAAATTTGTTATGCATTTATCGTTGGGTAAAAATATGGCAAATCCCATCAGTACTTTTTGTAATGCGCTGTAATGTCCCTACTCATTTTTCGTTTCTATACTTTGTGCGCAGCTTGAGGGAAGGCCTTCAAGCACAAGTTCGAAAGAAGGAGTTTGTTTATGTCCAGTCCAGCGAATGTCACAATTAAGAATAGAACAAATCAATCAATTACTACGAAAGTAACTCGAGACTCTTGGGTTGAGGGTGATGGCAGTTCAATTGATGGTAAAGTCATCCCTCGAGGTGAACATGGCGTCTTTCAGGTAATCGCTAAAACGGGCCATCATGGTGAGTTAGATATTGATTTTATTGGTGGAGACAGCGGTAACGTACTCGGTACTTTGGAAATTTTGAGTATTAAAGACCCTCAAGAAGGTGTAAAGAGCCTCGCAGTAAATACTAACCAAAGCGAAATAGATGTGTCAGCTATGGGATATAGAAGTTCGCCCAATGATGACGAATTACGAAGAATTAATTTCTTAATTGTCTAGTCGTTAATAT
Source organism: Pseudoalteromonas piscicida (assembly GCF_002208135.1). Lineage (NCBI taxonomy): Bacteria > Pseudomonadati > Pseudomonadota > Gammaproteobacteria > Alteromonadales > Pseudoalteromonadaceae > Pseudoalteromonas > Pseudoalteromonas piscicida. The sequence continues at coordinate 1,189,103 of NZ_CP021646.1, forward strand.
TGAAAAGAGTAAGGCAGTTTTTTGGCACTAAAATCTGGTTTGTGTAGTGAAAATATCATACCTGACCTACACCTTAACTTCCTCATTAAAGTGGCATAGAGTTAACTTTCTCTATGCCAGCATGTCTTATACAGTATTTTAGTCTTTTAAAAACGGTTACAAATGTTGTTTTCTTTTCTCCTTGAGAAAATCAACACAAATGTTAATGTTTTCTAAATTAGACATTTACCACTATCAAGGACTGAAACAGTGAAGATTAATTCACCACTCGTTAATTCGCAGGTCAATTTAGTCAGTAACTTAACCGCTAAAAAGGAGGCTAAGGCGCATAACATCGAACCTCAAGCACCAGAGAAGGAGATGAACGCTACGGCATTGTCAGCCGAAAATACGCCAGTATTAACTGAAGAAGAAATCCAAAAATTAAAACAAGAAACTTTTGAGATTAGCAAACAAAATTATAAAGTGATGGGAGAGACGCAAGAGGCGTTTGCAACCACCTTAAGCGAGTTTGAAAAATTTAAAAAAGAACAAAGTAGCTTAAATCCAGGAATTGATTTGAGTTCTTTAGATTTATCGCAAGAGGAAGATGGCACACTAAAACTCGTTGGTGGAGGTGTAGGCGGTAAATTGCGTGATGATCTTGAGTCTATAATTAACGAAAACAATAAGCTAAAAAATGCCTATGAACAGGTACATGAAGGACTTGCACAAATTGTTCGATTCTCTGGTGCAGATCGGCAAGGCATCGAAGCAAAGGACCTTTATGGCAATATTAGGTTGAATGAGTTAAGTAAAAGCTTCGAAAACCAATTCCATGATACGGGCTTTGGTCAGGATTATCATACACTTGAGGACAAAGTGAATAGCCACCCAATGCTGTTTGCAATGAAAATGAACGAGGCAATATATCCTAGAATTAACATAAATGTGTAATTGAGTATCGATAGCTAGGGCAAGTCTCACATTTTGTATGACGCTCAAAAGTTGAAGATAGTGATGAACGGGCGCAACTACAATACTCCAGAGTCTAAAATATCAGAGACTGCTTGTGTAAAGCCAATCGGCAAAAATTCGTTAAAATGAAATTCACTTATAAACTATGACGTTAATAAACTTTGTAGCAGAATCTAAAGCTCTATAACCATGCTTTTGCGCAGCACTAAACTTGGTTTTCTGATCAGTTTTAAGGAGATGCCAAACACCGTCATAAAAAACTTCAAGTTGACCTTCTAGAACATGAACAAGCTCTTCTGCAACATTATCATGCGGCTCTCTTAAGTGTTCATCATTTGGAATGAGAGAAATGACAAACACCTCGGTATTTTTGCTCCCGTTAGATGAATAAACAGGAGCAAATATAGAGCCTTCTTGGTTGATAGAGTTATTCGAATTCTGCGGGTCGCTCGGATCAAGTAACATTGTGTACTCTATGCCAATACCCTGCGCCAACTTCCACAATAATTCAACTGTTGGACTAGACTCAAACCTTTCAATTTGTCCTAACATCGCCTTGGAGATGCCGGTCATGTTGGCCAATTTATCTAGGCTTAGGCCTCTCTCTTTTCTGATGTCTTTTAATCTAACACCTAGGTTTTTGGAAATTTCCGATTTAACTTTCATTATGTTGTGCGTTATTGCGTACAGTGATATTGTGTGCACTATAACGCACAATGCAGCACTTATCTATTCAGAAGGGAATTACATGCCTAGTAAAACTTTTGTTTGCTTCGTTTATTTACTTTGTTTCATCAGCTCTGTCAGTGTAGCGTCAGAATATACGCCTTTAGACAACTTTATCGTTAAAGCCAAATCCGTGACCAAGTCGGCTTCAGGCACATCCGTTGTATTGATTAAGGATGGTAAAATTACTCACGAAGTTCACGTTGGTATGGCGAATGTTGAAAAGCAGATCCCTGTCGATACAAATTCGGTTTACTACTTCGCTTCGACAACTAAAGCGATAATGGGGCTGGCGACATTACAGGCTGAAAAAGAAGGTTTGCTTTCTATGGACTCTACTTTGAGGCAGCTATTTCCAAACGTTAAGTTTTCTTATATCAATCCTGACAACTACTCAGTCAGAGACTTATTGTCTCATCGCTCTGGATTAACCAATGACGCGATGACATGGACTTTTTCTTACACTGGAAACCATGATAAAAAGCAACGACTTCATTTTGTTTCCTCGCTAAAACAGCACCCGAAAATTAAAAAAGGTGAGTTTGGTTACACAAACCTTGGGTACAATCTTTTAGCAATATGGTTTGATGAGAACTATGAAGGGGGATGGACAAATGCGATTAAAGATCTAGTGCTTTCACCTGCAGGAATGAAAAATTCAACAGCAGATGTTGACCAAGCAAGATTGCAAAATTGGCCTATTCCAAGCCCATATTCATATAAATTCCGAAGTGGTCAATCTGAGATTTATATGAATAAAAACAATGCGACTTTGTATTCAGTGGGTATTTTTGCCAGACCAAATGATTGGGGTAAGTTGATAACCCACTTGTTACCAATAAATGCAGAGCGCTCAGCGTTTCCCAAGTCGGTTGTAAGAGCGTCTCAACAACTACTGGTTACTGATATTGATAGCTATTTTTCCGGCTATGGATGGGGATGGATGCACTCAAAAGTGGCTGGTGAAAGTGTGTTAATGCACACTGGAGGGTTTGATGGCGCTTCTGTTCAAGTATCTTACGCTCCCGAAAAAAACCTTGGTGTCGTTGTTGTTCATAACGAAAGTGGACTCATTGCAAATGAGTTAAATGGCAGAATAACTGAAATCGCTTATAAAATGTTAACTAATCAAGATGTGAGTAAGCTTATTGAATTCCATCAAGAGGAGATGACTGATCTTGCTGTTTATGTCGAGAAAGCAAAGGCAGAAATTGCCGCTAAAAGAGAAGACTTGTCAAAACGCCGGAGCATATCACCTTCGCTTAAGTCATTACTTGAAGGTGTATACGAAAACACGGATGTTGGACGGTTGATTATTAAACAGAGAGACAGCGATTTATATCTTGCTTGGGGGGATTTACGGAGCAAGGTTTACAGTGGACTAGCCGATAATGAATTTATAGTAGAGCTTAGACCGGGTAAGTTCTACGAACTAACCGCTGATAAAAGCATGTCCGTTATCGAATTAAAGGGTTGGCAATTTCAAAAAGTTAGATAATCCGGAGGCAAGGTTAGTGGCAATCTCGATGCAAGCTAGTGTGACAACGCCAAAGTTGAGTGGCGGATATACCGACAGCTCCTTTTGGGGCTCACATTAGCGTAACAGTAGCTCCAATTTCAACCCCAAAGTTTGTCTTAGAACTACTGTATATAGTCATCAATCAGTTGGCGCCACGCGTCAGGCTTACCGTAATAGGCAGTATGCGGAAGTTTTACCATGGTCTCATGCTTTTCAAGGATAAGGGTTGGGTAACCAGTAACTTGAAGCTTTTGCATTAATAGACGGCTTTGCACGATTTTTGTTTGCTCAGCACCTTGATTTGCCAGCATAGCTCGTTGCCAGTGGTTTTTATCTAGCCCAAGCTCAACGGCTAGCTCCTCTATAGCCTCAGCTCGGTTAACCTGTTTGCCCTCTACATAGTGTGCGTGCTGAATAGTTTTAAGCATGTTAAGTGGCGCTATGCCCAATTGCTCAGCGGTTATGATGGCACGAGCGGTGATGTACGAGTCAAGGATCATCGACTCGTTACTTTTCACCCTTTGGATGTAACCTTTGCCAAACTGCGTGCCTGTTATGCTGGCTATACGCGCATCGCTTGTGAGAATGTGGTTGCGGAACGCTTTCTCTATAGATTGATTGGCAATCATACCTCCAGGATGCAGTTCGAGCTTGAGGTCACTGTTGGCTGCAATCGCATCCAACAGTGAAGTCGCACCGTAACACCAGCCACACATGGGGTCGAAGAAGTAGTGCACTTTTACCATTTCATCTCTCCCATATGTACCTTAGCACCAATACCCAACGCCATAGGTAATCCTGCATCAGGGTAGCGTGCAGACATACTATCAATCAGTTCAGCGCTATTTTTGCTGCTGCCTTTAGCCTGACTAAAGTTGCTTAAATACTGCTGCGAGTAGCTTATGGTACTTGCATCAAGTTTGGTGCCTGCTTTCATGTGGCCAGGTATTACAATCTCTGGTTTCAGTGCTTTTAACTCTTTTAATTGGCGGCTCCACGCTTGTTGACTGTGTTGAGATTGCGCATCGGCCATCCATAAGTGCACATTACCGTAGACTGCAACATTGCCCAGAACCGCTTTACTTGACGGGATCCATAAGTAGGGGCGGTGTGCCAGCTCAGATTGCGTGCCGTGGATCTCTATTTTGTGCCCATCTACAAAGAGTGTATTTCCCTCTACAACCGTTGGGATGTATGGCTTAACAGGTGCATTTTCCCCCATTTTTGGGGTCCAGAATGATAATTTACCCGCGAGTTTTTCTTCAATCACTGCTTTTACGGCCGCTGTGGTTAGGATCTTAGCTTCTGGGAACAAAGCATGTAGTACTTCCGCGCCAAAATAATAATCCGGATCAGCTTGGCTGATAAAAATCGTCTTTAAGGTTTTACCGCTGTCGAGTACTTTGGCTGCTATGCGTAGAGCATCGGCTTTGGTAAAACCCGTATCTACGACCATCACTTCACTCTCACCAATCACCAGTGTTGAGTTAACGTGGAAGCTATTTTTGTCAGCGTTATAAATATCCAGTGTAAGTGGGGCGGTGTTTGCTGCCATCGCATTGCTTGCTAATAAAATCGATGCTGCTATCAATGTTAGGTGTTTCATATCTTTTGCCTCAATAGGTTTAGTACGGAGCAGATGATATGAAATTGATAGGCTCAGAAAAACATGCCAAACTAAATATCATTGTTTCATAAATCGAGCAAATAAATGGATAGACTCATCGCTGCTAAGGTATTTGCCGACGTTGCAATCACGGGTAGCTTTACCGCGACGGCTGACAGGCTAGATATGTCTCGCCCCATGGTAACTCGGTACATTGAAGCAATGGAGAGCTGGCTAAACATTCGTTTATTACATCGCACCACGAGAAGAGTGTCTTTAACGACAGCAGGGGAGTCCTGCTTGGAAGAAGTGAGACAGTGGCTGAGGCAAGCCGACACCATAACCGGATTGGCGAATACCAGCGGCAAACTGTCAGGTATGGTTCGACTAGCAACCAGTATGTCTTTTGGCTTTTCTCAACTTATGCCTGCTATTCAACAGTTTATGTCAGCACATCCTGATGTGAATATTGATATTGATTTGCAAGATTCTGTGGCCGATCTCACTGAGAGTCAGATAGATCTTGCTATTCGTATTGCCTCTGTACCGGACCCTTCTTTGATTGGTAAATCAATTGCAGTATGTGACTCTGTTATCGTGGCGTCGCCGCAGTACCTTACGAGTACAAGTGAAATCACAAAACCTGATGACCTAGCTGAGCACTTGTGCCTCGGGTATAAGAACTTTCAGCAGCATATCTGGCATTTGCGCAAAGGTAACTCACAACAGTCGGTAGCGGTAAACTGCCGTTTAACTGCGAACGAAGCGACCGCCTTATTGCACGCAGCGTTAAATGGCGCTGGTCTGGCAATTCAACCCACTTATTTGGTTAATCACTACATCAAATCTGGTGAGCTTAAGCAGGTACTACCTGATTGGAAGCCAAACGATATGAATATATACGTGCTCTATTCTTCGAGAAAGTATATGTCTCCAACCGTGCGGGCGTTGATCGACTATTTGTCTCACTATTTTGCCAACACGCCATGGTGATATTTTATCGGTTATCTTGGGCTAAATAATTTTATTCGCGAGTTGTAATACGGTTGAAGCAGCAATAGATGTCAGGTTTACGCTTCACCTGATGATGTGTGCGTGCTGTAAAAGCATAACCGATTGATGTCAATTTAAAATACTGTACGTTATCTTACCCTATCATAAGAGGTGAGCAGTCTCAGCCAATTATGTTGGCTATACGCGAATCACGTGCGAGCTTTAAGAGGGCTGGAGTAGTTACTCATTGACCCTTAGTTTTCTATAGGTTACTTTATAACCTAGTTTGGTGCTTTATTTAGCACAGGTTATGATGCCCATACGATATATCTCACTATAAAGATAGCGCAAATGCGCTTGGAGATACTGCATGTTACATAACGATAAACTTAAGCTTCTAGCATCTGAAAAACAAATTAATCTCGCGTGGGAGCGGTTTGTTAGTGCTGGTAACTCGCCTCATTCCTCTATTCGTACCGTCGTTGCAGATTCATGGCAGCGTTGTCTTCACGATGGTGTTGACCCTACTTTGAACCAAACTAGCCAGTATATTAATGAGTCCGACTTTCAATTATTACTAACTAATAATGAACAACTGATAAAAGCCGCCAAGCCAGCTATGCGTAAGGTTGGAAAGTTATTGGCTGAGTCGGGCTCTATGCTGATTTTAGCCGACAAACAAGGCGTATGCTTACATGTAGAGGGGATGAGAAAACGTTAGAAGCAGGGCGCGAAATTAAGTTACATCCCAGTGCCATCTGGAGTGAATCTGCCGCCGGGACTAATGCAATAGGGACTGTTTTAGCGGTTGGTAGTCAAGTGCAAATCAATACAACTGAACATTTTTGTGAGGGGATCAAGCTCTGGACATGCACGGCTGTGGTTATTCGAGAACCAATCACTAGGGAAGTGATCGGAGTTTTAGACTTATCAGGTTTAAATCATGAATTTAGTTATCATGCCCGTGCCCTAGTTGCTGATACTGCAGCTCGTATAGAAAATCAGCTGCTAAGTCTCAAGCTTGAGCAGCATAATACCTTGTTTAATGCAGCGCTAGCGAATTACTCTGATACGACAAAAAACGGCTTACTTTTGCTAGATAAAGAGGGAGGCGTTATTAAAGAAAGTCGCCAGTTTGGTGCTAACCTTGCTCAGCATGCTATTCCATTTTCCTTAACTGATCTCTCTTCAATTGATTCTGAAGGCGGGATTTTAAAGCAACTGCGCAACTTATTTCCCGAGAAATGGACGCAGCCTATATTCGCGGGTGATGAGCTTCTTGGTACGCTTCTTGTGGTTCCTCCTGCTAAAAAGGCTATACATAGGGCTGATTTATCGGTTTCAAATAACGGCTCTTCATTTACACATATAATTGGCAACGCACCGGCTTTAACAAAAGTGATAAATAAAGCACAGCGCTTAAGTGGATTAGATATTCCTGTATTAATTCAAGGCGAGACAGGAGTGGGAAAAGAACTTTTTGCTCGAGCTATTCATGCTAGCAGTGGTTTTAGTCAAGGCCCTTTGGTGACCCTAAACTGTGGAGGCTTATCAAGAGAGTTAATTGCCAGTGAATTATTTGGTTATGCAGAAGGTGCTTTTACTGGTGCTGTTCGTGGTGGAAAGGTAGGTAAAATTGAAGCTGCTAATGGTGGAACGTTATTCCTTGACGAAATTGGTGAGATACCACTGGATATTCAGGCTAATTTTTTGCGGGTATTGCAAGAGGGGGAGATCTGTCGGTTAGGAGAGACCAAGCAACGTAAACTTCATTTTAGGGTCTTAGCTGCTACTAACCGCGATTTAAGTGAGCTGGTCAAACAAGGTCTGTTCCGTAGTGACCTATATTATCGTATTGCCACTGTTAAACTCTATATTCCTCCTTTAAATGAACGTAAAAGTGATATCCCCCAATTAGTTGCTGCTTTTATTGAGCGTTTGAGCACACAATCGGAAGCTCAAGTCACCAGTATTAGCCCCGAGCTATACGCTTTACTTGCTGAATACCACTGGCCAGGTAACGTACGCGAATTGAAGAATGTGATTGATTGCGCTTACTTAATGAGTAGTGGGGATAGACTAACCGTGGCGGATCTACTTGAGGAATTTCCATTCTTAGCCACCTTTAATAAGAAAAAAGCAAAACAACAAACAGACTCAGTTAATCAAGCGTATTGCGATCCTAGCAATGCTGAAACTAGCTTATTGACTAACTTGAGTCTCGAGCAAGTTGAGCAAATGACAGTTGCTGCTGCACTAAAGAAAAATAAAGGCAATATCACCAAAGCGGCTCTACAATTAGGAATAGCTAAAAGCACCTTATACCAAAAAATTCAAAAATTTAACTTAGGCTAATAATAAGCTTCACTTCTATTTAGCACAGCCCTTGTGCAATTAATATGTTTGTAAACGAGTGACCGGTTTTAGGTCGAATGACCGAAAATACTTCACTTCTTTATCTTTTCTTAACTCTACGTAAAAACATAAATTTCTTAAGTTTCTTAATGTTATAAATATATTAGGGAATATTATCTATATGGCACAAGGTTTGCGGTAGAGGGTAGTTAACCGTCTAAATAGCGATTACAAACTTTACCATTATAAGCTTTAGGTAATTGAATCTAAACGCAGAAATCCTGTATAGATCTTGTAATAATTTCAGCTCTATTTACGAGCTTGAGTTTGGATTAGCCGGCTAACGTTCAGAAAAATATTAATCCACTTAGGAGATAATAATGAATGTAGATAATCCAATAGAAGTGCTTGGTATTGATGCTGGTGGCACTATGACTGATACATTTTTTGTTGCTGCAGATGGTCAGTTTATAGTAGGTAAAGCGCAAAGTAGTGATGACGAGACTGCGGCTGTAATCGAATCAAGTATAGATGCCTTACTAGGGTGGGATAGATCACTGGAAGAGGTTTTTAGTGAGATGATCACCTGTGTTTACTCGGGCACTGCAATGTTAAATCGTGTGGTTTCGCGAAAGGGAAATCGTACAGGGTTAATTTGTAGTAAAGGCTTCGAAGACAACCATCGTATGGGTAGGGCATTACAAAGCTATTTAGGGTATGCCTTTGAAGATCGTATTCACCTGAATGCGCATCATTATGATGACCCATTAGTGACCATTCAAGATACTCGAGGAGTGACTGAGCGCATTGATTGCCAAGGCACTGAAGTTATCCCCGTCAACCTATCCGAAGCGGCCATGGCGGCAAAAGCCTTAATAGCACGAGATGTTAAAGCCATTGTTATCAGCTTTTTAAATTCTCACACTAATGCAAAACATGAACGAGCAGTGCGAGATATATGTATTGAAGAAGTTCAGAAATCTGGAAAGGCAATTCCAGTTTTTGCCTCTTGTGATTATTACCCGAGTCGAAAAGAAAGCCATCGAACTAATACTACTGTGCTTGAGGCTTATGCCGCCGAACCTTCACGCGTGACGTTAAAGGCCCTCAGTGATCAGATGGCGTATTTAGGTGGAGGTTTTGATGTGCGGGTAATGGCAAGTCACGGTGGGACGATTAGCTGGAAAGCAAAAGAGCTCGCCCGAACGTTAGTCTCAGGCCCCATTGGTGGTGTTATCGGTGCTGCATATTTAGGGAAAGAGCTGGGTTATGAAAATATAGCATGCTCTGATATAGGAGGGACGAGCTTTGATATGGCGCTGATCACTAAAGGCAATTTTGCCATAGGTCGAGATAAAGATATGGCTAGGTTGGTCTTATCTCTTCCTTTAGTCGGGATGGATACTGTGGGAGCGGGAGCTGGTAGCTTTGTGCGTATCGATCCCTATTCAGAAGCAATTAAATTAGGTCCTGATAGTGCAGGTTTTAGAGTTGGAACTTGTTGGCAAGAAGGAGGGATAGAAACTGTTTCGGTGACAGATTGTCACTTAGTGTTGGGATATCTTAATCCGGATAACTTTCTTGGTGGCACCTTACAACTCGATGTTGCCCGCTCAAGACAATGCATTAAGGAGCAAATTGCCGATAAACTGAATTTATCGGTAGAAGAAGCTGCCGCTGGGGTGATTGAACTTCTTGATGCCTCGTTGCGACAGCATTTAGCGGACATGATCTCTAGTAAAGGTTATGCACCGGCTGATTTTGTGTGCTTTTCATATGGTGGTGCAGGCCCTGTACACGCATACGGCTACACCAAAGGACTCGGATTTCAAGAAACCATTGTACCTGCTTGGGCAGCAGGCTTTTCTGCTTTTGGTTGTGCTTCTGCTGAGTTTGAATATCGTTATGATAAAAGCGTTGATGTGGCCATTCCCCCTGATAGTACTGATGAAGCGAAAGAGCTCGCAGTGAGAGAGTTGCAGCTTGCTTGGGATGAGCTGCGTGAAAAAGTATTAGAAGAATTCAGAGTAAATGGGTTTGAAGATAGCGACGTAACACTTGCACCTGGCTTTAGTATGCAATACATGGGGCAACTAAATGATTTAGAAATTGTCTCGCCTCTACATTCTGTGGCAAGTAGCCAAGATTGGGAACAACTTACTATTGCATTTGAAGAAACCTTCAGCCGAGTCTATGCAAGGGCTGCCCGCTCTCCTGAGCTTGGCTATGGTGTTACAACAGCCATTATGCATGGCACTGTTAATGTAAAAAAACCGACCATTCCTGAAGAACCGGATGTAGGACCCGAAGTTTCGGAAGAAGCAAAACTGGGTAGTCGAAAGTTTTATTTTGAACACCGCTGGCACGATGCGCAATTGTATCTAATGGAAAAAATTAATGCCGGTAATCGTTTAAAAGGACCCTGCATCATTGAGTCCGATGCCACCACCTTTGTGGTACCTCCGGGTTTCGAAAGTTTTATGGATACCCACCGTTTATTTCATTTAATAGAAGTGTAAGCACAACGCCACTTTAAGAGGATTTTATATTATGAATATCCCAGTAGTGAATCCAAATCAGCAAAATAAAAAAGCATCGATCTTAGCAAATGGTAAAACATTAAAACAAAATAGAGACGATATTTATTTAAGATCAAAAAAGACAGGGACCTATGATGGTCTAACAGAATTAAAACTAAAGAGAAGTGAGCCAATAAAATATGAAAAAATATTCTCCAAATTACGAGCAGGGGTAGTAAATGCGAGGGAAACTTCAAAAAAAATTGCTGCTTCGCCGATTGTCGAACAAGAAGGAGAGCTCTGTTTTACTCTCTACAATACAGCTGGAGACTGTGTTTGTACTTCGACCGGGATTATTATTCATGTTGGTACAATGGGAGCCGCTATCAAGTACATGATAGAAAATAATTGGCAGGAAGACCCTGGTATTAATCCTGGAGATATGTTTACCAATAATGATTGTCAAATAGGTAATGTTCACCCTTGTGATATTTGTACTATCGTTCCTATTTTTCACGAAGGCTTTTTAGTCGGGTGGGTCGGAGGGGTAACCCATGTAATCGATACTGGTTCGGTGGGACCTGGCTCAATGTCAAATGGACAAGTGCAGCGATTTGGCGATGGGATCCAAATTACCTGTCGTAAAACGGGTGTTAATGATAAGCCGATGCGGGATTGGCAGCATGAGAGCCAGCGTAATGTACGTACCCCCAAATATTGGATCTTAGATGAAAAAACCCGCATAGCGGGGGATCATATGATCCGCGATATTGTTGAGGAGGTTATTGCCGATGTTGGCATAGACACCTATATGCAATTTACCCATGAAATTATCGAAGATGGCCGCCGAGGTCTGGTCAGCCGAATTCGTGATATTACTATTCCTGGTAAATATCATACCGTGGGCTTTGTGGATGTACCTTATATGCATGAGGATGTTCATTTACCCTCTCCTTTTGCCAAGGTAGATACCATTATGCACGCACCTTGCACTATCACCATCAAGCCAAATGCGACCTGGCGGCTTGATTTTGAAGGATGCAGCCGTTGGGGGTGGCACACTTACAATGCAAATCCTACCGCATTCACCAGTGGTATCTGGGTGATGATGACACAAACTCTCGTACCGACGGAGCGTATCAATGATGGTGCTATGTATGCGACTGAATTTAGATTGCCAAAAGGGACTTGGACAAATCCGAATGATCGCCGCACAGCACATGCTGACTCATGGCACTTTTTGGTGTCATCGTGGAGTTCATTATGGCGGGTTATTAGTCGCGGTTACTTTGCGCGTGGCTATTTGGAAGAAGTGAATGCAGGTAATTCTAATCCCTGTAATTGGATGCAAGGTGGAGGCTTTAATCAAGAAGAAGAAATACATGCAGTTAATAGCTTTGAGACGGCGGCATGTGGAACGGGGGCTTGCGCTGTGAAAGACGGTCTTAACCATGCTGCTGCTATTTGGAACCCAGAGGGTGACATGGGAGATTGCGAAATTTGGGAACTTGCAGAGCCACTTCTTTACATGGGACGAGCAATTAAATCGAATACTGGTGGCTATGGTAAATACCGTGGTGGTATGGGGTTTGAAACGCTACGTATGGTACATAACTCAGCAGATTGGACCATGTTCTTTATGGGTAATGGCTATATGAACAGCGATTGGGGCTTAATGGGAGGTTATCCCTCGGCAACGGGTTACCGGTTTGAGGCACATAATACAGGTTTGCATCAACGTATAGCTGACGGTAAATCCTTACCTCTCGGACATGATTATAACCCTGACCACCCTGACTTTGAAAATCACCTTGAACCAGGCGCAAGCATAAAGCGAGATAAGCAATGTATAACCACGGAGGCAATATTCAGTAATGGTGATCTATATCTGAATTACTTGCGCGGCGGACCAGGCTTTGGTGATCCTCTTGATAGACGTATTGAGCATATTGAAAAGGATCTCAATGATAATGTGCTGCTTGAAGAGTTTGCGCAAAAGGTCTACGGCGCTATATTTAGTCGCAATGATGAAGGAGATTTTGTAGTAGATAAGCAGCAAACATTAATTCGCCAAAAACAGATGCGGTTGGAGCGTTTGGCAAGAGGGATCCCAGTCAAAATATGGATGGCTAGTGAGCGAGAACGCATTCTCGCAAAAGAAGCATCAATACAAGTAAAGCAAATGTTTGCTTCTAGCTTTGAGTTATCGCAACCATTTTTAGATAAATTTCGTCAGTTTTGGCAGTTACCTGAGGAATGGATTGTTACTGAGAAAGAACTTGGTGTGCCATGTTTTGGCGCAACCCATGCGATGGACTTAAGTCAAATGCCAGATGTGAGTACAGTCGTTTTGGTCGAGCAATAAATTCAATGGGCGGAATACATTCCGCCACTAAACTAATTCTGAGGTTATTATGTCTACTACATATACACGTAAGCAAGTCGCTGATTTAGTGGATGGTGACTTAGACTGGGAAACAGTCAGAAAAATGTTATTTATGCCCAAGGATAAGGATAGGTTTATAAATTATATTAGTGTTCTACAAGAGAAGGTTAGTTGGCAGGACAAAATTATTCTCCCTCTTGGTCCACATCTTTATATTGTGGAATCAAAAGAAAATAAATTGCTCAATAAATGTAGCTGTGGCTATGTTTTTGGACCTTATAAAGAAAACTGGAAAATGAATGCGTTGATCTATGTTCGCGATAAGCCCGAAAAGTTTAAAGAGGTCTATCCTTTACTAATGGCGCCAGATCCTAAATGGCAAGTATATCGAGAATACTACTGCCCGCAATGTGGTGTGATGCATGATGTTGAAGCACCGACTCCTTGGTATCCTGTAATTCATGACTTTGAGCCAGATATAAAAGCTTTTTATGAGTGGGTAGGATTACCAGTTCCAAAAATGGTCTGTTAGTTTATTTTTTGTTAATATAAATGTGTGTTTTTAAAAAGTTAAAGAAGCTTATTTCTTTATAAGCTTCTTTTCTATTTTTAGGTGCGGGTAAAGGAGTAATCGCAAATAGTACCTAAAGCATTAATAGTAAAACCGCAATTGCTATTAAAACTGTTAGCTGATTTTGAAAAATAAACTTGTTGCTTGTTGTCAGTGTGCTTGATGGCGGTTTTTGGATTACCGAAGTGTGCAAGAGCCAGTTCAATATGACGACCGACAAAATGATCTAAAATGCGAATAAATTCCGCTTCTGTTTGTGGTGTCTTAAGAATACCATGACTTCTGTTGATGCTACTGTCTGTTTTATACGTTCCCATAATCATTGCCTTCTGAGTGGTTTAAAGAAGCTTTTACTGTGGCCAGATTTACTACTTCAAATTGAGCAAGTATTAAGACTAATTGGTATTAATCATCATATATTTTTTTATTGAGTTGGCTCTTTAACTAGGTGATTAAATGAGGCCATGTAACACTGAATACTATAGCGCTATTAGAAAACGCATTGAACATAAAATAATCAAATGTTGATATTGTCCATATAACAAATAGCTATATATTATAAGTGGTAAGTAGTGGAACCTCTTTGTACCTTCTATACAGATAATGCTTCGCTCTGTGTATCTAGGAGTAATCCACTGCAAGCTATTACCGCATCACAGGCTACAAGGCCACAATTTTTCGTGAGCGCTCAAGTTAATAAAAGTAAAAATAAAATAATTGTTGTTATTTTCTTGTTAATGTAAGCGCTTACATGCTAGGTTTAACATTCAACATACGATTACACCGCGCTGAAAAGAGTGTAGTAAAGCTCGTGTGTTTGAAATGCGCTGTATTTTTCAATTGTTTGGGGTTGTTATGGATTGAAATGTAAGCGCTTTCATTTCTGCGATTTATGAAGTGATTAAAAGGATCCGTTTTTAGTGGTTGATCGCTAAAACAGTTTTATATTTTACATTTGGAGACATAAAGTGAAAACGAGTAGCAAGTTAATCGCAAGGCTCGCAAACATCGGTGTTATCAGTCTGATGGTTTGTGCGTCTTCGCAAGGTAACGCGGCTGTGGGTAATTTACTTTGGCAAGATAATTTTAATAGCTTAGATACCAACACATGGAGCATAGATGTCGGTGACGGTTGTGACCAAGGAATATGTGGTTGGGGTAATCAAGAATTACAATGGTACAGTGAAAATAATGTCTATATTAGCGACATTGTAGGTGAGGCGGGAAACAAAGGCCTTGTTCTTGAAGCAAAAAATCAAGCTGTGGGTGGCAAGGCATTTACCTCAGGTAAGATCCAGAGTAAGAATAAGCTTGCTGTGCAGTATGGCATGATAGAGATCAGAATGAAGGTATCTGATGTCGACACGGGACTTTGGCCTGCACTTTGGATGCTAGGGACGAGTACAGCTAGCTGGCCGGCAAAAGGCGAAATCGACATCATGGAGATGGGCCAATCTCAAGCCGCTCGTAATGATGCTGGCTTTCCCGGTGCACCAGGCAATAACTATACAGGCTCTAACTTAATTTTTTATGCAGATGCCGCCTGTAATGAAGGTAATCCAACCTGTGCAGCAAGTGTGGCATACAAAACCGATAATGCACATTTGTCCTCAACCCCCTTAACCAATCGCTTTGTTATCTATCGTACTTATTGGACCGAAGAGGCGATCCGTTTCACAGTTGAGGATAATGGGGTCGAATATGATATGTTCGATAGCCCGTTTGCCATTAGTGAAGAGTCAAACGAATTCAACGCGCCATTTTATCTATTGATGAATTTGGCTGTCGGCGGGTTATTTACGGACGCGCTTAGCAATGAGCAGGTGAGCGCGCCACTTCCTGGGAAAATGGTGGTGGATTATGTGCGTATTTACGAGCTAGATGGTCAAGGTGAAGTGTTCAGCGGTAATGTCACCGAGCCCGAAGTCGGCACCTTTGGTGTTTTTAGTGAGGGGCCAAGCGATAATCAGTTAGTGCCGAGAAGCAACGCGGATATTTATGTGTGGAACCAAAACTCACTCACTCAGGGTAATGCCCCTGCCTATGAAGGCAATGAGGTGATTGCATGGCAATATTCGCCTGCACAGTGGTTTGGAGCCGGTATTCAAAGCCGTCAAGCGCGAGATATGAGCAACTTTAGGGATGGGCACTTAAATTTTAAGATTAAAATTCCTGCGGATGTGAGTTTCAGAATTGGCATTGCTGACACTTATACCAATGAGAACTGGATCACATTCCCCGCGAACACCAATCAGTATGGCCTTGTTCGTGATGGCCAATGGGGTGAAGTACGTATTCCAATCACTGAGTTAGCTGGTAGCTTAGTGGCATTACAATCAATCAAAAATCACTTCAATATTGTCTCCGTCGCTGGGCAAGAGCCTAGCTATTCTTTTCAAATGGCAATTGACGATATTACCTGGACAGGGGGCGGTAGCGCGCCTGTCGATAGCGATCAAGATGGTGTTGAGGATAGCGTCGATCAGTGTCCAAATACTCAACCAAATGAAGAAGTTGATGCGAATGGCTGCCCACTGAATAATTTACCCGATGGATTGGAGCAGGTCTCTCTGGATACCTTAACTTTCTATGTTAACACTACCGGCTGGGCGGATGTTCATTATCGAGTCAACGGCGGTGTGCAGCAAAATGTCCGCATGCAAGTGATTAATGGTCGCAATGAGCTGACGATATCTGGGCTAGGAGTGGGAGATGTAGTGAGTTTTTGGTTCACTTACCTACAGGAGGACGGAACGGTCGTCGATACCGCAGAACAGGCCTATATACTTTCAGAATCCTCAGCTGGTAACGATAGCGATGGTGATGGCGTGAATGATAACATCGATCAGTGTCCAGATACGCCTGTGGGAGATGTTGTCAATGCCGATGGATGCAGCATTTTAATCACTGAACAACTTCGTATCGAAGCGGAAGGCTACAGCAACTATTTTGATAACGATGCAGGCAATACAGGTGGCGAATATCGCAATGATGATGTTGATATTGAGCTGACCAGCGACAACGGCGGTGGTTACAACGTAGGTTGGACGTCGGCAGGAGAGTGGCTTGAATATCAGGTTAATTTAGGCGCGGGAAGCTATAACTTGACCGCACGCGTTGCCTCTCAAGTTGGTAACGGAGCGTATAACGTTCTTGTTAATGGTAATCTAGTTGCCAGTACCGTTGTGCCTGCTACGGGTGGCTGGCAAACCTTTATTAGTCAAAATATTGCGTCGATTACGTTAAATGAGGGCGTACATACCGTTCGTGTTGAAATGGCGGGCGGCGAGTTAAATCTAAACTGGCTTGAGTTCAATATCGCTGGTTCATCTAATAATGATAGCGATAACGATGGTGTACCAGATAATCTAGACCAATGTCCCAATACACCAACGGGGCGCCAAGTTGATAGCCAAGGTTGTGAGATCAGCTTTGGCACTATTGTTCCACTTTATGATTCAACAACACCTTTAGAGCAAGCAGTGAGTTATGACCGTGGAGATGCGCTAATTACGCGTTTTGCTGATCGTGGCCGAGACCGCCATGCAAAAGAAGATCAGTTTCAAATCTATGATCATTATTTATCGCATTATTGGACGCATCGCACCGCGCAATTTGAAATCGCAGATTTTGTTGCAAAAGGCGGCTCACGTATTGAAGTGACCTTTATTACAGAATGGAAACTCGGTGCGCGCGAATTTCGAGCTTGGTATCGTGGCTTAGGCACAGTTGCTGAGTACCACGGTAATTACTTTGGTGGCGGTGCGGTCGTTGAGCTTGATAATGGCAGTTATGATATGAACTTTAATAAGATAAGTGACTCAGGTGAGCAATATCGTTACCGAGTGATCATTGATGACTACAGACCGCTCAACTGGGACCCTGCGGCAGGCTTTTTGCCTCTCGAAGTTGGCCAGCGCATGGAGTTTGAAGTCAGCCAATTTCTTGATGCGCCACCAGAAGGACGAGAAAATTATTATGGTACAACGTATTTATACATTGTGGGTGAAGGGCTTGTCCCATGGAAAACCGTTGGCGACTTTGCTGATCCCTCATCGCAACGCGAAGATTCTTACCCGATCGCAGAAGAGGGCTGGTTAGGGGGCAAAACCACATTGCCATACAATTACACTAATGAGCCTGACAACCACTTTATGCAAATGGCGACCAATTTATCGAGCCAAAATGGACAGCCATTTGTTCAGGGGAGACGTGTTCACCACAGTAGTTTTGTTAATGGTGAGCACGATGAACGCAACGGAGAAAATGGCGTGTTTAGTGCGGTGGTTGGAAAGTCAGGCCCGCATTATATCAATGACAGTTGTGCAGCTTGCCATGTTCGCAATGGTCGTGCGGCTCCACCAGCTATTGGCGGCTCATTGGCAAAATGGGTGTTTAAAGTGGCCGATATCAATGGCAACGCCCATCCCTTATTGGGGAATGTGTTACAGCCTAAAAACACAGGCATAGATACCGAGACGCAAGGCGAGGGAGATGTAACGATTGCCTCGTGGACCGAAAATAATGGTTTGCGTTCGCCCAATTACCAATTTAGTAAAACCACTCCAGCACGTTATTCAGCGCGTATCGCGCCTCAGCTGGTGGGCTTGGGCTTACTTGAAGCAATACCAGAGAGTGCGGTGTTAGCCTTGGCGGATGAACACGACAGTAACGGCGACGGCATCTCGGGCAAAGCGCAGCGCGTGAACGACCCTATTACTGGTCAAACACGGTTAGGACGCTTTGGCTACAAAGCGGTGGCGGCATCAATTAAACACCAAGTCGCTAGTGCATTTAATACGGATATGGGGGTAACCAACTCGGTATTTCCAAATCCTGACTGTGGGGCATCTCAGTCAAGCTGCGGAAGTGGCGGTGTAGAAGTGTCTGACCAGTATCTCAATGCGTTAAGCAAATATATTGCTTTGCTAGGTGTCAGAGCGCAGCGTGGTCTTGACGACCCTGAGGTACAATTAGGAAAGACACGCTTTACCTCAATTGGCTGTGAAGGTTGCCATAGAGCAACATTTGAAACCAGTGAGTATCATCCATTGGCGGAGTTACGTGCGCAAACTATCCATCCGTATACCGATTTATTACTACATGATATGGGCCCCGGCCTTGCGGATAACTTGGGTGAAGGCATCGCTAGCGGCGCTGAGTGGCGAACAGCACCACTATGGGGGATTGGATTGTCTGCTTGTGTGACAGGTGGTGTTAATAATGTGTTGGGTGGGCAAGGCAATGAGTTTTGTACCGCTGAGCCAAGCTATCTGCACGATGGTCGTGCGCGAACAATTGAAGAAGCTATTTTATGGCATGATGGTGAAGCGCAAGCTGCGAGGGTAGCTTACGAAAGCTTGTCGGCAAATGATAAATCAGCCGTATTGGCATTTTTAAACTCACTGTAAATTTGTAAGTTTTCAATATCGTATATTTTGGCCAGATACAGCCACAGGCAGAATGTTGAAATCAATTTGTGCATCAAAGATCACGAAAGTCATGAGCTTTGATGCAC
Organism: Pseudoalteromonas piscicida; assembly: GCF_002208135.1. NCBI lineage: Bacteria > Pseudomonadati > Pseudomonadota > Gammaproteobacteria > Alteromonadales > Pseudoalteromonadaceae > Pseudoalteromonas > Pseudoalteromonas piscicida. The sequence continues at coordinate 1,208,253 of NZ_CP021646.1, forward strand.
TTGAAGTTATTATTACAGTGCTTAGTCTTAAAGCGTGTAATGGAAACCGATGGCGATACCATCGTCTTCGGTTTGTGACATTTGTGCTTCTTGCGTGGCATCGGCGCTTGAGAAGTCACTAAAGTCCTTACGCGCTTCAATGTACAAAATAGTGTCTTCAGACATAAAGTAGTGTGCGCCTATCACGGCAAACTGACGCTTAAAAACATCATTAGGATCGGCATTGAAGTTTGGTTGGATCACATAGTCATCGCCCGCATCAAATACGTTATAAGCGATAAATGTACGCACGTCATTGTCAAAACGGTAGCTAACAAGCGACTCTAATCCAACGGCATCCTTGATTAAGCGCCCTAAGTTATCGGTATCGTGGTTTTCGTTTTTATTGATGTTTGCAGCTGCATACCAACCTGGCTTATAGAAATCGCCATAGGTAATGCCGACACCATAAATTAAATCTTTAACCGATTGATTTCGACCAGCAGCATAGACAATATCAAACTCACCGCGGTTAACACCGGCTGTGAGGGTTAAGTTTTCGGTTGCTGCATAGGTGAGTGACGCGCCGTAGGTTGAATTAAACTCTACCATTTGTGCTGCGCTATCCCCTTGATTAAACAGTGTTTCACATGAGCTGCTGGAAATATCAACGACATCACAAGTATAAAAGTCATCAGATTTTAGCTGAGCTTGTATAGCAAAGCTGAGCTTGCCAAATTGATTACGGTATTGCAGCACTTTATCACCACGACCAGTACCATTGATTGCGCCGTCGTCTTTGTTGTAGGTATAAACACCAGCAGCATTACCATCCCAAACTAGGCTGTAGTTGGTGCTGTATACTACGTCGTACCAAGCGCCCCATTGTTTTCCTAGGGTAATTTGGCCGTATTCATCGTGCTTAATGCCAACATAACCTAACCGGTTATATAAAAACTCATCTTGTATTGATTCAAAGCGGTTGCTGTAAACAATATCACTACTACCAACAGGGTTTACACCCCATTCGAGTAGTGCAAAAGCCTGCCAGTTGTTTTTCAACTGACGTTTAAAGTCAAAGTTAATACGCGATGCGCCGTTTACCAACTCAGTCTCGCCTTGAGTGTTAATAACTCGAGCATCGATAAAGCCGCCAACCGTGACACTATTATTTTCATCTTTGAATATCTCGATAGCGTTAACCGTTGGAATAGTAGTCACGCTAGCGATTAGGGTGGCAGCAAGTGTTCTTTTCATGAATTACCTTGTTTCAATGTTGTTGCTAAATAGGGTTAAATTAGCTAAAAAATGGAGATTATCAAAGCTAAAATACAGGCAAAAGTGAAAAAATATCAAGAAAATAACGTGTTTTTTGGTAAATTTATTCATTTTCTGTTCATCGAGTCTAAATATCAATGAGTTAGGGGAGTATGCGTTCTGAGGTTATTGATTTATTCTATACAATAAATGTAAGGGTTTATAGCAATATCTGCGTTTTGTGACAGCTAAATAACCTGAGGTTTGGATAAGGAATGAGCTAACTCATTGTTTTTAAGCCCACATTAAATTATACCCTTATCTAGCCAGACAGTTTTGGGGATAACACCGCTTCCGCGTCCTGCTCTCGCTAAGGTACCTACCTCCTGTAGGCAAGGCGAATTTACGCACCAATAGCTGGCTATTGGAAGTGAATTCAACGCAGTTAGCGCTAAAATTGGCTGCTAGAAAGGCATTAATTATCTGAAGCTCAGGTTAAATAGTACGAAAAAGTGTAATTCAGCGAAAAATCAATAAAACATCATGTTTTTGGTAGATAGACTTCTGTAGTCTTCCAATTAGATACACAACTACAAAAGGGAGATTGAGTAATGCTTGTTAAAAAAATTGGCATCTCAAAACTGGCTTGTTTTTCCACCATTATGTTGTTTTTTATTCATGAAGTTCAATCATATAGCGAACCATCAACAGAGTCGTATGGTATTATATATGGTTTTAAAGACGGTAATAGCAAAGCGATTTACTTAAGTGACCAAGATGGTAAATCACCAGTAAAGATCGTGAAAGCCACGTCAAGTGACGGCTATCCTGCTGTCTCACCATCAGGAGAAAAAGTAACCTTTTACGGTAAATACGATAACTTCAAAACATGGTCAATTCATACCGTTGATATTACTGGCCGCAATATGAAAAGATTAACCAGTAAAAAATATGTGTGGGATAGTGCACCTGCTTGGTCTTTGGATGGAATGACAATAGCGTTTGCTAGAGAATATGAAAATAAGGAAGGCGTTTGGCAAGAAGAAATTTGGTTAATGAATGCTGATGGTAGTGAACAGCGCCAAATTAAAAATCTTGAAGGTCGTGCTCCAGAATTTATGCCAGATGGGCGATTACTATATCAATCTAAAGCGAGCCCCAGCCAAATTAGCATTGCCAATTTGGATGGAAGTGAGGTTATTCAACTCACTCAAGACGACACTGATAACATGTCTCCTCAAATTTCCCCAGATGGCACAAAAATAGCTTATTTATCTAATAGAGATGGCAATCAGGAAGTATATGTCATGGATATTGATGGAACCAATAACAAGCGACTGACCCGTAATGACATTCAAGAGTGGGACCCATCCTGGTCTCCAGACGGCACAAAGGTGTATTTCGCTTCAGAGAATGTGTATGGCTTTTATGATGTCTTTTCTGTAAATATGGATGGCACATCTATCAAAAAAATACTTCAAAACAGCGCGCAAGCGACAGTTGTACCGGGTCTTGGCCAAAAAGCGCTACAAAAATTAAAGAAAACAAGTCAGCGCCAGTAGGTCTGTGCGCTGACCGCAGCTTAAGTTATTTATTTTGCTGTTGTTGGAGACGACCTAAAAAGGAAAAGAAGTATCGCGATATTGTGACTAAATCTGGTAATGTTCTACAAAATATTAATAACACCTACGCCCAATTAAGAGAACGTTGTAATTTTACTATATTGCCAAGATCAACGCGTTGGAATAGTGTTAATAGGCTCGGCTTCATTAGTACGTATTTGATTAGACAAGGTCGAGTCTAAAAGCGATAGAAGTTGCGAAATGTTACACCGAATATCAACCTAAGTCTTGGCAAGCTTATGAGTCATTAGCAAAGGCATTTGAGGCGAATGAGGAAAACTTGCAAGCGCTGCAAAACGCCAAAATAGCCGTGCGACTGGTTGATAATGAAGTAAATAAAAACCTTCTATAGGCATACATTAATCAATTAACCGAGGCGACAGAGTAAATATGCTGCTACGTTCAGTGAAATCATTAACCCTACTTTGTTTGATGCTCTTTTTGATGCTCTCTTTGTTGGCTTTAACCGCCTGCAACAACGATAACAAACTAGACTTTGACGCATTTGTTGAGAAAAAACTTACAGATTTTCTGATTGAGGAAAATGCACAAGTTGCTTCCATCGCGATTGTGAATGATAAGCTCAACTATCAAAAGCAGTTTGGCGAGTTTCCTGATGGTACAAAGCCACACCATGATACCGTGTATGAAATTGCGTCTATCACCAAAACCTATACTGGGTTGTTGCTTGCCAAGGCAGTGGTAGATAAAAAAGTGCAACTAGATGAAGATATTAGGGTGTATATGCAGGAAGGTGATTATCAAAACTTGCAGCATCTAGGCAAGCCTATCACTTTGCGTCATCTCGCGACTCACAGAAGTGGTTTACCGCAAGATTTTGCTTATACAAGCGCAGATATAAAGTCTGGCAAGGCTTTTGAGCTGTTTTCTAACTATTCAAAAGCGAAGTTTTTTGAAGATTTAGCTCAGTACCAACTTACCTCAACGCCTGGTGAGACATTTCAATACTCCAATGTTGGCGCAAATCTGACCGGGTATATTTTGGAAAACGTGTATAACCGGCCGTTATCTACACTTGTTGCGCAATTGATCACGGAACAATCGGGTGAAGAACACACAAGGTTTCGTTTAGAGCCCAGTGAGATAAGTAAAATAACGAGAGGGGTAGATAGAAACGGCAAAATTGCACCGTTACTCAGTCCACACTCGTTCGCTGAAGGTGGACTAACATCTACTTCTGCTTCAATTGCAGATTATATGCAGTATTTACTCAGCACCCAAGCAGAAGAAGTGCTGTTGTCGCGCACCTTATTAACAGAACGCAGCAGTGAACATGGCCATGCATTTTTTTGGAATACTTACGAGTATCACTCAGCTAATCCTATGTTCTATCACAGCGGAGGTTCTATGGGTACTTCCACTTGGCTTGCGCTTTATCCAAAGCAGAAGTTAGGAATATTTATTGCCACAAATGTTTCAGCGAACAACACTCAAGGGAAATTAAATGATATTGCCAATGCGATTGTTGAAAAGTATGAGCAAGCTAAGCGGTAAAAAGGCAATGAAAATTCCGAGTGGTTTAATATCAGCTTCATTAACTTATTTTCTGAAGCGAAAGCTGGATTAAGTACGAACTTAGAGACAAGGAGTTAGGTATGAGTTTACTTGCATGGATACTTTCTCATGTCACACTTGCGGCATTTTGGCTTTGGATTTTAAATTTTGGTGGAGCTGAAAAAATAGAAGGGTGGAAGTCGTTCTTTATCATAGGATGGTTTGCTGCGCTATGGACAGCTGAGCAGTTGCGCTTGTATGCACTGTGTATTCTCGTACTACAAGTTCCTTGGTTTATTGCAGGCCTTTTGATGCCGCAATGGCGCGGCTTTGCAGTGTAACATCAATTTGCTTAATTAAGTGCTCTACTTTGAGGCGAGAAAATCTTGTCGATAACAAGACAAAGATTTTGCTATTTAGTTATTCTAAATAAGAAACCTTTAACGCAGTTAGCGTCAGATTTACTCCTTCAAATTGAGCAAGTATTAAGACAAACTGGTGTCATTGTCAGGCTTTGTAAAGGTACTTGGATCATGCTGTTACCTAATGCAATTATATTTACTTGAAAGCTACACCGGCTCTAATAAAAGGACAGTTTATGAAGCAGATGAGCATTGCAATTGCTTTATTTTGTAGTTTAATAATTTGCGATAAAGGTTATACCCAAAACAATTACGGTTTAGGACAAAAGCCACCGGGATTAATACCCGAATTATTTGCTCCAGGTGTCGTTTCTACGGATGAGCACAGCGAGACTGAAGTGTTGTTTTTGCCAGATATGTCTGAGCTTTCTTTTACTCGCTCTGGTGGAGAATACCAAAAACCGACATGGATTGTGATGCAATATAAAAACAATCAATGGATTGAAAAATCGATACCTGAAGCAGACATGAGAGCATATCAGGAGCAATTTAGCCCACCGGTTTCACACATACAAAACATCGAGCCTTTTAAAGATATTCCAATCAGAGGCTATACCACCTCAGCAAAAGGGACACACTACTTTTATGTCTTAGATTTGAAAGACGGCAGTGGGTATTTGAGTTATTCGCGGCTCGTTGATGGTAAATATGAAACACCGCACAAAATGAGTAAGGCAATTAACCAAGGAAAGTACATTGCTCACCCCTACATCGCGCCAGATGAGTCTTATATTATGTGGGATGCTGAAAAGGAAGGTGAAAACACGCCTGATATCTACATTAGTTTTCGTAACCAAGATGGCACGTGGACGAACGCAATAAATATGGGAGGCTCGATTAATACGGCTGCGTACGAACAACGACCTAAAGTATCACCAGACGGAAAGTATTTATTTTTTTGGCGAGGTGACAATAAAGTCAGAAAAGATGGCACCAGTTACTGGAAGGTAATCCATACTGGATGGATGCGAAGGTGATTGAAACGCTGAGACCAACACGCTAGTGCTCAGTTATTCTTGGTTATACTACCACTAAAAACTTAGACTAAACGGCATGCAAGCATGCCTGTTTCAACATCACTGAATGTTTTAATAGTCTGATATAAATACCTTGAAAAAGAACAAAGATGATTTAATAAAAAAGCGTGGATACTAGCAGGGATTGCTGAAAATAGTATCGTATATAGATGGCGCTATCTGGCGGTAACTTACTGCTAAGTAAACAGTAGCGATGCCAAAGTTAGTGGCTCGCTTGCCCACAAAGTGATGCTGTTTCTCAATGCACTCATCTGGCCTTACGTGTGCTTGACAATAATTAATCATTACATGAAAGTACCGTTATGAATATAAAACTATTTCTCACAAGTACACGAATTATTACCATTCCTTAGGAGTGGTGGTTTTGTGTGCTTTTTTAATGAACCCACCAAAATAAGGTGGGTTTTTTTGTATCTGCCTTGTGGGGCCACATCAAGGAGGTTACATGAAGAAAGTAGCAGTTTTTGGTAAACCGGGAAGCGGCAAGTCTACGCTGAGTAAAGGACTGGCCGCGGTAATACACATCCCGTTATATCAATTAGACTCGATGCTCTACCAAGCAAATGGCGAGTTTGTTGACAGAGTCGCTTTTGATAAAGCACATCAAAACATATTGAATACTGATGCGTGGATCATTGATGGCTTTGGTCCGTTGGATGCGTTTAAACAGCGCTTAGATGCGGCAGATACCTTAGTCTACATCGACTTACCATATCGAGTGAGTTATTGGTTTGTGATAAAACGTCTATTAAAAAGCATAGTTACCAAGCCTGAAGGCTGGCCAGATGGTAGCTCAGTGTTTAAAGGGACGATTGCCAGTATTAAAACGTTAAGGCGCTGCCCGCAATTTTGGAATGAAGCATTTTTATCGCAGTTAGAGCAAAGCGCGCAAACCAAAGCACTATATGTGATTAAGTCGGTTGCGGCGCTTGATAGCTTTGTACGCCAACATGCGAAGTAATATCACCAAAGGGTACACGTGAGTAATGTATTGATTTGATTTACAGCCTTTGGTGTTACGTCTTTTGCGCTGTAAATGATGAATAATAAAACTGGTAGCGGTCTTACCCACACTAAAACAGTAATAAATCATCATATAATCGCAGCCATTATTTACCTTTGTACCTTTTTTGTTGTCCTGTATACTTAGCCAGTTTGATAATTGCGCATGGAGAGGTGCATGAGAAGAGTTGTAATATTTAATAAGAAAAAGCATTTTTTTTGGCCACGACCAGACGTTAACTCACTCAACCAAGAGATTGAGCAGATAGAGCAAGATGGTTGGAAGGTGGTGTCTGTCACGGCTAACTGCGATTTTTTAGGTTATATTAGTTCTTTTACAATTTTAATTGAGTCTTAATTTGTCTGCCCGTGAAGCTTGAATTAGCTTCACGGGCGTGCTAATTTTTTTTCGCTCTGGTGGACGACCTGCAGAGCTTTCTTTTACTGGCGGGGACGACCCCATTTTGGAGTTGTCATGAGCTGGTTGCTACTTGCTTTTGCAGGTTTATTGGAAGTCGTTTGGGCTATTGGTTTGAAATTTACCAACGGTTTTACGAAGCCTGTTCCCTCAATTATTACTTTAGTGGCGATGGCCGCAAGTTTCTACTTTCTCAGTGTTGCACTACGAACTTTACCGCTTAGCGTTGCTTATTCTGTCTGGGTTGGCATTGGTATGCTAGGGTCGATTATTGTTGGCTTTGTCTATTTTAAAGAACCGTTGTCATCACTTAAGCTACTCAGTTTACTGTTGATAATGATTGGGATTATTGGTCTAAAATTATCCTCTCAGGGTTAAATTACAGCTATAGTTAATCGGAGCTTAGGTTAGATAATTCCACTTTAAATGAAAAGGAAGTTCGATGACGATTGAACTGAATATGGCGGGCTTACAAACGCTTGTTGAGACTACCCTCACACCACTTAAAGACTATCATGGTGATTTGTTACCTTGGCGCGGGGAAATAGTAGAAAGCCATAGCTTCGCATTGGAGGGGATAACCGCAAGTGTTACTGGTAACACTAAGGTAGAGCTTATCAACGCGAGCACTGTCATCGATGAAGACGGTATTATTGGTGAGCAAAATGAGGTTAATGCAGATCTCGAACCTACCACAACACTTACCTACAGTGATGAGGTGTGCTGGATAAAATACAGCACACACATTGACTTTGATCTCTCCGGTGCTTTCAAAGCGGAGCTGCTTGGGATCAATACGGATGGGCAGGCACAATGTAAACTAGCAGCCTACCTTTGCCATCAACCACATGAAGCTGTGGGTCTTGCCTTAGGTCGCGACCTTGCAACTATGCCGGTTATTTTCGATGTTGAGGATGTTAAGTCACTTGCACCTAACAATGCATTAATGATGGAAACGGCAGGGGCGTTAACGGTGAGCGCCAATTTTAGGTGGTCAGATATAATTGCGCAAAATCTCGATATGTTTAGCCGCTGGTTGGATCAAGGAGAATTACTTGATATTAACCTTGATTCGGCTTTGAGTGCGGACCTTAATATCGAGATCCGTGGTGGCTTTCGTGTTGTCTTTTCTAAACGCTTGGATAAACCACACCATACTTTCCTCGCAATTAAAAAATCAACATTGTCGAATACCGCTTTAACAATCACTGGGGGAGTGAACGCCAAATTTGCCGACCAAGCCGGATTTAAGCAAGCTTATTCGAGTATTTTGACAGGGATATTCAATGCACCTTTGGATAAGGTTGAAGAAATCCTCTCACTCGTTGCAACAGACTCTCCCGATGAAGCGCAAAATGACCTGATCTTAAGATTAAAAGATCGCTTACAGCTTGATCCACTAACGGACAGTTTAGAACGACTTCAAAGCGAGCTGCTGACCATTAAAAAAACAGTGTTAGCAAATATTGAAACAGCTGCAAAGCTAAAAGCCGAGTTAAGTGTTAAGTTTGAATACACGCGTTTATCCAGTCATCAATCGCTGCTTGAGGCGAGGTTAACCACCAAAGGCCTAGAGCAGGTGCATCTTGATGCGTTATTTGGGCGGGTTGGTACTATCACTCAGCCTAGTTACCAAGATGAAATCGAGATAGAGCGCTTCTTCTTTCAAACCAGTACTGAAATCAAGCAAGCCTATGGGTTCAATTTAGGCTTTGGTGCTTGGTCGGCCATGAGCCGTAACAGCTATTCATTTAAAACCATTGAAACGAGAGACAAGCTAAATAGAGTGCAACTGGCTACGCTTGGGATGCGTGGTTATCAAGATGATATTAATGGCGATAAATGTCATTACTATCTCAGCTTTGATGCACAGATGGCGGCCTTTTCAACATCAACGCCGCCTAAGCTACGCGAGTTTACGTTGGGTCTGACGCTCGTACATGAACAGCAAGAGGTGAGTGTGACCAGTAACGAGCTAGACCACTTGGTCGATGATTTATCGGTATGGGGTATGATCCCAGAGTTTGACTCTGAGGGTAGAAAACACCGGCTGAGCGAGATACTCAAAGATGCTGATAATGTGCGAGTCGTTAAGTCCTTACACCTTGACCATAACGCGTTTGTTCAGTTACTACCTTTATTAGGTCAGTTTGATAGTCGAAGACTGGCCACCTCACTTGCTGCTGCAATACCCATTAATCATAAAATACTACCTGAGCGGGCAACTATAGAAAATCGAGTGAAATTATATGATGCGATTTTTGAGGCATTGTTAAATTCGCAACTTAACTCTCACAATGAAGTGGCTCTGGCGACATATCAATATCTCAAAGCAAAGGGATGTCGAAAACTTGCAGGCAAAGAGCGGGATTGGCGCAGGTTAGGTGCGAGCAAATTCCAAACTCTTGCAGGAATAGTCGAGTTGCATCCGCGGATTTTGCAGGACATTAAAAACCTATGCGATGGCTTTGCGCAACTTAATCTCGCTTATCACCAAGAAGGGAATTATTCTGTGCTTGAACAAGCATTTAATCTTTTTGATGACATGGGCGAACATGGATTCTATAACCGCTTTTTCGCCCATTATGTATTGCAATGTACGCGCACTTTTCCTCAGGCACAAAATGGTACCAAAGTGACGGTGAAGCTAGAGTGTGTTAAACACGGTAAAGAAATTGATGTGCTCTGGAGTAAACGCTAGCACGATACTTTGAGTCTCAATGCGCCTGTTCCTAAGTTGTTTACGTACCGAGCATACTATATCTAAAATCGAAATTTGGAGGCAAAGGTAAATTGGATTACTTACGATGGATAAGGAATAATTTCAAAGATATCGAACCGATAGACGATCAGATATTGCATGAAGTAATTACAGCTGCGAAAGCAGACTCAGCAACCTTAAATGAGCTGTTCAAAGCGCTTGGTGTATTGTTTATTGTGATACCGTTTAACGTCTACCTTGCCGTTTCTGGATTATTGGCTTACGACAGTTTGTCCTTTTGGTTAGTGATGCTTTTCACCGCTATGATAGGAGTGGGAGTCTCTTTATATATTGAACAGAAAATCATAAAAAGAAATATCACGCAGTCAATCTCAAAGCTAAAATTAGCTAGTGATTAACCACTTTGTTTTCTATAGGTCGTCGCTTAATTTTCTCTTCAGTTTCGCTACTGCATCATGTTGGCAATCTAAGCCCATATACAAGTAACACATTGTAATTGGGGTAACTTTTATTTGTTGGACTTACGGTCGGTTAGATAAAACGAGATCAGTCCATGTAAAGGCGGTTTGTATCCATATGAATGATGTAGTTGCTGACAAAGTACGGTTTACTTTTAAAAACCACCTCCAAGGATGTGCTGAAGAATTTATTGTTGCTATGGCAGTAGGCGATAACATTTATCAGATAAAAGGTGCACCGCTTTTTGCTTTTGGTGTTAACTATGATGACCACGTTTTGGTTGCACCAGATACCGAAGGTTCTTTAGACGCAATCGAGGTTGTGGCTCGAAGTGAGTACCACTCTTTGCGGGTCTGCTTTACAAACGAGTTGGAAAATGCCAAAAACATAGAGCTACTTCAAGAGCTTACTCTATCTGGCGTGGAGAGCGAGCAATTTGGTGATGGGCGCTTTGCGTTGACGGTTTCACCGCAAAGAGAATACGAATCTTTTATCGATATCCTGCATTATTATCAGGAGCTTGGAGTATTGAAGTATGAACTTGCCGGCGAGCCCCACGATAACTTTGATGGTAACAGTGCGTAACTAAGTGGGAATTACCTAATTCTTCACAAATTCAGTGGCTTAGTGTCCAGTTTTGTGTTTCACTTGAAACTTTAATAGGCACGGTAATTTACTATCGTACTTAATTTAGGATAATGGTGAAATACTAAGGAAACACAAGGATGGCTGTCAATTTTGTTGGAGGATGTTTATGTGGGCAGATCCGTTTTACCGCGATTGGCGTCCCTCGTAACCCTCATACTTGCTCATGTAACATGTGCCAAAGACATAGCGGTGCACTAACCGTTGCATGGGTAGAGTTCGCAAGTGAAGAGATAAGCTGGGATGGGCCTGGCGGTGCTCCTAAGGTGTGGCGTTCATCGGATTATTCATCGCGCGCTTTTTGCCCTGATTGTGGTAGCACATTAGGTGCAATAGATGACGCGCCTGTCATTGCATTAGTGCTCGGCGTTTTTGATGCCAATAGTCGTAAAACCCTTGAACCCAAATCTCACTCTTATATTTCAAGAAGGCCAAAATGGTGGTGTATAGGATGCAATTAACCTCTGTGCTGTACGTGAGTAAATTATGACTTTTTACTCTATCGAAGATGCGTCGTGGTCTGAGATCTTAACGCTACAAAATCAGGCGTATCATGATGTTGCGCCGGAAACTGTGGATATTCTAAAAAGTAAATGGATGCGCTCGCCAAAGAGTTGTTTTGTTTTTAAACAACATCGAGCCGTGAATGCCTATTTACTGGCGCACCCTTGGTACGATGAAAAGCCGCCGAGTTTGTTTACATTATACCAATCTGTCTAAATACTTGCTCAATTTGAAGGAGCAAATCTGACGCTAACTGCGTTAAAAATTCCTTATTTAGAACAACTAAATAGCAAAATCTTTGCCTTGTTATCGACAAGATTTTCTTGCCTCAAAATAGATCACTTAATTCAGCAAATTGGTATTACTTCTGCACAACCGCTAAGTTCGTCGTTGTTTCTACATGACCTAGTTGTTTCACAAGCCTTATCAGGGCAGGGGATTGGTGCCTTGATGATTAAACGCTTAGTTGAGTTGGCGACCCAAATGGGGTACTGTCGCATTCGGCTTGTGGCTGTACAAAATAGCGTGGGGTTTTGGTTGAAACTAGGCTTTGTCCCAAAGCCAATTAAGGTATGCAAAAGTTATGGTGAAGATGCGCAGCTGATGGAAATGAAAGTGTAAGGTGCGCCAGCTAAGGTTGGAAGTCATGAAAGTAGCCATACGGTAATTTACGATGATTAAAAAAATAATAATTATATTCTCGCTGCTGTTTGCAGCTAGTCACGGCAGTGCCGGTGAATTAAAGCCATTCACAAGCGATGGCTGTAGTGTATTTCCTGATGGTACTTTGGCGCAAAATGAACTGTGGTTGAGTTGTTGCACGGCACACGATCTTGCCTACTGGAAAGGTGGTACCGCTATTGAGCGCGAAAATGCCGACATTGCCTTACAAAAATGTGTTGCTGCGGTAGGTCAAGAAGAAGTGGCGACCTTGATGTTAGCGGGTGTGCGACTCGGTGGGCTCCCTTATTTACCTACGCCATTTCGTTGGGGGTACGGATGGTCTTACCCTAGGCGCTACGCTGAATTGACTGCAGAAGAGCTAGAACAAGTAAATAAGCACATGGCAAAACTAGCATTAGACAAAAAATAAATTGACGCAAAATCAAATTCTGTATATTTTCTCCGCGATGTTTCAATGAGGGCCATACAGTCAACTCGTCAACCCAATATTAGGCAGATCCTCACATGCATTAAGTGCCTGTGACTTGATACCAATTTTACTTGATACTTGATCCATTTGAGGGAGTAAATCCGACGCTGACGGCGTTAAAAATTTCTCATTTAGAACAACTAAATAGCAAAATTTTTGCCTAGTTATCGCCAAGATTTTCTAGCCTCACAATAGCTCACTTAATCAAACAAATTGGTATTAACCTTTTGTTCTGAATTTGGGAAACGGATAAGACTGCATCAACCGCTGTTTATAGCCGACTTTGCGTCCCTTTTTTCCGCTGCTCAAATTCCTTTGATTTGGGAAATTCGCATGGCTGAGCCAAGTGCAATTAGCATCATTCCCCCAGTCGTCGTATTGACGCTTGCAATTATCTTACGTCGTCCTATCTTGTCCCTTGTTTTGGGGGCGCTGGTAGGACTCGCATTGTTAGACCCAGCCACCGTATTGGCAAATTTTGCTGATGCTTCGCTAAAAGTGATGGGCGATGAAACCATCGGCTGGCTTATTCTGGTATGTGGTACGTTTGGTGCCTTGATAGCGCTGCTAGTGCACACCGGCGGTGCCTTAGCATTTGGCCGTAATGCACTGAAAATGGCAAAAGGGCCAAAGTCGTCTTTGCTTATGACCTATTTTTTAGGTGTGATTATTTTTATTGATGACTATCTTAATGCGCTGACGGTTGGTGAGACGATGCGTCGCGTTACCGATAAGTTTAAGATTTCTAGGGAAATGCTTGCTTATGTAGTGGATTCAACCGCTGCACCTATCTGTGTTTTAGTACCACTTTCGACTTGGGCAGTGTTCTTTGGCGGTTTGCTGGTTGATAACGGTGTCGCGGGAGAAGGACAGGGGATCAGCACGTATATTCAGGCCATTCCTTACATGCTGTATGCTTGGGTGGCCGTAATTATGGTACCACTGGTGATATTTGGTATTGTGCCTCTGTTTGGCCCAATGAAAAAAGCAGAACTTGCAGCTAAACAAGGACATCCCGCGCTTGAGCAAGTTGATTTGGAAGAAGTACATACACCGGATCACTATGCTGCAAAAGCCATTGAGCAAGAGTTCGAACAAGCCGACACTCAAGGCAAACTGGTTAACTTTTTGGTGCCTATTGGTTTGCTGGTGGCGTTTACGGTGTACTTTGATATTGATGTATGGAAAGGCTTGTTGGCGACTTTGGCAGTGACTATCCCATTTTATATGGTGCAAAGGTTGATGCCGCTTGCAGACATGCTTGAGCAAATGATCAATGGTTTTAAATGCATGCTACCTGCGATAGGAACGGTTATCGCCGCATTTATCTTTAAGGATGTGTGCGATCAACTGCTATTGCCACAATATGTGATAAATGCACTGAGTCCTTATATGACAGCTGGTTTACTGCCTGCGATGGTGTTTTTATCTATGGCTATTTTGGCCTTTGCAACTGGCTCTAGTTGGGGGATCTTCGCTGTGACTATTCCTATCGTGATGCCTTTGGCCGTTGCTGTCGATGCTAATATTCCTCTGGTGATAGGCGCGTTGTTGTCGGCATCATCATTTGGTAGTCAGGCGTGTTTCTACTCGGATTCTACGGTATTGGCAGCCCAAGGCTCAGATTGTAATTTAGTCAGTCACGCCATCACTCAACTACCTTATGCGTTGATTGCGGCTGCTATTGCCTTTGTTGGCTTCTTGATTATTGCTTAATCGCAAGTAAATTTTTAGGGTTAGTTCTGCTAACCCTTCGAAGCTAACTTCCTAAAATACTTACTCTATTGCTCAAGTCTTGCTAGGCTATATAACCAGACTCTCAAAGTGTAAGGATAGCAATGTTCACACCTCGCAAGTTAGCCGAAAATTATCGCGAACTGATAAGTAGTATCGGTTTCTATCCCTCCTTACTTGCAGTTGCATTTTTTATTTTCGCGCTCATAACCACAGCACTTGAATATGCAGCTCCTATCAGCAACTTTAAAGAGCTTATTGCGATTGTACTGGTCGACAGTGAAGAGAACGCACGAACCATTTTAAGCACGCTTGTGGGGAGTATCATCTCATTGACGGTATTTAGTTTTTCAATGGTGATGATTGTGCTGAATAATGCCAGTGCTGGGTTGTCACCTAGAGTACTGCCGGGCCTTATCACCAGAAAGTCGCACCAGTTAGTATTGGGTTTTTATCTCGGTAGTATCATTTATGCCATCATTATGCTGATAAACATTCGTGGCGTGGGCAATGGTGAAACTGGGATCCCGGCGTTAGGGGTTTTATTTTCGCTGGTGTTTGGATTGGTCTCTTTAGGCTTTTTTGTGTTTTTTATCCATTCAATCTCCCGCGCCATACAGGTCGATAATGTGCTAAATGACCTGTTTAATAACACTAAAAATGAGATGAAGAATATTATCACCAAACAGCAAGAGCAGCCTTTTGATGGCTTTCCAGACTTCTCGAGTTGGCATAATTTACCCAGCACAGAAGAGGGGTATTTTAAGGGAGTACACAGTGACAAACTGTGTGCGTTGTGCGAGCAACATGACTTAAAAATATATATTGCTGTTAAACAAGGATTTTTTACCGTTAAAGGCTACCCGTTTCTTAAGTGTAATAAGGATCTCAGTGAAGATGAGGCGCTACATGATGCGTTACTTAGCTGTTTTATTTTTTATGTTGAAGAGTACATCAGCGACCATTATCGCTATGGTTTAACACAAATCTCGGAGATTGCGGTCAAAGCCATGAGCCCAGGGATTAATGATCCCGGTACTGCGGTAAAGGCGATTGATATGCTGAGTATTTTACTTATCCAACGTTTGGATATTTGCGATGTGAACTACTCCTTTAAACACGCTAAAAATGAGCCTCTTTTATATATCCACGAAGCGTCTTTTGATGAATTACTGCATGATAATTTTACTCCGATAAGAAACTATGCAAAGACAGACGGCTATGTCATGGTTAATGTGTTGGAAGCGTTTAAAAATATACTGTTTCGCTCAAGTGCGGATCAACAAGCGACGGAAAGTTTATTTAATTACTTAGAAGCCATCGTTGACGATGTGGGCAATACCATCACTAACCCGTTTGACCGTCAACGGATCATTGAAATGCTCGAGGCTATTGAGAAAATTAATGGCAATAGAGGAGAAGCGCTTATTGCACAATTTAAACGAGAATAAGCGCGAATCTTTTTAATTCAGCGCAAGCTTAGCAAGACCGGCGGCAATGGCAGAAAGAGAGAGTAGTCTCAGTAAAATGATGGCAATATCAGAGCTGCCGCCCGCAGACGTATTTCGATAAACTAAGGGATAGTCAAAAAATATAAGCAAGTAGAGTAAGTCAAAAAAGCCGATCCGAGTACCATTGAGCTCTACTTTTGTACCATCTTTTAATAAGATTTCAGCAAAGCATAAATTGGCTGTGGTTTTTATTCTTCCGCCTTTTCGGTCTTTTAATAGTAGGTAATGAAAGATGATTTCGGAAATGTCTTCTCTGGCAATTTTTTGCGTGCCGCTTACCTTTGTTTTTATTGCTTTGGGCGAAATGGTCAATTGGCTTTTCGACACATCCATGACCCATTGAGAGCCAAAGCCAAATTTTTTGTACAGCATGACTCGTTTAGTGAAAAAGATAATTAAAAATGCGATTAAACAAGCAGGAAAAGCAATATAGCGTGGGTACTCACCATCAATAAAAGATGCTGTGATAGCCAAGGCAAAGACGAGTAATGCAAATAAAAACTCAGCGCCACCGGAAAGCATGCTCAGCGCGGCGATAGATTTGAGAGACACGCGAGAGTCATCGTTCAATTCATTTTTTTTTAGAGACACATATTTGAACCACACTTTATCCGTTAGTGATAAATCGAGTGTGTGTTTGGCTAAGGACATAGGGCACCTCCTTGGTATTAATAAAAGCAATGATCCTGAGCCATTTATATCGTATTTCCATGAAACTTGGAAATTTTTCAACTGGTTGCGTTGTGTTTTGACCAATAGATTGGTACTTTTTTGATTACCAACTGGTACAGTTGTAAGAACGCTTGGGGAGCGGAATATATGATCCAAAAATTAAACAATCGCGATGCGTCGGTGGCGAGAGGGATTTCCAATGTGTTTCAACGCTCATACAAAATAGAAGCAGAGTTAATTGGGGCGAGTTATTTTCCGCCTTTATCTCGGACTGTAGAAGAGATAAGTAGTGCAACAAGCCACTTTTACGGATATTTCGAAAATCAAAATCTTGCCGCAGTCATTGAAATTGTCATTTTTGAGAAAACGCTTGAAATAGATAGCCTGACCGTTGATCCCAATTATTTTCGCAAAGGGATCGCGGGTGAACTACTACGTTTTGCGATGTCGGAGTTTGATGTCGAAAAGGTGATTGTAGAAACTGCAACGGCAAACGCGCCCGCTATTGCACTCTACCAAAAATACGGTTTTGTTGAATACAAACGTTGGTTGCCGACATACGGCATTGAGAAATTAGCGCTGGCGGTGGATGTCTAGCACTTAAAATATCAGTAAGTTTGTTCTTCCCAATAAATTTATCTATGTATGTCATAGTGTTGGCATATCCTTGACGCCTAGATGACGCAATATTAAGGGAGATCTCCTGTTATAGTTTTATCAACAATATAGAGGAGATCAATTATGGAAATGCAAATAAACAAACAACTTATAAAATTGAAAAGAGTAGAACGGGCATGGAGTCAATCTGAATTGGCACAGGTTTCTGGGTTAAGCCTGCGAACGATACAACGCATCGAAAAGTCAGGAGCGGCATCGCTCGAGTCGATAAAAGCACTTGCTGCGGTATATGAGCTTAACGTGATGGAAATTCAACATCAGCCAAAGTCGAAAGGCACCAAATTAAAACGCAAAGCTGCCGCATTTCTTGCAGGCACTGCAGTGATGGCAGCCAGTATTTTTACCTTAACGGCTTCAGCTAAACCCGTGATGGTTGACCTTATGCTAACCTCTCAAGGACAAACGCTGGCTGATGTTCAGGTTTTGAATGAAGAAGGCGCATTCAGCGAGTTTGTTTTTTCAGATAAGCTAAAAATTCGTCTTACTTCAACCGTTGAACAAGAAAACCAAGTGAAAATAGTGACCGAGATTTACAGTTTATCTACCGAGGGTCAAGTACTTGTCGCTTCCCCTAGTGTTACGGTTCAACATCAAAAACAGGCTGAAGTACACTTTGATGATTATCAGCTTGTGTTGTCACCAAACCTGTAATGTAAAAAGAGAGTTATCTCAACAGTTCCTTTTAGCACTGAACAATTTTTGTTACATGTTTAAGGTTGGGGTATTACAAAAAATTCAGTAAGTTAAAGCAAACTTACTACATCATTTTTTATCTCAATCCCAAACAAGGACATTTATGAAAAGGGTAATTTGTGCTTTGTCGTTGCTCGGTCTTAGTTTACCTAGCATGGCTATTGTTACTCGCCACGATGTTTCAAACACACAATATCTTGTAGATCAGGCGCCAGAGTTTTTAATTGATATGCCGGGCGAAGGTCATGGTGTTTTGATTAATCCGAATTGGATAGTGACGGTCGCACACCTTATTTTTTCTGACTATAGAGGAAAAGAAATTCAGATCCATGGTAAACCCTTTATCATCGAAGAAGTCATAATCCATGAAAATGCGAGAAAGCCCGACAGTAAACTGTTTAAAGGCGACGCTAAACCATTAATGGAATTTAACAAATCGACCAGCGACATCGCATTAATCAAGCTAGCTGAGAAAGTGACCCAAGTTGATCCAATCGAACTGTATCGTGGAACTGAAGAGCTTGGAAGCACTGTGACGGCTTTTGGTCGAGGGTCAACAGGTGATGGGAAAAATGGTTCTATTTACGAAACCAAGCGAGAAAAAGTGTTACGGAAAATGGAAAATCGGATTGATAACGTTGAGGGAAATTGGCTTTCAATGACGCTTGATGACGGCGATAAAGCTTTACCGCTAGAAGGAATTGATGGTTCTGGCGATAGTGGCGGCCCTTTAATAATGATGGTGGACGGCAAGCCTGAGCTAGCAGGGCTATTTAGTTGGGATTATGTTGAAGGCGATTTACAGCAGTTTAAACACGGTCTTTATGGTGGGAAGTCCTATCAAGTAAGAATCTCTCGCTATGTTGAGTGGATTGAGGAAGTGATGGCAAAAAGCCGATAGAATCAATCAGGGGGCTTAATAAGCCTCAAAACAAATAATTCATAGTTGCTTACAACGATAGGCAATATGAATTGATTATTATTGAGAGTGGCAAGGATGCTGGTTGTTTACAACCGGAATTATCACGGTTTGTTGCAGTGTTAAAACCCATTTTTTAATCAAAGAGTTTGATTCAGTCACCTTCAATTTATTGAAGGTAGGGTTGAGCTTTTCTGTTGAAGCAAAGAAATAGCAACACTTAGCGAAGTATAGATTGTCATGTAAACTTGATGTTACTTAAATTTTGGTATGTTATATTGTATCTAAAATGGTGCGAGGTTTACTTTATGATAATTACAACGAATGAACCACTCCATCTTTACCAAGTGGAACAAGGTGGTATTTTGGTTACAGGTCTTTTGACCGAGTTCGACGTTTCAGCGTTACCTGAGCAAGCAATTTTGCCTCACGAGTCAGTTTCGGTTTCCCATGCAATGGCGTTGAAAAAGCGCGTTCAGCTCGAGAAGTTACTTTTACCCCCTTGTCTTTTGATCGGAAGACTTAACTTGGACGAGGTGCGATGGCAAGCAGAGTGTGTTGAAACTGCGCAGTGGTACAGTGATTGCGGTGAGTGTACTCATCGGCTCTATGCTGTTGAAAATCCCCGCGTGCTACAAGAATTCAGACAGCAGATCTCAATGCACCAGCAATGGCTAATTGCAGATGGACATCACAGGATGTTTGCCGCAAGCCAACGTCATGCGCCTCAATCTCGGATGATGGCATGGTTAGTCCCACAGCAAGAAGCAGTGGTGACGAGCTTTGCAGTGCAGGCATCCTATACACAAGCTGTAGATGTTACTAAATTCAAACAGCACCTTAGCGATTTTGATATCTGTGAATGCTCGGAGGCTGAGGCCGATTATACTATTTGGGTGGCAGAAGTTGCTTTGTGTTTTGCTCTTCAACACGTGAAAAGCGATTCTTATCTTATTCAGACCCAGTTGCGCAGAGCACTGCAGGCACTACCAGCGTTTGAGGAGCTCTGGTCTAACAATAAAGTTGAACTGAGTGATGACCCTCATGTTGTAACTGCCATCTGTCGCGATCCTCACATTGAAGACATCTTTACTGCCGCCAAAGCAGGCAAGTATTTTCCAGAAAAGTCGACCTTATTTACCCACAAGGCCGACAGCCAAGTGCTTTACCATTTGAATCAGCAGGCAATTTGTGCGTAAAAGGCCCTCGCAGAGGGCGATACTTACAACCGTTTAAAGGCTTCTAGCACTCTACGGTTTTGCTCTGGAAGTCCTATGGTCACTCTTACAAAATGATCAAAACCTGGTTCTAACCAAGGTTTTATCATAATTCCTTGTTGCAGCAGCAAAGATGCGACATGCGCAGACGGCTGCTTAACATCAATAAATAAAAAATTGGCTAGACTTGGCGCGACAAAATAACCCAGCTCAGTGATTGCGGCGCTGAGTTTTTCTCTCTCGCGATTCGTTTGCGTGACCGTGTCTGCCAAATAAGAAGGATCTTGTAGTACTGCGATCGCTGCAAGCTGCGCTAGTCGATTTACATTGTAAGGTGTACGCACGCGGTGCAGATAATCCGCCAATTGTGCATTTGCCATTACGCCATAGCCCACTCTAAGCCCTGCAAGACCATAGGCTTTGGAAAAAGTCCGTAATACCGCGTAGGGACGAGGCTGTGTTTGAAGTAGCGCTAAGCTGTCAGTAAACTGTTCATGGCCTTGTGCGTACTCGCAGTATGCTTCATCAATGACGATAATCGTATTGAGCGGACAGGCATCAATAAGGCGCTGCAAATTATTGGCATCAAACGTACAACCTACAGGGTTGGACGGGTTAGCAAGCATCAGCATTTTTAAGTCTGGATGGCGTGCGATAGCATCGAGCCAATCATCAATTCGATAGGACAAATCGCTTTGCATCGGCACCTCCAGTACCTTTGCCCCCATCATATTGGCATATATCCCATGCAGCGCAAAGGTAGGCTTGGCCACTAACACTTTGTCGCCTTGACTGAGAAAGGCTTTGCAGAGCATTGAGAGTACATCCTCAGAGCCATTGCCGAGTACTATTTGCTCTCTAGTAACGTGAAGTTTAGTGGATAGGCACTCACTTAGCTCTGTGCATTGGCTGTCTGGATAGCAGCTAGCGGTATGCAGCTGCGCTTTAAAAGCATCAAGCGCTACGGGACTTGGCCCTAAAGGGTTTTCATTCACCGAGAGGTTTATCATATTGGGGTGGAGATTGCGCGCTGTTACTTGCTCAATGGTTTGCCCCGCACCATAGGGTGGCAGAGCAACAACTTCTTTGCGAGCTGGGTTTAACATTGTCGTTGTCATGCATTTTGCTCCTTGAGTGATGTGGGCTCAAGCAAACGGTTAGCCCTATGATTAAAAAGCCAAATCTCAGATAGCGCTGTGACCGCAAGGCCTAACATTAAGGCGTACCAAACGCCCAAAATCCCCAAACCAAAAAATTGTTGAAATAACCACGCACCGGGAAGACCAATACACCAATAGCCAATTAACGACAGCATTAGGGTGCTTTTAACATCGCCAAGTCCACGCAAGATACCGAGTCCGATATTTTGCCATGCATCAAAAAACTGCAAAAAGGCGGCAATAACGAGTAGTTCTATGGCGATAACAACGACGTCGGAATTTTGTAATTCTTCTGCACTTAAAAATGGCAGCAGCACAAATTCGGGTGTGAATAAATAGATTAAGGCGAAAACAGACATGACCGCAGCACCGCAAATAATACCCAAATTGCCGATGCGTTTTGCATGATGAAAGTCCTCCGCAGCGTTGGCTTCACTGATGTAAATAGAACAAGCAGATGAAATGCCGGCAGATACCATAAATACGATGTACACCATTTGGCTTACCACGTTGTGGGCGGCTAAGGCATTCACACCGAGTGTTGCCACAAATAGCGCAAGCACGGTGAAAAAACCAGCTTCAAGTCCGTAAGTTGCGCCAATTGGCACGCCCATTTTCCATGTTTTACTAAGTGCTTCACGGTCGGTTTGCCAAAACTTTATAGTGAGGTAGGGGCTGAGTACGTCATCGCGCTTGGCAAATAGTACAAACAGTAAAAACGATAAATACAGCACGATGCACGTGGCGGCTGCAACCCCAACAAAGCCGAGTTGTGGTAGACCAAATTGACCAAAAATCAGGCCATAATTGAGCACGATGGTGAGGACAACAGACACACCCGTAATTAACATCAATGGCCCTGGCCTTTTCAATCCAACACTAAAATGCCGTACGCTTTGAAACCAAAAACAGGGTAATAAGCCCAACGCGACAACGGTTAAATATTGGGTCGTCAAATTGGCAATCGACTCGGATGTACCAATAAATCTTAAGAAAGGTCCCATGGCAAACATTATGGCGGCGAATACTAGGCCTAAAAATGTCCCAATAAGCATGCTGGCGTTAAAAAGAGAGGTGATCTGATCTCGCTTATTCTTGCCGATCGCATCAGACACCAAATTGCCTGTTGCTGTCACCACGCCCGTTCCCATGGTTCTAAATTGATTAAAAATACCAATGGCGAGGCCACCAGCAGCCAGCTCTAATGGGCTCAACATCCCGAGCATGATGAGATCTATCGTTGCAATTGCCACGTAGAGCAGATTGGTCAGAATAAGCGGCCCTGCGAGCTGGCTTACTTTAAAAATATCGGTGCGCGCTGAAGCTACCATAGTGTTACTTCCTCCACGTTTTCCTGTGTGATGGCAAAGTCTGCAACGGCTCGTCCGAGCGCCACGTCAGTAATGATCATGCCGCTGTTATAGACAAAAATAATTTCATCAGGGTGGGTGCGTGCCGGCTTCTCACCATTTAGTATTTCAGTCAATGTCGCATCAACGGCGGGTAGCTTGCCGTACTCGTCTAATAAATCGTCTCCGGTGACCTTCATTTGTTCTGCATCCGTTGTGAGCAACCTATCAGCTCGGTGTAGCACTGATTTTTCGATTCCATAGCCAACCAAAATCACCACTGCGCCGGGTTTCAACCATTCATATTTAATGTTTTCTTTGGCGGATAACCCAGTAACGGCAAGGATCACGTCAGCTTGCCTTACTGAAGCTTCTAAGTCTTGTGATACCGCAACATGTCGCTGTCGATGATGATCTTTTAGTTTTTGCTGAACCGCTTCCAAACCCGTTTGATAGCTGCCGTGGACGGTTAAGTGTGTGAGTTGTGGTAATGCCGTGACGAGCATGGGTAAAGCGATTTGTCCCTGAACGCCTGTGCCCACAACCAGCGCATTTTTGGCTTCTGAATGAACGGCATACTTTGCAAACAAGGCCGAGGTGGCTGACGTGCGCATGGGGCCCAGCTCTTTTACATCCATTAGGGCCACAGGGTGGCCTGTGGCATCATCGCAAAGGAAGATAAAAGAGTAAAACTGATATTGGTTACGGCTTCTGTCAGGGTCGTATTCGTAGACCACTTTAAAGCCAACGGTATTACTAGCTGCATCTCGGCCAGCCATACTATAGGCGATGGAGCGGCCATCTTGTGGTGTCATAATCACTTTAAGTGGGTTGGCGGAGTCGGGGTGATGCAGTGAGCGAAAGGCATTTTCCACCACCTCGATGACTTTACTGTAAGGAAAATCAAGTTGCGCCAGTCGGGCTTCGTTTAGTATCGGCAGAACAGTTTGTTGAGTCATGGTTAGGCGCTCGCGGTTGGTTTATATTGCGTTAAGAGCTCATCAAGCTCCTGCTCGATGTTAATATCGATAAGGTCGTGCTTTGCCATCCAATCATCATTGAATACCGTATCGAGATACTTCTCACCACCGTCACAAACGAGCACCACAAATAAGCTATCGGCGGGGGCGGTTTTTAACGCCTGTAGCGCTTCGTATATAACCCCACCTGCCGAGCCACCGACCATTAGGGCGTAGTGCTTGGCAAGGTATCTGGCGGTATTAAACGCTTGTTTGTCAGATACCTTCACGCCTTTGTCGATGAGCTCATACTCAATTACAGGACCTATCTCAGCGCCTTCCGGCGTCCCCGTTCCTGATTGATGATAATTCAGTCCTGGTCCACCGAAGATCACAGAACCCACTGGTTCAACCCCAATCGTTGTGAGTTGATGACAACCTAAGTCGCGCAGAGCTCTTGTAGTGCCGCATAGCGATCCACCTGTGCCAACCGCGCCGACAAGGTGGGTAATGTGTTCACCAAGTTCATAAAAGATTTCTTGCGCAAGTCCTGTATAACCACGGCTATTGGCAAAATTATTGTGCTGGGCGGTCCAAAATGCGCCTTGCTCTTTTGCCAGCTTTGCGGCCATTGCATCGCGAATATCAGTCGATAAGCTGTCGTCTCCGGCTTCGCTAACGCAGATCACTTCCGCGCCAAAAGCTTTCATATTACTGATTTTCTCTTTTGCCGCATGGTTATCCACAAGAGCGGTAAAGCGATAGCCACGCTCCGCTGCAAGCAGTGCAAGACCCACGCCGGTATTGCCGGAGGTTGACTCAACGACCCAGCCGCCCGGCTTCAGTTGGCCGCTGGCTTCTGCTTCATCTAACATAGACTTCGCCATTCGGATCTTAGCGCTACCGGTAGGGTTAAACTGCTCAAGCTTAAGATACAGTTTGCTACCGTTTGGTAGGCTTAAAAACTGCATTAGCGGGGTATTACCAATGCTTTGTGAAACCCTTAAATAGGGGGTTAGGTGTAATGTCGAGGCGAGCGAATGCTGCGCATTTATGTTCATAAATAGGCTCCTTTACGTTGTGTTGTTGGGTGTTTTTTAGCTAAGTAGTTGCCAGGAAAGTATGTTGTTCTCCCAGGTTACGGCGATTTTTCGTGGTAATGGCACAGAGTGAAATTCGGATTCATTTGAATCCATCTGATATCCAGCGGTGTTGAGATAAACCATTAGATCATCGCGCCGCGGTAGTTGCGACAGAGGGATAAACCGCCAGCTTACCATGTCGCTATCTAGGCAGGTTGCGCCGCCAAAGGCCACGCGATACGCTCCTTGTTTGCGGTTTGAATGTGCTGAGAGTAACAGCGGGTTCGGTAAGTATTCACTTTCAAACCACTGCTCTGATAACGATAGACTTGAACCAGAAAGCGTAGCGATATGACAGTCTGATGTGCCTAGGTGTGGCTTTGTCCCTTGCACTTTAAACAAGCTAATGCCAGCCTCATCGAGCAATGCGCGCCCAGGTTCAAGCATCAGTGTAAGGCTCCTTTGACGTAATGCCGCTAATGCATTTTGCCCATGTGCGTTCTTCACTGCCAAAATAGCGTGTAAGGTGTCCGCAGGGCTTTGCTCATTATAGTAGGGGTAAAATCCTGCAAAGGTTTTACCTGCAAAAAAGCATTCAAAGTCCAAGGCTTGTTGCCACTGCTCATTTTGTAGATAGGAGACGGGCAGGCCACCGCCAATATTCACTTTTGATGGCGACAGTCCTATTTGCCTAGCCTCGTCTATCGCATCGATTAAAGTATGGATGCTCTGGCCACGTGCTTGTGGGCAGTATCCGCTTAAGTGGCAGCTAAATCCTTCTAAGCTTACCCACTCGTGGTATTCTCGGCACTGGGCTAATAGCGGCGTAAGCTGGCACAGTGAACTGCCAAAGCGTGAGGCTTTAGTTGGTTGTGTTTGTAAACGCAGTAGCACCCGTGCAGGGCGCTTTCGCCGGCGGGCCAGTGTAATGACCGAGATTAACTCAGCACTTGAGTCAATGGCGATCAGCGCTTGATGTACAAGCGCTAAGCTAAGCAGTGCATCTGATTTATGCGGACCAGAAACACCAATCTTTACACCTTGGATACCACCGCTTAGGGCAAGTTCAAACTCTTGCACACTAGCCACGTCTATTCCTATATCGTGATTAGACGCGACTTGAGTAAAGCATTGGGCTTTATTAGCTTTTTTCGCAAAATAAATCTCATGCTCAAGCCCGAGCTTTATAAAGTTGGCTTGCAGGGTTTCGATATTTTCCGCAAAACGCTGAGGAAACACTAAATGTAGCGGTGCTCCCAATGCCGCTGCCCATTCAAATAACTTGGCGTGGTGCTCCGTTAGCAGGCTTTGTGTTTGCGGATGCAATTTTGCAACAAATGCGTCACTCATATGACTAACACCTCTTTGTTACTCGCACTGTCTAACTTGTTGACGCGGCGCTTTGCTATAAAGAGTAGGCCAACGGCAAGTAGCAGCAACCAGATTAGTGGTGCAAAGCTGTTCACTGGTGTGGCAAAGTCGCTGCTAAATTGAGGAATATCCGCAAGATCCGTAAGCGTTGGTTTTGCGCTACAACCCTCACAAGGTGCAAAATCGCCTCTTTGATTGGCTTTGGCAATTTCGCTGGCAAAGAAACCTTGTAGGGCTTGATGATGAGCTTCAACTTCTGCCATAAAGGCGTGATGACGTGCTAGACCATTGCCCGCTAAATCAACCAACAGTGTTTGTGCGATGAGTGCGGGGGAGAGATATTGTAGCTTTTGCGCATTATGTTGCTGTGCTTGTTGCGCTGTTAAAAATCGCCCATCTTGGGCTGCCATTGCGCGTTCAACAGAATTAATCGTAGCGATTTTTTTGGTGGCGTAATCGCTGGCACCATTGCCATTTTTTGCAAGCTCTGGATGATCTTGAAAATACTGAGCTAAAGTTTTTTCACTCGCTTTTTGGGCTTCGTCGCTGGCGGAACGCAGGCTATCTATATAGTGAATTCGTGAAGGGGTTGGGTCGAGTAAAGCGATGCTGGTATTGACCAAAGCTGGAACCACAATCACCAAGGCAAGCCAACAGGTGACTAAGGTAGCTGCGTTGTTTGCAGCACTTTTCGCTCTGCTATTTACCCAAGCGGTTAAGGCAATCCAAAAGCCACAATAACATAGTGCGATAAGGTTATAACTCAGCAGTTCAATCACCCCTAGCTGCTCTCGTATTGTTATTAAAAGCAGGCTACTAATACTTAAAAATGGCAGCACAATTAACGCGCTTCGCAGCAATAATTGATAGGTCAGAAGGCGGGTCGCACTGCCTCCTTGAAGCATCAGTAGTCTTAGTTGCCCACCTTGGCGTTCACTTGCCAAGGCATTAAAGCAAATGCCAATAATGAGCAATGGCAGTAAGTAGACAATCACAAAACTTAAATCGAACTGGCCTAACAACAGAGATAGCGGGTGAACATAGTCATATTGATGAACGATGTGCTGTTTCTCTTTGATTAGCATTTTAAAATAGTAAGGTAATACGTCGGCTTGCCCTGTTGCGATTGGCGACGTTGCAAGCGGGGTTTTGGTGGCGTAATTTTGCATTAAGTAAAAAGCCTGCCCGCGCAGGTCGTATGGGTCTTCCCACCACTTATAGTCTGCTGTACTGGCGAGCCTTTCGGGTAATCCAGCTTTGGCATCTTGGATGGCCTGTTGCTGCATTTGCTGCGCGGCAAGTACCGCGTCATGCTGTTTTTTAGCAAAGTAATGGGCGTTAAGAAATGCCACTAGCGCGAGCACGCTGGTGGTCAAGAACAGCGCGAGTACGAGCTTTTCTCGCCAGAGGTTTTTAAACTCAGTCGCTAACATTAAACGTTTCATCTTTGCTCCTCCAAACGCAGCTTTTTAATCGCGAAGAAACTCAATAACACCAGAGCGATTAGCCAAAAGCTCAGGCTAAACAGGCTGATAACGTAGTGAGGCAGGTAACGAATGAAATTGGGGTATTGGAATGCGAACTTTGGGATCTGCTGCCATAATTCCTCGCCCGCGGTGTAATGTCCGTCCGCCTTGTGACCGTGATCTCTTTGATTAAAGTTAAGCACCTCTTGCATCAGGCGGCGGTGCTGCTCTGCCGCATTCTCAAATGCTTGCTGGTGGGTAAAGTCGCTGGCAGCGATGGCCATCGACAGCGTTTGTATCGCGATAAACGGCGTTAGCATCCCAGCAAGTTGATAGCTTTGTGATTGCGCTTCTAGTTGAGCTAAACGCGCTGAAAATAAGCGGTCAAAAATTTTATCAGCGTATTGTTCACCAAATTGGAGTTGTGCTCCGGCATAATCAAAAGGTAAGTCTTCCACATTGCTGACACCATATTGAGTCAATGTTTGCTGTTTGAACTTTGCGATGGCTTCAACTCGTGCATCGGTATAAACCTCACTTTCAAGCTTTGCTTGAAACGCTTGACCTGAACCTTGCGGGTGAATGGTGGTCGCGATATTCATCGCCAGTTTTGGCAGTAAAAGCGTTGTAAAGGCCCAAATGGTTAATAGCGTGATCAATGCGCGCCTTGCCGTTGGGAGTAAACTTGAAAGCGTGGTGGTGAGTAACGACCAAAGTAATAAGTAAACTAAATAAAACAGTAAAAATAACCCACTTCTGAGTGTATGAGGCTCCGTGCTTGTTACTTGGCTATAAAGTAAAAAAAGCGCAACAGGCAATAAAAATAAGCAAGAAATAGCAAAAAGCAGCGCACATTTGGCGATAAACAACTTAGCTGGGCTTGCGCCCGATGCGAGTAGTTGTTTTAAGGTGCCTTGCTCACGCTCTCGGGCAAGTAGTGGGTAGCCAATTAATATAATCAATAGCGGCAGTAATACTTGCAGCACAAAGGCGGGTGATAAGCTGCCAAAGCGTGACATCGGCAAGTTATCTTGCGCACTTCGAAACATACTATCGTTACGAATATGAGCCTCAAGTCTCAACACATTCCCTTGATATGCTTGTAATCCCGCGTCGAGTGCGGCCAGTGGGGTAGTGGGTTTGACCACGTAAATACCGTAGTGGGCGGCGGAATGGGGGCCTTTTTCACCTTGATTTAACCAGCGTAATTGCTCTGATTGAGACACCTCAGTAACGGCTTGCTGATAGCTTTGGTGGCTTTTAAAACCGGTCAAGCAGGCAAGCAAGAGCAGCAATACTGCAATGCCTCCAAGCCAAAGCGCTTGTCCCTGCCGCTTGGTATCGAGCCATTCCTTTTTTAATGTCGTTTGAAACATCAGACACCCACCTTGATATGTTTGAGGTAAACGGATTCAAGTTGGACTTCTTGCAGTTGTTCATAGACTAAGGTATCGACTAATTGCCCTTGATTGATAATTGCCACGCGATGGGCATCTTCTTGAGCACGGTATAAGTCGTGGGTCGCCATTAAAATCGCGACACCTTGCTTTGCTAATGACTGAATAAGCTGGCTAAATTCATGGCTGGCTGAAGGATCAAGACCTGATGTAGGCTCATCTAAGATCAATGCCTTGGCTTGCTTTGCAAGGGCAATAGCTATGCCCACTTTTTGTCGCATCCCTTTTGAATAGGTTGCAACGGGTTTGTCTACAGCGTGACTTGGTAGTTTTACTTCACTGAGCAGTGTGCGAAAGGCTTCGTCGGTCTTTTCTACGCTGGCCATTTTGGTGAAATACGCGAGATTCTCAAGTCCGCTAAGTCGCGGATAGAGCGCGACTTGCTCAGGAATATAAGCCAGTTGCTGCCTTGCCGTTACTACGTCATGCTGTGGATTAATTCCAGCGATGGTGATTTCCCCGGCATCCGGTTGTAAAAAGCCCAGTAAGCAATTAATCGTGGTGGTTTTACCCGCTCCATTTGGGCCTAGCAGCGCTAGAATTTCACCTTGATGTACGCTCAAGCTTAGTCCCTGTAATGCTTGGTATTCACCAAAGCGCTTTTGCAGGTTATTGATTTGAATAACAGGTGTAGTCATGAATTATCCTTAAAAGCTCACGCTTAATGAGGCGATAAAGGTGCGGCCACGACCAGGCGCGACTCCCCAATCTATGCCTTTGGCACCGCCAGATAGCCAATATTCTTTGTCGAACAGGTTTTCGGCCTTGAGTCGTAGCGTGGTGTTAATGTCAGTAAAGTGGTATTTCGCGCCTAAATCGAAGCGTGTGTAGGCTGGTAGCTGTAGGGTGTTATTGACGTTTTGTTCGCGTTCACCAACATGGAAAATACCTGCATTGATGCTTAATGCCTCCCAAAATGGCAGCTGATAGTCGACATAGAGATTCGCTTGAAATTCTGGCACATTGGCTGGGGTGTTGCCATTAAGCGCGGGCTCGCCGTCAAGCTTATTTAAGCTGGGGTCCATCAAGGTGATGGATGCTACGGTTGCAAGGCCGTGAGTAAATGAACCACTGGCATTGAGCTCAATACCTTTATGTGACTGGACACCGTCTTGCACGAAATAGTTAGTAATGTGATTGTGGTACTCCAACATTTTTTCTATTTCGAAAACGGCTATCGAGTAGTTCATGGTGTCCGTTTGGTATTTTATACCGGCTTCAATTTGTTCGCTTTCTTGTGGGCCGAGTGATTCGCCCTCGTTTATTGCACCGCTACCGATGACAGCAACGCCGCCTTCCCCCGCGCCTTCTGAGTAACTGGCATAAAACGCGAGCTGATCGCTAGGATTGTAGTTAAGACCTATAATGGGAGTGTTAAAAGTGCGGTCGTCTAGCGTGCTTTTAGTTTGGCCAGGTAGAGTTTGCTCTTTTTTGTATTGAATATGACGCAGCCCTAAGGTGGCATAAAATACATCGTTAAAGTGCAAGGTATCTGTGATAAACAATGCGCTTTCAGAGGCTTCAGTTTTGGTTGGTTTGGGATAATCAGGGAACTGCGGTTTATTGCTATGAATTGGATTGAAAATATTGCCAACGGGGTTGGTTAACTCAAACCAACGCCCATCCTTAGACTCATAATCACGAATACTAACGCCGACGACTAACTCATGTTCAATTGCAGCGGTGGTAAGCTGACCGCTGATAAAACTATGTGCGGAGAGCGTGTCATACGTTTCGTCTGGGGTAATATGGATAGCGGCAGACAGCACATTGCCTTGTGTATCAACCGAGTAGATATCAGGAAAAACGGTAAACCTATCATTACCAGAAAGCGCAGCTTGGTTTACCCATTGCCACGTGTCGTTCAACCAAAAATCAGCACGTGCGGCAAGGTTATATGACTCGGTTTCATACTTTGCCCAAGGTTGTCCGAGCAATACATCACTGGTGTCGACATAGGGCGGTAATATTTTACGGTCAGGATCATTGGGGTCGCTGGCAAGTCCTATCAAAGGCTGTGATACAGTGCTTTTGTCTTGGTAATCGCCGTCTAATCGGATAAATAGGCGGTCTGAGACTTGCCAATCTAGTGCTGCACTAAAGAAATAGCGCTCTAAGTCATCACCACCGGTAAAGTCACCGTTTTTCTCTGCTGCGGCATTAATACGATAACCGAGCGTTTGCTCTTCGGAAATTGGCCCACCGAGGTCGATGTGTAAGTACTTTCCTCCACGGCTACGTACTTCTGTTGTGACATCCAAAAAGGCGTCCATGGTAGGGCGCTTTGTCACATAGTTGATTGTACCGCCGGGGTTGTTAAAGCCTGATACGAGACTTGACGGGCCTTTAACGATATCAATGCGCTGAATATTCTCTAGCGGTACATCTTGGTAGGGGGCAAGCGCTAAACCGTCGCGTCTTAGACCGTTGGTCCAATCTAGTTGAAAGCCACGCAGACTCACAAAGTCGAACACCGTACCAATTGAGGTATTTTGAACAGAAGCATCGTTGGCAAGCACTTCGCCTAGCGTTTTTACTCTTTGATTGCTGATCAGTTCTTCAGAAAATGATTGAATGGAAATAGGAAGAAGCTGCGGGTCTTTCATCCCCAATGCCGAAGCGTTCACGTCTCTCGTGCTGTAAAGAGGCGCGCGAGTGCCATGCACATCAATTGTTTCAATGGATTGTTCGGCAACACTAAGTGAAGAATATAAGCTACTAAGCACGCTAACTGTCAGGAGTGACCTTGTCATTTTGTTATTCCAACTGCAAAAACGAATGTGAAAAGAACCATCATTTGTGCGATACAAATGATTATTTTAAAAATGTTATAACATAACGATATTAATCATATTTTTGCGTGCTTGAAAAGAGGGGAGTTATTGCCAAAAGGTTATCCCTGGAACTTTTTATTGTGAATAATGAAATTAATGTGAGTCGTTCAAAGTAAGCGCTTTGAGTGTTGGAAAAAGCATGAATCTCAACGGGTATTATTTTTAAAAATAAAAATCGTTCTCATTAATTTATTTTTAAAGCGGGTTAGTTGATTTTTTGTTGTGAATTTTTGTATAAAAAACAATGTGAAAGTTTGTAAATGGCTTACGTGTTATTCAGTACATCGAGCTTAATCTCACTGAATAACGCCGAACATTTACTTAGAGAAGTGTTTGC
Source organism: Pseudoalteromonas piscicida (assembly GCF_002208135.1). Lineage (NCBI taxonomy): Bacteria > Pseudomonadati > Pseudomonadota > Gammaproteobacteria > Alteromonadales > Pseudoalteromonadaceae > Pseudoalteromonas > Pseudoalteromonas piscicida. The sequence goes on from NZ_CP021646.1 coordinate 1,240,427, forward strand.
TGCTTGATAAAGGTAACGAGTTTCTCAGCAATGTCTTGATGTTCCGAAGCGGTTGGATGCCACACACAGCCTTCTAATGGTGAGTCGAATGTATGACTGTATAGTTTACTGATATCTTGCTGATTAAGCCTTGCAATTGCATCGTGTGTTGCTGGAATAATGAAGTTATATGGATATGCCGGACGAGGCATGTAAATAATGGGGACCGCAGGATATCTAGCACGCAGCTGTTTGGTGAAAACGACCATTGTTTCTACCCACTGCGTTTTGACTTCGTCAATGGTTTGCCAAGGCTCGGTAGGGGTTGGATCGGTACTAAAGTCATTGGTGCCTACTTCAATGACGATAAGCTGTGGAAACTTGTCTTCAAAGTCAGTGTTGTCGGTAAATACTGCTGACATTTTGTCGTAGTAACTGCGTAGCGTATGATGCGTCTGATTGCCGCCCCAATTTCGAATTAAGCCCAAACCCGAATATGAAACTTGGGTAAAACTGGCTCCCAACTGTTGTGCGCTCATATATGGAAAGGCTTTGCGTGCGTTACTCAAATCAAGAATTTCGCTCCATTCACACTGTCTTTGGGTGGACTCACTGCCAAAGCCGGCGCTAATTGAATCGCCGATAAATAAGATATGAGGCTGTGGCTGCTGGATTGATTCTAATTTTCCGTCGACATCAACACTTAGGATTTGAGTATTGTGTTCGTAGTGCTCCCAGCGTTTAACGAGTTCAATTGTGACGGTTTCTACCTTTGTACTTTCAAATAGTGTGAAGGTCTCAGCAACACCATCAGCATTGGTCTTTAGCTTTTTTGTAAATTTGTCATCAATCAATACATCGAATTGATCGCCATAGCCCATCAACTCGATACGAAAGGCGCGGCCGGTGAGCTTGGTATGCAGCTGGCTACCCGGCCAATTAAAACTCACACTGCCATCAGAGTAGTTTTTACTGACGCGCCCTTCATAATGAATTGCATGATGGGTCGCTGCGTGATTTGCGGCACTGGCTACACTTCCAAAAGCTAATAAAGCCACCGTAACTAACGTTTTTAACATGTTGTATTCCTTGTAGGGTTATTCATTGAATAATGTAACTGGTTTAAATGGGTTGTGAGTGAATTTAGGCTTGAAAATTATTCACTTAACAAAGGAGAAAATAGAATATAGCGCTGGTAGGAAGGAGGTTGCTCAGGTACATTACTCTATGCAATCAAGTAAAGGAGAGGTAGCTGATGACGATTGTAGAACAGATAGTTGCTCGGAATATAGAAGCGGTTATTGTATATGAATCAGAGCAGGTGATTGCGTTTGCCGATCATGACCCCATAAACTTTGGCCATATCTTAATTTGCCCCAAATCCCCTTATGAAACGCTACTTCAAGTCCCAGAATCCATACTGGCTGAAATCCACCACGTTGCGCGTGACCTTTATGTGCGAATTGAGCGTAAATTTTCCCCAGATGGGATTACGCTTGTGCAAAACAATGGGCACTTTAACGAATTGAGCCACTATCACTTGCATATTTTCCCCCGCTATAAACGAGATAGTTTTGCGTTTGGACGTGATGAACTCAATATTAAACCTCAAGATGTTTTGCGTACCTCACTTGAGGGGCTATAGATGCTAGGGGAAGTGTTAATCAAATTCTTAGTGACCATGCTATTAATCATGTCTTTGATTTGGACATTGTTTCCTTGGGCGTTTGGATTACTAAATTTTCAGCAAAAACACAGTGAATTCTTGTATAAAATTGGTCGAATGGGCTGGTGGCTGCTCGTTTCTATACACCCGATATTTGCAATATGTTTTTGGGTCTTTGAGCTTAGTCTCAGTACGGTAGTAAGTAGTCTGTTAGTGATGCACTTTTTATTTGGGATAACGTTTGCCAGAAATGTAAGCACGCAATAAATCAAAAGGTCATAAGTGAAGGTTACAATCAATGCGATTCAGGCCGAGGATGCGGATGCCATTGAAAGGTTAATGTGTGAAGTCTCAGAGGTTGACGTCTTACCGCATTTTTCGCAGCTTGGAAGAGATACATATTTAAACGAAATAATACCTGAAGTGACTCAGGTGATGTGCAACGCCAACTTTGTCGGTGCCAAGGCGTTATTAAACGGCGAGCTGATTGGATTTGCTTTATTAAGAGATGGTAACTATCTCACCCATTTATTTGTTGCCAAGTCAGCTCAAGGTAAAGGGATTGGTGGGCAGTTATTAGATACTGTGTTAGCGAGTACATCCGCAGCTCAAATCTCACTGTGTTCATCGCTAAATGCAGCATCTTTTTATATTGCGCTAGGTTTTCAGGCGACAGGGCAAGAAGCACAGAGAAACGGTATTAGATTCATTCCGATGAGGTTAGATCGAACTTAAGTAAGGATATTTTACGACATAGATTGGATTACAAAAAATCACAAAGTAAATTTTAAGTAATTAAAAATACGACTACACTAAATCGACATAAGAACAATATCTGCTAGAACAAGATTTAAGGAACGAGTATGCCAACACCTCAACCGGGCACTGTAGTGAGCAATGCACAAACCAGAGCGGCTAATTTAACGACGACAAACAGCAGTGAAGTGCCAGCGACTAAACAATTTGTAGTGAATGCCACCGGCAACTTATTTATTGCAAGTACGCTAAACGGTACCGCAGGTGGAAGTGTATTGCCGCAAGAAGCTGAAAATGCATTTGGTGAAGTTAGCGTATTTTTTGCCGCGCTCACAAAAGCGATGGCGGAAGCTGGGACAAGTCTGTACGACTACGATGCACTCAATAAATTAGTCTCAAGCTCGGGACTGTTTGTCAAAGTAACAGATAGCAATATTCAATTTGAAAGTAAGCAAAGTGGCGTCACTTTATCAAGCCAATTGATCCAAACTTTACTTGGGCTCAGTGGTAATTTAGCCTCCATAGGTAAATCATTGATGGATATGATCGCTGGTATGGGGCAAGCCTCGGTGAGTATCAGTGCGAGTTCTGACAACCAAGATAAAAAGGTCGGGACGATTATTTTTGTGTGTGAATATTTACTCGGGGCAATTTCGATCGCGCCCATTGTCATTTCAGCTGATGCCAGTGATGTAAAAGCCATTTGGCAAGCGGGTCCTTGCTTACAAGGTGGGCATACAGACGTGCAGTTAAGTCTGTGCAAATCTGTATATTTGTTTGTGCCACCGGCATTTGTTAAGCAAGCAGCATCACTAAACGAAGCTATGTCTGATCCAGAATTTAATAACCTAATTGAGTCGATGCGCAGTGTCATAACAGCACCTTCGCAAAGTGCTTCAGCTAACAAAGCGGCGAAAAAGGACAGTTAATGTGTTGGGAGTGAATGATGTTCTCAACTTGGTTTAGCAAGCAAGATAAACCGTCAAAACCGCAATCACAGCCAATATATACTCCAATCACTAAACATTATGTGTTTAATGAAACGGGTAATATCATGTTGTGTGCAACGGCGGATAGCATTCAGAGCTTTGACACTGACTTAAAAAGTGCATTCGTTGATATCAGCGTGTTTTTTGCTGCGATGACAAAAGCGGTGACGTCGACAACAAACCCAGTGACGGGTAAGCCGTTTTCAATATTTAACTATCAAGCCGTGAAAAATATTTTGGTAGAGTCAGGGCTTTTCATTGAAACTAATGTGGAAGAAGGCACTTTTAGTCACGATGGCGTAGGTAATACGCTCGGCAAAGCGCTATTTCAGCATGTCTTAAATAGGGAGTTCTCTGAAAAGCAGCTGCCATTTGCCAAGTCTATGTTTAATGGTATGCAATATCAAAGCGCGAAGACGGCAGAGCAATCTGAGATGACGGAAGCGCAGCAGCAGTTGTGCCGCAGTGGTAGCATCTTTTTTATTGGTGAGCTGTTGATGGGCGTGCCACAAACGTCTGCAATTTTGCTGAGTATCGAACCACAAAGCATTACCCAGTTGACAGGCGATACCGAGCGTGACTGGCAGGACTTATTTTCGCTGGCTGGGTTAGATGAAGATAAACATCAGCCCAAGCACATCGTGCGTCATTGGAAATTTAAAAAACGTACTTATCTATTTATACCACCGCAGTTTATTTCTCATGCGGTGGCTGGACTTGGTGAGCAAAGCAATATCGATTTTGAGGAATACAGTCGCAAATTGGCGCAAAGTATTACTCCTAACCACAGCGTTAGCTAACTTCAAATATTATAATCTTAAAGCGCCTTAGCTAATTCGGTTAATGCGCATTTAGCTATGTCTAAATCAACTTGCTCCGTTTGCCAATTACTGAGCGCAGCACGGATCACCTTCTGTCCTTGCCAACTTCCTGGGCTGACAAATATACGGCCGTCCGCATTAATGGCATGAAGGAGGGCGGTTGTTGCTGCGTCGTCTTTGCCGCTTGGCTTGAAAAGCACCACGTTCAGCTCTCCGTAGTAGACTAATTCATAGTCTGGAGAATCAGTAAACCAGTCTGCAAGCTGTTTAGTTTGCGCAATATTTTTACTTACCCATTGACGGATCCCGTCTTTACCATACGCAAGTAATGACATCCAAACGGGTAATGCCCTAAATCGACGAGAGTTCTCTACACCCATCGAAAAAAAGTCGGGGTCGGCTTTTGATGTGACTAAGTAAGGAGCTGGAACGTCGCAGCTTTCAACCAAGTAGTGCAAATGACGAGTGAGAAAGATCCCACAGTCGTATGGAACATTGAGCCACTTGTGTGCATCCAAGGTAATACTATCGGCTAACTCAAGCCCCTTAGTGCGACCTTCTGAGCCAGAAACCAGACGGTCGAAAATGCCAAATGCAGCATCAACATGCAGCCAAGCTTGGTGTTTATCGCATAGACGGCGGATCTGCATTAAATCGTCAAAATTAGTGCCAGTAACTGTGGCGGCACTAGCGATGACAATTTTTCCTTTGGCGTTACTTGTTGCAAGCGCTGACTCAAGCGCTGCAATATCCGTAGCTTCATTGCCTACTTGCGTTGCGACTCTCGTGATTTGGTTACGGCCTAGGCCTGCAAGACCAAGCGCCTTAATCATACTCGCGTGGGGCGTCGCGCAAAAAACCTCGACTTCCAAACCGAAGGCTCCATCTTCTGCCACATTGATCCCTTGTTGATGCCCTGCAAACTGGCGTGCTATGACTGCACCTAAGTAATTTGCCGCTGTCGCCCCTGTAGTAAAAAGGCCATCAAAGCTTGCTGGTAGGTCGAATAATTCGGTTAGCCAGCGAATGGCTTGCCGTTCTATATTGGTCGCAATGGAGCCATCACCCTTCGAGACATTTTGGTCATAGGTTGACACCAGCCAATCGGCAAAGGTGGCAACAGGCGTTGCGCCGCCGGTGACAAATCCCCAATACCTAGGCCCAATACTGGTGCTTAAGTTTGGCACTACTTGTTTACTAAAAATCTCTATCAGAGACTCAAATTCAATTCCTGATTCTGTGAGTGTGAGGTCGGGCGGAGCAATATCTCGACCTGCGACTGGGCGGCTATTACTAGACTGTATAAATGCCTCGGTAAGTTTAGAAAATTCAGTGAGCAATTGGGGTAATGCTTGCCATTGGTTGTGTGTCATCGTCATGTGCCAATCCTATTTGTAAACGAATACTGGAATTACAGTGTAACTTCGGTAAAAATGCAGTACAGATACAGAATTCTTGGTTGTTAAGGGTACAGATGGCGAGGAAGTTTATTACATTAAGTGAGCAGGTGATTACAGAGATAAACGCCGGTGAACGTCAAGTCGGTGAAAAAATGACTTCACTTAGGATCTTTGCCAAGCAGCATGGCGTGAGCATGAGTACTGCAATTAGAACCTACGAGGAACTACAGGATAATGGCTTTTTAGCTTCTCAAGAGAAATCTGGTTTTTATATTTGTAAACCGAAAGCGAAAAATAGTGACATTGACTTTGCCACGTTTACGAGTGAAGTGAAATCGCCTAAAAGTGCGTTAAGACCCTCTGTCGTAGGGCTCAATACGATGTTATCGACGGTGCAAGTAGCGCCCGAGTTGATGCCCATAAATCGCTTGACTAAGTTTATAAAGCAAGCGTTCGACTCTCCTCAGTATCACCATTTTCATTATCCAAGCGCGATGGGACTGATGTCGCTTAGAGAGAATTTAACCAAGCACTTTAAACAAAAGGGGTTGGCGCTGAATCCTGATAATCTCGTGGTGACAGGCGGTTGTATTCAAGCCGTGATGGCGGGACTGCAGGCTGTTACAAAAGCGGGAGATTGTGTGGTGGTGCCATCACCATGTTATCAAGGTTTATTGCAACTGCTTGCGACGCTACAGCTCAAGGTGATTGAGGTCCCAACGACGCCCGAAGGACTCGATCTAGAAGCCTTGGAGCAGGTAGTGACAACGCAAAGGATATCAGCGTGTTTGCTTACGGCAAACCACCAAAACCCAACGGGCACAGTCTATCTGTGCAACAAAAAGCATGGCTTGCGGATTTTGCTGCGCAGTATCAAGTGGCGATTATTGAAGACGACGTCTTTGGGGAGCTGAGCCATAATCACACGATGCCTTTACCGATAAAGGCGTGGGATAAAGCCGGATATGTAATTTGGTGTAGCTCAGTGTCTAAGACGTTAGCGCCGGGCTTGCAAGTTGGATGGTGTGAAGCTGGGCGTTATCAAAGCCAAGTGGCCGCGCTCATGCAGGCATTTCACGGCATGCCAAATCAATGTTTACAAATGGCGGTATCACGCTTTATTGAGACAGGACATTACCAGCGCCATTTACGGACGCTTAATCGCACCTTAGCGGCACACTGCTTCGCTTACCAAACCTATTTGAAATCGCGTTTACCGAAGGGCTGTAAAATATCTTCCCCTCAGGGCGGAATGGCATTATGGCTGAAACTGCCTAATATTGATTGTGATGCTCTCGCTTTGCGGCTAGCTGAACTTGGGGTCGAAATTCGCCAAGGCAGCTTATTTACAAGCCGAGAGTTGTATCAAGACCATCTGCGGATCAATTGCGGTTGGCCGCTTGATGCGGCAAAACCTTGGCTAGATAAGCTATGTGATTGGGTACTTCATAATTGCGCCAAATTATAGTGTTAAGCTCGGATCCTATAAAAACAACAAGGAATTAAAAAATGACTGTATTACTCAACGCAGAGACCCAAGTAAATAGCGAAGCGCTCAATGCCATTGCACATATGCCAACCAAGAGTCTTGGCGTATTACTCGATAGCAACTTTACGCGTAAGCTTTGCGATAAAGACTTTATGCGCATCGCTGTTTTACTGGCAAAAAAGGGTTATGAAGAGGGCGGTTGCCCAATTGGTGCGGTTATTGTTGATAACGAAACCAATCAAATTGTAGGTAAAGGACATAATACGCTAGTACAAGAGAGCCACCCATATAACCATGGTGAAACCTCGGCAATTCGAGATGCGGGACGGATTGATTTTAGTAAAACCACTTTGTATACCAGCCTAAGTCCCTGTGACGTATGCGCAACGTTACTCTATATGCGTGGTTTTCAGCGAGTCGTGGTTGGGGATATCACTAATGCTTCAGGCAATGAGCCGTTACTTGAAAGCAAGGGCGTACAGGTCGATATTTTAGAAGATGAGCAAGGTATTGCATTGTATCAACAATTTCGTACTGAGAAACCAGAACAAGATTTAGAAGATTGGCAGGGTCTGGCAGCGGTAAACGCAGGTCATAAGTAGCTATCTGTACCCATGGCGAGGTAAAACCATTACTACATGATGTACTTGATTATCAAATGAAATACTTTTGAGGCAATCTAGCCATTGCTGCGGATTGAATTGCAATGCAAACACGGGCACACTGACCGAATGATTGTTTAATTTATTGAGATAAAATGATCCGGAAAATTTTATTCCTAACGACGTTACTTGCATCAACCAAAATAATTGCTTTGCCGCAAGAAACGGTGCATTTTGTAGCGGAAGATTTACCTCCCTATCATTTTATTAATGGCCAAGGAGAAGTGGATGGTGGCCTAGTTGAGCTTGCTCAAGCGGTGGCAGATAAAGCTAATGTTACGGCTAAAATAGAAATAATGCCGATGGCACGTGTGTTACACGAATTAGAAACTAAACCTAATGTGGTGCTGTTGTCTTGGCTGAAAACACCAACTCGAGAAGTCTATTTCCGCTTTTTGGGGACTATGTGCCATACGTCCGCATCACTCATTGGCCTGAAACAATCTCAAACGCCAATAAACGATCTTGACGCTGCAAAGCGGTATCGTACTGGAACCATACGCGGTTATTATAGTGAAACCTTTCTCAAACAAGCTGGCTTTTCTGAAGGCTATGAGTTGGTATTAGTGTCAAACTACCAAAGTCTTTGGAATTTATTGTTTAAGGGCAGGATTGATTTTGTGCTAACCAACACTCTAACACTCGAGAAAGAACTCAATGCCCTTAAACTGGACCCACAAGCAATTGAGCATAAGTTACTTCTTGAACATTTCCCAAGTGAGCTGGCTTTGGCGGTGAATGCAGAATTTCCCAATGAGCTTGCGAACCGTTTGCAGTATGCACTAGCGGAATTAAGTCAAAGTGGCCAGCACCAAGCTATTTTGGAGCGCTGGAAAATACACTAAATTGAATGCAACTGCTTGGTTTCGTATGTTCCTAAATTAGTATAAAGTGTGTAGACATGAATTTAGCGCATTAAGGATAGGCGTGATGCTGCAAGAGTTGGTGAGTTATTTTGGCATACTAGCAAGTATATGGATGCTGGTAGGGGTATATGGCGTTGCCAAGCGTTACCCAAATTATAGTCACAAAAATCAATTTTGTAGTGAGTTAGGCGCCAGTGGTAGCCCAACAGAGCGATTGTCTCCTGCAGTTAATAATTACCCCTTAGCCCTGCTATTTTGTTGTTTCGGTTTTTATATCATCTTGGTACCTGAAGGGAGCTGGGCGTTAGGCGTTATTGGTGGTTTGATTGTTTGTCATGGTCTAGCAACCGCTGTTGCAGGTTTCTTTCCTATGGATCCCGACCCATACACAACCTCTCCAAGTCGGGCGTGTCATATTCATTCTTTCGCGGGCATGGTAATGCTATTAAGCTTGCTCATCGCCCCTTTATTGGTTTGGTTTGTAAGTCCTTTAAACTCGCTATTTGCTTGGTTTTCTACTGCTTGTGTCCTTGTTTGTGTGGGTTTTAGCTATCAGCTTGCAAAAGCGTATAAACAGAAGCGAAATAGTGGGCTCTATCAGCGATTAAGTTATGGCACTCAGCTAGTTTGGCTGAGTGCGCTGTGTTTTATAGTGTAAGATGTTGATAAGCCGATAAAATGGCTTGCGCTTCGGGTTTGCCTTTGGCGACTCGCGCATAATGATCCAGCGTTTTCTCCAAATAGCGTTTGGAAAGCGCGCCTTGCTGCCAAATTGCTTCGCCCAATGGGGTTATGGCAGTGCCTGTCTTACCCGAAGTGAGATAGAGCACTTCGTAAATACGTCGATTTTCTTCAACCAGTGACTCATGGACCACCTTAAGTGGCAGAGATTGTAAGGTTTGCCTCAGGGAATAATGATGATGAACTGGGCAAAGCAAGAAATCGACCTCATCACGCAAATCATTGCAAAGGCTTGTCATCAGTGTCGCGGTTAAGTCGCCGCCAACACCTGCGATGATCACTAACTGCCTGCCTAAGTATTGCGTAAGAGGGAGCTTCGCAACATCTAGGGTGTAAAGGCTATAGCGCGTTTCAGCTTCTGGAAAGAAGCATGTGAGATCCTGCTTCACTTTTGCAATGAGCGCTGGGACGACATCAACAAAATGTATGTGCGCTTGGCTCGAATGTAAAAATTGTGCGCCAAGCTGGCCATGATCGCAGCAGCAGTCCCAAATATGTTGATAGTCTTGGGTAACAACATCATGCAAAGTCTGTAAGCGTTTTCCAAGCTTCAAGTGGGTTCCTCTTTTATTCAGGCATAGGAATGGTGGCGCGTTGCACTAAAGTGATTAAGTAGGCGATGAATAAGGTAAATCGCACAGAGACTTACCGTAATAGCAACGCTCACTGAACTGAAGCGATACAGTGCGCTATAAATTAAATCTTGATTTGGCGCGAGAGACTGACCAAACAAGATCCCAAAAGTGGTAATAATACCAAAGCCTATTCCGGGAGCACCACCACTAAGCAAGTGGTAGCGACTAAAAATGAAGACCAAGATCCATAAAATCAAAATTGGAAAAAGTAAAATTTGGCTATAGGTTTGCAGTAGGATTTGCGCTGCTAACGCCAAGTTACAGCCTATCAGCGTGCCAACTGCGCGTTGCCAGCCCGCAGTGCCTGCCGCCTTCCAACTCAGTGGAAAGAGGATTAATATTGATGCCGCTTGGGCGGAAACGGAATCTTGTAAATCTAGTATTTGGAATACCATAAATGAGAGTGTGGCTACGGTGGCGCACAGTAAGACTTCATGGCGAATACTGGCAGCATCTTTCGCTGGCCGGGGTGGTAATTGACGCACAGCAACGTCCGGAAATAACCAATGCATTACATAAGCGGTTGCGATACTAATGATAATAGCCAGAGAGTTACTGGCTATGAGTGAATATAAACCACCGCTGGTTGAAGCATAACTGGCAAAATGGAGTTGGATTGATAGCCCCACCACACTCATTGCACCAAATAAGAAGTTAACGCCTTTGCTCATTTGCAAAAACAAAAAGGCAAATAAGGCAAAGGTGAGTAGGGACATTAACGCAGGGTGGAAGCCAAATAGCCCTTGCAGTACTAATACTGAAAAGGCACAGACCAACCCACTTAAGATAAACTGGCGCACTATGTGTGCGTTTAACATAGGTACTAACCCAAGCAGCAGCATGGGATATACGGTAAAAAAGATACCGTATGGCCAGTTAAGCAATTTGCTTAGCGCAAAGCCTAGCGTACTACCAGTTGCAATACGCAGCATCTGTCTCAGGTCATTGGCGTTCAGTTCAACTTTCATATCAATAAACGTAGTGAAGTAGACTGACGAATTTGATTTGCGCTTGTGCAAGGGTTGCAAGCAAAGTGCTTTCAGGCTGGACTTGAACCGTCGCTCTTGCACCACTTGCTAGTAAAGGTAATGGCTCATCAAATGCTAAATGAACGCGTTGACGCTGCGCATCTCGCACCCAGCGGTTGGAGGTCTCAACGGCAGCCAATTGGCCGTCGGCATTGAGCTGTCCATCACTGACGCCGGCAGAAAATTCATGGATCACAGCAGGATAGATTTTGCCCGGTAACGCATCAAAGCTCACTAACGCTTGTTCGCCAAGTTTGACGTGGTAAAGCGACTTTTCTCTGAAATCCGCAGCTAAGTCAACATTGTCCGAAACCAAACTGGTTAGGCTCACACCCGTGCGAGCATAGGTACCCATGGTTACTTGTAAGTTACTAATGACACCATCGTGGGGGCTCGCACTTGGGTATAACTGAGTTGCAATTTAGCCTGCTCTACGGCATTTTGCGCTTGCATTAGTGCAATATTATGTTTGCCGGTTGCACCACGCTTTACTTCAAGGGCATTTAGGTTTGCTTTGAGCGCACTAAGCTGCGACTTAGCCGTCGCAAAATTTGCCTGAATTTGATCTGATTCTTGCGCTGAGATTGCGTGTTGTGTCAACAAAGATTGACTGCGTTTATACAGTCGTTGTTGCTCATCATACTTGGCTACAGCAGCCTCAATTTGCGCTTGCTGGGCGGCTATCTGTGCATCTAATTGTTTGTTCTGCTGATTAACCTCAGCCAAAGCGAGTTCTGCCTTAGCTAATGCTAACCGATACGGTGCTTCATCAATAGTAAGGAGTAGTTGCCCTTGCTGTACTCTTTGGTTATTGCTGACATTCACGGCAAGCACTTCACCACTGACTTTAGGCGTCACTTTGGTTACTTGATGATACACACGTGCCTGAGGCGTCATTGGAATATAGAGATCAGCAAAGATAAAATAGCTAAAGCAGAGTGCAAAAAGGGCGATTGAAACCTTTACGTAGCGGGAAAATTGCTGATCTGGACTAAGTTTACTCACTGGTACTCCCATTTTCAGAAATATTGTCACAACATTGCTGAGCATTGCTCTCAAGTTTCACCAAAGCATGTGCAATAGCATTGAGCTCGTCATCGCTAAGCCCATGATATAAAAGTGCCTTCACTTCACTGATCCGCATCTTTAGCTGCGCTAACTGGGCTTGCCCGTGGTCAGTGAAGTAGATTTTTCGACAGCGTTTGTCTTGCTTATCAATGCGGCGCTCAATGACGTTATTCTCTTCTAACTGTTTCATCGTGCGAGTCAGGCTCGGCATTTCGATATCTAAACTGCACGCCAATTGGTGTTGTGTGCAGCCTTCACCTAAATGATGAATATGCATCATGGCGGTCCAGCGTGGCTGGGTAAAACCGAGTGGCTCTACAGCTTGGGTTACGGCTTGACGGCAAATTCTATGGACTCGGCCTAACTTGCCACAGAGACTGAGATCGAGCGTTTCATGAAATGGAAGTGACGACATAACTTAAGATATATTTACTTAGCATGCTAAGTATTTTAAATTAGTTAGCATGCTAAGTAAATGGTGAGTGTTTAGGTTATTGCAATATTAGTTTTAACTCTCTGAATTGGCGGTGCTTATTTTTAGTAAAAATCGCACATAGTGAATACAAACGTGGCTAATTACAGCGATCGCAACAACAAGTTCAAACCAAACTAGGTACTGCAACACACTTAACCAGCCTGAGCTTAAGTGTTCGCTGCCGGGCCAAGTGACGACTTTACTCATGGCGGTGACGCCGATGACTAATGGAAAGGTATATGCTGCGAAAGCGGGACTAAATGGCAGTCGCAGCAGCTGAATAAAAGCAAGGTATATCGCTAGGGTCATAATAATAGCAATACTCAGTAGGGCAAACACCACGCCAGCCGCTGGCATTGGGTGGACACTTAAATATCCTGCCAAACATAGACTCGCAGGCGCTGCCATGACTGCAATTGTAGGCTGGGTTTGCTGTGGTATGGCACTGCCTCTACACAAACGGTAAATCATGAACGGTAGCAGCAGTAAGTAAAATATCACTCCCAAGTACCAAAGCCCCATAGCCAAAGGTTGCAACGCTGACATGCCGTTAAAGGTAACATCGGCAACGACAAACCCAACAGGGGAATAAACCAACTTGGCACTAGCTGGTTAAGCTCAAAATTGCGGCTGCGAAAATACACGAAGCTGGTTAGTAACCCTAGGTGAAGCACAATGGCGAGTAGCCAAACCACAGTTGCAATAAGGTGAGAATAGGCCGCGATGCTATGAGAAATCACCATGATTGTCATGGCACTGGTTGGTAATACACTCCCAACCACTGGATGCGCGAGATCTGCTCTTAATTGAGCAGGTTGATGAACAAACTTAAGCACTAACAGCAATAAAATAAAGCCAGCCAGAAGTGCACTTAAAGGTTTTAACACAAAAAATGCGGGAAAGAGGTTACTGATACACCAGCCTAAACTAGCTAGCCCAAGAGCAAGACCAGACATAGGGGTGGGGATATTGGCGGTGAGTTTTTTACCATAAGAAAGAAGAGTAGCCATGCGTAATTTCACAACAATTGTTCGGTGAAGGGATAATACGCTTGCGCTTTAATTAAGAATATCTGAATATATTTAAATTAGTGTTCAATAATTCTTAACAGCGATGATAACCCTTAAGCAACTCAACGTGTTTACGGTAATAGTGCAAGAGCGTTCGATCACGGCCGCAGCGGATCAGTTATGTTTAACTAAGGCCGCTGTTAGTATGGCTTTGGCGGAGTTAGAGCGTCATCTCGAGCAACCATTATTCGATCGCGTAAACAATCGACTAGTGATAAGTCCTGCTGGTGAGCTGTTACTACCACATGCTCATCAAGTGTTGGATAGATGCCGCTTTTTAGAATCGTTATTTAAAGAAAACGAGAGGCTGTATGGCGAAATTAAAATCGGTGCCAGCGATACCTTAGGCAATCATTTGCTGCCCCCTTGTTAGCGGCTTTTCAGCAGCAAACTGGGCATACACAACAGCAGTTGTTTATCACCAACACGGCGAGAGTGTGCGCCATGCTTCGTGATTACGAATTAGATATTGGCTTTGTTGAAGGCAGAGTGATAGGCGAAGATTTGGACATCATGCCTTGGTTTGAAGATGAAATGTGCATCGTGAGTGCAATGGATTTTGCAGTAACTGACTTTCAAGCACTGATGCAAAGTCAATCCCGCTGGTTATTGCGGGAGCAAGGCTCTGGCAGTCGAGAGTTTTTCTTAGCGAATATCGCAGCGCAGCTTACGTCGTGGCGAACCGCGTTTGAGTTAAACTCCACCGAGGCGATAATAAATGGTGTTGCGGCAGGGCTAGGTTTAGCGTGTATCTCAAAATACTCCGCTGAACATGCCGTAGCACAGCAACGAATTAAGGCGCTTTCAGGTTTAGAAGCAGCGCCGAGGCAGTTTTGGCTGGTGACGCGTAAAGATAAATTTCAAAGCCCAATATTAACGCGACTCATTGATTTTGCAGCGCACTGGCGTTGAACTGGCCTGGCGACCTAACTACTCAACTCAGCTTGCAATCGGTATAAACTTCACAAACGCTGAACGAACTTTATAAAACCTCGGGTCTTATAGACAATAGCATATTAAGAGGTTAGAGATGTCGTTCATAACTATCGATCATTCTATTTCAGGTGTGTTAGCAGTGAGCTTATTACTGCTTGGCATTTCATTTTTGTTTGGCGCTGGGCCAAGTACTATTTCAGGCACATTTAGCTTTTACGGGTTAACAGAGTGGGTACCCGTTGCTACGCTTGGCATTATATTTGGTTTTGCGTTAATCCTGGCTTCGGGCCTAGTCATTTTACAGCAATGCAAGATTATTCCTGCGGTGTGGCCACTGGCCTTAATCGCCATTATTAGTTTATATACTTTGTTGACACTGCTTGCAGAGAATCGCTGGATTGCAGCCCATGGTGGCTTTCCGGTTATTGGTTCTGGACAAGGGATCATCAAATATTTCGCCTTAGTGCCCATCGCGCTATTTCTTTACTGCCGCCAACATATCAACGAGCGCACTTTAGTGTGGGCGAATTATTTTCCCGTCGCATTGGTTTTAGTCTGGATCGGCGGAATGAAGTTTCTCGAACTCGAAGCCAAGGCAATCGTGCCACTAGTAGAAACTTCACCGTTTATGTCTTGGATGTACGAGTTGTTTTCCGTGCAAGAAGCCTCAAACGTTATAGGCGTTTATGACATTTTGGTGGCAGGTTTGCTCGGCATTGGCATTTGGTTTAATCAGCGAGTCTTGATTAGTATCGCAGGCTTTGGGTGTCTCGCGGTATTTGTTATGACGCAAAGCTTCCTGTTTACCGCCTCGGGCGCGTTTAGTGACATGAGCTTACTTGGCGGCTTGGGACAATTTGTGATTAAAGACTTGTGGTTTATCGGCAATATCATGGTGATTGCATTTTTGACATTAGCGCCCATCCTGCCTGTGTCTGTAGAGCCCAAGGTTGAGTAAATTTCATTGTGATGCAGCCCTGCTGCCAAAAGAGCGTGACCTGAGTTGCGCTCTTTTTATTTAACGTTGAAGCTTGGCATTACATGTCACAGATGAAGTTTTTTCTGAAAATAGTCCTGACGGCAGTGAAAATTAAATGTGAATAAGTTAAGGTCATAAAAAGTTGATATCAGTGGTCTAAGCTAGATTATCAAACGTATACAGCAAGATGCCATCGGTATTCAGTGGCAAAGTGAGCAAAGTTTAAAAGCTGCATGCATTGAAATGGTGTATGTATCGAAGTAGCAAGTTTAAAGAAGATAATTGTATGGAAAGACCAAATACATTAAAGCCAATCTGGCTTTCAGGTGGCGACGTGGAGAAAAAGCGCGCTGAGATCAAAGCATACTTCAACAATAGCTGGCAGCAGTACGAATCATTATTTAGTAATATCAACAATGACGACGCCTATTTTGTCAAGGCTGAGCGGTTACGGCATCCTCTCATTTTCTATTTTGGTCATACTGCTTGTTTTTACGTTAATAAGTTGATGCTAGGGAAATACATCACTCAACGCGTTAATCCACATATTGAATCTACCTGTGCTGTTGGTGTAGACGAAATGTCTTGGGATGACCTTGATAGCAATAATTATGATTGGCCTACAGTGGCGGAAGTGCGTGCTTATCGCCAACAAGTGAAAGTGCTGATTAACGGGTTAATAGATGAGATGGATATTACCCTACCAATCACTCAAGATAGCCTCGCGTGGGTTGTCTTAATGGGTATTGAACATGAACGTATTCACTTAGAAACCTCGTCGGTGATCATGCGTATGTTGCCGCTGGCTGACTTGACTTTACAACCCGGTTGGGGCGCGTGCGATGAATATGGTGATGCACCTGACAATAGCTTAATTTCGGTAAGCGGTTGTGATGTTCGGCTTGGTAAACCAGAATCAAACCAAACCTACGGTTGGGACAACGAGTATGGGGTACAAGATGTCAATGTGGTGCCCTTCAAAGCCAGTAAGTATATGGTTTCAAACCAAGAGTTTTTAACCTTTGTCGAAGCAGGTGGCTACAATCAGCCTGAGTTTTGGACAGAAGAAGGTCAAGCTTGGCTGGCTTCAACTAAATCAACCATGCCGCGCTTTTGGGTAAAAAAAGAGAGCGGCTTGTGGCAACGAAACTTAGCTGAGGAAATCCCATTACCACTCAATTGGCCAGTCGAGGTTAATTACCTTGAAGCAAAGGCTTTTTGTAATTGGAAATCTGAGCAAAGTGAGCACTTTGTACGCTTACCAACAGAAGCTGAGTGGCAAGTACTGCGGGATAAGCTCGATGCTGATCTGCCGACATGGAGTGAAGCGCCGGGGAATATCAACCTTGAGGTATGTGCTTCAAGCTGCCCGGTAAACCGTTTTGAAACTGAAGGCTTATTCGACATCATCGGCAATGTTTGGCAATGGACGGAAAGTCCGATCGACGCATATAGCGGCTTTAAAGTGCATCCATTATATGATGACTTCTCAACGCCTACTTTCGACGGTAAACATAATCTGATCAAAGGCGGTTCTTGGATTTCTACAGGCAACGAAGCGGTGCGTGATTCTCGTTATGCCTTTAGACGTCACTTCTTCCAACATGCCGGATTTAGATACGTAGAAAGTGAGAACCCTGAAGTGCCTGTACAAAAGGTCAACTTATGTGAAATGGATACTGATGTTGCCAATGCGCTACATAGCCACTACGGCAAGCCTGTTATGCATTTTGGCAATCCATTGCAAAGTGTTGTTTCACAGCTAATGGTGCATTATCAAGGTAATACAGATAAAGCGCTGGATTTGGGTTGCTCGGTTGGTCGCGCAAGTTTTGAATTAGCCAAACACTTTACCCAAGTCGACGGCATTGATTTTACTGCGCGCAATATTCAACACGCGTTGGCCCTAAAAGAAGGCTCGCCGGTACGTTTTGCCACCGAGATTGAAGGTGAAATTGTGGACTTCCACGAAGTGTCGACTTCGCAGTTAGGTTTTAATGAACTCAGCGAGCGTGTTCATTTTTGCCAAGGGGATGGTCATAACCTTAAACCACAATTTGCTGAGTATGACTTAATCTTATGCCATCGTGTTGTGGAATACTTATATTCGCCAAAAACCTTCTTAAGCCAAATTAAATCGCGCTTGAATGCTGGGGGGTCCTTGCGATAAGCTCAGCCTATCAGTGGGATAAAACGCTAACCCAAGCACAAAACTGGTTGGGTGGTTATAAGGTCAGTGGTGAAAATGTCACGGGCCGTGATGGTCTAGACATTTTACTGGGACGAGATTTTGAATTGTTGGCAGAAGACGAAGTGATGTCAGCCATAAGTAAAAACGCACGTAAAGTTGAACTAGAGCGATGCCAACTTACGCTATGGCGTCTTAAATAGTCGTTGATACATATGCCAGCCAAAGCGCTGGCATGATTTTTTAGGTTAGAAAATGGAATTAGTATTACCCGATCACATTAAGTTTAGCCAAAGCTTAGCAGCTCCCATTGATATCAACTTGAGTGATTCCTGTGCTCAAGGCGTCACGCTCAGTGAACTTATTGAGCTTGGTGGAGGCGAACTGCCAGACATTGAACTGGGTTACAATCCGATTGCGGGCAGTGAAGGGCTAAAAGCGGCGATTAAAGCTTATCACTTGCCGACGACTGCATGTGTGGGTCTCACTCAAATCGTGACATTTAGCGGTGCTCAAGAAGCTATTTTCACCACGATGGCACAGTTACTAAACCCGCAAGATGAGGTGGTAGTCTGTACACCGAGCTATCCGTCGCTTGCGAAACTTCCCACGCAGTTTGGCGCTATCGTCAACACGGTACCATTGCAAGAAGAGAACGACTGGCAGTTTGATATAGAAAGACTCAAAGACGCAGTGACGGCAAAAACCAAACTTATTATCGTCAATGTTCCCCACAATCCAACAGGCGCATGCTTGACTGACAAAGAAGTTGGACAAATACAGCTCCTGGCAGAGCAGTGTGGTGCTTACATTTTGAGTGATGAAGTATCCGCACAGAGTTGTGACGATGACAGCGCCGTAAGTGGCCGTTTTTCCGCTTATCCGAGGTCAATTACGTTAGGCGTATTATCCAAAAGTATGGGGTTGCCTGGCATACGTGTAGGGTGGGCAATTTGTGGTTCGAAAGCATTGGCAGATACCTTGCTGGCAGGTAAAAGCTACTTAAGTATTTGCGGCAGTAAAGTGGATGACCTATTGGCGACGACCGCATTGCAACACAGTGAAACTATCTTAGCGCACAATGCGAAAGTCATTGCAAACAACGTCCAATTGATGCGTGAATTTGTTAGTTTATACTCGCAAAAAGTAACTTGGGTTGAGCCTCAAGGAGGAGTGTTGTCTTTGTTGAGGATAAACGCAGTAACGGACTCATTCAAGTGGTCACGTCAATTTTCGGAGGCCTCAAAAACCCTGTTGTTACCCGCAAAATTATTTCTTCTGCAAAGCGAGTGCCACTTTCGTTTAGGAACGGGTAAGCGTAACTTTGCCGAAGGTTTGGCAAGGCTCGAAACATATCTCTAGATTAATCCAGTATTCAAACTAAGCGTCTATGATAGGTAGTGTTATTTTCAATTAATGCAGGAAAGGAAAAACCTATGGTAAACGTTAAACATTTAATGGCTGGCTTTTTGGCAGTCATGCTTAGTGCATGTGCTTCAATGGGCGATGGTGACAAGGTTGAAAAGCAACGCGCTATCCTAGATATGAAAAACGATGTACTTACTCAGCTTTACAGCAAGAAGCCTGATACGCGTTCGCAAATTGCGGCAGCGCCAGGCTATGCTGTTTTTTCTAATGCTAATATTAATCTGCTATTTGTTGCAGCTGGAACAGGTTACGGTGTCGTACACGATAATAGTGTAGGAAGTAACACGTATATGAATATGGCTGAAGGTGGTGTAGGCCTTGGTCTAGGTGTAAAAGATTATCGTATTGTGATGGTATTCCATACTCCTGAAGCGATGAATAAGTTTGTTACTTCAGGCTGGACGTTTGGCGGAAATGCAGATGCTGCTGCGAAAGCCGCTAAAAAAGGTGCGTCAGTAGAAGGCGAAGCCTATTATGGTGATGTTACTGTGTACACCTTTACAGAGAGTGGTTTGGCACTGCAAGCAACAGTAAAAGGCACTAAGTTCTGGAAAGATAAAGAACTTAATTAAGATGATCTAATAACGACTTTATAGAAAAGCCCCGCACGTCGGGGCTTTTTTTATATTACTCTTTGATTTCAGTGGTGATGAGGCTTTTCTCAAAACGCCTATTTAACAATTGGCAGACGATGGTTAGCACAATGGCTGCGAACATAAAGCTTGAGAACGGCATAGGTGATTCAGGAACCGCGAGTGCAAGTAAAGGGCCGACCAAAGCGCCGCTACCAAATCGTAGCGTGCCTATCACTGCAGTCGCAGTGCCGGTTTGATGTTCAAAACTCAGTAATATCAGCGCATCAGCGTTGCTGGCAATGATCCCTAAACTCATCATCAAAGGTGCGATGGCTGATGCGAGTATCCAAACCGAGACTGATTGGCTACTGAGTATGACCAAGAGCGTGGAGCAGACGACACCAATCGTGAGGCCGATATTGAGCATTTTTCTTGAACCAAGTCGTGGTACTAAACGCGTATTGGCAAAGTTACCGAGCATCAATGCAATCACATTCATGGCGAATAACACCCCAAACAGCTGCTCCGACACTGCATAATACTCAAGATAAATAAATGAAACTGAGGTTAAAAAGCAAAAGAATGCAAACGAAGCTAGCATCGAAGAAAGAATATCATAGCGAGCCTTCTTTTGTGTTAATACAATCCGATAGTTTTTCAGGAAAAACGACAAGCTAAGCGGTACATCGGCTTTGGTTGGAATTGCAATACAGAAAAACTGTAGTGCGATGATAACGAGCACCGCATAAACTGCTAAAAACCAAAAAATGGCGTGCCAATCAAAGTACAGCAAGATCAACGCACCAAGAGAGGGAGCAATTAGTGGCGCGATCATCATGATCATAGAGACATAAGACATTCCTTTAGCTGTGTGCTCTTTGTAGTGATAGCGGATCACACCAGGTACAACGACCGTTGCTGCGGCACCACAAAATGCTTGAACGACCCGTAAGAAGCAAAACATATCGATGTCATTCGTTAGCGCAAGCCCAATTGACGATGCGGTAAAGCCGACCAAGCCCCAAATAGCTAACGTCTGTCTTGAGAATCTATCTGCAAGGGGGCCAAACACCATCATGCCGACAGCATAACCTGCTAAATAGCTACTAAGAGAAACCTGTACTTGCTCAAGCGGGCTATTCAAGCTGTCTGCAATCGCAAGCATCGCGGGGAGATACAAGTCGATAGCCAAAGGCGTTATCGCGACAATACTAGCCAGTAATGGCAAGAGTATTGCTGGGAGTGTTGATGACTTCATATGTTGGTATTGTTACCTTATTAATGTTAAGCAGAATAAATACACCAATCAGAGACGCTTGATATGGAGATGGAACTCGGTGCACTAGAGTAGAGCAACGAAAAGACGGCGTTCTGATCAGCAGAAGTTCATGAAAAATTTTTTATATTGTACTAAGTTAGTCTCGTTAAGTGACGAAATTGCGGTAAACTTAGAGAAACTTAAGTTATAAAAAAGAAAAGGAACAAGTTATGAAAAAACTGGTTCTCGCGATAGCTGTGGCGGCAACGCTTGCTGGTTGTAAAACATCGCCTACCGGACGCACTCAGTTAGCACTCTATTCAGAGCAGCAAATGGACCAAATGGGTGTTGCGAGCTTTGAACAAATGAAGCAAGAGCAAAAAGTCGATACTGATGCTAAAACCAATCGCTACGTTAAGTGTATTGCAAATGCCTTAATAGCACAACTTCCTGCAAACTACGCAAACCAGCAATGGGAAGTTGTGGTATTTGAAGATGACTCTGCCAATGCATTTGCGCTACCCGGCGGTAAAATTGGGGTTCATACGGGGATCCTCAAAGTTGCAGAAAACCAAGATCAACTTGCGGCGGTGATGGGCCATGAAGTAGGGCACGTTATTGCTGAACACGCCAATGAGCGTGTGTCGCAAAATAGTGTGTTGCAGTTTGGCCTGCAAGCCGGTGCGGCGGTGCTTGAAATGAATAATATCGAATATCGCAATGCCATTATGCAGGGATTAGGTCTCGGCGCGCAGTACGGTGTCGCGCTGCCATTTAGTCGTTCTCATGAAAGCGAAGCGGATGTTATTGGCTTGGATCTAATGGCTAAGGCAGGCTTTAATCCAGAAGGCTCGGTTGCACTTTGGCAAAATATGGCAAAAACGAGCGAACAGCGTCCACCAGAATTTATGTCGACGCACCCCGCACCTGAAAATCGAATTAAGCAATTACAGGCTAACATGACAACCGCCCAAGCAACTGCGAGCAAAGCGCGTGCGGCTGGTTTTGCGCCAAGCTGTAAACGCTAGTCTCGCATAAACACCAATTACACTTTAGTTAAGTGTAATTGGTGTTGCCTTCAGTCTCACACATCAGCATGAATAGCCGTAACTCTAGCTCCAGTTGATGATAGTGAGGCTCCATATGCTGACAAAGCTTGTAAAATGCCTTGTTATGGTCTTTCTCTTTAAAGTGCGCTAACTCGTGCACAACCAATGCGCGTAGCACCGCCTCGGGAGCGTGTTTTAACTGTGCAGCTATGTGTATTTGGTGTGAGGTCTTTTGTTTTTGCCCGTGTCGTGTGGTCTTAAACGTATGCGTTCCTAACGCATTTAATACCATATTATTGCGCTTCTCAAACTTAGCTTGTGATACCCGTGGGGTATTTTTTAAATACTGTTGCCTCAATCCTTCCACATATTCGTAGAGTAGCTTGTCGCTTTTTATTTGATGCGGCTCAGGATAGCGACTTTTGAAAAAGTCACTGAGTCGCTTACTCTCTATTAATTGAGTGACTTGAGTTTGGACTTGTTCGGAGTAGTTTAAAAAGTAGGGATGGGACATTAAAACAGCGCCTCTTGCTTTGCTTCTTTTTCAGCGGGGAATGGATGGCTTACTTGATGATGTATCTCTAAATCAGCGATAAATTGTCTTGCTAAAAATGGTGCATCAAAATTGTCTGCAGTGTGGAAAAACACATAAGGTGATTTACCTTCGCTAAGCCACTGATTGAGTTTTGTTAACCAAGGCTGATAAAAGTCTCTGTTAGATTCAAGCTGAGAGCAACCAACAAAGCGCAGAATAGGGCTGTCCCCTGTGGCAATAGCATGCACTGGTAATCGCGGCTTTTTTTGCTGTGCATCTACTATCGCAGGGGTACAGGCAGGCTCGCTAAAGAGTGCGCGAGTATCCATCACGATGCGGTTGTAGTCATTTTCGATTAAATATTGGTTGTATCTGCGCTCAGCATCGCCTTTGCGAAAAAAGTCCCAATGCCGTACTTCAACACCAACCTTTAGCGCTTTTGGCAACCAAGATAAGAATTGTCGCATTTTATTTATATGTTCAGGCGCAAACTGCGCAGGTAATTGCAGCATTAATACGCCTAATTTAGGAAACAGCGGTGCCATGTTTTTACACCAAGCCAGTAATTCATCTTGGCAGTGGCTAAGCGCCATTTCATGACTAAAACGCCTAGGAATTTTAAACGTAAAGCGAAAGTCATCGGGCACTTGTTCTAACCATTTTAATACGGTCTGCGGATTTGGATCGGCATAAAAAGTCGTATTGCCTTCAACGCTATTGAAAATTTGGCCATACTCTTTGAGCATATTTGTGGCACTACAATGGCTGGAAAATACTCGACCTTTCCAGTGTGCGCTACTCCATTGTGGGCAACCCAGATACAACATAGTGATCAAAACAACGATTAAATGTGTGAATAGTGTATCAGATCCTTAGATTGAGGATGACAATGCAGCGTATTTTTATATAATTGGCGGTTATTGAAAATGAGTCTTAGCGACTGGCTTACCAATACTGTGAATTCATATTGTGTGGTGAGAAGTGATTAGTCGTAAGAGCAAACTGGACTGACAGGAATTTTATGCGCTCTATATATTGCGGAAAACTAAATAAGAGCCATGTAGATCAGGAAGTTGAACTATGTGGTTGGATCAATAAACGTCGTGACCTTGGCGGCCTAATCTTTGTCGATTTAAGAGATAGAGAAGGGCTTGTGCAAGTGGTATTCGATCCAGAAGTGGAAGGCTTAATGGATAAAGCGAATACGTTGCGCCAAGAGTTCTGTGTTCAGATCAAAGGTGTTGTCCGTGCGCGTCCTGAAAGCCAAGTAAACAAAGACATGGCAACCGGTGAAGTTGAGATCTTAGGTACTGGCTTAACCATTATCAATCGTTCAGAACCATTGCCGCTTGATTTCAATCAGCAAAACTCTGAAGAGCGTCGTCTTAAATACCGTTATTTAGACCTACGTCGTCTAGAAATGAGCGATCGTATTAAGATGCGTGCTAAAGCGAGTAGCTTCGTGCGTCGTTTCTTGGATGAAAATGCATTCTTAGACATTGAAACGCCAGTACTAACGAAAGCGACACCTGAAGGGGCACGCGACTATCTAGTACCAAGTCGTGTTCACAAAGGCAGCTTCTATGCGCTACCGCAGTCGCCGCAGCTATTTAAGCAGCTGCTAATGATGTCTGGTTTTGACCGCTACTATCAAATCGTAAAATGTTTCCGTGATGAAGACTTACGTGCCGATCGCCAGCCTGAGTTCACTCAGATAGATATCGAAACGTCATTTATGAACTCAGATCAAGTTCGTGGCGTGA
This sequence comes from Pseudoalteromonas piscicida, assembly GCF_002208135.1. NCBI lineage: Bacteria > Pseudomonadati > Pseudomonadota > Gammaproteobacteria > Alteromonadales > Pseudoalteromonadaceae > Pseudoalteromonas > Pseudoalteromonas piscicida. The sequence goes on from NZ_CP021646.1 coordinate 1,264,783, forward strand.
CAGAAAAAATGATCCGCGAAATGTGGCAGTCTTTCCTAGATGTTGATTTGGGTGAATTCCCTGTGATGCCATACAGCGAAGCGATGAGCAAATATGGTTCGGATAAACCAGACCTACGTAACCCGCTTGAGCTTATCGACGTTGCAGACATCGTAAAAGACGTTGAATTTAAAGTACTAAGCGGCCCTGCTAACGACGAAAAAGGTCGCGTTGCAGTATTGGCAGTACCTGGTGGCGCACAACTTTCACGTAAGCAAATCGATGAATACACTAAATTTGTAGGTATTTACGGTGCGAAAGGCCTTGCATGGATGAAAGTGAACGACCGTGATGCTGGCATCGACGGCGTACAGTCACCAATCGCTAAGTTTTTGAACGAAGAAGTGATCAATGCACTGCTTGAGCGCACAGGCGCAAACACAGGCGACATTATTCTATTCGGCGCAGACAAGCGTAATACCGTAAACGAAGCGATGGGCGCGCTACGTCTGAAGATTGGTCTTGATTTAGAAATCACTGACCTTACTAAGTGGGCACCACTTTGGGTTGTTGACTTCCCGATGTTTGAAGAAGACGACGAAGGTAACCTACACGCGGTACACCACCCGTTTACTGCACCTAAGGGCGTAAGTGCTGCGGAACTTGAAGCAAACCCGGCTGGGACACTTTCTGACGCATACGATATGGTACTTAACGGCTACGAAGTCGGTGGTGGTTCGGTTCGTATTCACAACAACGAAATGCAACAGGCGGCGTTTAGAATTCTGGGTATTGAAGAATCTGAGCAGCAAGAGAAGTTTGGTTTCTTACTCGACGCACTGAAATATGGCACGCCTCCACATGCAGGTTTGGCATTTGGTCTTGACCGTTTGGTGATGCTATTGTGCGGCACTGACAATATCCGTGACGTTATTGCTTTCCCGAAAACAACGCAAGCGTCGTGCTTGATGACTGATGCGCCAAGCCCTGCAAACCCAGATGCGCTAAAAGAGCTTGCTATCTCAATAGAAAAGCAGTTAGCAGAGCAAGGTGAAGGCGAGTAAGTTCGTCAACCTGATGTAAAAGAGGCGACTTTGGTCGCCTTTTTTGATCAGATGAACTAGCTTATAACTGGTAATCTATACAGTATTTTGGCATTATAACCAAAAAACAATGAGACGATGCATTTGGCTGTCATTTTAGGAATTGATCCGGGGTCAAGATTTACAGGCTATGGCGTGATCGCTCACCAAGGTGCAAAGTTCCAATATTTGGGGAGCGGTTGCATCAAAGTTGGTGAACACGACTTTCCCACTCGATTAAAAATGATCTATCAAGGGATCACACAGCTCATAGAGCAGTTTTCGCCGAGCGACTTTGCGATTGAGCAAGTGTTCGTTGCGCACAATCCAAGTTCGGCCTTAAAACTTGGTCAAGCGCGAGGTGCGGCCATTGTTGCAGCGACCATGCAGTCAGTGGTTGTGAGTGAATATTCGGCAAGGCAAGTTAAACAAGCCGTTGCGGGTACCGGTGGTGCAGACAAGGCCCAAGTACAGGAAATGGTAAAGCGCATATTAAAGCTGCCTGGCACACCCCAAGCTGATGCTGCAGATGCGTTGGCGGTAGCGATTTGTCACGCGCACTCAAGGCAAAACTTAATAAAAATGGCAGGCGCAGCGCGTAAAACCGTAAGAGGAAGGTTGAGATAACCATGATAGGAAAATTAAGCGGAACACTGTTAGAAAAGCAGCCACCAGAGATATTAATTGATGTTGCAGGTGTAGGCTACGAAGTACAAATGCCAATGACCTGTTTTTATGAATTACCGAGCGTAGGTGAGCCGGTTTCAGTATTTACTCACTTTGTGGTGCGTGAAGATGCGCAGTTACTGTTCGGTTTTAATACCAAGATCGCACGTGCATTGTTTCGAACGTTAATTAAAGCGAACGGAGTCGGTCCAAAGCTCGGACTTGCAATTTTGTCGGGCATGTCAGCGGAGCAATTTGTTAGCTGCGTGAATCATGGTGATGCGACTACTTTGGTTAAGATCCCGGGAGTTGGTAAGAAGACTGCTGAACGCCTAGTGCTTGAAATGAAAGATAAGCTAAAAGACTTTGGCAATGACTTACTCACACCGTTTAGCGATGCTGCTGTACTTGCGCCGCAAGAGCATCCGACAGTAAGTGATACCCCCGCAGATGAAGCAATTGCAGCCTTAATGGCATTAGGGTATAAACAAGTTCAAGCACAAAAAGCGGTAAAAGCCGTTAACAGAGAAGGCATGACGACCGAGAGTATCATTAAAGATGCTCTTAAATCGATGATGTAACTATGATTGAAGCAGATAGATTAATTGAACCCGAGATCCAAGGTAATGAAGATTTAGTTGATAGGGCAATTAGACCTAAATTACTAAATGATTATACTGGTCAGCCGCATGTTAAAAAGCAAATGGAAATTTTTATAGCGGCAGCGCGTTCAAGACAGGAAGCCTTAGATCACTTACTGATATTTGGTCCGCCGGGTTTAGGTAAAACCACGCTTGCAAATATTGTTGCAAACGAGCTCGAGGTTAATATTAAAACGACCTCGGGGCCTGTACTTGAAAAAGCAGGAGATTTAGCCGCATTGCTCACTAACCTTGAAGAAGGGGATGTGTTATTTATTGATGAAATCCATCGTTTAAGTCCTCAGGTGGAAGAAATTCTCTATCCCGCTATGGAAGACTACCAATTGGACATCATGATTGGTGAAGGTCCAGCAGCACGCTCGATTAAACTGGATTTACCACCTTTTACTTTAGTTGGTGCAACGACACGTGCCGGCTCGTTAACCTCACCATTGAGAGACCGCTTTGGTATTGTGCAGCGCTTGGAGTTTTACTCGGTTGCGGATTTGTCTTCGATAGTGACTCGCTCAGCGTATCATTTAAATCTAGAGATCAGCGAGTCGGGCGCAACTGAAGTGGCGCGTCGAGCGCGCGGTACGCCACGAATAGCAAACCGTTTACTACGCAGGGTAAGAGACTTTGCTGAAGTGAAGGGGGATGGCTCTATCACTGAAGAGATTGCACATCTAGCGTTGGATATGGTCGATGTTGATAAATGTGGCTTCGATTATATGGACCGCAAATATCTGCTGGCAATCATAGAAAAGTTTACCGGTGGCCCAGTTGGTCTAGATAACCTTGCTGCGGCAATCGGAGAAGAAAAAGAAACCATCGAAGATGTGATAGAACCATTTTTGATCCAACAAGGCTTTATTCAACGCACGCCAAGGGGACGTATTGTCTCTGACAAAGCCTACATGCATTTTGAGCTAAACAAGCCTGAATAATCTAAGCTGGGTAACGAACAACTTTATTCTTCATAGCCGAGTATTCACTCGGCTATTTCATTTCTACACTCGCTTATCGCAAATCGCGTTTGCACAAATCCATTATTTTGTGTCAGCTAAATTCAGGCAAGATCCATCACTGCTGAAGTAATTTACCTGAGCTTCGGATAATTAATGCCTTTCTAGTAGCCAGTTTTAGCGCTAACTGCTAAACCTCAGGTAAATTTATCTCGACCTGTGTGGGCTATACGTTGCTTAAACTATTTGTAGATTGTCTCGTCCTTTAAACCAAGTGCTAAATAAAAACCGCAAAATGACCGGGTGTTAAAGAAAACGTGGATCGTAATAAGGAGCTTGCACCAAATTTCAGGCAAAAAAAAGCCCGCAAATAATGCGGGCAAAACAACAAGTTGAAGGAAGTAATCCAGGGAACAAGATGAGTTACTTTGGGTTTTATCCACAAAATGCGTCATCTAAGCAATACGAAAAATCAGAATCCTATTGCAAGTAACTGTGCTTTGCTGAAACTTCAGCTGCTCGCTCAGTACAGGGTGTATATTAAAGAGGTTTTGGTGTTTCATCAAACTAGAAAAATTCTTTTTTCAGATAGAAAAAACTAATATCAAAATTTTTATAAAGGCTAAAAAGTGAGCTTAAGTATAGTAATGTATATGTGTAAGTTTATGTAAAATATGGTATTGTATGTTAAATGCGCAAAATATGAATATTAGATAATTTGTTGTTAATTGGTAAGACCAATGTGTTTTTTGAGGTTTTATTCTCTATTTGTGCATAAAACTCCTATTTTATGCAGTTTTAGATCATATTTAGAGGCTGTGTTGGAGAGTGTCGAATTTGCTTAAGTTTGGGTAAAGCAAAGGGAGTTACACTGTTTTGCTCTATTTATCGTCAAATACAATGAATTCGCAGTATTGAGATTGTAAGGTATTTGTAGTGTGGTTAAACTAGCTGAACCTTTTGGTAGTAAATCTAGTCTATCTCTAGATATTGCTCGGTAGAGCGCAAGAATATAAATGGCTACCATTGCCGAAACACTTTTGGGAGTATAATAACGTGGAATCGGGACTAAATTTTGTCGATCTAATTTTAAAAGCCAGCTTTTTGGTACAACTTGTTATGTTGACCCTGGTGGGATTATCTATTGCTTCTTGGGCAATTATTTTTCAACGTAAAACTGTCATTTCTCAAGCCCAAAACCAATCAAAGAATTTCGAGCAAAAATTTTGGTCCGGTATGGATCTTAGCAAACTGTATAATGAAATAGCCGCAAGAACGGGTAGTGCAACAGGATTAGAAGCGTTATTTGTATCCGGCTTTAAAGAATTTGCAAAGCATAAAAAAGGCAATATCCAATCTCCTTCGATTGTTGTTGAAGGTACTCACCGTTCAATGCGTGTCGCGCTTTCTCGTGAAATTGAAAAGTTAGAATCAAGCCTCTCTTTTTTAGCGACAGTTGGCTCTATCAGTCCTTATATCGGTCTATTTGGTACTGTTTGGGGGATCATGAATGCCTTCATCGCGCTCGGCGAAGTGAAACAAGCGACACTGCAAATGGTTGCGCCAGGTATTGCCGAAGCTTTGATTGCGACAGCCATGGGTCTGTTTGCGGCAATTCCAGCGGTAATGGCGTATAACCGATTTGCCAAAAATGTAGAAAAGCTAGAAACTCAGTACATAAACTTTATGGAAGAGTTCGCTAATATCCTTTATCGTCAGGCTGCAACACAAGTAGAGGCAAAACAAAATGTATCAGCGTAAGAGACGCCGTCCCGTCGCGGAGATCAACGTCGTTCCTTATATTGATGTTATGTTGGTGCTGTTAATCATCTTTATGGCAACGGCTCCACTTATCCAACACGGCGTAAAAGTAGACTTACCTCAGATGGAAGAGTCTGAATTGGTTGAAACCAAAGACTCGCCACCGATTATCGCCACCATTGATGCTGAAGGTCGCTATTTTGTGACTGTTGGTACCGATCCTGAAGCACCGATGGATGCCGTAGAAGTAGCTGCGGTGATTAAACTTAAGTTAGAACAAAATCCAGATACTCCTGTAATGATTAAAGGTTCAGGCAGAGTGTCGTATCAAGAAGTCCTTTATTTAATGGATTTCTTGAAAAAAGCGGGTGTTCCTTCTGTTGGCCTAATGACTAAATCATTTGAGGATGAGTAATGAGTTCATTATCTAGCAGCGTAGTTAAGTCAGTATTGCTTCATGGCGCGATTGGCGGTCTGCTATTTGCTACGGCAAATTTTCAAGTTGAAACACCTACTGTGATGGAAGTCACCTTAAATCCACAGCAAAAAGATCAAAAGCCTGAAAGAGCGGTTTCTGCTGTGTCGGTTGATCAGCAAGCGGTTGAGAAAAAGATTGCTGATTTAAAAAAGCGTGAAGAAGAAAAGCAAGCTGCTGAAGATCGCCGTATTCGAGATCTTGAACGGCGTGCGCAGCAAGCCAGAAAAGACCGGGAAGCCGAAGCGCGCCGCATTAAAAAACTGGAGCAAGAGCGTCAAGCGAAGTTGGAAGAGACTCGCCAAGCTGAGGCGCAAGCCAAACGCGCTCGCGAAATAGAGAAAAAGCAACGTGAGCAGGCTGATAAAGCGAGAGCCGAAAAAGCCGCTGCAGAAGAAGCTGCTAAAAAAGCTGCAGCCCAGCGCCAAGCTGAGGAAGATCGTTTAAGAAAGGCTGAAGAGGCGAGGAAACGTCGCGAAGCCGAGGAAAAACGAAAAGCGGAAGAAGCGGAGCGTCAACGTCAAAAGGCACTTGAGGAACAAATGCTGCGTGACCAGCTTGCGAAAGAGCAGGCAGCAAGAGCTAGGATCCGTCAACAGCAAGTATTAAGCGAAGTAGATAAGTTTAAAGCACTTATTATGCAACGCATTCAAGCAAACTTACTTATAGATGAAACAATGAAAGGTAAACAATGCCGAGTAAACATTCGTTTAGCCTTCAACGGTCTCGTGACACATGTTGAGTCATTGGGTGGCGACAAGCTAGTGTGTGAAGCTGCTATCCGTGCTGTGAAAATGGCAGATACTTTACCTGTTTCTAAAGATAAAGACGTGTTTGAGCAGCTTAAGAATATCAATTTAACAATTAAACCAAATTTTTAAAGGACGAACATGCTAAAGAAGTTCACAACCTTATTGCTGGTTTTTACTCTGGGTGTATCACAGTTTGCGCAAGCCGCACTTGAAATTGTGATAACAGAAGGGGTAGACAGTGCTAGACCCATCGCAATTGTGCCATTTAAATATAATGGTACTGGTGAAATGCCGTCGAGTTTAAGTGACGTTATTTCTGCAGACTTAATGCGCAGCGGTAAATTTAAGCCCGTTGCCGAGGCTGATATGCCGCAATTACCAACCACTGACTCGGAAATCGACTACGCTGCGTGGGTAGATGCGGGGGTTGAAGCGGTAGTCGTAGGTACCGTGACTCAGCAATCTGCAGGGCGCTACCTGGTAAAGTATGAATTGATCGATGTGATCAGAGCGCAGCTTACCGGTGGTGAAACTCGCATTATGTCAAATGGTCGCTTAATGCAAAGCGACGACCATGTGCTAGAAGGACGCCAAAGTATTGTTAGCAGTACAGGCTTTAGAAATTACGCGCACCAAATTAGCGACGTAGTATATGAAGCTTTAACAGGTGAAAGAGGCGCATTTAGAACTAAGATTGCCTACGTCATCGTACGTGATGGCCAAGATAAGCCATACCAATTGGTTGTTGCCGATTATGATGGCTACAACGAACAGGTGTTATTACGCTCAAAAGAGCCGTTAATGTCTCCTGCATGGTCGCCGGATGCAAACAAACTTGCGTACGTGACTTTTGAAAATCGCCAATCGCAAATCTACATTCAAGACATTTACACCGGAAAACGTGAACTGATCACGAGTCACCCTGGTATTAATGGCGCGCCACAATTTTCTCCAGATGGAACTAAATTACTTGCTGTACTCTCTAAAGATTCAGGTGGTGCGACAGAAGTGTATCTAATCGACTTGAAAACTCGTCAAGAAACACGCTTAACTCGTCATCGTAGTATAGATACTGAGCCGTCTTGGCATCCAAACGGTCAAGAAATTGTGTATACATCTGAAAGGGGTGGTAATGCTCAGATTTATAAGTTAAATTTAAAAACTGGTAGGTCTAAGCGAATTACGTTCGACGGCGACATGAACTTAGCAGGTTCGATCACGCCAGATGGTAAACGTCTGATTATGGTTAACCGCACGCTGGGCCGTTACCACATTGCGAAAAAAGAATTAGATTCCGGGTTGTTTCAAGTGCTGACTCGTACGAGACTAGATGAGTCCCCGAGTATTGCACCAAATGGTTCGATGATAATATACAGCACCTTGCACAATAATAAGCAGGTATTGGCATTGGTGTCTATGGATGGTCGTTTCAAGGCAAGGTTACCTGTCTTGGACGGTCAAGTTAAGGCACCAGCCTGGTCGCCGTTTTTACAGTAATTTTGCTGGTTAGATTTATAAAGATATAGGAATATACTCGATGCAACTTAACAAAACTCTAAAAGCCTTAATGGTCGCGTTGCCAGTGATGACACTTGCAGCATGTAGCTCATCTTCAAGTGTTGATGAGGGCGCGGCTAGCGAAAGCAACCAAGCGGCAACCACACAAGACAACACTGTTGACGTAAACACTATGTCTCGCGAGAAATCTGCTGAAGAAAAGCTACGTGAGAAATACGAAGCCCTACGTCAAGAGCAGATCGTTTACTTCGATTTCGATAAATCTACTATTCAGAGCAAATATGCTGAACTACTTCAAGCGCACGCTGATTTCCTAGTGAAAAACCCAAGCGTGAAAGTACTTGTGGAAGGTCACGCGGACGAGCGTGGTACGCCTGAGTATAACATCGCACTAGGTGAGAGCCGTGGTAAAGCAGTGGCTAAATACCTTCAAAGCCTAGGTGTTTCTGACAGCCAAATCTCTGTAGTGAGCTATGGTGAAGAAAAACCAATGGTTAAGTCACGCACAGAAGAAGCGTTCGCTAAGAACCGTCGCGCGGTATTAGTGTACTAAGAAAGAGTTATTATGAAGCCGAATACTATTTTGGCAGCATTCTTACTCATGAGCGGGAGCGCCCAAGTTTGGGCTGCTCCCGCTCCTGTTTCAGAAGCTGCAAATTCAAATCAAACACTGGAAGAACGTGTCTCTCAACTTGAGAGTATGATGAGAACCCGCAATTTGCTGCAGGCTGAGCTACAGCAACAGCTTAATCTTCTACAAGAAGAAGTAAGCCAAGTGCGCGGTGTGACAGAAGAGCAGAGCTATAAGCTTGAAAAAGTGCTACAACGTCAACGTGAGCTGTATCAAGAGATCGAGAATCGCGTTAGTCAAGCTTATGACCAGTCACAATCCACCGCAGCTGCGGTGACGCCTGATATTACCCCAGAACAAGCATTCAGCAGCAATCTGTCTGAAAATGAAGCGTACGACCGTACAGTAAACATGATAATGAAGGATAAGCGCTACGATGCGGCTATCCCCGAGTTTCAAAGTTTCTTACAACAGTATCCAAATTCAGTGTATGTGCCGAACGCGCATTACTGGCTAGGTCAGCTATTCTTAATAAAATCTGACGATGGTAAAGCCAAGTCTCATTTTGCAACCGTTGTTGATAATTTCCCTGAATCGAATAAACGTCCAGAAGCGATGTTAAAGCTGGGTACTATTTTACATAAACAGGGACAAGCTGCCGAAGCGAAGACGCTCCTTAATAAATTGATTAAAGAGTATCCAAGTACGACTCCTGCAAAATTGGCAACAGAGCGTTTAGCGAAGATGTAATTATCACTTTTTGAGCTGAGTGCCTTAAAATTAGGCGCTTAGTCATAAAAAGTGAAAAAAACTAGCTATTTCAGTTGCACTCAAAATTTAAATAAGTATTATAAGCGCCCGCAGCAGGCGATTGGTAACAAAACACTGCTGCGTTAAGTGGGTCATTAGCTCAGTTGGTAGAGCAGTGGACTTTTAATCCATTGGTCGATGGTTCGAGTCCATCATGACCCACCACTTTACAAGCTTTAGAATTCATATTTGAGCGGGTCATTAGCTCAGTTGGGTGAAAAAAGACCGAAGCAACGCTTCGCAGCTTTTTGAACGCGAGTCAGGACGACGAGCCGGAACACCTCTTCAGGATGAATTAATGGCACTTTTAATGCTTGAGCGGGTCATTAGCTCAGTTGGTAGAGCAGTGGACTTTTAATCCATTGGTCGATGGTTCGAGTCCATCATGACCCACCACTTACAAGCATATGAATTCAATTTTGAGCGGGTCATTAGCTCAGTTGGGTGAAAAAAGACCGAAGCAACGCTTCGCAGCTTTTTGAACGCGAGTCAGGACGACGAGCCGGAACACCTCTTCAGGATGAATTAATGGCATTTTTAATGCTTGAGCGGGTCATTAGCTCAGTTGGTAGAGCAGTGGACTTTTAATCCATTGGTCGATGGTTCGAGTCCATCATGACCCACCACTTACAAGCATGCGAATTCGATTTTGAGCGGGTCATTAGCTCAGTTGGGTGAAAAAAGACCGAATCAACGCTTCGCAGCTTTTTGAACGCGAGTCAGGACGACGAGCCGGAACACCTCTTCAGGATGAATCAATGGCACTTTTAATGCTTGAGCGGGTCATTAGCTCAGTTGGTAGAGCAGTGGACTTTTAATCCATTGGTCGATGGTTCGAGTCCATCATGACCCACCACTTACAAGCATACGAATTCAATTTTGAGCGGGTCATTAGCTCAGTTGGGTGAAAAAAGACCGAAGCTAAGCTTCGCAGCTTTTTGAACGCGAGTCAGGACGACGAGCCGGAACACCTCTTCAGGATGAATTAATGGCATTTTTAATGCTTGAGCGGGTCATTAGCTCAGTTGGTAGAGCAGTGGACTTTTAATCCATTGGTCGATGGTTCGAGTCCATCATGACCCACCACTTACAAGCATGCGAATTCGATTTTGAGCGGGTCATTAGCTCAGTTGGGTGAAAAAAGACCGAATCAACGCTTCGCAGCTTTTTGAACGCGAGTCAGGACGACGAGCCGGAACACCTCTTCAGGATGAATCAATGGCACTTTTAATGCTTGAGCGGGTCATTAGCTCAGTTGGTAGAGCAGTGGACTTTTAATCCATTGGTCGATGGTTCGAGTCCATCATGACCCACCACTTACAAGCATACGAATTCAATTTTGAGCGGGTCATTAGCTCAGTTGGGTGAAAAAAGACCGAAGCTAAGCTTCGCAGCTTTTTGAACGCGAGTCAGGACGACGAGCCGGAACACCTCTTCAGGACGAATTAATGGCATTTTTAATGCTTGAGCGGGTCATTAGCTCAGTTGGTAGAGCAGTGGACTTTTAATCCATTGGTCGATGGTTCGAGTCCATCATGACCCACCACTTACAAGCATATGAATTCAATTTTGAGCAAGTCATTAGCTCAGTTGGGTGAAAAAAGACCGAAGCTAAGCTTCGCAGCTTTTTGAACGCGAGTCAGGACGACGAGCCGGAACACCTCTTCAGGACGAATTAATGGCACTTATAATTCTTGAGCGGGTCATTAGCTCAGTTGGTAGAGCAGTGGACTTTTAATCCATTGGTCGATGGTTCGAGTCCATCATGACCCACCATCCTCTTATTCTTCATATATTATTCAAAATACTTTCTTAAACTCGCCATTTTGAGCTAAACATTCGCTAGGATTACCCCTGTATTTTTCGTATAATTCTACCTAATTATGCAATGTGGACTAGTGGTCGAGAAATGAGTCTAGCTGAACGTATTATGCCGGAAGATTATATCTTCCCTCCAAAACCTGCCCCTCTTACCGTTGAAGAAAAAGCAGAGTATAAAGCGCGTATCAAAGCGCTATTAGTTGAAAAAAATGCGGTACTGGTTGCCCATTATTATACTGATCCTGAGATCCAAGCACTTGCTGAAGAAACTGGCGGCTGTGTTGCTGATTCATTAGAAATGGCACGGTTTGGCGCTAAGCAAGAAGACAAAGACATGATCATCGTCGCCGGCGTGCGCTTTATGGGCGAAACGGCAAAAATATTAACACCGCACAAAACTGTTGTGATGCCAACACTCGAAGCAACTTGCTCGTTGGACGTTGGTTGCCCTATCGACGAGTTCTCTGCGTTTTGCGATCAACACCCAGACAGAAAAGTGGTGGTATACGCCAATACTTCAACTGCGGTAAAGGCCAGAGCGGATTGGATCGTCACTTCCTCTTGCGCGCTTGAGATTGTTGAGCACCTTGATGAGCAAGGCGAAAAAATTATCTGGGGTCCGGATAAGCACTTGGGTTCTTATATCCAAAAGAAAACGGGTGCCGATATGATCATGTGGAATGGTGCGTGTATCGTTCATGATGAATTTAAAACCAAAGCCCTTAAAGACATGAAGCAGCTACATCCTGACGCTGCGGTACTGGTTCATCCTGAGTCTCCTGCGGAAATTGTAGACTTAGCGGATGCGGTAGGCTCAACGAGTCAGTTAATTAAAGCTGCGCAAGAAATGGATAATCAGAAGTTTATCGTTGCTACCGATCGCGGTATCTTCTACAAAATGCAGCAACTTTGTCCTGAGAAAGAGTTCTTCGAAGCACCAACCGCTGGTGAAGGCGCTACATGCCGCAGCTGTGCCCATTGCCCTTGGATGGCAATGAACGGCCTACAGGCAATTGAAGAAGCGCTTATCAGCCCACAAGGCAAAGAAGTCTTCGTTGATATGGAATTGCGTGAAGGCGCACTACGTTCGCTCAATCGCATGCTAGATTTTTCTGCATCCTTGCAGAAATAGTAGGATTAATAGACAAATAGATCCTAAAAGCAAAAAACTGCTTGATAAAGTGCGAGGCTTTTCATAGTATTAGCCCCGCAATTCAGTGCGGAGAGATGGCTGAGTGGCTTAAGGCGCACGACTGGAACTCGTGTATACGTTTATAGCGTATCGAGGGTTCGACTCCCTCTCTCTCCGCCATCCTAAAACAGCTAAAGCTGTTTTTTTGTGCCTTGAATTCTCCTCTTATCAACTTTCCCAGACAAATTGTGTATTACCTAATTGATGAAACTTTGGATATTCGGAAGCTATTTAATATTTAAAGAGGTTTTGAATACTCGAGTATTTAGCACCTAGCATTGCCAGCGGTTGTCCAATTTTGAAAATAGCGCTAAGTTTAGATTTGATACCCTGAAGATAGAAAGCAGAAAGGAACATTAAGATGACAAATCTTAGTGAGCGACTTAAGGGCTTGGATCTGAGCCGAGTAACACATAGACTCAAAACCGCAGCTGGGATGACAGAGGATGATTGTTTTCAAGCAGAAGTACTGTATAAACAATTTCTGACATTGAAGTCGAAATATCCAGATACGCCAATCACACCGCCGCAGCTTGCCGACGAGGTATGGCATGAACATATCACAGATACAATCGCGTATTACAGGGGAGTTACTATTTATTGCTACGATGATTTGTTTAACTCATAACAGTATCAATTATTACTAAAAGGGAATTCACTCATGCTTTCTTTCAAACCTAATACAGCTTATCAAATATTGCTTTTGCTTTATGCCGCAAATACACAAGCAGCAATTAATAAAACTGAGTTTTCTAAATGTGCTAACAATACTTCATCCCTTGATAGGTTAGCTTGTTACGATGAACTGGCTCAAAAGTCAGGTTTTGTAAGTACAGTGAAGGAAACGAAGCGCACAGAAGGGGATTGGAGAATATTTACCCAAATCAACCCTTTAGATGATACAAAGACGATAACTCTTTCTCTCATTGCATCTAATGGATCAAATATCTTGGGGAATCCAATAAGCTTTTATGTCCGTTGTAAAAGTGGTAAAACAGAAGTTTACATAAATTGGAATCATTATTTGGGTAGTGAAGCAATAGTCACAACCCGAGTTGGGTCTAAATCAGCAGAAACCTCCAATTGGTCTTTATCTACTGATAAAAAAGCATCCTTTGCGCAAAATTCTATGAGCTTACTGCGTGATATAACTTCATCAAATCAATTCGTGGCACAAATAACTCCTTATAACGAAAGCCCTGTTACAGCGGTATTTAATACTACAGGTTTGAAAACAGCTTTATCTCCTATATTAGAAACATGTAACTGGAAGATTGATGTTCCCCCTACCGAGCCGTTTGTTGTCTCCGGTGCTCAAATGAAAGACTTTAAAAAAGCTATGCAGGAAATTAAGTTGCGACTTGGAGAAAGTAGTAAGGAATACCAACAAATGCTTCAGACTTACAATTCGATAAAAGTCGCTCAGAAGTAACACTACATATTTGAATCACATTTGAAGTGGGTGCCTGCAATTTATGCTTATGATATTTTTCTGCTTGAGAGTTACTCCGATTGGAGAATATATATGCAAGGTGTTTATATCGTAACTCTTTCTATTTCTGGGAACCAGCTTGAATAACTGCTTATTTTTACATACACAAAAAGATAACTTGGATTGGCCGAAGAAAGTAATAGGAACTAATACCAACATTTGTAGGTTTTGTAAAAGCCACTCTGTATCTTTCAAAATCTGTTCCGGAAATGCTTGGAAACAAAAGTGTCTTTACTATAAATGAATGTGATTTTTGTAATAGAAAGTTCGCTAAGTATGAAGCCGAATTAGCTAAGTTCATCCCACCATCATTTATCACTAGAATAAGAGGGAAAAATGGCTTTAACGAAGTTCATTTTAAAGGGGGTCGTAAGATCTCTGGAGATTTTAATTTTATAAAAATACAGGCTGGCCTTGAAACACTCGACAAAGGTTTCAATGTTGTAATGCCAAAGTTTTCTCAAGTGAAAGTTTACAAGGCTCTTTTAAAATGCTTACTATCGTTACTCCCTGATGATGAGCTGAATTTATTCGATAATGTTATTGAATGGTTACTCTCTGATGAAGGGTTCAGCTCATTTAAGTACGAGGCTAAAATTGCTTATGGTGTGAGACTACCAGACGTAAATTTACCTCAAATAATGTCTTTAGAAGTAAGTAAAGAGGCGACGAATAAAACTACTAGATATATTCTTGAAGGAAAGTTTAATAATTTGATTTTAATTCTTCCATTTTCATTTAACGCTCAAGAACATGTTGAATTTGAAACTTTTCCAGCGAGAAGTGAACGCGAAAAATTCTACTTCAAAGCAGTAAATTTAAAAATATATAAAGACCAGCATTGTTACAAACTTCGCTTCGATATTTGACGCTTTTTCGAGTTTAACTTTAGTGCAACGTTGAATATGTCGAAAACTATCACGACGGTGATTTCAACCAGCTAACGCCAGAGAAAATACATGACGTATTTGCGGCGCAAATGTAGAGTATGTCAACTAAGCTGCTGAAGGTTTTTCTACGTCAGCAAATTCTCAAAAAATGTGATGTTAGTGGATAAGGAAAGTTTAGTGAGACGAGTTAAGGTCTATTACCAACATCGTGACGGTGGCACTGAGCTCATCAATCATGAAAAAGAATTACAATCTTATCGTGAGGCTTGGGATGTTATTGATCATTACCCTTGGGACAAAGAATTGGAATTGTTCGAGGAGTTTGGTGAAGGGGGCGGGTTGTTTTTTATACTTGGCGATGAAGGCGGTAAGTCCGCCTCTTACCAATTGACACCAATAGAAAATAACCGCGGATTACTGACTTTGGATGTTGTGTCTAAGCCTGCTACTTTTGGCATCTTTGGTGGTAAATCTGTTTCCGTCGATTTTGAGCTTGTCTCAATTCCAGAGGCTAAAAATCATATAAAAGCGCTATTTGAATACTCAATTGACTCTTTCTATGAAAAGTATCGAAAGTAATAGTGTTGTGTGAAAAGTATCCGTAGATATCAATTTCGGTGATTCATTTATCTTGGGCTTGTTCTCGTTGTATACTCTGCCTTATATATCAAACGGTGTGTGGCACGTTTCAACGGGAAATAAAAGGATGTATCAATGAATAGACTTGGCATACTAATTGGTTTGTTATTTTGTTGTAGCTATTCAATCGCCCAGCCCCAGCTCCAAGCAATCACAATTTACAATAACCCTTCTCAAGGTGTTCAAACCGAAAGCCGCGTATTTTCCTATCTGCAAAGCCAGTTAACTCAGTTTGAGATTACACTGTCTGATGCTAGTGTTGACCGTGCGCTTAAAAATATTGCAGGAGGTGAGGGGGAGTGCGTTAGAAACTTAGTTGTGAATAAAGCGCGCAGTAAAACATTGCTATTTTCTGAGCCGACCACTTACTTTTTGGGGTTACAAGTTTTTGCTGCACCCTCCGCGCAATTGTTGTCTACACAAACCGAGCAAAACCTAGAGACATTGTTAACGAGTCATCCCAAATGGTTGTTGGGCGTAGAAAAAGAGCGCTCATATGGTGATATTGCCGATGCCATGATACAGCAGACGCCGCCAGATCAGCTCTACGTGAAAGAAGGCAGCGAAAACGAAGCACAAATGTATTCTATGTTGATGAGCAAGCGTTTTGAGTTGCTGCTTGAATACCCTTCGGTTATTGCATACCACGCGAAAGGCGCATCAGAAAAACCCGTACCAATTGCGGTTAGTGGTTTTGCTCCATTTATTACTGGGCATATCGCTTGTCGGGATACATCCGTTACACGGAGGTTTTTAGCGGCGGTTAATTCTGTATTGGCGGGCTTGACGATGGACGAGCGTTTTATTAATTGGCATCTCGAATACATAGACAAGAGTTTACACGATGTGTTTAAACAGCAATTTAGCCAAGCGCAAAGCCCTCGGCTTTAAACAGAGACTTCCAATAACCTATCCGCCAGCGCATTTAGGTGTGAGCTATCGCACTGAGTCGCTGCATAAGTCCGAATACCATATACAGACATAATGAAAAAACGCGCTCTCTTTGTGGCTTCATCTTCACTTAATGCTTCACTATCGGGCCAAACCATTAAAAATTGTTGCCTGATCAGTGATTCAAATTGGTGCAAGTTAGCGCTGAGTGCCGTTTGAATTTCTGCATCCTGCTCGCCAATTTCATTAAGCGTTTTGGTGAGCAAACACACTTTCTTTGACTCGTCGCCCAAACACTCACCGACGAGATCTTGTAAGAATCGCTCAAGTGCGCAGCGAAGGCTGGTGCTGTTTTCGAACAGCTGTTGATAGTGGACTCGTCTGTCTGCCTGGTATTGTTCTATCGCAGCTAATAGCAATCCTTTTTTATTTTTGAAGGCACAGTAAATTGAACCTGGATGGAGTCCGGTTACTTCGGTCAGTTTGGGCATACTGGTTTTGTTGTAGCCATAAGTCATAAATGCTTGCATGGCATTTCTCAGTACGGTTTCTCTATCAAACTCTGCTGTTCTCATCGATTTCCTAAATGCACCAAATGTGTTTAAACGCCGCCATTATACCAATACTTCCCCCTATTTTTGATAACAATGAAAAAAATGTAAAGGTTTAACTTGAATAATGATTCAAGAATCCTTATCTTGAATGTATATTCAAATATGGAGAGACACGCATGCCACAGGTACTTTTTGAAAATGTTAAGCTAAATAACACGATATCACTCAATAATCGCATCTTGATGGCGCCACTGACGCGCTGTATGGCAGGTGACGATTTAGTTCCTACCGATGACATGGTGAAGTACTATGCTAAGCGAGCCAAAGCAGGATTAATCATCAGTGAAGCAACGATTATTCGCCCTGATGGACAAGGCTACCCGAATACCCCAGGTTTGTTTACACAAGCACAAATTGCAGGGTGGAAAAAAGTAACAGATGCCGTACATGCCGAAGGTGGCAAAATGTTTGCACAGTTATGGCATGTTGGGCGTGTTGCGCACCCATACTTTTTTGACGGAGAGGTCTTAGCACCGTCGGCTATTGGTATTGAGGGTACGGTTCCAAGAATGCGTGAACTCACCTATCAAACTCCTAAAGCTGTGACTCAGGAAGAAATCACACAACTTGTTGCTGATTATGCCCAAGCGGCAGCAAACGCGATTGAAGCAGGCTTTGATGGAGTGGAAATTCACGGTGCCAATGGTTATTTAATTGACCAGTTTTTACATTACGCCGCGAATCAGCGCACAGATAAGTATGGTCAAACGCCAGAAAATATGAGTCGATTTGCTCTGGAAGTCACCGATGCGGTCGTTGACCGTATTGGTGCCGACAGGGTGGGCTTGAGAGTATCACCCGGTGCCTACTTCAACATGGATGGTGACCAAAGAGACAGAGCGGTATTTGATTTCTTAATTACCGCCTTAAATAGTCGTAACTTAGCCTATCTGCACGTGGGTATCTTTGATGACGCGATGGAGTTTGAGTATTTGGGCGGCAGTGCCTCAGCTTATTTGCGTAGTATTTATCAAGGAACGTTAGTTGGTGTGGGGAGCTACACTGCAGCGTCAGGTGCTGAGGCTATTCAAAACCAACAATTTGATTTATTGGCGATTGGGAGGCCATTTATTGCCAACCCAGACTACGTTGAGCGGGTACAAGCTGGTCAGACTGTGAAAGAGTACGATGAATCTATGCTTGCAACACTAGACTAAAACCAATCCATAAGTACGAATTTAGAGAAATGCCAAACACTTAAGTTTGGCATTTTTTTGTACATTGCATAAGCTTAAAGCAGGCGTCAGTGGTAAAGCGAAAACTTTTGATGCAAAAGTTGTCATCTTTATCAATTAAGCTTGAGGGTGGTTAAGTGTTTAACCCTCAAGTATTTGCTAATCAATAATCAACTGGATTGTAGCTTATTTTTTAACATTGATAGGAATAAAGGAGTACTTTGGAGTTTATTTGTTCGCTAAGTGTGTAATAATATGCCAGCAATGCAGTTGTGAGTGCGTCGGACATGCAAGAAGATTTATTAAATTCCGTTATCAAAATAACAAAAACGAGAGATGTTGATTCTCTCGAATACAGCTTAGTCTCTACTATTCAAGAGTTCATAGGCTGTAAAGAGGTTGCTGTTTATAAGGATCTGCTCGTTCCTGGAGAGATCGCAATTGAAAGAAGCCTACTCTTAAGGAAACTCTCCGATAAGGAATTTGATTGGGAAGAAAGAAACTTGGTTAAAGAGCCCGATAAGGAATTAATTTCTTGCTTGCAGTCTGCCTGCATCATCACTGTTCAGGCTAAAGATGGCACAGAGCACCGTTGGGTGCCAATTAGCCTTCAGGAAAAACCGGTTGGTGCGATAGCGGTTATCAGTACGGGGTTGTCGAGCGCAGATCAAGTACTACTCAATGCTTTTTGCCGCATTTTTGAAAATTATCTCACCATTCTTCACGAAAATGAACGCGATAAACTCACCGGACTACTGAATCGTCAAACGTTTGAAAAGCGCTTAAAACAACTGATTGAAAAGCAAGTTATCAAACAACACAAAACAGTATGGCATGGTGATGTGCGCTCCGTGCATAAATGCGCAACCTCGTGGCTTGCCATCATGGATATCGATCACTTCAAAAAAGTGAACGATAACTACGGGCACGTATGCGGAGATGAAGTGTTACTTTTGCTAGCGCAGCGTATGCGCCAGTTTTTTCGCTCCACAGACTTATTATTTCGCTTCGGTGGCGAAGAGTTTGTACTGGTCTTTGAGCCAACCGATTATGACTCCATAAAAGCTAAGATGGACGAGTTTATGGAATTGGTACGAAATACCCACTTCCCATTCGTAAAAAAGCTTACCGTCAGTGTCGGGATGTCTCGCATTAGTCCATATGATTTCCCCATCACTGTGCTTGAGAATGCAGACAAAGCACTTTATTACGCAAAAGATAACGGTCGCGATATGCTTTGTTTTTACGAAGAGTTGCTGTCTGAGCATAAAATTGAAGCGCCGGAAGAGAGTTCTGATATAGATCTGTTCTAACAGTTTATCTGAGAAGCGACGGCTGTCGCTTTTCTATTCAAGCGCGCTCGCATTAACCTCAATAACTACCGCTTATAGGAAGATTCAGATACACTTAACACAGCGTTAAACTGCATGGCAGACAACATGTTACACATCATCCAATCGAATCGAATGGAAATCTTGCAGGCGCAACTCTGCACACTCATAAAATCAGCACCGCTCGCTAACCCTTTTGCAAAAGAAGTGGTGTTAGTACAATCTCCTGGTATGTCTGAATGGCTCAAACTAGGCATGAGTCAGCACTTAGGAATAAGTGCACAGGTCGACTTTCCATTACCATCTAGCTTCATTTGGAAGCTATACCAAAATTTCATTGATGATGTTCCCAAGGAATCTGCTTTTAATAAAAGCAATATGACTTGGAAACTATTTACGCTATTACCCGGCTGCATTGATAACCCTCAATATATTGCGCTTAAGCATTATTTAGGAGATGACCCTTCAGGGATTAAACTCTTTGCGCTGTGTGAAAAAATTGCCGACGTTTTTGACCAATATTTAATGTACCGCCCCCAGTGGATTGAACTTTGGGATCAGGGCCAAGATACGCTTATAGATGTGGATGTTGAAGCCATCGCCCCTTGGCAGCCTGATCTCTGGCGTCGTTTAGTCCACCATGTTGAAGCACTTGAACAAAGTCCATATCACCGTGCCAACATGCACGATCAGTTACTGCAAGGGCTGGCCAATGCACCAGAAGGCAAACTTCCCGAGCGGATCTGTATATTTGGACTGTCGGCCATATCGACCAGTCAGCTTGATATTTT
This sequence comes from Pseudoalteromonas piscicida, assembly GCF_002208135.1. NCBI lineage: Bacteria > Pseudomonadati > Pseudomonadota > Gammaproteobacteria > Alteromonadales > Pseudoalteromonadaceae > Pseudoalteromonas > Pseudoalteromonas piscicida. Next base: position 1,284,839 of record NZ_CP021646.1, read on the forward strand.
TCAAGCGCTTGGCCAAAAAACGAATGTATTTTTATTCTTTTTTAACCCCAGTGAACATTACTGGGGAGATTTAGTTGATGAGAAGACTCAAGCTAAAGTCGCGGCAAAATACGCCAAGATGCCAGAGCTTGAAGCGAAAGACGGCGAGTATTATTACATTGGTAATCCACTTCTCTCTTCATGGGGAAAGCTCGGGCGTGACTATTTTGAGCAATTATTGCAGCTTGATGCTAGTTGGATTGATGGATTTGATGACGCGTTTGATGACAGCTTGCTTGGTCAGGTACAGCAAGAGATCTACCAGTTGGCATTTAAAGGAGAGTCGTTAACCGCTGATCCAAATTGGTTTGTTTCGCAGCAGGGCAAGTTACCCATTATGGCCGATGATACCAGTATCGTTTTTCAGGATTGTCACACGCCACTGCGTGAGGTCGAGCGGCTCCATGATTATTTACTCAATCTGTTTGAACAAAATCCAAGCCTGACGCCTAAAGACATTATCGTCATGATGCCTGATGTGGGCACCTATTCGCCATTTATTAAAGCGGTGTTTGACAGCAGTGAAGATACACAGCGGATCCCCTATGCGATTTCCGATCTTGCAATCGAGCAAGAGCGGCCTATTTTAACGTCTTTTGTGACGTTAACCGACTTACCCAATAACCGTTTTTGCGTGTCGGATATTCTCGATCTGTTGGGCGTTGCGCCGATCGCCGAACAGTTTAACCTTGAAAGCCATGAGTTTGATTTAATTCGCTATTGGCTAGACCAAGTTAGTGTGAAATGGGGCTTAAATGACAGTCATAAAAGCGAATATGGCTTGCCAAAAATACCACTAAATACGTGGCAACATGGACTCAACCGTCTGCTCTTAGGGGTTGCAACGAACGACGAACAGACGCCGTTTGCATCCATTTATCCTGCAGATGAAGTTGAAGGCATGTCTGTGGTGGTACTTAACAAGCTTATCGGCTTTGTTGATGCGCTGATTTGGTTAAAGCGACAACTCAGCAGCGAAAAGACCTTAACGAGTTTCGCAGCAATTCTACGTGAAGCTATGGCGCTATTTTACTCGTCAGAGTCTGAACAGAGTTGGGATTTGCTTAAGCTTGAGCAGATTATAGAGAACATCGAAAAACACCATGAAAATGGCGATATTCAAGCGCCAGTCTCAGCAAAAATCTTAGCGTATTTGGTTAAGCAAGGCGTTAGAGAAAAAGGGGTTGGGCAGCGCTTTTTAGCAGGAGCGGTAAACTTTTGTACGCTGATGCCGATGCGTGCTATTCCATTTAAAGTGGTGTGTATGCTTGGTCTAAATGATGCGGACTATCCTCGTACCGTGCAGCCTATTGGTTTTGATTTAGTCGCACACTCCACGAGACGTAAAGGCGATCGCTCACGAAAACTAGACGACAGATACTTGTTTCTAGAAGCGTTACTCAGTGCTCGAGAAAACTTGTATATCAGTTATATTGGCCGCTCTTGCTTTAACAACGAAGCCCAAGTGCCGTCCGTTCTAGTCAGCGAATTGACTGAATATTTAGATCGCAGCTTTTATTTTGAAGATATGCCAAAGCAGTCGCTTGTTACTCGATTAACTTCACAGCTGCCATTACAACCTTTTAATCCCGAACATTTTAGAGCAGGCTCACTACAGAGCTACAATCGTACTTGGCTTTGGCAGCATAGAGCGGCGCAAGCTGATGAGACAAAACCGTTAGCACCAGTTTTAGACACAGAAATTGAGTTTAGCGATTTGCTGCGCGGCGTTTGTGAGCCGCAAAAGTTATTTTATCAGCAAGCGCTGGGCATTAAACTCAAACCAATAGAAGCGTTAACACTTGATGAAGAGCCTTTTGCATTAGATGCATTGGAGCGCTATCAATATTTAGATGAAGTGCTGGATGCTCAGCTACAGCAAAAGCCCTTAAATCTTGAGCAAATTTTACAACGAGGCTCGCTGCCTCAGGCAAACATCGGCAAGCTACAGTTAGAGGGGCTGCTCAGCCGCGTTGAACCTATGGTTAACGTATTGACCCCGTTGCTTAATGAACCAAAGGAACCTCTAGAGCTAAAACTTGGTGTTGCAGAGCATATACTGGTTGGTTGGCTTGATTGTGTGTATGACAACAGGCAAGTTTACTATCGTAGCGCCAGTATTAAAGCCAAAGATTTGATTAAAGGGTTTTTACATCACTGCGCGGCCTGTGTAATGGGCATGAAGTCACTACTTATATTGTTGGGCTAGATCAAAGCGTGCACTTTGCTACTATTTCACAGCCACAAGCACAACAATATTTGGAGCAGTGGCTGGCTTTTTATAAGCAAGCGCTGAGTGAACCTGTGGCATTTTTCCCAAGTTCTAGTATGGAATACGCCAAAACACAGGATATTAAAAAGGCTGAAAATAAATTTAAGCCGCAATATGTTGGTCGAGGAGAAGGGGAAGATCCCTATGTTCAGCTTTGTTTTAGCGATTTTTCAGCTCATGAAGCGCGTTTTTGTGCACTTAGCCTTACTTTGTTAACACCTATTCTTGATGCCGCTGAGGAGGTACGCCATGGAGATGCTTAATCCCATTACTATGCCTCTAAGTGGCCAAAACCTAATTGAAGCCAGTGCAGGTACGGGGAAAACTTACACCATCACCGGTTTATATCTGCGTTATTTACTCGGTTTGCGTACTTCTGATCTGCAGCATGAGCCGTTAAGCGTTGAACAAATCTTAGTGGTAACTTTCACAGAAGCGGCAACACAAGAGATCAAAGACCGAGTGAGAAAACGCATTATTCAAGCTCGAGACGTGCTACTAGGTGAAGTCTGTAAAGATGAACTGATCAATGCTATTTTGGCGCAAGTTGAAGATAAAAAGCGTGCCTTTGATCTCCTTGATGCAGCCGCTAAGTCAATGGATGAAGCCGCGATATTCACCATTCACGGCTTTTGCCAAAGAATGCTGAAGCAACATGCTTTTGAGTCTAAGGTCGCATTTAACCTCGAGTTTATTCTTGATGAAAGTGAGTTGATTGACGCTGCAATGGCAGATCATTGGCGACGTTTTGTTTACCCGCTGGACGCAGAAAAAACACTGGCTGTGATAGAGCAATTTGCCACGCCATATGCACTGGCGAAGCAGGTTAGACCCTTATTAACAAGAGAAAGTGCCGAAATTAAACCCTCAGTTTCATTAGATGAGGTGTTTGCAGCTCGAGAAAAGTACCAAACATTAGCACTGTGGTTAAAGGCCGAGATAGTCAAAGCTGACTATATCAATGTGTTGAAAAAAGCAGGGCTTGCGGGCAATCGTGCACCAGGGCGAAAGGCTAATCTTCAAGCACTTGAGGATTATGTAAACAGTGAGCAGTGGTGGTTTGAGTTTGGTAGCAGTAATCACTCCTTTGGACTGTGGGGCAGTGAAAGTCTTGCAGACGTTGCTCAATATAAAAAGAATACCACGCCGCTGGAGCATGAGCTCATTCGTCACTTTGATACATTGGCAGAGCTCCATCAATTGGTCAGGAGTGGGCTTAAAATTGCGTTAGTGCAACAGGCGGTGGCCGAGGTGAGATCTTTACTTCACGCTCACAAAGAAGAGTATGGCTTGATCTCTCCTGATGATTTACTTAAGCAGCTGCATCAAGCGTTGATGGGTGATAGTGGTGAGCGTTTAGCCGAAAAAATTGCACTGCAATATCCGGTTGCCATGATAGATGAGTTTCAGGATACCGATCCTATTCAATATGGGATCTTCAGCCGAGTTTACGCAAAGGAAAATACGGCATTAACCTTGATAGGCGATCCAAAACAAGCCATTTACGGCTTTCGCGGGGCGGATATTTTTACTTATATCGGCGCAAAGCAAGAAGTTGCGCAAGACAGGCAGTATACGCTTGCAACCAATTATCGCTCCGATAGTGACGTGGTTGCCGCAGTGAATACGATATTTACTCGCCATCCCAATAGTTTTATCTACAACAAAGATATCCCTTTCATTGAGGTAAGCGCGCAAGGTAAAGCCGAGGATGCGCAATTTACTATCGCGTCTAAAAAGTCGTCAGCTCTGCGCTTCAGTGTATTACCAAATGAGGATGAAGCGCTTAACAAAAGCGCCGCGCAAGCGCAGCTAAGCCAGGCGTTCGCTGGTCGAATTGCAGCGCTTATCGAGCAAGGGCAGTCGGGGATTGCGAAGATTGGCGAAAACCCAGTTGTCCCTGCGGATATCTGTGTTTTAGTTCGTGACCGCATAGAAGCGAGCTTGATCAAACGAGCCTTAAATCAACTCGATATTGCCAGTGTGTACCTTGCCAGAGATAGTGTATTTAGGCAGCCGTTAGCAATTGCGTTGTATCAATTGCTTGATGTACTGCACGGGAGTTACGACGAAGCTGCGCTCAGAGGCGTGCTTGCGGGACCATTATTTTATTTTAATAACCAAGCGCTATACGACTTGCAGTTTAATGAGCAGCAGTGGCAAGGTTATTTGCAGTTATTTAGTGAGTTAACACAGCTGTGGTATCGCTCTGGTGCGATGGCGATGCTGGAACACTTATTGATAACTTGTGAGCTGCCAGTGATTTGGCAGCAGCGGGGAATGGAAGTGGAGCGTTGGCTTACTGACTTCCGTCATTTGGCTGAGCTTTTACAGCATAAGCAATTAGAGCTTGATGGCACGGGGCGTGTGTTACGTTGGTTTTTATCGCAGCTAAATAATGCTCAGAGTGACAGCTGCCAAATTCGCTTAGAGAGCGATGCCAATCTGGTGAAAATTGTGACCATGCACGCATCAAAAGGTCTGGAGTATCCGATTGTCTTTATGCCATTTGCGCTTGGATTTCGTGAGCCTGATACATTGGTTTATCACCAAGGGGATAAGTTAGTTGTCGACCTTAAAGGCAGTGATGATGCCAAAGAGAAAGCAGAACAAGAAAGGCTGGCAGAGGATATTCGCTTACTTTACGTTGCACTGACGCGTGCGGTGCATTATTGCGAGCTTGGGCTTTACGACATTCAACAAGGGCGCAGTAAAAAGTCTGCGCTGCACAAAACGGCTTTAGGATTTGCCTTGTTTGGTACGGAAACCTTCGACAGTGCAGAGGCTTGGCAAAGTGCCTTAAGCCAGTTATGTAACGCACATTCGGGAATGGAATATGAAGTATTAGATGAATTAGCAGAGCCACAGCGAGTGATAAACGCAGCGCTTGAAGATAAGCCTTTGGCTCTGTCTGCAAAACCCTTCACCGGCCAAATTGAACGCCAGTGGCGCACTACCAGCTTTAGTCAGCTAAGTTATCACACGCATCATGGTGATAAACCCGCCGGGGCTGTGGACGAAAACCATTTACTGGATTTACCTGAGCAGCGTCAAGAGCGGGAAAAAACAGCTTATACTTTTCCAAAGGGCGCCAAGCCGGGTAGCTGTTTGCACGAAATCTTCGAACTCATAGATTTTACCGCACCGAATTATCCCAAAAACGATGATAAGCTTACGCTGAGCGAAGCGGTAACTAAGTCATTGGATAAGTTTGGTATTGCGACTGAATGGCAAGAGACAGCAGAGCGTTGGATAACAAGCTGTTTGGCAGCACCACTTGCGCCACATCCTAATTTACAACTTGGTGTGTTATCACCAGACGACTGCATTGTTGAAATGGAGTTTTACTTGCCACTTAAACCGCTCAGTGCAGTGAAACTGAATAAGCTCCTCAGCGATATTACGGGGCAAAAGTCGTTTTTAAACTTTGATGATGTGGAAGGCATGCTGAAGGGCTTTATCGACTTAATTTTCAAGTGGCAAGGACAGTTTTTTGTTCTCGATTACAAGTCCAACTATCTTGGCGATAACCCAGAAGATTATCAACACGATAACCTCAATGCCGCGATGTCGTCTCACCAGTATCATTTGCAGTATATGATTTATACAGTGGCACTTCACCGTTTGTTAAAGCAGCGGCTTTTGGACTATAACCCTGAGCAGCATTTAGGTGGAAACTACTATTTATTTTTACGTGCATTACCGGACAATCAGGGGATTTTCTTCAATCAGTTAAGCGTAGAGCAGGTATTAGAATTAGATGCATTATTTGAGGAGTCTGTATGAGCCAGTTAAATATGGACTTTGAGGCATTTGACCATCACGGCTTTATTGCGTTATTGCTTGAGCACAAACGAGTCGGTAAAGCCGATATCGCATTAGCTAAATTGCTGAATCAGCAAGGCTACGACGATCACTTCTATGTATTTTTACTATTATTAATCGCTCATGGACGTCAGCATAGCTGCTTAGAGTTAGACAGTATTAATTATCAGGATCCGTTTGAGCTCAGCTACGCGATTGCGGATGGATCAGTAGAGTTGTCGCCATTTTCAAGCACAGGTATAGCCGTTGCAGCGCTCACACAGCATCCTGCAATCGGTGAAGATAAGCCGCTTCGGCTATACGGTAATAAGCTCTACTTGGCGAGATTAGCAAATTATGAAGCAAGGCTTGCAGGACACTTTGAAATGTTGGCAAAAGCCGATGTTACGCTGGACGAAGCAAAACTGAGTGCACTGTTGACGTCGTTTTTTCCAGCCAATGAAGAAGACATTGATTGGCAAAAAGTGGCTTGTACGCTTGCTATCATTAAGCGATTTTGTGTCATCACGGGTGGTCCCGGTACGGGAAAAACCACGACGGTCACAAAACTGCTTGCGATTTTACAATCGCTTTATAACAGTGCCCCGTTGACCATCAAGCTAGTTGCGCCAACCGGCAAAGCCGCTGCTAGGCTCAGTGAGTCAATTATTGGCGCGAAATCGAGGTTAAATCTGCCGCCAGCGCTTGCCGACTTACTGCCGGAGCAGGCGCAAACTATTCATCGCTTGTTAGGTGTTATTCCCAATAGCGTGCACTATCGTCACAATCAAGATAACCCGCTGCATGTAGATGTGTTGATTGTCGACGAAGCATCCATGGTGGACTTATCGCTTATGGCGAAGCTGGTGGATGCACTACCAAAACATGCACGGCTTATTTTGCTTGGTGATAAAGACCAGCTCGCATCGGTGGATACCGGTAACGTACTCAGCGACCTATGTGAAAACTTAACGCTTGGACAAGCACCACATTACAGTCAGGCACTGAAAGCAAAGCTAGCTGAGTTGAGTAAACAAAACCTGCCTGAGTCGGGTGATACCAGCACTGACTTTATGTTGGAAGATAATCTGGCATTTTTACAAAAAAGTCACCGTTTTGACAGTCGAAGTGGGATTGGCCAGTTAGCATTTGCCGTAAACAGCAACAATCAGCGGCAATTAGACAGCGTGCTGAGGCAAGGTTATAGCGATATACAGCATCATGAATTAAATAGTGAAACCTACAATGCCTTAATTGCCAGAGCGGCGGAGCAATACCAGCGATACCTGCTTGCCATTCATCATGGTGAGAGTGAGGCCATAATACATAGCGAGTTTGCCAGTTATCAATTGCTTGCGGCCGTGCGAGAAGGCCCTTACGGTGTGAACGAATTAAATCGCAGAATAGAGCTTAAGCTTAGTCAAATGGGATTGGTACAACCGACAGGGCGATTTTACGTTGGTATGCCCATTATGATCACTCAAAACGATTACCAGTTGAAACTATTTAACGGAGATATCGGGATCATTTTACGTGACGAACAGGGTGAGCTACAGGCATCATTTATTGATGAGCAGGGCAGCGTTAGGCGCTTTTATCCTGCCAGATTGCCGAGCTTTGATAGAGTGTATGTAATGACTATCCACAAATCGCAAGGCTCGGAGTTTGCTTACACGGCAATGATACTACCACCAATTCAACGTGCGCAGCAGGGGATAAACCGCCAGCTCATTTATACAGGGATCACCCGAGCTAAACAGCAGTTTGAATTGGTGGCGCAATATAAAGTATTAGTGCAGGGTATGAATCGAAGTGTGAGCCGCAGTAGTGGTTTACGAAGCCGGTTATCAAATTGATGAATTTTTTGTTAAAAACTTGTTTTATTTTATGGTTTGACTAAGGTTAAAGTGAGCTTGAAAGCTAGCTCGCCCAGTGAGTAGACTTGTCGTCAGTTAACGTGTTAACTGACGGCGTTTTTTTAATTAGAACTTCAGTTTATCAATGAGTGTGTTTGGGTCGATTTCCAGTTCATCCATTAACGACCAGCGAGTTTGCTTTTGTACACTACCTTTTCCTAAGATCCAGTAATCATAAGTTTTTTCAATACGGCCATTGGTATGCTGGATAGTCAGCCAAGCATTTACATAACTCAGTAAATCTTGATTGCGCTTGGCGACGGCAAATCCAACAGGGTATTTCAAACTCGCTCCTTCCGGCACCACAACACCAAATTCAGGGTAGAACATGCTCCATGCAAAGCCCGCCTCTGCGCTGATCACTAAGGCGTCATATTTTTCTGGGTGCTTAAAATAGCTTTGTAGATTGTTAATACTGGACACTTTTACCTTAGGGTTTTGCTGCGCTAATTGTTTGAGTAACGGAGCATACTCAACGTGAGCTAAATTCAGCTTATCAAGCGTAAGTAGGGCTGACTTGTCAGCAAACTTCTTTAAATCATGATCTTTGGCCAGAAGCGCCAGTTGCAGCTCCAATACCTTGTCACTAAAGCGCAAGCTTTGTAAGTCGGCAATATTAATTTCAAGGCCGGACATTGCAATATCGAAATATCCTTTGTTGAGATACTCTGCCAGTTGTGGCTTTTTAAAAGGAATAAACTCGATTTTAACCCCGAGATCAGATGCGAGTCTATGTGCGAGGCTGACATCAAAACCAACCAACTGGTCTTTTTGATTAAAGTAACTAAATGGCACATTATCGATAAGATATCCTACACGCAGCAGGTTACGCTTTTTAATCACATCGATATTCGTCAGAGACAGCTCACCACTTTGGTATGCTTTAGGGACATAGCTAAGCACATGAGCTGGGACGGTATCTGAGATCACCATATTAGCTATGGCCTCATCGGCCGATTTAGTTTGTTTACCGAGGTAATTATTTGCTGTAAAACTCAACAGCATAAATGCTGGGAGTAATGCAGATAGTAGCGTTAAATAATAAACCGAGCGCACGCGTTTTAAGTGTAATTGTCTGCGATTGATAAAAATACATAAAAATACAAATGCGAAGATATATACCACAGTGGTTGGTGAAACCACTTTTGCGGTGAGTACTGACATCGATAGATATAACTGATAAGTATCAGCCGGGACACGCAAGGTATCGAGCAAATAGGGAATAGCGATATGCACGTTAGCAAAGTAACTTAGCATCGCCGACAAAGACACATTGGGTATTTGTTCAATGCCGATTTGGTTGCCAGTAAGCCATGCCGCAAAAGAGACAAAAATGAGAGTGGTAAGTTTTCCTAAACTTGGAAACGTGTAAGCAATAGGAACTAACACCTCAGCGATGTGATCAGAGCTTTCATCACTTTGCTTAATCTTGCGTAAATGATCTTTGATCCCCTCGGTGATCACCGGTAATACAATAAACACGTTTCCGGTACTAAATGCAGTGATCCACGCATTGCGCATAACCATGATAAGATCGCGGTACTTAACAGGGGTGAGTGCGGCAACAAGCATAGGGAGTAGTACTAACATCAAATAGACGCCGACACATAAAACGACAACCCAGTACACTTGTAATTCAGACAGTTCTTCTGCGCTCATCGTGCCTGCGGTGCTTGCAGTCATCGCAAAAATGCCGATAGGGAAGATGGCAATGATCTTCTTGGAAATAACCGACAGACCTTGACCGACGACTTCTAACACATCAAGTAAACGGTTTTTCTTTTGATTAGAAATAAGCGCCATACCTAGCGCAATACAAAATATGACTAAGGCCGGTACATTACCTTCCGCCATGGAGGCAAAAGGATTAGATGGAATATAATGTTTAACGAAGTCTACCTCGGGAGCTGCGGCGACCAGTGCTGGTGAGAAAAAGGTACCAGCGTCATGTGCTGGTAATGTCATAATAAAGCACCAGATCACAGCAAGACCTACCACCCAAATGGAGATCATGACTAACGCCGCTTTTGCAAGAATGCTTTTAACTTGTTCGGGATTAAATTTCCCTAAACCCACGATAAGGCTGACGACAATATAAGGGAGAATGGTGATTTGCATCAGGTTTACAAAACCTGTGCCAATAGGTTTTAAAAATGATAACCGTTCACCAAAAACCAAGCCAGCAAAAATGCCAAGTATGAGCGCCCAAAGCATCCAGTTAATGTTTTTTAGAAAATTAAGCAATTTAGTCATGTGCTCAGTCGAAAAAAGAGCGGTATTTTAATTAGCTTAGCTTAAAACGTACTGAATGTTTGAGCGATTTGATTACAAATCATCGAGTGTTTACTCAAAGTTCATAATCATCCCCATTTTTGGCACGATAACAGGCTTTTCCTGCCGGTTGTTGCACTCCGTGATAAAAGCTCATCCACAGTTTTTGTAGCTGAGTTTTTGTCTTTTTACCGACTACAGACGCCAGTGGTGTTTCTACGATAATATCTTCGATATGGGCGCTATCAAATTGACCGAGTAGTCCTGTGCGATTGAAGGTGATTTCAATATGCAAGCCATCTTCTTGCTTTAACAAAATAGCCTCTGGTGTTTCACGGTGACCGCAAAGCGCGACGAACTGACTACAATTTTTTAAGCCACAGTGAGTGCCGTTGGCAAAAAACGCAAGAAGGTGATTGTAGTAAACCACATAGTCTGTCACCTCCATGTGTGAACCAAATTCTAAAGGACATTGTTCATCAAGATACTGCTTTGCAAGCATCGATTGTCGTGCTTTGGTATCGTCAACTAGTTGCTCTGTATGCGGTTGTAATTGCGCTGCCATGATCCACCTCACTTGTTCATGTTGTCATCAATTGGGAAATATGTTCTGGTTGTTTTGTGTACATTTTGAGTGTAAGTTAAATATTTAAATAATTTCACAAAAAGAATTTCACAGTGTGAATTTCACAAAAATGGAGATGTGAAATCATGGCAAAAGTTGCAAGCTTAATTAGAAAGTCTCACTTTTTGGGCACTAAAATAAGAAATCTAAGAAAGCGTAACCATCTGACTTTAGAAGACTTATCGGCTAGATGTGTTAAGGAAGATCCTGCCAGCGCACCTTCTGTTTCCTACCTATCAATGATTGAAAGAGGGCAGCGCACGCCAAGTGAAGCGATGCTCGAAAACTTCTCTACTGTATTTCAAAAACCGATTGAGTGGTTTTTAGACAGTCAACCAGAAGCACCGGAGATAGCGCCAGACAAAGGCAATTTCGGTGGGATAGTGGGAATGGCTTTAGAGCCCAACTTCCTCTTTGCCAAAGAGATATTACAAATTGCGATCCCAGAAATGCTGTCCCAAGCGGGGATCAGTGGTAGGCAGTTTGCGCATCTTTTGATCCGCGCCCACCAAGAGCACCATCAAAACCACTTTCCTGATTTAGAGCGAGCAGCCGATGAAGTGGGAGGTAAAAATCTCTATCTCAGCTGTGATGACCTCATGGCAATTTTGATAGCAAAAGGTCGCAAAGTGGAGTGGTTTGAGCAATCTTCGCCTGACGGAGAGGGAATGATCACTTCTTATTTCAAAGAGCCAAACATGGTGTTTATAAATCGCGCGTTGCACGCTCATCCCGCGAGAATGAAATACGATTTAGCTGTTCATATTGGCCATGCCGTGCTTCACAATAGTGAAGGTTTAGAATGTGTACTCACTACTGGAGAAAGTCGTAAAAGTAACGATAATCCCGATCATGATACTCCAAATGCCCAAGATATTTTGAGCGCGTGGCAGGATTTTGAATCGAGCTTCTTCGCAGGGGCATTATTGTGTCCCCGTACACCATTTCGGCAGTTACTCGAAAGCCGAGGTTACGATGTGCGCGTCCATGAGCAACTTGGTATTTCGGCATCTGTTGCAATGCGCAGAATGACATCGGTTTCACCTTATCCACATTGGCATTATTTTGATGCGTATCAAGCGGGTAAACTCAAGGCGGTTTATCGGGGCAATGGCATTCCTTTACCATGGGGTAATATGCGTAGCGTTGCCGATCCGTGTCAGCACTGGGCCGTATTTCGTAAATTTCATGATGATAGCAATAGTGCTAGTGCGCAGCTTTCGATCCTGAACGTCAATGGCAAACCGCGTTTGTATTGCTGTGAATCAGTAAAAATCGTTGATGTAGCGAATCGTCCAAGGGTGCTTTGCGCGGGTCTTGATCTCAACCCTGCTATTAATGCACAAGGGATTGATGCCGACGCCTTGATTGGTGAGTTACAGCAAGCTTGTATTAGCCATGGTGGGGCGAGCGTGGTGCCCTATCATATGAAAACCCAATTACTCCGTGTTGCCAAGATTTTAAATATCCAGTGGATTGAACGAGGGCTTGAGGGCTCAGTTCGGGTGATTTGTACTCGAGGAAAAAGCTGCCCAAGAAAGCCTGGCTGTTACGTGCTTTCTTCAACTAGCAACCTTGAGTAGTCGTCATATTCTCATGATATTAAAAGGTATTGACTACAACGAATCTCAATATTAATACGGCTATTGGGGAGTCGTAGATAGACAGGTATTTACTGTGTAGTTGGAGTATATAACTTAGGGCATAATATCAAGGTGATGTTATGCCCTAGCACTTTATTAGATTTTACTTCTAATTAAATCTCTGACGAGCAATCTTGCTGGGTGGATTGCCTGATGCACGCGCTCGCTTAACGGTCTCGCTTCGCCAAGTAGAGTTGCAACTAAGTGCTCAGTAGTAAGTGGAGCACTGCACAGTCCTCGTGCCCCAAAACCGGTAACAATATGAATTCCTTGATAGGGTAGTGCTGGTGTCCCAAAACCGTAGTGTTTTCCCTTTCTTAAATTAGCAAACGCCGAGCAAAACTCATCGTTATGCTGGACTTGACCAAGCATAGGCAAATGATCGTTAAAACAGCAACGTACAGCGGCTTTTGCAGAGGTGATTTCGCCAAGACTGGCGGCTAAACCCGTGTCTTTATAAAAGCGTTCAAGCTGGGCGCGGTTAACCGCATCGTCTTCGGCTTTTAGATCCCGGCTTTTGCTATTTTTTTCAAATGTCGCGCCCATACAATGTTGCCCATTCATTGCGGGAGTAAAGTACCCTTTATGGCAAAGTACGGTATTGAGTCTTTGTGATTCTTCTCCAGCATCAACATGAGAGACCTGACCGCGGACGCCGTGTAAAGGAACATGTTTGGTTTGCTCGAACCGGTCTGAGTGCTCACCGCCACAGACAAAGACATCTGAAAACGGCCCAAACGTATTATCTTCACTGTGTAACAGCCAGCCGCTCTCAGTTTTTTCAAGCTTTTGTATATCAGTATTAAAATGAGTCGAAACCGCTGTTAATGCGTGAGCTGCATCAAACACCGCTTGCGTTACCTCTGCCGGGTTTAGCCAGCCAGCCTCTGGAATATAAAGTCCACCGTAGGGCAGCGTGGTATTTGCGATAGCTGAAGCCTGCTTAGCGTCGACGGCATGAATTAAGTCATGCGGCCAAGTTGCTTTTTCAGCTAAGTTTTGATGCTGCGATCGTTTCGCTTCACTGACGGACTGCAAGAGTACGCCACACCAATCATGTGCAAACCGATAGCCTGTATTTGCAATATGCTGGTAAAGACGTTTTGCATATAAAAAGCCATGGGCGTATAGCTCGCTCGACGGCGAGTGATCTGCTTGTAGGTTTGGATATAGCGCGCCTTGACGGTTGTGAGAAGCGCCTTTGGCTAACGCGTCGTCTTGGCAAAAAAGTGTTGCGCCGAGATTACGTTTACTAAGGTGATACAACAAACAACTTGAGGCAATACCGCCGCCAATAATAGCGATACTCTCTAGCTTACGCGGTGTGGTGCTGTAATACGCTGGAGTATTGGCGTTTTTATTGGCACGACTCAGCGCTCCGACCACCATTTCGCGTTTGCGACCAAACCCTTTGACTTTTTTGCACGCAAAGCCGGCGTTTTGTAGTCCCCTGCGGACAAAACCCGCTGCGGTAAATGTTGCCAAAGTAGCGCTATCTCGGCTCATATTTGCCATCGCATCAAATAGGCTTTGTTGCCACATATCTGGGTTTTTACTCGGTGCAAAGCCATCTAAAAACCATGCGTCGACAAATCCGGCTTGTTCAAAACTTAGCTGTGGTAAATTATCGTGAATATCACCAAACCATAAATCTAAGGTCACTTGACCATTTTCAAACTCTAGGCGATGGCAACCCTCGAGTGCCATTGGGTATTGTTGGCAAAGTTTTTCGGCGAGCGGGGCAAGCGTAGGCCAAGCTTGTAGCGCTTTAACTAAATCACCGATATGGATGGGGAACTTCTCAAATGAGACAAAGTGGAGTTGGTTAACGTTTGCGTCTTTGCTACGCTGGTTGAAGTGATACCAAGCGTTGAGAAAGTTTAATCCAGTACCAAAACCAGTTTCTGCGATGACAAATCGGTCTTTGCCATGATTTTGTAATCGCTCGTCGATATGGTTTTGAGTATAAAAGACGTAATGTGACTCAGCTAAACCATCATCGTTGGAAAAATAGACATCGTCAAAACTATCGGCAACAGGGGTGCCTGCATCGTTGAAGTGTATTTGAGCGTTTTTTATCATGAAAGACTCTATGTTCGACTATTTGGGAACTATTTTACTGTCTTTCGACTCAATAGTCTGGTTGCATTTTTAGTTATTTAGGTTCAGAGTACATGTGTACGCTGGAAAGCTGACCACTTGGCGCTAAAATTCAGCGTATACTACGCATAATTTGTAATATCGAAGGGAATAAACCCATGAGAAGAGCCGTTATTACGGGGATCGGTGTTGTTTCGAGCATCGGCAACAACAAGCAAGAAGTTTTAGAGTCATTAAAAGCAGGTAAGAGCGGTATTGCTTTTAACCAAGAGTTTGCAGACTACAACCTACGTAGCCAAGTGTCTGGTAAAATAGATATCGACGTAAAATCTCTAGTTGACCGTAAGGCACATCGCTTTATGGGGGACGCGGCAGCGTTTTCTTATATCTCGATGGCGCAAGCAATTGAAGATTCAGGGCTATCTGAAGAGCAAGTATCAAACGAACGCACAGGCCTTATTGTGGGGTCTGGTGGTGGTTCGTCTAAGTACCAGGTTGAAGCCGCTGATATTCTGCGCGAAAAAGGCGTTAAGCGTGTTGGGCCTTATATGGTTCCGCGTACCATGGCAAGCACGACTTCTGCGTGTTTGGCGACGCCATTTAAAATTAAAGGTGTGAACTACTCAATCAGCTCTGCATGTGCAACATCTGCACACTGTATTGGTAATGCAGTTGAACAAATTCAACTAGGTAAACAAGATGTGATCTTTGCTGGTGGTGGTGAAGAGTTACACTGGACGCTCGCGATGGAATTCGATGCCATGGGGGCATTGTCTACTAAGTACAATGAAACACCTGAGCGCGCATCGCGTACTTATGATGCAAATCGTGACGGTTTCGTGATCTCTGGTGGCGGCGGTATTGTGGTAGTTGAAGAGCTAGAACATGCACTTGCTCGCGGTGCACACATTTATGCTGAAATTGTTGGTTATGGTGCAACATCAGATGGTTACGACATGGTAGCACCATCCGGAGAAGGCGCGGTGCGTTGTATGAAGCAAGCGATGCAAGGTCTTGACGCACCGATTGACTACCTAAACACGCACGGTACTTCAACACCAGTTGGCGACGTGAAAGAGTTAGGTGCAATTCAAGAATTATTTGGTGATAATTCTCCGGCTATCAGTGCAACTAAAGCGATGACAGGTCACGCACTCGGTGCAGCTGGCGTGCATGAAGCGATTTACTCTTTGCTTATGCTAGACAATGACTTTATCGCACCATCAATTAACATTGATGAATTAGACGAGCAAGCGCAAGGTTTAGACATAGTAACTGAGCGCCGTGATGGACCACTGAATACCGTAATGTCAAACAGCTTTGGCTTTGGCGGTACTAACGCAACACTTGTGATGCAAAAGTACAAAGGTTAAGTTTTTTAGCTTAACTTTATACCAAACACAAAAAAGCAGGCTTAGCCTGCTTTTTTCGTTCTGTTCGTATATTAAAATAAATTAACGTACATTGTGTTTCATCAAACGTTCTTTATCACGTGACCAATCACGGTCTTTAATATCTGCACGCTTATCGTGTTGCTTTTTACCCTTCGCAAGATAGAACTCGAGTTTTACCCAGCACTTTTTCCAGTACATTGCTGTGGCAATCAGAGAGTAACCATCACGCTCGGTTGCACCGATAAGACGTGAGATTTCACGTTTGTTTAGTAACAGTTTACGATAACGAAGCGGATCGCATATCACATGTGTAGAAGCACTATTCAACGGTTGGATTTGACTGGCCAACAAATAGGCTTCGCCGTTTTTGATATGGATGTAAGTATCTGAGATATTGACTTTACCGGCGCGGATACTTTTTACTTCCCAGCCCTGTAATTCGATACCTGCTTCGAACTTTTCATGTAGTGAATACTCATGACGCGCTTTTTTATTTAGCGCTATGGTATTGCTATTTGATTTACTTGAATTTTTCTTTGCCATAATGGCTTAGTCTACCTATAAATCCTGTTTTAAGACAGCGCTTTTTCATTAATGTGACGTATTTTTACTTAGTCAGTGGCTGCAAACAAGATAAATCTGCAAAACCTTGGTAAAATCCTCGTATTAAGATTTGGAGTGTCTATGCCGCAGATAGAAAAAAGTGCTTTGGTGATGTATAGCACCAAAGAAATGTTTGAATTGGTTAACGATGTTGACGCTTATCCTGCGTTTTTACCGCATTGTTCAGATGCAAAGGTGATCAGCAGCGATGATGATGGGATGACCGCGAGTCTAGAAATTTCAAAAGCCGGCCTAAAAAAGTGGTTTACCACGAAAAACGAATTTGACGGCAATCGAGTAAAGATGTGTTTAGTAGATGGACCATTTAAGTCTTTAAACGGTTACTGGGAGTTTACCGCACTGGATGAGCAGGCTTGCAAAGTGAGTTTGAAATTAGAATTTGAATTTGCGAGTAAGTTGATTGAGATGGCGTTTGGTAAGTTATTCAATGAAGTTGCCAAGAATATGGTGTCTGCGTTTACCCAACGAGCCAAAATTGTTTATGGAGCGCGATGATGATCAAGGTTGAAGTGGTATTTGCGTTGCCAGACAGCGCGACGTCGTTGTCGGTCGATGTGCCTGAGGGGACGTCTGCTGAGCAAGCGGTCTTGCAGTCAGGGATATTAGATAAATGTCCAGAGATAGATGCGAATGACTTGACGCTCGGGATCTGGAACCGCACGGTAAAATTACATCAAGTAGTAAGTGACGGTGATAGAATTGAAATCTATCGTCCATTAATTGCTGACCCGAAAGAAGCGCGCAGACGCCGTGCCGAAAAAGCAAAAGAAGAAGGCCGTGCAAGCAAGGTTACCGGTGGGCGACCTGTCTCTTTAGGAGATAAAGACTAAAAAAGGGGAAATACCTTCCCCTTTGACTACGAAATAATGTGTGCCCTTAAACCATTAAGAGTCTAAAGGGGTGTTGAATTCTTCTGGCTCTTCGAAGTCGCCGCTTACGCGAACTAATTTGTCATTCTCGAAATAAACGGTAAATGACTTTCGGACCTCTGATTCTCTATCAATATTGAATACGTATTGGTAATGCCAGACATTGTTGTTAAAAGTGTCTTTAGCAAGCGGTGTACCAAGTACGTATAGCACCTGCTCTCTGGTCATTTGGACGCGAAGTTTATCTACATCTGACTGCTCTAAGAAATTACCTTGTGGCACGTTGATGCGATAAATCCAGCTTGAACAGCCAGACATAAACACCGTCATAACTACAGCACTGAGCCAAACAGAAAGGGTTTTATTAGACAGCATGAAATTGTGTATCCTTATTATCAGTTGTTTGCATGATACCGATTGCACAGAGAAGGTAAAGTCTCTTAGCGGAATTGGACTGCACTAAGTGTAAAAAGTTCGTACATAAGTTGCAATAGTTGTCATGTGCAACGCAAATCATTGATAAGGTCTTGAGGAGAACCACTAAGTGCTAGGAAAAGTGTTACTTAGCGAGCCCAATACAAGGGGTTGCCACGCTACTTGGAGCCTATACATCCTAGAAACCCGTTTGGGTCATTGGTACACAGGAATAACAACTAATGTAGAACGGCGAGTGAAACAGCATCAGGCTGGGAAGGGGGCAAAAAATTTAAAAGGCAAAGGGCCCTTGACGTTGAAATATCAATGTCGGGTCGGCACTAAGTCTCAGGCTGCAAAACTCGAGTGGCATGTTAAGCAGCTTACAAAAGCACAAAAAATTCAGCTAGTAGAGTCCAATGGCGAACGAGTTAATGACAAAATAAAGTCATTGATGAGGTTTACGCCTGCCTGATACTTATTTAAATCCATATTATCTAGCGTATCTCTCGTGGTGTGATGATGTTTATCTTCACCCATACCAAAATAAATATAGGGGATCCCTTGGCGATAAAATGCGTAGTGATCGCTCGCTTTATGCCAATCAACTCTTGGATTATTTGTATAACGCTCAATTTGTCGTTGTGACGATACTATGGTCAACTTTATTGGAGATTGCGCCTTGCTCTGGAGCTTAGTTTTATATTCCTTGAAGCCAGGTGAAAACAAGGCAAATAAACGGTTGTTATTATTTATCCCTAACATATCAAGGTTGATATTGAGTTCAACTTCTCGATTAAGGTGTTTGGCATAATATTTTGCACCATGTAAGCCGCGCTCTTCGGCATCGGTCGCGACAAACAATATATCACGAGAGCGATTTGTTTTACTGAGTTGCCTTGCAATGTGCAACATCGCAGCAGTGCCAGATGCATTATCATTGGCGCCTGGGTAATGTCTCTGTCCTGAGGTTCCTAAATGGTCGTAATGCGCACTGATCACAATGGCCTTGTCACATCGAGGTTGCGTGCAAGGTAAAGTCGCAGTGATGTTGTGACCTGCGTCTTTACTAAAAATACCAGCTCTAAAGGTAAAGTGCTGATAGCTCGGATTTCCACCTATTTGCTTAAAAGCATCGAAAATATATTGTGCACTGATATTAGGTGACCGAGCACCACTTTTACGGCCTTGGTGACTAGTACTCGTGAGTGTTTGTAAATCTTGCACCAATATATTATCGACATTAGCAATAGTTGGATATTGCGCCTGAGCCGCTGCATTTATGGTACATATTGCGGTCAGCATCATACCGATTAGCTTGAAAGGGAGCTTCTTCATTCTTTTTATTATCTCTCATCATTATCTGTGTTATTCAACTGGTTGCTTGCAACACCTCTCAATAAGGCTAATTTGCCTTCGTAACGCGCTTTGTCGTGATCGAAGACAGACACTTTGTATGCTTTGTTGAGGTAATACTCGGCTTTTTCTCTATTCCCTTCTTCAAAAGCGACTTTTGCTAATCCAAAGTAACTGCCATGAATACTACGGTCGAGTTGATAAGCTTTTTGATAAAAATGCTTAGCGCGACTTAAATTTCCATGCTTAAACGCTTCGTTACCCAACACTAACATGTAATAAGGGTTGCTCTTTCTTAAGTTGTGAATATTGGCCTCAATCATTTTAGCTTCGCGGTCGCGCTCTGTAAGATGATAAAGCTTCGCAAGATTGCCGAGGGCATTACGATTGTCGTGGTTAATGGCCAGTGCTTGGTTGTATGCGCGCTCCGCAAGGTCATACTGCTGAGTAAGGCGATACAAAATCCCAAGATTACCCCATGCGCCATCGTGATAGGGGTCGGTCTCAACCGCCGCTTTGTAGTAACTGTAGGCCATGTCAAGGTCGCCATTAATCATTGCCATGGCACCTTTGTTGTTATAAAACATGGATAAGATAGTGTTTGTATCTATTGCTGATGTGCTAAATTGTTGTGCTCGGCTATTGGGGTCAAAGTCAACGGTAACGGAAGCGGGTTTCACATAAAGCGTTTTTACAGCGTCTTGAGTATTATCCACCTCAAAGATTTTGATGTTTACGTGCCCTGTAAGCAGACTGTAGCCTTGGCTCTCATCCCAGTATTCGGGTATGTGCACACGCTGAAATTGAGTTCTCAAACCCACTTGTCTAGCGATAGCATGCGTTAAAATTGATAGCGACAGACAATTGGCATTCATATTACTGAAAGCTTGGGTTGCAGTGAGATTAGCGCCGGATAAATATGACATTGAATCGTCACCACTATTGACTAAAAACGCCATCAACATTTTTGCTCGTTTAACCCCAATTTCATCGTTGTGAAAATATTGAGCGAGTTTTGCTTTAATTTGATTGTTTAGTTGAAATACCTCTGAGTATGACTCTACGGGCTGAATATCAAATTGATGATCCGAATTGAGAATTGATGTGTCTATTGTCGCTTTGGGAGTACTATTACAGGCACTAAGTAATACACTAAGCATAATAATAGAGAACTGAATTAATATCTTCATACAACCTCCAGATTGGACATTCGGCTGACTTTTAGTTATTGCTTAACTGCTTACCTAAGGCCCTTACTATTATTGAATTTAGACTATAATTGCAAAATTTGCGCGGTGTGATTGTTACACCATGTAACAAAGAGGGGGATAAGGTAAGCCTGCAAGGCTGAGCGTGCAGGCTTACCTTAGGGTTGAAGAGCGCTTAAAAGCTTGCGACTAGATCATCAAGCGTTTTTGCTGATGCAGCGAGACGCTGGATAGCCTGCTCTGTGTCGAGCTGCTCATTCATCACAGCATCGCTTATTTCGCTAATTTGCTCGATATTACGGCCAACGTCCGCCACGACATTACTTTGCTCTTCGGTCGTTGTAGCGATAAGCGCAGTCATGTCATTTATTTGATTTGCGGTTTCCGAGATTTCCAACATTAATTCCACTGACGATTGCATCGTTTTAACACTTTGCTCTGCTTGTTCACTGGATTGTTGAATCTGGTTTACGACAGCGCCAGACACTTGAGTTAACTCAGAGATCGTCGCTTGGATCTCGTCGGTAGATTGTGATGTACGGCTCGCAAGTGCTCTAACTTCATCTGCAACGACGGCAAACCCACGACCGTGCTCACCTGCTCGTGCGGACTCAATCGCGGCATTGAGAGCAAGCAAGTTGGTTTGTTCAGATATGCCTCTGATCACATCAACGATGTTGGCAATTGACTGTGTTTTTTCTGCCAATGTAGCGACTTGACCTGCCATATTTTCGATGTCACCAGCTAGGAGGTGAAGTGTTTCTTGGCTTTCTTGCACGCCTTGACGGCTGCGCTTGGTTGACGCTTTACTTTCTTCTGTCAACTTTGCCGTGTTGGTCGCGCTGCTCGCTATCTCTTGTACTGTTGCACCCATCTCATTGATTGCCGCGGCAACAGACATAGTTTGAGACTTTTGTTCATCCAGTGACTGAGAGTTTAGCTGGCTCTGTTTGAACACAGATTCACTTGTCACACGAATCGAGCGGCTTTCTTCAGCAACCATGTGGATAGCTTCTTCGATCTTAGCTATAAACTGGTTGAAGCCGCCAGCCAAAGCGTGTAGCTCGGGCTGTGCTGAGTCTGGTAAGCGATAATTGAGTTTTGCGTCGCCGCTGCCAAGCTGTTCAAATAAATCAGCCATCTTTTTAAGTGGGGCGCTTAAGTTTTTAGCCAGTAGCATACTAAAAAAGCTCGCCACTAGTGCGATCACTAGCGCAAAACCAATGATTTGCCACTGCAGGGAAGTGATCCCACTATTGACTTCACTGGTTGGCACTTGGGCAATAACAAGTAATTCTGTGTTTGGAATTGGACTCGCCGCAACTAAATTGGTTTCGCCATTCACTTCCAACTCTTCAACAATAAATCCTCGTGCTGAGGTGAAGTCACGGCTTTGCTGACCGTAAAAGTCTTCGATTGAGGACTTTGCTACTTTGCTTGCATCTGGGTGCAATTGCACCGTACCTTGCCTGTTAATGACGAAAACAAAGCCACTTTGCTCGATTTTCATGTTGGCAAGCATCGCTTGCATGTCATCAATACTTTTCGCAAGTCCAGCTAAACCAATGCCGTTTGGCTGTTGATGGTTTACAAACATTTTTACGTCGCCTGGAGCTTCTTGGTAAATACTAATAGAGTATGCTGAGTCACCGGTGGTAAAGTCGAAAAACCAACCATCTTGCTCTCTATTTAGTACCCGTAAAAAGCCGTTTTGATTCCAATATTGGTTGGTTTCACGGTTAGCCCAAGAAGCAGTAACTAAGTCATACTGCGCCGCAATACGCTTAAGTTCGTTGACAAGGAGTTTTTCATCCAAAGTATTTTGCTTAGCACTTTGAGTGATCAATAAGTTGCCTGAAAGCTGTTCGGCTGCATTTTTCAATGTGTCTATCTGCTTACTTAATGATTTATTGATACTTTCTATCTTGCTTGGCAATTCAGATTGCATCATGCGTTCATTAATGAGCGTTTTGGCGCTGTAAAGCGAGGTAAACCCAATTAAACAAGCGACAGCAATTGCAATGAGACTACCCAAAAGGGTAATTCTTTGAGTAATTGTTAAACCTGTGTTTTGCATTCGATCTGTGTGTGTAATCCCGTGGAACCAACTATTCTAGCATAGTAAATAACCAGCTCGGAACAAGTAACAATCAAAATCACAAAAAAATAATTTTGGTTTATGAAATAAAGTTAAAACCAGAATTTAGTGTTAACCGTATTTGTGTTAAATGATAGTTTATGTTGATGAATGGAGATAAAAGGCCACAATCTCAGGGTGGAAAGTGACCTTGGTTACTAACAAGCGAACTTTATTATCGACGCAAATTTATTTCTAATAACTAAATAATCTTTTTCATATCTGACATATAACCACGTAGTGTTTCGCCTACTTTTTCTACAGGATGGTTGCGGATCGCACGGTTCACCGCGATGAGCTTTTGGTTGTCAACATAGTTATCATTGTTTGACAAGCCTCCACCAATTTCACGCTTTGTGATTGACTCCATAAATGGCTTCAATAGTGGTAAACATGCGTGATTGTATAGGTAGCAGCCATATTCGGCGGTATCTGAAATCGTACGATTCATCTCAAACAGCTTTTTGCGTGCGATGGTATTCGCGATTAGCGGCGTTTCGTGCAGTGATTCGTAGTAAGCTGATTCATCAATAATGCCAGCGGCTGTCATGGTTTCAAACGCCAGCTCTACACCGGCTTTAACCATAGCAACCATTAAAATACCTTGGTCGAAGAAAGTCTGCTCTGAAATTTCAGCATCCGTATTAGCTTGCTTTTCAAACGCGGTTTGTGCGGTTTCTGCACGCCATGTAAGCAATTTATTGTCGTTTTCAGCCCAGTCAGCCATCATGCCCTCTGAAAACTCGCCGCTGATGATGTCGTCCATATGCTTGTTGTAAAGCGGGCGCATGATACCTTTTAGTTGCTCGCTCAGTTCAAATGCGCGTAACTTGGCGGGGTTAGACAACCTGTCCATCATATTGGTGATACCACCATGTTTTAGCGCTTCGGTGATGATCTCCCAGCCATATTGTACGAGCTTTGATGCATATCCAGGCTCTATCCCTTCTTCTACCATTTTGTCGAAGCATAGTAGTGAACCGGTTTGCAACATACCACATAGGATGGTTTGCTCACCCATTAGATCTGATTTAACTTCGGCGATAAATGATGACTTTAATACACCAGCTCGATGACCACCAGTTCCTGCCGCGTATGCCTTAGCTTGCTCAAGGCCTTTACCTTCAGGGTCGTTTTCAGGGTGAACTGCAATCAACGTAGGTACACCAAAGCCGCGTTTATATTCTTCACGTACTTCTGTGCCAGGACATTTTGGTGCAACCATGATTACGGTGATGTCTTCACGCACTCGCATGCCTTCTTCTACGATATTAAAGCCGTGAGAATAAGCGAGTGTTGCGCCTTTTTTCATTAACGGCATTACCGCGTTTACAACAGAAGTATGCTGCTTGTCAGGCGTTAAGTTTAGGACCAAGTCCGCTTCCGGAATGAGTTCTTCATAGGTGCCAACAATAAAACCATTTTCAGAGGCATTAAGGAACGATTGACGTTTTTCCTCGATTGCAGATGGACGTAGTGCATAACTGACGTTTAAGCCAGAGTCTCTTAAGTTCAGACCTTGGTTTAAGCCCTGCGCGCCACAACCAACGATGACCAGTTTTTTACCAATCAGAACGTCGACACCTTGTTCGAATTCTTTTGGATCCATGAATTCACATTGAGAAAGCTGAGCTAATTGCTCACGTAAAGATAAAGTATTAAAGTAGTTCGACATGATATTTCCTGATTCTGTAGAAATAGATTGAAGTCAGAGTAGGGCGAACTTTTGATTGCGTAAAATGATATATTTGAACTATAGTGTTTCAAAAGGTGAAATGCTATGAATCATAAACAATTAAAATATTTTTTGGCACTTGCAGATACACTGCATTTTTCTCGGGCGAGCGAACGCTGTTTTGTTAGCCCTCCGACATTAAGTCGTCAAATCAAACAGTTAGAAGAGGAAGTCGGCGCGCCTTTATTCCTACGAGACAACCGAACCGTTGAGCTGACTCAACACGGCAAAGCATTCGTTCATTACGCGCAAGCGACGCTGGCCAGCTGGCGGCAATTTAAGAGCGAATGTGTTGACGATGATAAGCCTTTGACTGGTGAGCTGAGCTTATTTTGTTCAGTGACCGCCACTTACAGTTTTATTTATGATCTATTTTCCAAATTTCGCCATCAATACCCGCAAGTAGAGCTAAACCTTATTACCGGCGATCCTGCACATTCAATAGCAGAAGTTGCTAGTAGTAAGGAAGATATCGCGGTAGCAGTGAAGCCAAAACATCTACCAAGCGGTATAGAATACTTGCCAATCGGCCGTTCAAGATTAGTGTTCATTGGCCCAACGATGGATTGTCCGCTTAAGTCTATTATTGATGAATATAGTCATAGTGAAATGCCGTGGCAGAGGCTATCTTTTATTATGCCAGAGCGAGGTGTGTTAAAAGACCGCATTGATGACTTTTGCAAAAAACACAATTTTGTTCCTAAGGTTTATGCGCATGTTTCGGGTCATGAAGCTATGGTTGCGCTCGCAAGTTTAGGTTTTGGTATTGCGTGTGTCCCCGAGATAGTAATTAGTCAAAGTCCATTTAAAAACCAAGTTCAGCTATTGCAGCTTAGATCGGACGAGATTGAAATTGGACTTGTAACTAAGAATAAACGGTTATATGACCCCGTTGTTAAAGCGCTTTGGGATACGGCAAAAGGATTGTTTACGTTGTAAAGCATCCATTCAGGTTGCGTGACTACACTGTGTTCATCCATGTTGAATGAATGAGGTGCGTCCGTGTCCACTATCTTGGTTGCACAAAGCAATAACACTATATTGACATCACAACAAAAAATGCTTGAAGAGCAAGGCTATACTGTTGAGTTGTTGAGGGAATTAGGTCAATTGAACGGTTTTTCAGGGAAATCCATTAACGGTATCGTGCTTGATCAAGCCATCGCATCCGTACCAACCTGCGATTCAATCAGCCAATTTAGACAAAGATTCAAAGCCCCCGTGATCGTTAGTCTCGACAGCGACGACGAGGATGTCCACAGCCTGTTTTTAGAGCTTGGCGCTGATGAAGTTATTTCCAAAGATGCAAAGCCGAGACTATGGCGAGCTCGACTTGATGCAGTGCTAAGAAGACAAGCTGCAAACTCACAGTTTGATGATGAGCCAGAGCAATTAACCTTTGGCCAGCTCCATATCGACAAAAACACCAGACGTGTGAGTTATGGGCAGGAGCGCATTGACCTCACAACTCATGAGTTTGAGTTGCTATGGTTACTTGCGAGCAATGGCGGCAAAGTAGTGAAACGTGACTTTGTGTACGAGCAGATCCTTGGCAAATACTATCGCCCAGATACTCGGACAATAGACGTTAGAATTTCTCGCTTGCGTAAAAAGCTGCATGATAATCCAAGTCGACCAGAGAAGATCAAAACTATTTGGCGTCAAGGTTATTTGTTTGTTACAGATGTTTGGAACTAGCAATCATTCATTTGATATAACGCAAAGATACGTCGAATTTTTCGAATGCTCAATTCGGAGAAATTTGTGAAACGAGTTCCTGATACAAAAGGATAACGCCATTTTTATGGCGTTATCCTTTTGTTTTATATGGAGTATCTATATTCTTTTTGACGAGTCATTGCGCTGGAGTAGTTAGCTGTTACGTAGCATTCTTAAAAAAATTGTTATTTATACAATGCAAATAATATTGATTGCTATTTAGGTGTGTGTATACTTTACGCCTAGTTATGAAGATATAAACATAATTAGTCTCAAAGGAACAATTCAATGGCACTTAAAAAGTCTCTGTTAACGACTGCTATACTCGCTGCAACTTTAGGTCTCACTGCATGTGGTGGCTCTAGCAGCAGCTCAAATGACAACGATGATAACAACACAACACCACCTCCAGCCACCAATGCCGCACCTACTATTACCGTAGACAGCGCATCAGTATCTGAAGATACGCTTGGTGCTGCGGTTGCAAATATCTCTTTTTCTGACGATAGCGATGAAGTAAGTGCACTGACACTAACCATCTCTGACAATCGTTTTGAAATTGTTGACGGTGCCGTAAAGCTCAAAGCTGCAAACGCACTAAATTTCGAACAGGTTGAAGGCGGTAAAGTATCGGTAACTATCACGGCAACTGACAGTAAAGGCAAAAAAACAGAAGTTGACGCTGAAATCGCTGTTCAACAAATTGCTGAAGAAAACAAAGCGGGTGTAAACCGCTATGCCTTTAATAACACACAAGGTGAATCGTCAGTTTCTTATTCTGGCCAAATCGCACGTCATGCGGCTATGGTTCATATCAAGAGCCTAATGGGTAAGCTTAATAATGAAACTGTGGGTAATGCTGTTGATCAAAAAACGGCTGAAGCGGCAATCGCGGAGATTAAAACCTTCTTAATGCCGACAGATACAGTGGTGTTGGATGAACCTCTAGATTTTGCTGTTGCGGCAAACGCAGCACAAACCACATTAGGACAAATATCAAGCTCACTAAAAAACGTCGCTGGTGAAGGTGGTAAAATTGCAGGGCGCGATACCTCTAATATGCATAAAGCATGGGAAGAGGATGGGGTCATGGCTGGTTGGACTAACTTTGGTACACAGTCAAAAACACCTGAAGGTTTAGCTCTACATTATTTAGACCTGTTACAAGCGCAACTTCAGCAGTTTGAAAATGGCTCAACGATCAAAGCAGAGCATAATGGCACCGCTATCACACTGAACAAGTTATACGTAACACCAGAAGGGCTTGATCTTGCCCAGTTAATGCAAAAACATTTAAACGGTGCAGTGTCGCTTTCTCAAGGTGCGGATGATTATCTAGATGATTTACTTATTGGTGAAAAGTCAGCCGATAACGCGACATTGGCGGATGGCAAAAGCTACACAGAACTTGAGCACAAGTTTGATGAAGGCTATGGCTACTTCGGTGCCGCAATTGATTATCTAGACTATACAGATGATGAACTTTCAGCTAAAGGTGGCCGTGAAGCTTATGCGAGTGGTTATCATGATTTAGACAACGATGGCAAAATCGATCTACTGTCTGAATTTAACTTCGGTAACTCAACCAATGCAGCAAAGCGTGACCGAGGAACTAAATCTAACACTAACCCAACTGACTTCACTGCTGAAGCACAATTGGCGTTTATTGAAGCGCGTAAACTAATTAACGGTAACTTTGGTACTAACGTTGCTCAGTGGTCAGATGAAGATAAAGCACGTTTAGAAACGTTACGTAATCAAGCGTTGCTAGCATGGGAAAAATCGATCGCAGCGACGGTTGTACACTACATCAACGACACAATTTCAGATGATGATGGTGATTTAGACGATATCGCATCAGGCAATTTTGATGCTGATCAATTCTACACAGTTGCAAAGCACTGGTCAGAAATGAAAGGCTTCGCATTAAACTTCCAGTTTAATCCGTTTTCTCCTGTCACAGATGCAGATTTTGTTAAAATCCATGAATTGATGGGTGATAAGCCTGAATTCGCGGCGGATAAAGTGGAAGCTTATAAGACTGCTTTATTGGAAGCGCGAGAAATCATCGCAACTGCATATGATTTTGATGCTGAGAATGTTGCCAACTGGTAATCTAAATTTTCGTTTATAACGTTAAAAGGTTAGCCGTTTATTCTGCTAACCTTTTGTTGTATATAGATAATAGAGAATGCAAATGAGAGTATCTAAACGTTTTAGTGCTGCTGCCGTCGCTGTAGCTTTGGTATTGTCGGGTTGTGGTGAAAGTACTTCGAGTAGCCAAGGCCCCGGAGTGAAGGATAATAACTCTGGAACGGATAACCCAACTTTACCCTCGCAATTTGATGAAGCGGCTTTGGTGAGTAACCTAGTCAATAATGTGCTTACCCCTGCAATTGAACAATTCAATGAGCTAGCCATAACGCAGCAACTTGAAGTCGCGAATTATTGTAGTGCTGAAAAGGCATTGGCTGAAAATACCGCCGCGTTAAAATTAAATGCTCAACAAAGCTGGCGCAGCGCTATGGTAGGGTGGCAGTATGTTGAATTGATGCAAATGGGTCCACTTACAGCCAATAGCAAAGAGCTTAAAAATAACATTTATGTTTGGCCTGCTACTGGCTCTTTATGTGATATCGACTTGGATGTAGTGTATTTTGAAGATGGCGTTATTAATGGTAATGCCAGCAACCCTTACAATATCTCTGAGCGTACAGCAAACCGTAAAGGCTTAACGGCCTTAGAGCACCTTCTGTTCAATGCCAATCTTGACCATAACTGTTCGTCTGTGAATGATGCTTTGGCACCATGGAATAGCCGCTCAACTCAGGAAAGAGCCGTTGCGCGTTGTGAGTTTGCGACGGAAGTGGCGAAAGACATTGAAGCACAGAGCAATTTACTCTTGTCTCAATGGACTGGAGAAAATGGCTATGCAGCTAAGCTTGTTAATGCAGGACAACCAGGCTCTCCGTTCGACACGCCCCACTTAGCGCTCAATGAAATATCAAAGGCGCTGTTTTACATGACCGAAGAGTTAAAAGACGGCAAAATAGCGACGCCGTTAGGCCTAGGTTTTCCGAACGCGTGTGGTTTAGAGGCTTGCTCTGAAGCGGTGGAGTCGCCAATTGCAGAACATTCGAAAGAGA
This sequence comes from Pseudoalteromonas piscicida, assembly GCF_002208135.1. Lineage (NCBI taxonomy): Bacteria > Pseudomonadati > Pseudomonadota > Gammaproteobacteria > Alteromonadales > Pseudoalteromonadaceae > Pseudoalteromonas > Pseudoalteromonas piscicida. The sequence goes on from NZ_CP021646.1 coordinate 1,314,111, forward strand.
ACTTACTTGCTAACATCAGAGCATTTAGAAACATCTTCACCGGTAATGGCCAAGACACAGAGAATACATTGGGTTTTGACGACTTTTTAGATGCTGAGAATGGTAGTGATGTAAAAGAGCGCATGCTTGCAGGGCTTGCTGACGCAGAGGCCACGTTGCTTGCGATGGATGCGAGTCTCAAAGCTGAGCTTGCAGGTTCTACAGAGCAAGTAACGCAAACGCATACAGACGTTAAAAAAGTGACAGATGATTTAAAGACTGAGTTTATCGAAAAGCTCGCCCTAGAGCTTCCACAAACTTCGGCAGGTGACAATGACTAAGCGCATGAACATGAAGAGATCTTTATTAGCTGTAGCGGTAATTTTTGCGCTACCTCAAGCGCAAGCTGCGGATGACAATCAAGATATTGAGCATATATCTATTATCAGCCACCACGATAAATTGCGAAAAGAAGCCGGCTCTGCCACTTTGTTATCAGAAGCGCAGTTGGCAGAATACGAATACGATGATATTCACCGTATTCTTTCTAATGTGCCTGGCGTTAATATTCGTGAAGAGGATGGCTATGGCCTTCGACCAAATATTGGTTTTCGTGGTGTAACACCTGAGCGAAGTAAAAAAATCACCATAATGGAAGACGGTGTGCTCATTGGCCCCGCACCTTATTCAGCACCAGCCGCTTATTATTTCCCTGTTACGACTCGGATGACTGCGGTTGAGGTGTTTAAAGGACCTGCGGCTATCAAGCATGGTCCACAAACGGTTGCAGGTGCGCTTAACTTAGTGACTCGTCAAGTTCCTGAATTTACAGAAGGCGGTATCGATGTTGCGGCTGGCAGCGATGGTTACTCCAAAGCGCACGGTTACTATGGCTCAGTGGTAAATAATGTTGGTTTCTTATTCGAAGCGGTTAATCTACAAGCCGATGGCTTTAAAGAGCTTGATGGCGGTGGTGATACGGGATTTGAGAAGAACGATATCCTAGCCAAGTTTAATTATAAAATTTCACAAGGTGAGCTAAACCATACCTTTGGGTTAAAACTCAGCTACGCCGACGAGTTGTCCGATGAAACCTACCTTGGTTTAACGGATGCAGATTTTGCTGAAAACCCGTATCGTCGATACGCAGCGTCTCAGCCTGCAGAGATGGATACCAAGCATACTCAAGTGATGTTATCCCATGTGCTTGATGGTAAAGACTTCAACGTTACAACAAGACTGTACCGCAATGACTATGAACGAGCTTGGCTTAAGCTTAATAGTCTAGGTAGCAAAAGTGGACCATCACTGTCTAAAATCATGGCAAATCCTGAGGCTTTTGCAAATGAGTACGGCGTGATCACAGGGGTAAGGGACTCTGTTGTTGCAGGTTCAAACATCTTTTTGAATATGGGGACTAATGACCGTGAGTATTTCTCTCAAGGTCTTCAAGTCGATGCCAATACAAGCTTTAGGCTATTTAATTTAACCCATGATATTGCTCTTGGCGTGCGTTTCCACGAAGATGAAATTGAGCGCAAACACTTTGAGCAAGCGTATGCAATGGAAGGTGGTTCACCTGTGTTGCTGGAAGGCTCAAAGCAGTTTACATCACTGAATACTGAAAATACCAAAGCGTGGTCAGTATATCTAGAAGACAAAGTACAACTTGATGCGTTGACACTGGGCCTTGGCCTTCGTGGCGAGCTGATGGACATGTCTTACCAAGATAATAAAGATGCCGATGTTTGGATTGATAAAACCACCCGTATTTGGCTACCTAGCCTAAGTGGTTTCTATCAGCTTTCTGATGATGCTGGTCTTTTATTTGGTGTGCACCAAGGTTTTGTGCCTTCTTCACCACAACAAGATCCTGATATAGAGCTTGAGAAGAGTGTTAACTACGAATTTGGTGGGCGCTTCAATGATGGTGTGACTCAGTTTGAGATTGTGAGCTTTTTCAACGATTATGAAAATCTGAATGAAAGTTGTGGTCAGTCTAACTGTGGTGTCAATGACCAACAAGACCAGCAATTCAGTGGTGGTGAAGTGGATGTTTACGGTCTCGAAATGCAGTTTGCGCAGCGTTACCCACTTAACCTGCAACTGGATATCCCGTATAGCTTCACCTACACCTATACTAAAGGTGAGTTCCAGAATGAACGTGCTACAACGTTCGCGCAATGGGGTTACATTAAAAACGGCGATGAGCTTCCGTATTTACCGTCTCATCAAGCCACTTTTAATATTGGCCTTGCAGCAAGTGACTGGAAAGTTAATGTCGCCATCAAATACATCAGTGAGATGAACGAAGCTGCCGGCAGAAGCACTGAAGACTTTGAGCTTGTACTTGAAGGCGCGAAGGTGCCAAGCACAACGATTGTTGATGTATCCGCGAGTTACGAGCTAGGGCAGTACGGTCAAATTTATGCTAAAATCGACAACTTGTTCGACGAAGCAGAAATTGTTAGTCGCCGCCCGTATGGCGCGCGTCCGGGCAAACCAAGACAATTTAGTTTAGGGTACAAATACCAGTTTTAATTGATTGTCTATGCGGCTCTTGATTAGGAGCCGCAGCTTCATGGAGTCTGCCGTTAGACCTATGGAGTTGTTCCAAAAATATGTGAATTCATTATTTCTTTTTGATGGAAATGACTATGTTAGAGCAATTATGGCAAAGCATAACTGAACTTCCTGGCTACTTATTTGATGCCAATAAAAGAGTGTATTTGCCATACTTGTTTAGTGCCATTTTGATGGCTGTTCCTGTTTATATCGCCACAGAGAAAGCGCACTCTAGTAAAGGTTTCTTTAAATTCCTATTTCCCAAGCAAGTGTGGTGGTGTAAAAGCGCCAAGCTCGATTACTGCTTGTTGATCACAAATCGATTGATAAAGGCGGCGACGTTCACACCTATCGTGTTGACTATGGTACCCGTGGCGCTGGGGTTGTCCGCTGGGCTTGAAACGCTCTTTGGTCCAGCGTCACATCTTGAAGCGCCAGAATGGGTGGTTATTGGGCTATTTACGTTATTTTTATTTATAGTAGATGACCTCACTCGGTTCTTGTTGCACCTGATGCTGCATAAAATCCCATTCTTTTGGGAGTTTCACAAGGTGCACCATTCAGCAAAAGTCCTGACACCCTTTACTATTTATCGCTCACATCCAGTTGAAAGCTACCTGTACGCCTGTCGCATGGCATTAACCCAAGGGATAGTGGTTGGAGTAGGATATTACGTATTTGGCAGCAGCTTGAGCATGTACGATATTCTTGGTGCGAATGCGTTTGTCTTTTTGTTTAATATCTTCGGGCGAACTTAAGACATTCACATATCTGGCTGAGTTGGGGTGATAGGGTAGAGAATTGGTTTATTAGCCCTGCACAACACCAAGTGCATCATAGTGATAATCCTATCCATTTCGATACCAATTTAGGCTCTGCTCTAGCCATTTGGGATCGTATATATGGCTCTCTGATTAAAGCCTCGAGTGTGGGAAAAATTACTATTGGAGTTGGACAATATGATGCAGGACATGATTCACTTACCGCAATTTACTTAAAGCCATTCAAGGAGGCTTGGAAAACGTTATTACCGAAAAGGAGAAATAACCCGCCATTTAAATCACCGCAAGGTGACTAGACCTAAGTTATTCAGATCCATATCTTTGCAATTAATTGGTTTTTGTTGGTTCTAATACCAATTAGTCTTAATACTTGCTCAATTTGAAGGAACAAATCTGACGCTAACTGCGTTAAAAATTTCTCATTTAGAACAACTAAATAGCAAAACTTTCGCCTAGTTATCGACAAGATTTTCTCGCCTCAAAATAGATCACTTAATTAAGCTAATTGGTATAATTACGGTAACAAATTACGCTATGTATTATTACTAGTAAGGTTATTCTTTAAAATAAGCAAAAAGCTCAGGCGTGTGGTTAGAAGAGGAAAATAGGCTGACGACGGGCATTGTCAGCCTATGTGGGAGAGTAGGCTCCCTAAATCTTTATTAGTGCAGCTGTGATGAAGGCTTACTGCGGAAAAAGCCTAATTCATTCAGCTTTTCAATTAGTTTTGGATCGTCCAAACGATTAGGTGTTTCTTCATCTCTTAAATAATGATCGTTTGGTACGGAATGCATATCGAGCATTTTATGAAATAGGATATTACGAATTGCCAGCGCTGTCATACCACCGTCCTGAATCGCATCCAGTCTTTCTTGGAGGTCTGAAAAAGGCGCAGCCTTGACGTCATCCACTACTGCAGAAAATTGACCATTAGATTTATTCTTAATCATAAAACCCCCAAAGGTATAGCTTGTTCACAATCCAGTGACACGATGTTCAAAAGGCATTTGGCATCAATTTATGTTCATAAAATAGATACTTACGCCATGTCCGATGTGATCAGTTTACTCTGAAGTGAGGGCAAATTACCATCTTGGATGTAAAGCTTTGTAAATCGAATAATGAGCGGAATGGAATAATGAAATAGACGTCTAGATGTAACACAATGATCTGAATATGAAAATAGTTCTCAGTACCAATTATGATACTGAGAACCAATATCTAATTTAAGTAAATAATTTCTCTTTTACGTGTTCTGCAAAACCACTACCGGCTTCGAGGTAGAAGTTATAGGTAGAATTCACGCCCATTTCTTCTAACTCTTTCTGTTGGTCAGGGTAGTTTGCAATGGCGGTAACTTGGCCGTTGTAACCCGATGCTTTGAGCTGTTCTAGTGCGTAAATATTCTGCATATGTTTGGGCATCGCAAGCATCACCATTTCTACTTCAGAGTGATTTACACGTTGCCAAAAGTCAGGGTCGGTCGCGTCAGCTGTCAATACTCTGCGTCCCCGGGAAACATGTTTTTCAACCACTTCAGGCTTAATATCTACACCAGCAACGGTATCAGGGAAGCTGGCTTGTATCGTTTCATAAGCACCCGTTCCAATTCTTCCCATGCCAAATATTACGATTTTAGTATTTGTAAGGTTTACGGGTAGCTCTTCTTCTAAACGGTCTTGACTCTCAAATTTTAATAACCAAGGCTCGAACTTGACGTAAACCTCGTTCGAGCGTTTGTTTAACGGAGACGCAATCACAAACGTAATAGAAACAGCAATGGCAACTACAGCTAACCAGTCAGGAGCAACTGCACCGGAAGCAGATGCTACGGCACAGACAATAAGACCAAACTCGCTATAGTTGGTTAGTGTAAATGCGCTCAATAGTGATGTACGAGCACGCAATTTGAACATGTTGGTGAAGACATAATACAGTGAGACTTTAATCGGGAGAACAATTACTAATAGAATCGCGATTAAAAGTGCATCTAGCGTAATTGTGGCATTTAACCCGATATTTAAGAAAAACCCAACCAGCAAGATGTCTTTTACATTCAGCAGTGATTTTGATAACTCGCCCGCTTTTTTATGTGGGGCGAAAATCATACCCATGATCAGCGCACCTAAATCCCCTTGAGACCCGCAAATTCAAAGGCATGATAACCTGCGACTAACGCAAAAAAGAAGCCAAAAAGAGGAAGTAACTCACCATGTTTTGAACGGCTCAATACCCAAAACATAACTGGACGTACAAGTGGTAACACAATAAGCAGCGCAAGTGCCCAAATATTGGGTACTTTGCCAGTGCTAACGGCGAGAAAGATAACCGCAAAGATATCTTGCATAACCAAAATACCGATTGAGATTTTACCGTGAAGACTTGCCATTTCACCGCGCTCTTCTAGCACCTTTACCGCAAAAACGGTACTGGAAAAGCTAAATGCGAAACCAACCAATAAAGCGCTTTGCCAATCTAGGTCGGTAAATAAAGGTAGGCTCATCGCCCTAGCATCAGCAACAGGCTAGCGAAAAACGCCGTACTGGTAATGATGTGCATACTCGCTGGTGCCCAAACCTGAGGTTTAATTAGGTTACCGACGCGTAATTTTAAACCTATGCTGAAAAGCAGCAGTGTTACACCAAGATCTGCTAGTTGGGTAAGTAAGTCAGTGGTTTTATGGCCAAGTAGGTTTAAGACGAAGCCCGCCATCAAAAAACCAATCAAAGGTGGAAGCTTTAATTGATAAACAGAAAATCCGCATGCAAATGCGACAGCAAAATAGAGCAGTTCCATAACTTTAAATTTTTATCCAAGATATGAGCAGTGTACCAAAACCTCCTGATATATAAATTATAAATTTTCGCTGACAAGTTGGAAAAAATATGGTTATGATGCAGGTAAGGACATACCGGACAGGAGACGTAATGTTTAAGAAGATCCTAGCATCTGTCGGTATCGGTGCGGCAAAAGTAGATACTGTATTGGAAACAGAACATTTGCACCCGGGACAGAAATTTCAAGCGCAAATTATAGTAAAAGGTGGTGATGTTAGCCAAGAGGTAACAGGTTTAGAACTTGCGCTAATGACAAGAGTTAAAGTTGAAGGGGAAGACGGCGAATATTTTAGTAATCATGTTATTGACCGTTGGCGTGTAGGCAATAGCTTCACGATAGGCCCTGACGAAGAAAAAGTTATTCCTTTTGAAGCTCGACTTCATTCAGAAACACCAATCACAGAAATCAATGCGGGGTTCAACCGTTGCCATGTTTGGATTGAAACTGGCTTAGACATTGATTTAGCAATCGATCCATCGGACAAAGACGCTTTACACATTTATCCAAATGAAGCAGTGAAAGCGTGTATGACAGCGATGGAGCGTTTAGGCTTCCATTTAGTGAAAGCAGATGTAGAAAAGGGCTATTTACGGGCTTCTGAGTTTCAGTCTGTTTCTGGTTGCTACCAAGAACTTGAATACCGACCAAACTCGCGTTCACTATTTGGATTACAAGAAGTTGAGCTCTCGTTCGTACCTGAAGCGCATCGAACCCATGTACTCATAGAGTTGGACAGAGCGTTTCGAGGGGACGGTTATGTCGATCTAACGATTGAACACGATCACGTAAATATTTCTCAATTATGCGATCAGTTGGAGCGGCTGTTCTCATAATCACTTGATTTAATCCAAAACGCCCAGCTTTGTCTGGGCGTTTTTGTTTCAAACATAAATGACAGAGAGAAAAATGAATTGGCAACTTAAAAGTTATGATGCGCTTACAAAAGATGAGCTGTTTGAAATTTTAAAGTTAAGGGTAGATGTATTCGTTGTGGAACAGGTATGTCCCTATCCGGAAATTGATGATATCGATAGAGCGCCTGAAACTAGACATCTGTTCTTGGTGAAAGGCGAGAAAGTTTTGGCTTATGCTCGTTGTTATAGAAAATCCGCAACTACCGCATCCATCGGCCGTGTTATTGTTTCGTCAATGCAGCGAGGGCAGGGCGTTGCACACGACCTTATGCATCGTGCGATTTCTTGCTGTGAAACGGATATTGCCCATGAAGCTTTAGTTATTTCTGCGCAGTGTTATTTAGACAAGTTTTATACGGGGCTCGGTTTTGTGAAGCAAGGTGGGGAATACCTAGAAGATGGGATCCCCCATCAGGATATGTTATTTGTGAAAAAGTAAAAGAGGCTATGCGTAGCCTCTTTTTTATGAGCGAAATTATAGTGAATTTAAAAATACCGCAGCAATGGCGATTGGACAAACAAAGCGGATGTACCAAGGCCATACTTTCCAGAAGAAACTGCTGCCAACTTCCGGGCATCCTGATTCAATTTCTTTAAGCAATTTTGCTCTGTGCCAAATCCAACCGACAAATACACAGCACAGCATGCCAAGTAGTGGCTGACCAAACTTCGTTGTTAGGCTAACAGTAAAGCCGAACAGGGTTTCGATGTTTACCAAAATGGTGAAGCTCACTGCTGTTACCAAGGTACCGATGACCCAGGTGGCCTGTACTCTGCCCAGTGCAAAACGTTCAACAGCATAGGAGACGGGCGCTTCTAGCATCGAAATAGACGAGGTGAGTGCGGCAATACTCATCAGAGCAAAGAAAGCGAAGCTTACCAAAAGACCAATACTACCCATGCTATCAAACAATGCTGGCAATACTTGAAACACTAAGGTGTCTTCATTTAGCAGTGAGCCGTCAGCTGCAAAAATCTCTACGCCTTGCGCTTGCGCGACATACATGGCGGGAATGATAAGTAAGCCGGCAACGAATGCGATAAAGACGTCGATTAAGGTAACCATTGCGCCAAGTGAAACTAGATTCTCTTTTTTACTAATGTATGAACCGTAAATGATCATCACGCTGGTACCAAGCGAAAGCGAGAAAAATGCTTGTCCTAGGGCATCAACGAGTAACTGTGGATTGAGAACGGAAGAAAAATCAGGAACAAGATAAACTTTGAGTCCTTCAACAGCGCCTTCTTGCGTGAGTACGTACGCAATTAAAGAGAATAAGATACCGATAAGGGCTGGCATCAAGCGCTTGGACCATTTTTCGATCCCGTTTTCTACGCCTTTGCTAATTATAAGTACGGTGAGTGCGATAAAGGCGGCTGTAAAGACGATATTGCGAGACATAGACTGATCAGCAAGCCAAGATTGCGCTTGAGTCATTGATGCTACTTCCGCGATGGGTTCAAGCGTTGCACTAAACATCCAGCCCGCCACTATTGCATAGAAACTTAAAATAAGACCCGCACAAATGATACCGCCGAATCCGACAACAAAAGCAAGCTTACTTTGCCATGCTGTATTTGTGAGTTTGCGCAGTGAAGTTACCGCATTTGCTTGGCCGTGACGGCCAATAACGAGTTCAGCCATTAGTGCTGGATAGGCGAGACAAAAAGCCAAAACCAGATAAACTAAAACAAACGCAGCGCCACCATTGGATGCAGTTTGTGTTGGGAATCCCCAAATGTTTCCCAAACCTACCGCCGAACCTGCGGCGGCCATAATAAAACCAAAGCGAGAGCTGAACTCTCCTCGGACATTGCTCATAATTATTATACTTCTCTAAAATTTCTAACGGCGCTGACAATCTACTGTAATTAAAAAGAAATAAAAAGAGTAAATTACCTTGATTTAGCGCAAGTTTTAGCCTGATATTTAGCCGTAATTAAGTTGTTGCACTCAAAAAGAAAAGCTTAGCTTATAAGCTAATGTTTTCACGATTATTTCTATATGAGATAGGTCGCTGTGTAGCGACTTATTTACAATAATTATTTTTCTTTACAGGGAAGCGAAAGCACAAATTTTGCGCCACCTAATCGTTCAGACTGGTTGACGGTAGCTGTACCATGATGCCAATCCATGACTTTTGCAACGATTGCAAGACCTAAGCCATAGCTTTTTCCTGCACGGTTGCGGTGAGTTTGCTCTTGAAAGAAAGGACTAAAGACTTTATCCCAATTTTGTCTCGCGATCCCAGGACCATCGTCTTCAACGGTAATAATGAGCCAATGCTCGGTGCGGTGTGCACTTAATAACACGCTGGTGTTAGCAAAGTCACAGGCATTGCTAATCAAATTACTTATTGCTCTTGCAAGCCAATGCAAGTCACCATGGATCATTAAGTGCTCAGGAATGTCTACGCGACCAGAAAGTTGATTTTTTTGTAGCTTTGGTTGCATTTGTTGCATCAAATCTTGACCATAGCGAGATAAGGTCGTTACTTCGTGCTTGAGTAAGTGAGACTTTTGCTCAAGCGTCGCAAACGAGAGGTAGCTCGAGAGCATATCTTCCATCTGATCTAAATCTTTTTCCATGCGCGTTAAATAATCGTGAATGGCATCGATATCACTCTCATCTAACGCTGCATCTAGGCCAAATCTTAAACACGCAACGGGTGTGCGGATGTCATGAGAAAGACTGGAAGCCATTAGCTTATTCTCAGCCATCAGCTTCTCTATTTGGCTCGCCATTCGATTGAAGGTATTTTCTAAGTCGCGGATGTAAGTGAAATGATTAGGAGTGATGCGCGCGCTTAGGTTGCCACTGGCAAAATGTTTTGCTGCGGTATTGAGTACGATCAAGCGTTTAACTAATGGAGAGAGAATAAACCATAATATTGCGCAAATGCCGCCGTAGAAAAATAACGTCAGCAATACATCGTAATCTGCTTGTTCAACCTGAGGTTGCCATTCAAGTTCAACGTAATCAGGCGCCATTTCAGGAGTTGTTTTTAGCAGATATACATTTTCGTTTTCTATCACTAACCCATCAGGATGTAACATCTGTTGCTTTAACTCGAGCGGCATAGCTAATGTGTCGCCATCTTTATAGCTAATATTGATGTCAAATTGCTGAGCAATCAAAGCCGTTGCGTCTTCACGTTTTTCCTGCTCAATATTTGCAACTTGCTTAGCCAGGCCGCTAATCAGTTTGCTTTGCCACTCAAAACTATCCTCCAAGGGGGCGGTTTGCTGATTGTAGGTGTCGATCACCCAACCCAATGCGAAGATCGAAATCAACGCACCGGCGAGTAAGTAGATGTAGAGTTTTTTCACGATTTAGCTTGCGACCTTCATTACCAAGCTGATGGCACGAGTAGATATCCTTTACCCCACACCGTTTTAATTTTTTCAGGGTTTTGAGGATCATCATTAAACTTTTTACGCAGAGCAGAAATGAGCACATCGACGCTTCTGTCGAGGCCGTCGTACTCTCTCCCTTTGGTCGCTTTAAATACCGCGTCGCGAGAGACAACTTCACCAGCGTGACTAGCTAAAAATTGTAGTAGTAGATATTCGGCACTAGAAACGATGACTTCTTGGCCTGAAACACTGACTTTGCGAGCTTGAGTGTCGATGCATAAATGTCCAACCACGAGTTCGTGATTAGCGGCATGATGGTCTTGCGGTTTTTCTTGTGCTGCGCGCACATTCGCTTTGATCCGAGCGAGTAAAGCACGAGGACGAACAGGCTTGATAACATAATCACTAGCGCCGACTTCCAAACCGATGACTTCATCCATTTCTTCATCTTTGGCAGTGAGCATAATAACAGGCTTATTATAAAACTGCCGTAAATCGCGGCATACGCTGATACCGTCCTTACCCGGGAGCATTAGGTCAAGTAAAACAAGGTCCGGGTCTAGTGACTTCACACGTTCAATAACTTCATCACCGCGATAGCAGCAATGTGTTTTATAGCCTTGGTTATCAAGATATTCAGCGACCCACTGCGCTAATGAAGTATCATCTTCAACCAATAAGATTGTGCCGTATTGCTCCATGTCTTTACTCCGAACTTTTTATTTTTCTGCGTCGAGTATAATCCTAAAAGCCTCATTGTCTGTAAATAAGTGTAGCGCCAGCTTGCAGTTGACCTCTGTCAAACTGGCTAATACTTATGTTACTTAACATTTAGCTTCTCGATTAAACTCTCAGCCAAGTGTTTTTGCATATCCGCTGTTAACGCTGATACTTCTGTTTGGGTACATGCACCTGCGGTTTTTTCGAGCGGCGAGACCGTTTTAGTAATCTTGTAAGGAGGAATATCAACGGGTTTCTCGCCACGTTGACGACGTGCTTCGTCAGTATTTTGTGCAACGATAAACGAAAGTACGTCGTGTTCGTTTTCTATTTTCTCCACCTCTGTAAAGGTGAATTGTAAAGGGATACCCTGGAAGCCCGCGCTATCTACTGATGACTTGGCAAACCAAACTACATCTGATGACGCTTGGTGTGCTAGACGCATACTGACTGAAGCCACGATATTCGTACATTGGAATGCTGGTGAATTTTGCGCCAGCTCAGCGATATGTGGATGTGGATTTCTTGGTCTATCCAGTGCGTACGTTTTATTAGCTGCAAATTCCAAATCGAGTTGATGAATCGTTAGCGTGTAGTTTGCGTTTTTAGCAGCAACAACTTTCAGGCCTTTTTTCTCAAGCAAAGCAACAATTTGCTTTCTTAGTGTATCTGTCAGGCTTACCTTGTCGGCGTTGATGTAGACTGTGTCCCCTTGAGCAAGAGCGTGAGCGGGTAATTGCACTGATTTAATTCGTGCGGAATTAAGTTCGGTACTATAGCTGATTTGATAAACAGACTTTTTTAGTAGTGGCTTCTTAGGTACATCTAACTTTGGCGCTAATGGCGCTGTGGTGACACATCCAAAAAGTAGACTTGTACATAGAGCTGCTAGCACTAAACGCATTAAAATACCTCAATTAAACAGTTATTTTCTTATATTTAGTGAGTTCCGCCAATTCATCATGTTAGTATGGCGGGCGAGTGTTAATGAAATGAGTCATTATGAAGTCGCTAATTCTCACATTAGTTTGTTTTTTTTGCATTAGTTATCCAAAAATAACGATTGCAAAAACCCCAAACCAGCAATGGTCACAATTTTTAAAGAGCTATTCTAAGCAAGTCGAGCGCAAACTAAAAGAAAAATCGGTGCCCGGTGCTGCTTTATCCGTCGTGCATGTCGAGCACGGAAGCTACGCACAAGGTTTTGGCAGGACAAAAAGTCGACAAGGAAGCGCAGTTAACGAACGAACTCGCTTTCGCTTGGCATCGGTTTCAAAAACGTTTGCAGGAAGCCTAACGGCTAAATTGGTAAGCGAAGGGCATTTTAATATTGACGATAGAGTCGGTCGCTATTTGCCACAAGTCACCGAAGGTGACTATAGTCAACTTAAGCTCTATCACCTGTTAAGTCACTCTAGTGGCTTAGTCCCTAATGCCTACGATAATCTGATAGAGTCTCGTATGGACTATCCACAAATTGTCGAGCGTTTACTGCAAGTCAAAGCCTTATGTCAGCCTGGCGAGTGTTATGGTTATCAAAATGTCATGTTTAGCTTGATTGGCGATGTTATCGAACAAGCGACGAATATAAGTTACAAAACTTGGATGGAAGAGTTTATTTTTGCACCACTTAATATGCATGACGCTGGTCTTGGTTACGAGCAAATGACGCAAAACGATAATTTTGCGTGGCCGCATGTCAGAGGGCGAAAGCGCTGGCATACCGCAAAATTAAAGCCGCACTATTATAAAGTACTCCCTGCCGCTGGTGTAAACGCGAGTGCTGCTGATATGGCGCAGTGGCTAAAAGCACAATTAGGTATGTATCCAAGCGTTTTATCACCGGATGCGCTGAGTAAGCAATCGGTGCCGTATACGTTGACTAAGCGTGAGCTCCGCAGGCGCGTTTGGCGCGGTCATGTTGAAGAAGCATACTATGGACTTGGGTGGCGAATCTATCGCTACGATGGCAGGTTGCTCTATTATCATAGCGGCTGGGTGCAAGGTTATCGTACCGATGTCGTGATTATTCCAGAGCTTGGTGTTGGATTTAGTCTACTGTTAAATGCAGAGAGTGGCATTATTAATCAGTTAACGAACGACTTTATTGTTGACGCATTGGCGCTTGAGAAGAAATTACTGCCTCAGGTGAGTGAGCAGGAAATTAAGAAAGTAAAAGCAGAAGAAGCGAGTTTATTACAAGAGATTGCGACGTCTTCTGGTGAAAACGTCGCAGACAACAAAGATTAGTTACGAGGTAACTGGATCTTTTTGTCTTCGCTTTGACGGTACAACACAATGATATGGCCAATGGTTTGTACATTATGTGCATTTGTTTCACGAACAATTGCTTCAAAAATCAGCTTCTTAGTTTCACGATCGTTGGTTGGTACTTTAACCTTGATAAGTTCGTGAATGTTCAGGTTTTGCTCAATTTCAGCCATGACGCCTTCGGTTAGGCCGTTTGCGCCTAGAAGAACAACTGGGTTTAAAGAATGAGCTAGCCCTTTTAGGAACTGCTTTTGTTTATTTGATAAGGTCATATTGATACAATCTTATTTATTAAAAGGCTTGAATTATCGATATTCTAACGCCATCTAGACAATATTACTAATGAGTTGTAGCTAATATGGCAAATAAAAAACATTCCGCCAGTTCGAAACGTTGGTTAAAAGAACACGTAGAAGACCCGTATGTACATGAAGCCCAAAAACGTGGCTATCGTTCACGAGCGGTTTTTAAGCTGGAAGAAATCCAGCAAAAGGATAAATTGATCCGCAAAGGAATGACGGTAGTCGATTTAGGAGCTGCCCCGGGTAGCTGGTCGCAGTATCTTGCAGAACAGGTAGATATTGACGGACAAGTTATTGCTTGTGATATCTTACCGATGGACTCATTAGCGGGTGTCGATTTCCTTCAGGGAGACTTCAGGGAAGAAGCGGTATTAAACGTATTATTGGATAGAATAAACGGCAAAAACGTTGACGTGGTTTTTTCTGATATGGCACCAAATATGAGCGGTAATATGTCAACCGACCAATCTGGTAGTATGTATCTGGTCGAGCTAGCACTAGATATGTGTCATCAAGTATTGAAACCAAACGGTGCATTCGCAGTTAAAGTTTTCCAAGGGAAGGCTTTGATCAATTTGTACAAGAGGTACGTAATTGTTTTAAGATCGTAAAGATCCGTAAACCAAAAGCGTCTCGTCCTCGTTCACGGGAAGTATATGTAGTGGCGACAGGCTACAAACTGTAGTACAGTTGGGAAGCATCAAGTTGAATTTGAATTTTTTTGGATACAAGAGGTTAACTCCTTGAGCGATATGGCTAAAAATCTAATACTCTGGTTAGTGATTGCAGTAGTGCTAATGACTGTGTTCCAGAGCTTTAACGGTGGCGAACAATATGATCGCCAAACGAGTTACACACAATTTGTAAAGGATGTGCGCAATGGCTCTGTAAGAGAAGTCAGTATTGACCGTCAAACAGGCGTAATTAGTGGCGTTCGTTCAAGCGGCGATCGTTTTCAAACAGTAATTCCATTAACTGATTTGGATTTGGTTAATGACTTACTTAAGAACGATGTGAATATCAAAGGCGTTGCACCGGAAGAGCAATCTTTCCTTGCAAACATCTTTATTTCTTGGTTCCCAATGCTACTGCTAATTGGGGTGTGGATCTTCTTCATGCGCCAAATGCAAGGCGGTGGCGGCAAGGGCGCAATGTCGTTTGGTAAAAGCAAAGCTCGATTAATGAGTGAAGACCAAGTCAAAACAACATTTGCGGACGTTGCTGGCTGTGATGAAGCGAAAGAAGACGTTACTGAGCTAGTTGACTTCTTACGTGATCCTTCTAAGTTCCAGAAGCTGGGTGGTAGCATTCCGAAAGGCGTGTTAATGGTTGGCCCTCCAGGTACAGGTAAAACTTTACTTGCCAAAGCGGTTGCTGGTGAAGCAAAAGTACCATTCTTTACCATCTCTGGTTCTGACTTCGTAGAAATGTTTGTCGGTGTTGGTGCGTCTCGTGTTCGTGATATGTTTGAACAGGCAAAGAAAGCAGCACCTTGTATCATTTTTATCGACGAAATCGATGCTGTAGGACGTAAACGTGGCGCTGGTATGGGCGGTGGTCACGATGAGCGTGAGCAAACACTTAACCAAATGCTTGTAGAAATGGATGGCTTTGAGGGCAACGAAGGTATTATCGTTATCGCCGCCACTAACCGTCCTGATGTACTTGACCCTGCACTGTTACGTCCTGGTCGTTTCGATCGCCAAGTCGTGGTTGGCCTTCCGGATATTCGTGGCCGTGAACAAATCTTAAATGTGCACATGCGCAAAGTACCGTTAGACGATAATGTTGAAGCATCTGTGATTGCACGTGGTACACCGGGTTTTTCTGGTGCTGACTTAGCTAACCTTGTGAATGAGGCTGCTCTATTTGCCGCTCGTGGAAACAAGCGAAAGGTAAGCATGGCGGAATTTGACGCGGCGAAAGATAAAATCATGATGGGCGCTGAGCGTAAGTCCATGGTGATGAGCGAGCAAGAAAAGGAAATGACGGCTTATCACGAAGCTGGTCACGCGATTGTTGGTCGTTTAGTGCCTGAGCATGACCCAGTATATAAAGTGTCGATTATTCCACGTGGTCGCGCATTAGGGGTAACAATGTACTTACCAGAGCAAGACCGTGTAAGTCACTCTAAGCAACACCTAGAGTCTATGCTTTCAAGTTTATACGGTGGTCGTATCGCTGAAGCGCTGATTTATGGTGATGACAAGGTAACGACAGGCGCGAGCAACGATATTGAACGCGCGACCGATATTGCTAAGAAAATGGTTACTCAGTGGGGCTTAAGTCCGAAACTTGGTCCACAGATGTATTTGGAAGAGCAAGGCGAGATGTACATGGGTGGTGGTTCTCACCGTATGTCAGGTATGTCAGATGAAACCGCTAAGCTGATTGATGCAGAAATTAAAGATTTCATTGATCGCAACTACCAACGTGCAGAGCAAATCCTAAAAGACAATATGGATATTCTTCACACGATGAAAGACGCGTTGATGAAATACGAAACGATTGATGCATTGCAGATTGATGACTTAATGGAGCGTCGTGATGTTCGTCCACCGAGGGATGCCCATGACATTAAGCCAGAGAAAAAAGCGGAATCTGCGAAAGTAACAGAAATAAAACCTGAGCCTAAAGCTGAGAAACCAGCAGAAGATCAGTCAAGCGACACATCATCAAACTCAGAACTTGATGACAAATCGTAAGATTAGGTAGAATACGACAGCCCCGAGCAATCGGGGCTTTTTTGTATCAGTTGATGTAAGTTTTATGAGCGCTAAATGCGAGAACTTAAATCAACCGCTATAAACCTTTCGCTATCACTAAACTTAGATTACAGAAAATAGGTATAGAATGTACGAGTTACGTTTACCCAAAGGGCGCACCCTTAGTTTAGATAAGCCTCAAGTAATGGGGATTTTAAATGTTACTCCTGACTCATTTTCTGACGGTGGACATTTTACTCACCTTGATAGTGCGCTCGAACAAGCAAATTTAATGCTTTCACAAGGCGCTACCATCTTAGACATCGGTGGAGAGTCAACTCGTCCCGGTGCACCAAACGTGCAATTAGAAGAAGAATTACAGCGCGTAATACCGATCATAAAAGCAATTCGCACACACTCGAACTGTGTGATTTCGGTAGATACCAGTAAAGCCGAGGTGATGAAACAAGCAATAGAGGCTGGCGCTGATATCATTAATGATGTTCGGGCATTGCAAGGATCTGGCGCGTTGGAAGTCGCAGCCCAATATCCCGATGTACCAATTTGTTTAATGCATATGCAGGGCGAACCTCGCTCAATGCAAAATAACCCTCACTATGATGACTTATTTTCAGACATCAGTCAGTTTTTCGAAGCTAGGATCAGTGCGTGCAAGCAAGCTGGGATTGATACCAATCGGCTGATTTTAGATCCTGGTTTTGGCTTCGGTAAATCTCTAGAGCATAACTTTCAGATATTAGGTGGATTGGACAAGTTTTACGCTTTCGATTTGCCTATTCTGACAGGCCTCTCTAGAAAGTCCATGTTTGGACAACTACTCACTCGGGAAACGCATGAGCGCGTGGCTGCGAGCCTAGCCGGTGCACTGATATGTGCGCAGCAAGGCGCACATATAATTCGTGTTCATGACGTAAAAGAAACAAGCGACGTCCTTAATGTATGGCTGGCGTCGGTCAATGGAGTTACTCAATGACAACAAGAAAGTACTTCGGTACGGATGGTGTAAGGGGCATGGTGGGCGAGTTCCCAATTACGCCTGAATTTGCAATGAAACTAGGCTGGGCGGCTGGAAAAGTGCTGTCTGAGCGTGGTACCAAAAAGGTAATTATTGGCAAAGATACCCGCATTTCTGGCTACCTTCTTGAAACCGCGTTAGAGGCTGGGTTGATTGCTGCTGGGATCAATGTGATTTTATTAGGACCTATGCCGACACCAGCTGTTGCTTATTTGACGCAAACGTTCAGAGCTGAGGCTGGTATTGTGATTAGTGCATCTCATAACCCATACCATGATAACGGCATCAAGTTTTTTGGTGGCGATGGTAAAAAGCTCCCTGACGAAGTGGAACTTGCAATAGAAGCAAAGCTGGATGAGCCGATGACGTGTGTCGCGTCTGAAAAACTCGGGAAAGCTAAGCGTCTAGAGAGTGCGGATGGTCGCTATATCGAATTTTGTAAAAGCCAGTTTCCTAAAGAGCTATCGCTTGAAGGGTTGAAAGTGGTGTTGGACTGCGCAAATGGCGCGACTTATCACATTGCGCCAAGTGTGATGCGTGAACTTGGTGCAGACGTTATCACAACCGCGTGTGAGCCTAATGGTGTCAACATCAACGAAAAATGCGGTGCAACGCATGTCGAAGCGTTGAAAAAATCGGTGCTTGAACATCAAGCGGATGTTGGTATTGCTTATGATGGTGATGGTGACCGAGTCATGATGGTCGATCACGACGGTCATGTATTTGATGGTGATGACATCGTCTATATCATTGCATGCCAAGCTCATGCCGATGGCACACTAGGTGGCGGTGTTGTAGGTACAGTCATGTCTAACATGGGACTCGAAAACGCCCTTAAATCACGCGGAATTGCTTTTGAGCGCAGTAAGGTCGGTGACCGCTACGTAATGGAGCTGCTTGGTGAAAAAGGCTGGAAAATCGGCGGCGAAAGCTCAGGTCACGTATTAAATCTGGATCTGATCAGCACTGGCGACGGCATTGTCTCTAGCTTGCAAGTGCTTGCAGCCATGGTTGCGCAGAATAAAACATTAAAAGATTTGGGTGACGGTTTTAGCAAATACCCAATGAAGATGATCAATGTGCGCTATAGCACTAAAGATGATCCAACCGAGCAAGAGTCTGTGAAAGCTGTCGTTGCTGAAGTTGAAACTCAGCTTGCCGGAAAGGGGAGAGTGCTATTGCGTAAATCTGGTACAGAGCCAGTGGTTCGCGTCATGGTTGAAGCTCAGCAACAGAAGCAAGTTATCGATTTTGCTCAAAAAATCGCTGAAGTTGTTGAATCTGTGAGCAATTAAACCAAAAATTAAATTTATTTCTTGTAACTTCGGGTGAGTGGAGTTAGTATCTCACCCGCTTTCTACTGCGGAGTATCGTATGATAACTAGAAAGCAAATTGTCGCTGGTAACTGGAAAATGAATGGCTCAAAAGCCCTTATTAACCAAATATCAGAAGCAGTAAGCAATCAAACATTTCAAGCAGATGTAATTGTTTTTCCTCCTGCCATGCTCATTGAGCAAGCAGCAAGTAAAGGGCTTACTGTCGGAACACAAACTGTTTCGGAATATAAAGAAGGCGCATACACTGGAGAAATTCAGGCGTCCCTAGCAAAAGCGCTAGGTGCAACATATGCCTTAGTTGGTCACTCAGAGCGTCGAGCTATTTATGGTGAGAGCGATGAAGATGTTGCTAATAAATTTGCACATGCTCAAGAACAAGGTCTGACACCAATTTTATGTGTTGGTGAGACCGAAGAAGAAAGAGAAAATGGGCAGACAGAGCAAGTGGTTGCAAGACAAATAAACGCGGTTATTGCCAAATTAGGTGTGGCAGCGCTAACTAACTCTGTGATAGCATACGAACCTGTTTGGGCTATTGGTACTGGTAAAACAGCATCTCCTGAGCAAGCGCAAACAGTACACAAATTTATACGTGATTTGCTTTCAGAAAATGACAAGCAGATTGCACAATCACTGCAACTTTTATATGGTGGCAGTGTGAATGAACAGAACAGTGAATTGTTATTCGCACAAGACGATATAGACGGTGGACTTATCGGTGGCGCAAGCCTAAAACCTGAGAGTTTCGCAGCTATATGCAGAAGTGCAAAAGGATAAGTAAATGTACGAAATTCTAATGGTTGTTTACTTAATTGTCGCGTTAGCACTAATTGGTATGGTGTTAATTCAGCAAGGTAAAGGCGCAGATATGGGCTCATCGTTCGGTGCAGGTGCATCAGCGACAGTTTTCGGCTCATCAGGTGCAGGCAACTTTATGACCAAAACAACGACAATCTTAGCAACGATTTTCTTTGTGCTAAGTATTGTTCTAGGTAACCTAACTACAGGTCAAATTAAAAAGACTAACGAGTGGGAAAACCTAGAGGCACCAGCAGCTGCAACAACGGTTCCAGCAACAAGTGATGTGCCAGCGACAGAAGAAAATCCAGCTTCTGACGTTCCTAACTAATCATTAGGAAATACACCGAATTTGCGAATGTGGTGGAATTGGTAGACACGCCATCTTGAGGGGGTGGTGGCTTCGGCCGTGGGGGTTCAAGTCCCCCATTCGCACCAAATAAAAAAACCAGCTTAAGCTGGTTTTTTTTCGTTTACACTTTCAAACTAAGTCGGGATCTTCTTGGGCTCTTATTTCGTTGAAGCTTATTCATAAGTTTAACTTTTTATTTATCAAAGTTTGTCCTAATTACAGTGATGCAGCTTCGCTAATAGAAGTCATTTTCAAGCGAACCTGAAACAATGGCAAAATCTAGGCATAAGTTTCACTTTAGTAACATATTATCCAGCTATTTAGTATAATTATTTGTTCTATAACGCTTTTTTATAAAAATTAATTTTCTAATATTGGTTTTATTATGGTGGTAAAAACCCAAAAGTAATTTTTATTAAATAATTATTTCCATTTATCCCCATTGTGACTATAATGCCCCTCCAGAGGAAAGAGATGCCGCTAGTGCATCTTTTTTTATGCCCAAAATTTGTAGTGTTTAAATCTAACTAGATTTAACGAATTACAGGGCTAGAAGTAATAACACTTAGCTTGTTACTTCTCTAGTTTGCGACCTCTCGCAACTAGCAAACACATGGTGGTTCCTTTGGAGATTATATGATTACAGTTTTACCTCGCCTTGGTTTATCTGCGATTTCAGCTGCAGTGTTAGCAGCAGTAGCCCTTCCTAGTACAGCATTGGCTGAGCAAGCTAATGTAGAGCAAGAAAAGCAAGTTTTTGAAAAAATAGAAGTGACTGCTCGTAAACGTACTGAAAGTTTGTTCGAAACGCCTACTGCGATTACTTCTATCGGCGCTAGCGATATTGATAAAGCCAATATCAGCAATCTAGACGATATTGGCAAGTTCGTTCCAAACTTAAATATTACTCGCTATGGTGTAGGTAACGCCGCACATGCTTCTGTATTTATTCGTGGAATTGGCCTACAAGACCATGTGATCACAACAGATCCTGGTGTTGGTGTTTACGTTGATGGTGTATACCTTGGCCGTCAGATGGGTTCTAACCTTTCACTGCCAAATGTTGAACGCGTAGAAGTACTGCGTGGCCCACAAGGTACACTGTACGGCCGCAACACATTAGGTGGTGCAGTAAACGTGATTACTAAACAACCTGGCGCCGAAGAAATTGCGCGTGTTGAAGCTAAAATAGGTTCTCGCGGTCGTTTAGCGACTGATCTGTATACAAGCCAAACGTTAACGGACACACTAAGCTTTTCAGCGAGTGCATCTTATAAAGAGCGTGATGGTGTAGGTAAAGCAATCAACTTAGCAAACCCTGAAAAAGAAATCGGTGAAGAGCAAGAGTTTAGTGGTCGCTTAGCGCTTAGATGGCAAGCAACGAATGATTTAGTTGTTACCGCTGCATTTGACGGCGTCGAGAACGAGTCTGGTCAATCGCCGTATACTATCGAGTTAACAGATCCACTTGACTCAAATGACCCTTTCAATGGTGACTTCCCATTGCTAGAAGAGTCTATGCTGCCAAACAATCCAGATGATTTGGCGACAACGGTTGCTGGAATTGAAAGCACAGATTACTCTGGTTGGGGCGGCTCAGTGACTGCTGATTGGCAAGCAAGTGATGTTTACGCGGTTAAATTTATCGCGAGCAAGCGTAGCTCTGAATATACCGGCGGCCTAGATGACGATGCGGTAGCACTTAATCTATCTGAATTCCCAGAAGAGGGCGGTGCAGATCAATATTCATTTGAACTACAACTAAACGGTACTTATGACGCTTGGGATTTTGTATCGGGCCTTTATTACTTTAACGAAGATGGCTTTACCAGCTCTGGCCCTTTTGTATTTAGCCCGTGGAACACGCCAAATGGCTTATTAAATGATGGTCAGACCGCTTCTTTTGGTGGCTACGGTTACTTTGATATCAACCAAGAAACAGATGCCTATGCCGCGTACATCAATGCAAGCTTTGACGTGACTGAACTACTAAGCATTGGTGGTGGGCTACGTTACTCTGAAGACAAAAAAGAGGCAAACGCGCTATTTCCAAGCTTTGGCACTCGTAAATACGTAAGCGCAGATTTTGACGAAGTGACGTGGGACGTGAATGCGTCATACCAGTTAACTCGTGACATCAATGTTTACGCGCAGGTCCAAAAAGGATACCAAAGTGGCGGCTTCCCGCCGCGTCCATTTGGTGGTCCAGATCAATTCGCTGCGTTTGATGAAACTAAAGCGATTAACTACGAAATCGGTTTCAAAGGCCAAGTGCATGAAAACGTATCTATGATGGTTGCTGCATTTGTAACGGATTACACCGATCTGGCGTTACCTTTCAACGACCCGACAGCTGGCGGTGGTTTCGTCACTATCGTTGAAAATGCGGGTGAGTCGAAAGCACAAGGTATTGAACTTGAAACGACAATCGCAATTACTGATGATTTTTCAGTACGCAGCTCAATCGGTTACCTAGACTCTGAAATTACCCATGTTGATGAAGGTGTTATTGGTATTGGTAAAGGGGATGCGCCAGCACTCACACCGCGATGGACAGTGATGGTGGCACCATCTTACTTCCATGACTTAGAGCACGGTGCAACGATTGCAGTTAACGCAAGCTACTCGTACCGCTCAGACATGCAAGGTCAGTCTGTCACACGTGCAAGTGAGTATATTGATTCTCGCGAATTGTTAGGCTTTAACATCTCATACACCAACGCTGAAGGCGATATGGAAGTAACGCTATACGGTGAAAACGTGCTAAACGAAGTGTACGATGTAGGTCGTCTACAGCAAAGTGGCTTTGTTGGTGTCATGCGCAGCAATGACCGCAGTGAGTTTGGTATTAAGTTCAAAAAAGAGTTCTGGTTAGATTAATCCAGCCCTTGTTTGAATATAGAAAAAGCCGCTTAGTTTCTTACTAAGCGGCTTTTTTGTTGTAGTTGTCCCATCCTAAATCATGTGGAAACTTTTCAAAGCTAACGTGAGTAATACCAATTAGTCTTAATACTTGCTCAATTTGAAGGAACAAATCTGGCGCTAACTGCGTTAAGAATTTCTCATTTAGAACAACTAAATAGCAAAATTTTCGCCTAGTTATCGACAAGATTTTCTCGCCTCAAAATAGATCACTTAATTAAGCTAATTGATATAAATCACTTAAAATCGTTTTTCTCGACACTGCCCGAAAACAAAGTTAGGGCAACTATCCGATTGAGAAAGTATGGCCTAATAACGATGTCGGCAGTTTTAGTCTGTAATTTTCTTTTAGCGCTACCAGCCTTAGACATTTGATATAAGCGGGCAGCGCTATGTTAAACGCTTAGTTACAGCAACTAGAACGTATACGCAACGCTAAATTTCACACTCCTTGGCATGATATAGCGGCCGTTAGGTGAATCTGGGTTACGTGGATCCCCCTCGGTGATCCCTTGTTTATCAGTAAGGTTATCTACCGCCAGTTGTAATTTTACGCCCTCTGTTGGCTCTACGATAAGGCCAACATCAAGCTTTTCATAGCCCTCTAACACAACGGAATTTTCATTATCGCCAAAACGGTCATCTACAGCTGAGAGTGTGCCATACAAGGTGGCGTACATACCTGATATTTCAAAGTCATAGCTCGGTGTAATACGTAGCATCCAGTCAGGTTGGCGCTGTGCTTTATTCCCTTCATTGGTCGGGCTTTCAGTAATTTCAGTGTCTTGCCATGTGGCATTCAAGTTTACCGATAGGCCCGACTCATGGTTGTAACAGTAATCAAGTTCTACACCAGTTGCTTCGTTGGTTAGAATTTCCGCAGGTACACCTGGGCGTCTTACAAACGTGTCGCCTTTTACTTCGTTGGTAAATAAAGTAACAAACAGGTCGCCGGTTTCACCCATATATTTATAGCCAAGCTCTGCTTGTGTGACTTCTTTAATCAGCAACTCGCCAGATTCATAGGTGCTATAGTTGTCTCTAAAGTCGTCGAAATAAGGCATTTTGTAGCCTTTGTTCATACGCACAAAAACACCTGAATCTAAGCTCAAACTATAGTCAGCACCTAAGGTCCATGAAGTCTTGCGCTCATCATAGTCAACCGCTTTGGTGATAGCCCCATCTAAACCTTCGTCGACCGAATACTCAACCTCGTGTTGCTCGCTACGTAAGCCTAAATCTACCTTAAGGGCTTCCGTTGCTTGGTAACTTTGGGTGGTGTAGATGGCCCATGTTGTCGCATCACCAGAACTGTTAATGTCGTAGTTGAAGGCGCAACCCGCAACATCGCTATTACACGCGATACCATTCAATGCTTCGCCACCTTGTTCCAAAACGTGGTAGGCGGTATTACCTAAGCTCCACCAGTCTTTTGCTGAGGTAGTTGCTGTATAAATACCAAAGGCACTTGACCAATCACCAAAGGTTTTACTCAAGGCTAAGTCATTAGTGAAAGCCTCGATATCTTTTAATACAACCCAGCGACCATATTGTTGTACCATGGTATCGCCCGCGTATTCATCGCCCGTGACGCTACCTGTTGCGGTTTCACCATTGTCCGCCACTTCACTTAAACGCATTGCACTGCCAGCAGGTACAAGGCCTAGTGTATTTGCATCGCCTTGCGTTAAGCTAAAGCGGTCATTTAATTGCCAGCCGTTTTTGAATTCTACTTTTAAGCTACCTCCAGAAACATGGCCTTTCCAGCCGCGACCATCACCCATATCTACGCTCATCGGTGCATTTTTATCACCGACATAAATAATAGCTTTGCGATTATTCGTTCCCAGCTGAGTAAAGCCCGCATCCACACCCTCCACATTAAGTGGGGTTGGCAGGTACCATGCGCCTCTGTCATCAGTTTGGCGGGTATAAAGGTTGAACTCACCGTCAGCAAACTCTTTGGTTAGGTTGATCGTAAATTGATGACCTTTTTCTGAGGTAAAGCCCGCATCACGGATCCCTGAAGAGCGTTTGATATAACCGCCAACCATGTAGTAAAGATCATTGGAGATCTCACCACTTAACACGCCGTCAATGCGGTTTAGACCATAGTCTGTGGTGGTATATTTAAACGTACCTTCAGTGTCGGTTTGGCCACGTTTGAGTTGAAAATTCGTGGTTAAGCCCGGCTGACCATTGGACACCACTGGGTTTGGTCCACCACGTAGGCCTTCCATCATACTGATGGTTTCATCAAGTCTGAAAATCGATGTGTTTTCTAAAAATGAGAGCGTTGGCGCGGGATAGATAGGACTACCTTGCAAACTAACTGTTAAGAATGGTGCATCACCACCGCCTGGAAAACCGCGAACAAAAACGTTGGCACCGGATTCACCTCCTGAACTTTCAACCCAGATCCCAGGCACTGCTTTAAGTAAGTCTGCGGTACTTTTAGGGGCGAGCTTATCAATTTGCACGGCATCGATATTAGTTACAGCAAAGCTAGCGTCAATTTTTCTGATCCCTGCGCCACCTGGTGTACCTGACACAATGATGGTTTCTACTTTTTCTTTATTATTGTTCGATTGTTGCTCAGCCTGAGCTGATGCGCTTAACGCAAGCGTTACAGCAGCAGCGATCAAGTTTAAGGAGTTAGTTTTTATCACGGCTAAAGCCCTCTTGTTGTTGTCATAGACTGGTATTTAACGACTGTCTATTTTTTAAAATAGATCTTAATGCAAACGTTTGCAATGATGTTGTTTAAAAATTTGTCATAAAATGGTGGAAGGCGTTACAAATTTACAGTGATTGCTTATCTTTTCTGCTTGGTTAGGGTAGGAGATTCAATTAGTTATGGTTTAAATATCAAAAAATTGTAAGAATAGCGATGTAATAACGTGTGCTAAGAAGGGGTTTGCGATGGGAACAACACAATTAAAGCTATCGGATCTAGCAAGGCTAGCTGGAGTCTCTACCTCCACAGCTTCCCGTGCACTCAATGATAACCCTCTGATAAAAAAGGAAACTCGAGAGCGCATACAGGCGCTTGCAAAAGAGCATCACTTTAGCGTTAACGCGGCCGCTAGTCGCTTACGGATGCAAAAAACCAAAGTCATTGCCGTTATTATCAACCTCGAAGCCGAAACCAAACAGTCCGTCGACGACCCATTTTTACTTAAAGTTGTGAGCGATATTAATCGTGCAGTGAACCAAAAAGGGTACGAGTTATTACTCTCTAATTCTTATATGGCGGGGGAAGACTGGCATGGTTATTTCATTTCTGGCCGTCGAGCCGATGGGGTTATCGTCGTCGGACAAGGCAAGGAGCAAGCACGAATTGAGCGCGCTGCAAGAGCGGGAACGCCGATCGTAGTATGGGGCGACCCTAAAACTTCTGCAAATTATCCTATCGTTGGTAGTGACAATTTTATTGGTGGCCTTAGCGCAACGGAGCACTTAATTACCAAAGGTGCGACTAAACTTCTATTTTTGGGCGATCCGGGTCATGCCGAACTTGGTGAGCGCTATCGCGGATTTTGCCATGCGGTGAAAGAAGCAAAGGTAGAAGCGCAAATGGTTAAAATCGACATTACCTCAGAGGCTGCCTACGCGAGTATAAACGCTTTGTTGCGGGCACAAGGATTAACTTTTGATGGGATCTTTGCCTGTAGTGATATGGTTGCACTTGGGGCACTAAAAGCCCTAAAAGAGCGTTATGTTAGCGTACCGAATGACGTACGAATAGTCGGATTTGACGATATTGCCATGGCACAGATCAGCTTCCCTGCGCTATCTACGATTAAACAAGACACCAATGCGGCGGCACAGTTATTGGTGGAAAAGCTGCTCTCTCAGCTAAGTGGTGAGACATGTGCTTCTCAAGAGGTGCCGTCCTCACTGGTGATCAGACAGTCTAGTTAACCTGAACTCGGGATGATATTACGCTTTTGAACTTAGGTATCTTGGTAGCTTAACTAACTTTTTATCCCGATTTCAGGTTAGTTAAAGCAGTACAATATGCGATAACAATCATTAGCTTAAATTGTTTTGATGCGATTTAAAATGCAAACGATTGCAAAAGTGAAAAAGTCTGTCTAGACTAAAAAGGAATCACAGTGTTTTAACGAGAATAACAATGAACCGAGCACGTATCATACTTGCCATGGCCGTTAGTTACTTCCTATTCGCTATTTTGCTCAATAGTGTAGGGACGGTCATCTTGCAGTCCATTCATAGCTTTGGCATTACAAAAGCGCAGGCCGCCACCTTAGAGGCATTTAAAGATCTTCCCATCGCCATCGTGTCATTTCTAGTTGCGTCGGTTATCCCTAGGGTCGGATTTAAAATCGCTCTGACTGCAGTGCTCGCAGGCGTGGCATTAATTTGCAGCATCACTCCTATGGTCGCTGAGTTTTGGATTTTAAAACTGGTATTTGCTTCTGTTGGGGCGGCATTTGCGGTAGTCAAAGTGTCGGTTTATGCACTCGTTGGCCAAGTCACTGAAGGAAGCAACCAACATTCAAGCCTGCTTAATTTTATTGAGGGCGTGTTTATGTTGGGGGTACTAGGCGGTTATTGGATTTTTGCGGCGTTTATTGACAGCGGCGATAACTCTCTTGGCTGGTTAAACGTCTATTTCGTGTTAGCTGTGCTGAGTGCTTTCACCGCGTTTATTGTTTGGATCTCCCCAATTGCAAAGCCAGAGCCAACGCAAGCCACCGAATCTAGTGTCTTTGCATTTATAGCGATGTTAAAGCTTGTAGCTAAGCCGCTTGTGCTGGTATTTGTGATTTCCGCATTTTTATACGTATTGATAGAGCAGAGTATAGGCACTTGGCTGCCTACTTTTAATAATGAGATCTTGTCATTACCGGTGAATATTAGCGTGCAAATTACCAGTGTTTTCGCTGCCTGTTTAGCACTCGGTCGGCTTGGTGCCGGCGTTGTGCTCACCAAAGTACATTGGTACGTGGTGTTAAATGTTTGCCTTGCCGCTATGGCAGGATTAGTGATTCTAACGTTACCGATGACTGAGGGTATTGAGAAAACGCTTATTTCTTCGCTATTTGACGCTCCCCCGTGGCTTTTCTCATGCCGCTGATCGGTCTTTTTATGGCACCTATTTATCCGGTGATAAATTCGGTCATGCTAAGTAGTTTACCCACGACACAGCACGCTTCGATGACAGGGCTAATCGTTGTATTTTCTGCGCTTGGTGGTAGCACGGGCTCAATGATCACAGGTTTGGTATTTCAACATTTTGGTGGCCAACAAGCGTTTTATGGGGCACTTATTCCCATGCTGGTGATTGCTGTGTGTTTATATTTCTTTAAATCGATGAGTGAGTCTAGCCAATTAAATCATGCTCACACGCCAAATCAACAAAAGGTGAGCTGAGGTTTTACATGCAGTATCAATCAAACTTTTATTCCACAGAGATTTTTAAGGCGGTGCAAAGCGCTGGTTTGTTTTCAGACAGTAAAGTTTTTGCAGATGCCATCGCAAAAATTCCGCTGGCAGAGATAGAAAACCAGTATGTGATGCAAAAGCCGACTGGAGAGGCGTTACGTAGATTTGTTCATGCGCATTTTGACTTTATTGCCAACAAAGAGCTAGATGCCTTACCTGATTTTACTAGTGCGCAGCAGTATATCTGCGCACTGTGGTCGCGCTTATCTAGAAAGCCGAGCACCGTTTCTAAAGGCTCCTTGTTACCGCTGCCCCATCCTTATGTTGTACCGGGTGGACGCTTTAACGAGATTTATTACTGGGATAGCTATTTTACGGCGCTTGGACTTTTGGACGCGGATAGAAGCGATCTCGTTGAGGGGATGTTAGATAACTTTGTGAGTCTTATAGAGCGTATTGGACATGTACCAAACGGCAATCGAGATTATTACCAGAGCCGCTCACAGCCACCTGTGACAGCATTAATGGTCGATTTACTGTGGCGGGAAAAGTCTCACGATGTAGCGTGGCTGACGCGTATTACTCAAGCACTACTGAAAGAACATCAATTTTGGCAGACTGGACAGAATTTAAGTTGCACGGATCAAAAAGCGCATTATCGAGTGGTCAACATGCCATGTGGGGGCACACTGAATCGCTACTGGGATCCGCTTGCAGCGCCGCGTCCAGAGTCTTTTGTTGAGGATATCGAATTAGCCGCAGCGGTGATAGACAGTAATGCATTTTATCGGCACATTCGTGCGGCTTGTGAGTCGGGATGGGACTTTAGTAGCCGTTGGTTAGCAAACGCTGACGATTTAGCGAGCATTTGTACGACAGACATTATCCCGGTGGATTTAAATGCGCTACTGGTATTGCTTGAGTCGCAAATCGCACGTTGTTTTGAGAAATTAAACGAGATAACGCAAGCTCAGTACTATGCCAATTTAGCGTCAAATCGTAGTGCGCTGATACAGAAATATTGTTGGTGCGATAAAAAAGGCTGGTTTTTCGATGTTAATCTTAATGATTATGCACGCACCTCCGTTGAATCTCTAGCGGGCGTCGTGCCTATGTTTGCAGAGCTGGTTACACCTGAGCAGGCAAAACATATTGGCAAAAAACTGAAGGCAGAATTTTTGCAGCAAGGCGGATTGGTTAGTACCTTAGTCACTACTTCACAGCAGTGGGACAGTCCTAATGGCTGGGCACCACTACAGTGGTTTGCGGTGTCAGGCTTACGGGCATATGGACAAAATCAACTCGCGAAGGAGATTATGCAAGCATGGCTTTATGCTGTTGAAACTGGTTTTAGTCAAGTAGGCTGTTTGCTTGAGAAGTATAATGTGGTTGAACCTGATAAGCAGGCAAGTGGCGGAGAGTACGTGGTGCAGCAGGGCTTTGGTTGGACTAACGGAGTAACCAGTCGTTTTTATCGACTTTTAGTGCCTGAAGTTGATAGTCCTTCGGTGTAATATTAAAGGCTCGTTTAAACGCGCGACTAAATTGACTTGGATGTTTAAAGCCGAGCGCGAAACTAATTGCGGTGATCTGAATGCCTGCTTTTAGTTTTGCCTTTGCCTCCGTTAATCTCCTAGCTTGGAGCCACTGCTGTGGTGTGGTCGCAAATGACTTTCTAAATTGAGTGAAAAAGCGACTTCTACTCATGCAGCTGAGTTTACAAAGCTTCTCTACATCGAGTGGCTCGTCTAAATGAGTCTCCAAATAATGCACTGCTTGATACAAACCGTTATGATCTGGTGCTTGTTTTACTGCGCCTAGCAGCAGATCTCGGCTTTGTTGCTGTAGTAGTCTTGCAATTAGTTCGTCCATTGCCAAATCGATAAAGTATCCCCGCTCGGCCTCATTCTCACTGAATAGGTGAAGTAATCGTCCCAAGCAGTGCTGGGTTTGCCAGTTATGCTCAGTGTGTACCAATTGCTTTTGATAATTAAAATCACTAGGAAGTGAAAGCGCTAACTTCTCGCTCACGGTATTAATTTTCTCTCGACTGATTTCGATTGCTAAACAGGTGGTGGGAGCAGATAAGCTGGCGTCGGGAAAGTCTATAAATACAGTTTGCTCTGGCGCCAATACGAAACTTTGATGAGGTAAAAAGGGTTGGTGATAGTCGCAACTATCTACGTGCATCACTTTTTTACCTGTGATCATCGCACAAAACAACACTTCATTAGAGGCGAGTTTGACTCTATTGGTTCTTTCGTAAGTGTCATAGACGCTCAGCTCAACGTTATTGGCGGCAAAACTTATTTTGTTTTCGACTAAGCGTTCAATACGACTGCGATGTTTAGAGATTTGCAAACAATGCGCTCCTTCTCGGTTACTTTTGGACTGTGCGTACACATTCCGAGACCCTAAGTTAAGTTTTTAAAGGTGAATTTGGCTAATGTCAAATTTTAGTAAAAACAAAACTGGGACGAATGAAGCCCAAATAAATAACACAAGTTGCAGAGGTAAAAATGATATACGCAAATCCAAATACTGAAGGTGCAGTCGTCAGCTTTAAATCGCAATACCAAAACTTTATTGGCGGTGAATGGACACCACCCGTTGATGGCCAGTACTTCGATAATATTAGCCCTGTTAATGGCGAAGTGTTTTGTCAGATCCCGCGTTCAAATAATGCAGATATTGAACTGGCACTTGACGCCGCCCATGCAGCAAAGGTCGCGTGGGGTAAAACTTCGGTTACTGAGCGAAGCAATATCTTACTCAAAATCGCAGACCGAATAGAAGCAAACCTTGAATACCTAGCGGTAGCTGAAACATGGGATAATGGTAAAGCCGTACGTGAAACGCTAGCCGCTGATGTTCCGCTTGCTGCAGATCATTTCCGCTATTTTGCAGGTTGCATTCGTGCTCAAGAGGGGGCAATAGGTGAAATTGATGAGTCAACCGTGGCTTATCATTTTCATGAGCCTTTGGGCGTTGTAGGACAGATCATCCCGTGGAACTTTCCATTACTTATGGCCGCTTGGAAACTTGCACCCGCTCTCGCTGCTGGAAACTGCGTGGTGCTAAAACCCGCAGAGCAAACGCCAGCGTCTATTTTGTTGTTGATGGAACTTATCGCCGATTTATTACCAAATGGTGTAGTTAATGTCGTAAATGGCTTCGGGAAAGAGGCAGGCGAAGCGCTTGCAACGAGTACACGTATCGCAAAAATTGCATTTACAGGCTCGACTCCTGTGGGCTCTCACATTCTAAAATGTGCTGCTGAAAACATCATTCCCTCAACGGTGGAACTAGGGGGTAAGTCGCCCAATATCTACTTTAGCGATGTGATGCAAGCTGATGATGATTATCTTAGTAAGTGTATTGAAGGAGCGGTGCTGGCCTATTTTAACCAAGGCGAAGTATGTACTTGTCCATCGCGATTGCTCGTGCAAGAAGATATATACGATGATTTTATTGCCAAAGTCATTGAACGCACGAAGGCGATAAAGCGCGGCAATCCGCTTGATACGGACACCATGGTTGGTGCGCAGGCCTCACAAGCCCAATTTGATAAAATCCTTAGCTATATTGATATTGGTAAGAAAGAAGGGGCTGAAGTGTTAATCGGGGCGAAGTAGCTGAGCTTGGTGAGGGTTACCACAAAGGCTTTTATATTCAGCCAACGCTGTTAAAAGGACATAATCAAATGCGGGTATTCCAAGAAGAAATTTTTGGCCCGGTGATCTCTTTATGTACTTTTAAAGACGAAGCGGAGGCGTTGGAATTGGCGAATAGCTCTGAATTTGGTTTAGGTGCTGGGGTGTGGACTCGGGATATGAATCGCGCTTATCAATTTGGTCGCCAAATCGAAGCGGGTCGCGTGTGGACTAACTGTTATCATATGTATCCAGCACACGCGGCATTTGGTGGCTATAAAAAATCAGGTATTGGCAGAGAAACTCACAAAAAGGCGCTGGATCATTACCAACAAACCAAGAACCTCTTAGTGAGTTATAGCACGAGTCCTTTGGGGTTTTTCTAATCATTTAAGTTAATCTAGTAACGAGTACTGACCATTGTGGCAGTACTCAAACAATCAAACAGTCATCCGATTAAGAAACGACTTTTAATGGCGCCGCTTGTTTATTAGCAAATGCTATCCGATATTCGAGCTCTTTGCCGAGCTCGCTGACGGTGTTTATATCTCCATCTAGGCATTGAGCTACCAAGGTATAGATAATATCAGCGCCAAATCTCATACCTCCACTACGTATTTTGGTGGTCTGCGACAAACACAGTTTGCATGCTTGCGGCTTTAGCGCCAGCAAAACCCCAGCGGTGAGCACCGAGCTATATTCACCGCCATGGCATACCTAGCATTATCAGCGAATTACAAATTCACTTTTCGTATGTTTACCTTGGCAACGGCCATTCAAGTTAAAAGAGCCAAACGCTTGAATTGTACACTTTAATACAAAAACTCCTTTTTACGACTTCAAACTGAGACAATATGACTTCCGCCTCCTTGGCATGGTGTTGCAGTTAAATCTCACATTGCTATAAGAGATAACCTAAAACGGGGTGGGTTATTACCCATTATTGCTGGCTGTCTCGAAAGTGACGACATTCCCATTTGGTTTGTCAGACCTCTGCATTCGTTGCAAACACGTAAGGCTGAGGCATTCTATGAGTCCATGAGAGCATTATTCGAAAATAGGGGCTAATACTTTAGTCTGCTTGTACTTTTAAACTAATAACTCTAAACTCCGTTTTAAAATTAGAAACTAATCAGGTTGATGATCGTAAAGTCAAACTGGTAATACTGATAGCAAACGGAGCTGCTATGTTTAAATTCATTTCTTGGATTTTTTCAATCACCGCGTTTTCACTTACTGTATTTTTTATCGTGCAAGGTAGCTACATGCTGTGTTTAGTCATGTTACTTGCTGGATTAATTGCATTGCCTAAACATGAAAAAGAATTGCAACCACTCGGTATGAGATTGCATGCTAAACATTTTTCTCGCGAGTCTCGCTCAGTTAGCTCAAAAGAAGTAATTAACTTTTTATTAGCATGCTCACTGGCTATAGTCAGTCTTGCGTACCAATGGCATGTGGTAACAATATAGACCTTGCTCAATACCTTTGTTTTTTCTGCACCCATTATCCGAGTTTCCATTAATAGGATACTCGGATATTTTTCAATAATGACTCGTGATCGATTTGATCTCTAAAAATGGTCACCTCTTCATACAAATAGTATGAAACATGTTGAATGTTTGAATTTTGCTCAGTAGCTGTTAGATTGGTTTAAACTACTACAACATGGAAGATCAATAGAATGTCACAGCCGTTAAAATCCTCTTCAATACGCGTTCAAGAATTCCTAGCTAACCATGGGCATAACTTCACCGTTACAGAGCTTGCAGACTCTACTCGCACCGCGAAAGATGCTGCAAATGCGATTGGCTGCACTGAGTCTCAAATCGCCAAGTCTCTGATATTTAAAGATGGGAATACAGAAAGAGCGGTCTTGATAATTGCTTCTGGTAGTAATCAAGTGTCTGTGGACAAAGTTGAAGCAGCACTTAATGTAAAGCTCGAAAAAGCGAATGCAAACTTTGTGCGGGAAAAAACCGGATTTGCCATTGGTGGTGTGCCTCCCGTGGCGCACAGTAGCTCCGTTTTGACGATAATTGATAACGATTTAAAGCAATACGATCGGATTTGGGCTGCTGCAGGCACGCCCAACTCGGTTTTTGAGTTAAAAGCGCATGATCTGGATACTCTGACAGGTGGCACTTGGTTAGATATTGCGAAGTAACCCAGAGCCCGTATCTACTTTTTGTCTAAGTGATTCACCTATTTAACCTGAGGTTTGGATAAGGAATGAGCTAACTCATTGCTTTTTAATAACCTTAAACTATCTTCTTATCTAGCCAGAGAGTTTTGGGGATAACTCCGCTCTCGCGTCCTGCTACTGCCCTGGTACCTACATCCTGGTAGGTAAGGCGAATTTACGCACCAATAGCGGACTATTGGAAGTGAATTCAACGCAGTTAGCGCTAAAACTGGCTGCTAGAAAGGCGTTAATTATCCGAAGCTCAGGTTATTTATTAATTTGGGTGTGGTAATTAAGGTAAGCACCGATTAAAGCGCTTTCTAGATAAGAAGAGTCCGGTTCCGATAGTAATTCGAAATAGTCGCATCTATTATACCTCTCAATGTAGCTGAATTTAAAAAAGTAAAGACACAGAGATACATGTTAAACTTATCCCCAATAATTCAGTAGTATGGCGATCTAAGAAAGTCGAGCTACTAGTCAAAGTGTGACCTTTTGATGTCTTTGATTTGTATTTTTAATCATAACTTTATGATATTTAGGGTTTAATTGATTTATGTGTGAGCTTTTGGGCATGTCGGCGAATGTACCGACGGATATTTGTTTTAGCTTTTCTGGTTTATTAGAGCGCGGTGGTAATACGGGTCCTCATAAAGATGGATGGGGGATCACCTTTTACGAGGGGAAAGGATGCAGAACATTTAAAGATCCCGAACCTAGCTGCCAATCTGAAATTGCTAAACTGGTCAAAGCGTATCCTATTAAAAGCGTGTCCGTAATAAGCCATATTCGACAGGGAAATAGGGGACGAACTTGTCTTGAAAATACGCATCCATTTACTCGAGAATTATGGGGGAGAGAGATCACCTATGCTCACAATGGTCAGCTTTCGGACTATAAAGACTTAAAAACCGACTTCTATCGACCTGTTGGGAATACAGACAGTGAACTTGCCTTTTGTTGGATTTTGGACAAAGTAAGAGAGAAATATCCAAGTCGTCCGTCAAACATGGTCTCGGTTTTCAGGTATATTGCAAAGCTAGCGCATACATTGAGAGACAAAGGGGTGTTCAACATGTTGATCACTGATGGCATTTATGTGTTGGCGTATTGTACCAATAACCTGCATTGGATAACCCGTAGAGCCCCATTTGGTAAGGCTACGTTAATCGATGCGGATATGGTGGTGGATTTCCAAAAAGAAACCACGCCAGATGATGTTGTAACAGTGATAGCGACTCGACCGCTTACTAACGATGAGCAGTGGCAAAAGCTTGAGCCCGGTGAGTCTGCTTTATTCAAATTAGGTGAGAAGGTGTAGTACTGAGTTTTTGTAAGCAAAGGCGGCTTAGTTGAGCCGCCTTAGTCAACCAGCGATGTTGTTATCAACTCTCTGATTTGGGTTGGTAGGTTTTAAGCTCTATCTGAAATTGCTCCATACCATCTTTGCCTTTGTACATTTTCACCAGCATATGATCATAATTTGGCGCAAACCATGCAATGGCTTGACGATCACTATCGTCATAAACGCGCTTAACTTTGATGGTTTTGACGTTACCAAAAGGTAGGGTGATCATTTCCTCGCCGACTACCTCAAAATCATAGCTGCGCTGGTCCCCTTTTTTGTCTATGATAGGGTAGCTAAACTTAGTCTTTCCCGTTTTTAAGTCTTCTCGCAACTGTACTTGATAACTGATTAGATCTTGCTGATTCTCAAGCCATTTCACTTTCAGTGGATACTTTTCTTCGCTGGAGGTAATCGCTTGGTTTTGGTGATCAAACTTAATTTTGTAGCTTTTATCTGGTCCAGTTCCTTCGCGGGTCATACTGTAATGTAGCGGGCTTACGGTATGCTCGGTGACTTTAAACAGTGATTCTTCGGTTCTAACGTCCGAAAAAATCATCCATTCAATATCGCTTTTGTAACGTACTGCATAGGTTGCGTCCGCTATTTTTGTGAGGTCGCGCGTGGCACTACCATGAACCTCACCTTTGCGTGAAACTTGGTATTCGGCGTGATATTCGGTAAGTGAGTTTGCAAATGTTGAGGTGGAAAGTAGAGCGCTAATACCAATTAGCACAGCGCTCCATTTTTTATTTTTCTGGGTACGGCGCACCTTGAACTGGTAAGGTTTTGTTATCAAAAACAGCATAGTCTGCTTCCATTGTTAGTCTTTGTTCGCTGAACCATTTGACCACCAAAGGATAAAGAATGTGTTCTTGCTTATGCACACGCTGCGCCAGTGACTCTGCCGTATCATCTGGAAGAATAGCGACCTTGGCCTGACAGACCACTGGACCACCATCTAACTCCTCTGTGACAAAGTGAACGCTAGCACCATGTTCAGCATCGTTTGCATCGATCGCTCTTTGGTGGGTGTTCAGCCCTTGATACTTAGGCAACAAAGAAGGATGAATGTTCAACATTTTTCCTCTAAATTTTTGCACTAAGTTTGGAGTTAGAATACGCATAAATCCAGCTAATACAACCAAATCTGGTGTAAAGCTATCAATTAGTTGACCAAGCGCAACGTCATACTCTTCACGAGAAGCGTATTGTTTGTGATCTAAAACAGATGTTGCTATACCAGCCTCTTGCGCTCTGGTTAGGCCATACGCATCCGCCTTATTACTAATAACGGCCGCAATTTCACCTTGAATATAGCCAGATTTGCAAGCATCAATGATTGCTTGCAAATTTGAACCACTACCAGAAATCAGAACAACAAGGCGAGTGGGTGCCATTACTCGGCACCACCTAAGATCTCAACTTGCTCTTCACCTGCTTGGGCGTCTTGAATTTCACCAATGTGCCAAGCGTTCTCACCTTGTGCTTTCAAGATTTCAAGGCTTTGCTCAAGCTTGTCAGCAGGAACGACTAAGATCATGCCAACACCACAGTTGAATGTGCGGTACATTTCGTGAGTTGCAATGTTACCGTTTTCTTGTAACCAGTTGAAGATTGCAGGCCACTGCCAGCTATCACCCTTGATCACCGCTTTTGCTGACTCAGGAAGCACGCGAGGGATGTTTTCCCAGAAACCACCACCTGTGATGTGAGAAAGAGCGTGAACATCGACTTCTTTTAATAGCGCTAAGATTTGTTTTACGTAGATACGTGTTGGCTCTAGCAGGTGCTCACCGAGTGTTTTGCCTTCGAACTCTGCGTTAGTGTCTGCGCCAGATACTTCTAGTACTTTACGGATTAGAGAGTAACCGTTTGAGTGCGGACCGCTTGAGCCTAGTGCAATGAGCTGATCGCCTGACGCAACTTTAGTTCCATCAATGATTTTAGACTTTTCTACCACACCGGTACAAAAGCCAGCCATATCGTAATCATCACCTTCGTACATGCCAGGCATTTCCGCCGTTTCACCACCGATAAGTGCACAACCAGAAAGTTCACAGCCTTTACCAATACCAGATACTACGTCCGCTGCAACGTCAACGTCTAGCTTGCCTGTGGCATAGTAGTCCAAGAAAAAGAGGGGTTCAGCACCTTGGACAATAAGATCGTTAACACACATAGCAACTAGGTCAATACCTACTGTGTCGTGCTTTTTCAAATCGATAGCTAAGCGTAGCTTAGTACCAACACCGTCAGTGCCAGCAACCAAAACAGGCTCTTTATATCCGGTTGGGAGTTCGCATAGTGCACCAAAACCACCAATGCCACCCATTACTTCAGGGCGACGAGTTTTTTTCACTACGCCTTTAATTCTTTCGACCAATGCGTTGCCCGCATCGATGTCAACGCCAGCGTCTTTATAACTAAGAGACTGTTTTTGTTCGCTCACAGGTTTTCCTCAAAAGTTGCTAGATAGATTTGCTTAGAAACGCCGACATTTTACAACAATTGCATCTAGGCGGCTAGCGACTTTGCGAGAAACCCTAAGAATGTGGTCAAAGGTCCTCGATTTTGTATCCCGAACAGTATAAAGAAACGACAAAAACTTTGTTGTCTATAACTGGAAGTGATTTGCGTTGGATCAATACTCACGGGAGGTAGCAGCGTACTATGGAAACAGACCCAATCAGACAGTAACTTCAAAAAACGTATTCGAAATCACTGTCACTATCGGCGCATTGATTAGGTCTACTCTCAAACGCAAACGTTAAATTGGGGTTGGGTTTTTATCTTAACCTCGTGTATATGGCTATTTATGGGAATAAAACGATGAACATTGAACGTCACAGCTTAGCTAAAGAACTCCCAGAATTTAAAGACAGAATTCATGATTTAAAACTGTCTGATGGACATTTCTCAAAGTTATTTAAAGATTATCATGAAGTGGACAATGAAGTTATTCGAATTGAAGATGGTGTAGAGCATTCGAGTGATGAGTACCTTGAGTCACTAAAGAAAAAAAGGCTGTGGTTAAAAGATCAGCTTTACCGAATTCTAAAAAGTGCAGATTAACTTTTAGTCAAGGTCAACCGACCTAGTGAGCGGGCTGCCTAGTCCGCTACTATTATTCCCTGCCAATTGTTGAATAATTTTGCCTGTCCCGAGCAAGGGCGGATTTATAATCTATACTTTAAGCATTGTACTCCATGCACGATGACTCCTTTGATTGCACTTATATTAGTATTAGCTGGCAGCTTTATCATGGGATTAGCTTTTTCTCCGGCCTTTAAAATATGTCGATTAACTGCTTCGGTCGGGTGGCGAGTGTTGTTAATTCTTATGGCACTGTTTGAGCTCGGATATTTGAGTTTTGCTTACTTCCTATACGATCACAATAGCGCCAGTCTCATTGAGCAAGGTTTAAGTTTAATCTTATTTCTTGGCTCCATTTTTGTCTTTGTGGTGAATTGTTTAAGTCTAACAAGCCTGCAAGAATTGAATGAAATTGCAACGCAGGCCAAATATAACGCAGACCATGATTTTTTAACGGATTTAGAGAATCGCCAGCGCTGTATTGATGCCATTAATGAACGTAAGCATCAGCAGCTCGACTTTAGTGTTATCTTGGTTGATTTAAATAACTTTAAGCAGATCAACGATGCAAAAGGGCACTTCTTTGGTGATAAATTGCTGGTGGAACTTGCACACAAAATGCGTGCAGCACTGCTTCCTCGTAGCAAGTTATATCGCATGGGCGGCGATGAATTTATTATCCTAATGGACGTTACAGACGTAAATTGTATTTACTCTCAAAACAATGCACTGCTGAGCGAATTAAAGTCAGGTATAGAAATTGAAGAGTTGCAGCTGGACGTGACGTATAGTGCAGGAGCAAGCTTATGGACTCAATCGCGCCAACTCGATGTGTTTGATCTTTTGAAGCAAGCCGACATCGCCATGTATTCGGCCAAACATAGCAGGCAAAGCATCGTCATCTTTGATGAAGAGCTCCATGAGGGAATCGAAGCCGAATTTCAGCTGTTGGCTAACCTCAAAGTAGCGCTCGCTCGTGGTGAATTGACACTCTACTATCAACCGATAGTGTGTTCTCAAAGCGGTGATATTCACGGAGTCGAAGCGCTACTGAGATGGCCCCAGCCCGATGGCACAATGATCATGCCAGATCAGTTTATTGAGTTAGCGGAGCGCAATAATTTGATCAAGCAACTGAGTGCATTTGTGATTAATCGTGTATTCCAAGACCTCGCAATATTGATTGAAATTGATGACAAGTTGGTTGTGCATATCAATCTTTCCTGCCAAGACTTCGCAGAGCAGAATCTAATTAACACCCTTGCCATGCTACTGGATACTCATCGGGTAGAGCCAACTCATATAGTATTTGAACTTACTGAAAGCACCGTGATGGAAGAAGTGGAAAAGGCGAGAAGCCTAATTGAAACATTAATTGATATGGGGTTTGCGGTCAGTATTGATGATTTTGGGACAGGTTTTTCTTCATTTTCTATCTTAAAAGAGTTACCAATTTCACAGATCAAAATAGATGGGTCATTTGTACGGCTAAGTCATGAAAGTGAAAAAGATCAAGCCATAGTAGAAACGAGTATGTTTTTGGCGCGTAAATTGAACTGCAGTATTGTTGCGGAGGGTGTTGAAAGCGATGCCTGCTTGCAGTATTTGTATAGCTTGGACTGTCCTTATATTCAAGGCTTTCAGATCTGTGAACCACTCTCGCTAAGTGAATGCGTAAAATGGATTAATTCCCAGAATATGGTGAAAGGTGCGATGAAAAGGTTAGACGGTTGAGGTCAATAGCTTTCTTCGGCAAAAAACTTGCTGCCCATACATACGAATAAACTGCTGTCGACTAGAAGGTTAACATGGGTTTTGGTGGGACGAAGCCATACATTTGCTCAAATCCAGGGATCTCTGTTTCCCATATTGGTGTCTCTTCACCGATATATGCCCTGAATGCATCTAAAAAGAGCCGTGTTCTGACCGGTAAATCACGATGAGGGTAGAGCGCATACATCGCAGCAAAATCAACTAGTTTAGTATTAGTTAAAATGGGTTGTAATTTGCCTTCAGTAATTTCTTTGCCGACTAGAAAGGCGGGTGCAACAATATAACAGGTACCAGACAGTACACTTTCCATCAATGTATCTCCATCATTGGTTCTAAAGATACTCCTTACAGGCATTTGTTGTTCGATGCCTTGCTCGTCTTGATAGGTGATACTGGTAAACCTTAATGCATCACTGGCGTAGGTTGCAGCAGGTAATTCGCTGAGCGCCTCAAGCGAACTTGGTGTGCCATGCGTTTTTAGGAACGTTGGGCTTGCTAATATCAATAATCGATTGCGTGCAATTCTGCGAGCGATAAGCGATGAATCTTTAGGCTCGCCGACACGAAAAGCTAAATCAAAGCCTTCACCCACTAAGTCCACGAGTCTGTCTTCAAGCCTAAGCTCAACCTCTACATGAGGAAAACGTTTCTGAAAGTCATTAATAACAGGTTGCACATAGCGTCGGCCCACCACGGTAGAGCTGGCAATTTTAAGCAAACCTTTAGGTTCGGTGTGATAATTCTGTGCGATGCGTTGAGTATCGTTTAGCAGCAGCCTTAGCTCTTCCGCTTTTTTTACCATCTCTGAACCTGCAGAGGTGAGCGAGAAAGAACGAGTTGTACGATTCATTAATCTCACACCGAGTTCTTCTTCTAGCTTAGTCATCTGCTTAGAAATGACAGAACGATCAATGTTTCTCAGTTGCGCCGCACTGGCAAAGGAGCCACGTTCCACAACGTCTAAAAAGATTAATAATCTGCTGCTAATATCCATAATGCGAGAAAGTTCACTGAGACTGATGCCATTGTGACACTAAACAATTGGAATTGCGAGGGGCATATTTACACTAATAAAGTTGTGGCAACATGCTAACAATGGTTTAATGAATTTAGTCTCACTACTTTATTTTTAACATAACGCAAAGGCATATGATGAAAGCAGTCCGATTCAATCACATAAATGGACTTACCTTCGAGCAGGGAGAAATTAATTTACCTGAGGCAACGGATGATCAGGTTTTGATCAAAGTTGAACACGTTGGTTTAAGCTTTATCGATACGAAAGTGGCCAATTGTCCCTGTGAAGAAACACCGAATAGAGTGTTTGGTGTGGATGCTGTGGGGGTTGTTGAAAAAGCGTGCAAAACGGGATTCCCTGAGCCTGGTACACGGGTTTTTTGGCATGGTGACATTCGAGAGCAAGGCACGATGAGCGAATTTGCTTTGGTGCCAAGTCATGCACTCACTGTATTGCCAAAAAATGTAGATGGTAAGTTGGCTTCAGCAGTGATCGCGCCTGCTATGTGTGCTTTGATTGCGTTATTTAAGCTGCAATTAAATGTTGGTGATACGGTTTTAATCGAATCTGCTCATCATCCGGTAGGGCAAATGGCAATACAATTTGCGAAACAATTGGGTCTGGGGTGGTGGCATCTTCCGAGTTCAAACATAAAAAGCTGCTTGAAAAGCTGGGTGCGGATCTAGTGTATACCCAACCTGATTTTGTAGGCTTAGCCGATGCAATGCAGCTTCATTTTGGTGCC
This sequence comes from Pseudoalteromonas piscicida, assembly GCF_002208135.1. NCBI lineage: Bacteria > Pseudomonadati > Pseudomonadota > Gammaproteobacteria > Alteromonadales > Pseudoalteromonadaceae > Pseudoalteromonas > Pseudoalteromonas piscicida. The sequence continues at coordinate 1,356,217 of NZ_CP021646.1, forward strand.
GCAGAGGTGCAAGGCGCGCTAGATTTAACAGGGACACATACCCAACAACTAATTGCACATTTGATATTTTGTGGTCGAGTAAGCTGCTTAGCCGGGTTGCCTGCTATTGAGCAACACGTCTTAATGAAGAAAGCGCCAAATATAGGGATCGTTTCTTTGTGTGGCAGTTGGCTTTCAAATAGTGTTTGTGCGCAGCAGAGAATGGCATTCATTGGAAATGCACTGGCTGAAAAGCTTGAAAAAAATGAAATTACGTTGCAGCAACTTGAATCTATCTCACCACGGCATGATGCGTTAATTGAAACGTTGAAAAAGCTAGAAAGCAACGATAACATCACGTTTTTTGCGGCAGATATGAAACTTTAGTGTTCCTTTGCAACAGTAATTTATCTCCTTTACGCAACAATACTGAGCTTGGCTGTATTCGCTAGGCTCAGCGTCCAAATAAATTGATACAATTTCTGACATTTTTCATCGTTCGAACACCGTATACTTCCCTCCAGCCCTTGTAATGACAGCAATACACCTCTTCATCACGACTTCATAAAGAGTCGTTGTCATCGCAAGGAAAAGTCATGCATTGCGTTAATTGATGTCGAAGGAGCATCAATTTAGTGCGAATTGATATGTTTATTTGCACTCGTCAAATTGGATAGACTAGTGCCATCAGTTTAATAAGGATTAAACAATGAAAAAGTTACTTGTTATTTTCAGTTTTCTCGTCTTCTCAGGCTTCGCTTTTGCGAATGACACACCTTATGAATTAATTAACCAAGTTGGCGATAAGCTATTTACTGACATAAAAACGGTTAATCAAGATGGCAAGGCAACTGAAACTCAGATGAAGGGTATAGTACGTAGTCGTTTGATGCCACACATTGACGTAAAGTTTGTATCTTTTAAATTGCTTGGTAAACATATCAAAGGGTTAAAAAGAGACGAAGCCATTGAGTTTATCGGTGCAGTTGATAACTATCTTGTAGCTACTTATGCCAACGCGCTTTTGCAGTACAAAGGTCAAGACGTGTTGTTTGAAGAATTACCGATTTCTGATGGTGCTGATTTTGCGACGGTCAAGGTAGTAATAAGAGAGCAATCAAAACCGGATATAGATATGCATTTTAAGTTTCGTCAAAGCAAAGATGGAGACTGGAAAGTGTATGACATGGTTGCTGAAGGTATTTCTCTATTGAGTGCTAAGCAAAAAGAAATCACGATGAGAATTTCAGAAGTAGGTTTGGCTCAGGTTACGGCTGAATTGAAGAGTAAAGCATAAATCAAATTACTTCCCCCCGACTTTGAAGTAACCAAAAGAGCACATCATGATTGAGTGCTCTTTTTTTTGGTTCTGAAGTCAGACGATTTGGTTTATCAACGGCTGTTCCAGTCTTGCTGCGTCGAGGTTTTCACAGGTTATTGTTGCAATTTGTTTTAGTGCTTCTTTGGTAAAAAACCCTTGATGTCCAGTAACCAGTACATTGGGGAAGCTGACCAAACGCGAGAAAACATCGTCTTGAATTATTTCTTCACTGTGGTTTTTAAAAAATAGCTCTGACTCTTGCTCATACACGTCTAAGCCGAGGTAACCGAGGCGTTTAGACTTGAGCGCGGCGATACAGGCTTTGCTATCTAACAGCGCGCCTCTACTGGTGTTAATAAGCATCACACCCGCTTTCATTTTGGCAAACGCAGCATCATCAATAATATGATGAGTATATTCATTAAGCGGACAGTGCAAGCTAATAATATCCGATTGTGCTAGTAAGATATCTAGAGAGACCAAAGTATAGGGGCCTTCTCCAATGTTTGGGTCATAAACCAGCACATTGGCACCAAAGCCGTTTAAGATACTGACTAAGGCTTGGCCAATTTTGCCACAGCCGATGATACCAACCGTTTTATTATAAATATTAAAACCGAGTAAGCCGTTGAGATCAAAATTATCTTCTCGAACTCGATTGTAGGCCTTATGTGTCTTGCGGCTGAGCGTTAGCATCAACGCGATACAGTGTTCTGCAACCGCTTCTGGGCTGTAGGCTGGAACACGGACAACCTTTATGTCACGCTGTTTTGCCTGTTGAATATCAACGTTATTGAAACCTGCGCAGCGTAGGGCGATGGTTTTAACGCCATAGTCAGCCAGTTTATCAATCACTTGTGCATTTACAGTATCGTTTACAAATACACAAACCGCGTCATAGTGCTGACACAGCGAAACCGTTTTTTCATTGAGTGACTCACTAATAAAGCTTATATCAAGTTCTGAGTAGGTATTTACGGCTTGCTCAAAAAACGGCACTTCATAGTTTTGCGAACTGAATAGGGCGATTCTCATGATTAATGTGGCTCTCTATCACTGACTTTAGCGTTTCTGGTTTAGTTCTTGGGGCATATCGAGATATTAACATGCCTTCAGAGTTTATTAGAAACTTTGTAAAATTCCATTTAATTGCGCGGTTTTGCGCGATACCACGGGTATGAGATTTTAAGTAGCTAAATAATGGGTGTGCATCAGGTCCGTTGACTTGTGTCTTAGTACAGATCTTAAAGCTCAAATTAAAATGCGTATTGTAAAACTCTTTAAGCATTTCATCTTCAAGTGGTTCATTGCGACCGAACTGGTTACAAGGAAAAGCTAATACTTCAAACCCAAAAGGTTTATATTTGCTGTACAGCTTTTCAAGTGCAGACAGTTGCGGAGCAAAGCTACATTTACTCGCAATGTTAACGATCAATAGCGGTCTTCCCGCCAGAGACTGCAATGGCAAAACTTGGCCATCAATAAGTTGTGCACTAAAACGATAAATATTCTCCATCCTTTCAGGCTCCGTGTGATTTATTCATGTTATTCGGTATCAAAGCGGTTTTTTCATTTGCTATGACAGAGGTGGTCGGGTATAAAAACTCCATTCTTATTAAGATAACAACGAAATAGGACAGAAATATGTCAGTGAAAGTCGCATTTATAGGATTAGGTGTCATGGGTTACCCGATGGCTGGGCATTTGCAAAAGGCAGGTTACCAAGTCACGGTATACAATCGAACCACCAGCAAAGCCGAAAAATGGGCAGCTGAGTATGCTGGCAACTTTGCAGTTACACCTAAAGATGCAGCGACTGACTGTGATTTTGTGTTTATGTGTGTTGGCAATGATGATGATTTACGCTCAGTCGTATATGGCGAAAGTGGTGTATTAGCGGGAGTAAAGCCGGGAGCGGTGATAGTTGACCATACTACAACGTCTGCAAAAGTTGCCCGTGAAATAGCGCAAGAAGCCAAGAAATTACAAGTTGAATTTCTTGATGCCCCTGTATCTGGAGGTCAGGCCGGTGCAGAGAATGGCGTGTTGACGGTGATGGTAGGTGGAGACGAAAGTACTTTTATTAAAGTACAACCAATCATGGCCGCGTTTGCTCGTTTTAGCCAATTAATTGGAGAGGTTGGTGCTGGGCAGTTGTGTAAAATGGTCAATCAGATTTGTATCGCGGGCGTGGTGCAAGGGCTCGCAGAAGGTTTGCACTTTGCTAAGAAAGCAGGTCTTGATGGTGAAAAGGTGATTGAAACTATCGCCAAAGGTGCTGCTGGCTCTTGGCAGATGGAGAATCGTTATAAAACTATGTTAGCGGGTGAATATAACTTTGGTTTTGCTGTCGATTGGATGAGAAAAGATTTAGGCATTGCGCTAGACGAGTCGAGAAGTAACGGTGCAAATTTGGCGCTTACAGCTTTAGTGGACCAATATTATGCGGATGTTCAAGCGCTGGGCGGCAACCGTTTTGATACCTCAAGCCTACTGGCAAGGCTTGATGCTATCCACGACAAAAAAAATAACGCTTTTAGTTTCTAACCTAAGCAACCTAAGGTCGGATTAGTCGTTATGGCTGCGCTACATTAATAATAAATTGCTGATGTAGCGCGCTTAGGTTCGCCAGTATTGCGCCTTTACCTTTGATATCGCTGCGTTTAAGCACGGCATCAAGCGCATCAACGGATTGCAGCGTGGCAAGCTTTGATGCCGTTAGCTGGTGGCTAATATGCCACGGTTCCTCAGCAACTCCCCCACGATAACAGTCATAAGGCCGGTAGAAACCAAAAGTTGCTAAATGCGCATCAAGCCACAGCGAAAATTCGTGCTGATGCCCATTTTGCTGGTATTCCCATGGTTCTAGTTGAAGTGATTGTCCTTTCGGTACGAGGTTTTTGGCGAATACATCCAAATCAGTACCCAAGTGGTGGCGACTAGCACCTGGTAGGGCGGAGAACAACATAATTGCTTTTACTTTGTCGATGTCTGAGAGACTGCTCAGTTCTATCTCTTGGTTAGTGATATCAAAAACAGGGCGGCGCATCGCAAACTTGCTATTCCAAATCGTTTTTTGCCTTTCAAATCCTCGATATGCGGACGCCATGTAAAACTCAAAACCTGCTTTTTTTGCAGCTTGTGAGAGGGCATCAAGATCAGAAACTATGGCGCTATGCACATGGCGACCATGGTAAAAAGCCAGATGTGATTCGTTGACACCACAAGCGCTACATTCAGCGCTTGTAAGATTATAGTTACTAGGCAAGTAACTTCTCCAAGATCTTTTCATAGACTAAGGCTAATTGATCTAGGTCTTTGCAACTCACGCATTCATCGACTTGATGTATAGTGGCATTGATTGGGCCAAGCTCAATCACCTTACATCCAGTTTGGGCAATAAATCGGCCATCCGACGTGCCACCCGATGTTTCGGGTATGGTTTGCCTACCCGTCACTTCTTTGATGGCTGCAATCGTCACATCGAGCAATGGACCTGGCTCAGTTAAAAACGGTAAACCATTTAGTATCCAATTAAGTTCATAATCGAGCTGATGCTTGTCTAGAATAGCAATTACACGCTGTTTGAGCTCATCGGCTGTCACTTCAGTGCTAAAGCGAAAGTTAAACTGTACTTGTAGGGAGCCTGGTATCACATTGCCAGCCCCTGTTCCGCCATTGATATTAGAAACTTGGAAGCTGGTTGCCGGGAAAAACGCATTACCTCTATCCCACTCGGTTTGACTGAGTTCAGCAATCGCAGCTGCAGATGAGTGGATGGGGTTTTTAGCAAGGTGAGGGTAAGCAACGTGACCTTGTTTACCAATCACTTTTAGGTGTCCGGTAAGTGAACCGCGACGACCATTTTTTACTACGTCGCCGAGCTCATGACGCGATGAAGGCTCACCGACCAAGCACATATCAATTTTTTCGTCGCGGGCTTCTAATAAATCCACCACTCGAGTTGTGCCGTTCACGAAAGGGCCTTCCTCATCAGAGGTTATCAAAAAAGACAATGACCCTTTGTGGTTTGGGTGCTTTTCGATAAACCTCTCCGTTGCAACGAGCATTGCAGCAAGCGAACCTTTCATGTCTGCAGCACCTCGGCCATGTAACATGTCATTTTCAATCACTGCGGCAAATGGCGGGTGTTGCCATTGACTCTCGTCACCAACAGGTACCACATCTGTATGTCCAGCAAAGCAAAAGTGCGGTCCGCTGTCGCCTTTTCGTGCCCAAGTATTGAGAGTGTCAACAAAGAAGTGCTCTTCGATGGTAAAGCCAAGCTTTGCCAAGCGTTCATTCATTAATTGTTGGCAGCCTGCATCATCCGGTGTAACAGATGCCCTTTGGATCAGGGCCTGTGCGAGCTTAACTACTTCGCTCATTAGGCAAAAATCTCGTCGTATTGTGCAGCTTTAAAACCTAAGTGATATTGACCTTGATGCTGTAAAATAGGGCGTTTTATCATGGCTGGCGCCGCCAAGAGATGTTGTTTCGCCGACTGCGCATCAAGACTCAGCTTTTGTTCTTCACTAAGCGCTCGGTAAGTAGTTCCGCGTTTGTTTAGCACGTTTTCCCAACCAAGTTGATCAATAAAGGAGGTGAGTAATGCTTCGTCTAATCCATCTTTGCGGTAGTCGTGAAAGGTGAATTCGATATTGTTGTCTTGAAGATATTTTTTGGCTTTTTTAATGGTATCGCAGTTGCTGATCCCATACATGATGATTGTCATAAAGCACACGCCCTTGCAATTGTGATTATCGGCTCTTTGGCCGCAGATACTTGTTTTAAAGGATAATAACATGCACCAAGCTTTTGTGCATTGAGTAGCACAATGGCGGCCATGGTTTTTGCTTCGCTGAGAGGAATATCATAAAAGCATAGCGGCTCTCCAAGCTTTACTATGGTTTTGCCAAAGCAGTTTGCTTTAAGGTATTCAGGTTTGGCAAATTCATGACCGACTTCTAAGCTCAGTAACATTTTTAAGCCGTTATTGGCGTGTAGAATGTATTCACAGTTATCTTTTCTGATCTGAATGAGTTTTCCGTTACAAGGAGATAGCAACAAAGGCACGTGCATTTGCACGCAAACACCCATCCCTAACATACCTGACGCAATCGCTGCGTTTGGATGCGTACTTAGCGGTAATACTTTACCAGAAAAAGGACTTGGAATATGCGCAATAGGATTCGCGATTTGGGATATTGGCCGATATTGGACTTGTGGTGATAGTTCAATCAAAGTAATAAATACCCATCTTTTTTAAGCGCTTGCATCGCCTGCTGGATTTGGCTTTCTTTTACCAGAATGTAATCGGTATCATATGTTGATAAGGTAAAAATAGAGACGTTTGATTTTGCTAGCACACCAGAAATATTGGCCATAATCCCCGTTAGCGAAAACCCCAGCGGGCCAACAACTTCTAATGCTCTCCAATGGCTTTCAGCTGCGAGGCTACTGACTGCGATATCTGATGCGCAGACGATAGATAATTCATCCTCAGTTTTGGCAATAAAAAAGATGTCACTGTCTAACACCGCTTGCGGAACGGCGTCATCGCAATCAAGGCTGTGTATCGTAAATTCTTGTTTGAGTAGTTGCAGCGTTTGCTTTGACATTACCAACCCTTTTTCGCAAAAATACCAATTGGTTGTTTTATAGTATAGTGAAGTCAATTTAAAGACCAGAGGGTTTACCCGTATTCTAAGCAAAAGAAAGGATTATGTGTTGTACAAAAAGGAAAGGGCTCATGTGCTGAGCCCTTAGTATGAAGACTACTCTTCGATTTGTGTTGCTTGAATAGCAGTCAACGCAATGGTGTAGACAATGTCATCAACCAAAGCACCGCGGCTTAGGTCGTTAACTGGTTTACGCATACCTTGCAACATAGGTCCTATGCTGACAAGTTCAGCGCTTCGCTGTACCGCTTTGTATGTGGTGTTACCTGTATTTAGATCTGGAAAGACAAATACAGTTGCTTTACCTGCGACCTTGCTGTTGGGCGCTTTTTTACGTGCGACGTTTTCCATTATGGCGGCGTCGTATTGCAGCGGGCCGTCAATATCGAGATCAGGACGTTTCTTTTGCGCAATCTCAGTGGCTTGACGCACTTTTTCAACATCCGCACCTTGTCCAGATGTTCCTGTGCTGTAGCTGATCATGGCTACGCGAGGCTCAATGCCGAATGCTGCAGCGGAATCTGCAGATTGAATAGCGATATCTGCTAACTGCTCTGCCGTTGGATCTGGGTTAATTGCACAGTCGCCATATACTAACACTTGGTCCGGTAGCAACATGAAAAATACCGAGCTCACTAACGACGCGCCAGGCGCCGTTTTGATTAGTTGCAGTGGTGGACGAATAGTATTGGCGGTGGTATTTACCGCACCAGATACCAAGCCATCCACTTGGCCTTCGGCTAACATCATGGTGCCTAGAACGACGTTATCTTGCAGTTGCTCTGCCGCAACAACCTCAGTCAGGCCTTTGTTTTTACGTAGCTCAACCATAGGCGCAATGTACTTTTGCAGCTCTTCTTCCGGAGATAAGATAGTCACGTTCTCATTAAGCTCAACACCTTGCTGCTGGGCGATACGTTCAATCTCTTCTCTGTCTCCAAGTAGCACGGTTTTAGCGATGTTTCGCGCACCACAAATAGCCGCCGCCTTAATTGTCCTAGGCTCATTACCTTCTGGCAGCACAATGGTTTTGCTAGCGCGTCTAGCTAAATCAGTCAGTAGATAACGAAACGCAGGGGGTGAAAGTTTACGGGTTTTTGCGACCCCTTTGGCCAAACTTTCTAGCCACTCGCCATCGATGTGGCGGGCGTTATGCTGTTTTACGCGCTCGATGCGCTGCTCATCATCGCTTGGCACTTCCATATTGAAATTGTGTAAAAGCAAAGAGGTGCGCCAAGTATCAGCCTCAGTCGCGAGGATGGGCAAACCTGTATCCATGGCTTGCTCACATAAGGTCATGATCTTCTCTTCTGGTTTGAATCCACCAGTTAACAATATGGCGCCAATTTTAGTGCCATTCATGGCTGATAAACACGCTGCGACGAGGATATCCGAGCGATCGCCAGGAGTAACCAACAGGGCGCCTGGCGTAAAGTGGTTAAGAATATTCGATACCGTTCTGGCACAGAAAGTAACACGGCGAAGACGACGGTGCTCCATATCACCGGCATTGATGATTTCGGCTTTTAAATAATTGCTTAAGTCGATAACGCGCGGCGCCACTAAATCAAAGTCCCATGGGATCGCACCTAAAAGCTGAAATGGGTGCTTTCTGAAAATAGGCAGGGATGCCAAACGATTCATTTCGTTTTCAAGCTCTTCTGGTTTGTATTGATCAACCAGATCGGCACGCGCTCTGCCATCTTCATCCAGCGGCGCATTCACTTTATTGAAAATGCAGCCCAACACGCGAGGGTGGTTTACACCGCCATAATTGCCAGCAGCAATTTCTAAGCGGTCTTCAAGTTCGTCGATAGAGTCATTACCCGGAGTTAAGACAAACACGATATCTGCACCCAATGTTTGCGCAATCTCGCGGTTGACACGGCCAGCGTATGGTTGACGACGTGTAGGAACCATCCCTTCAATGATGGCAACTTCATCGTCTTGTACTGTGCCCTCAAAGCGCTCCACTATTTCTTCTAACAGGTCATCACCTTTACCATCACCTATCATTTGCTCAGCGTAGCTCAGCTCAAAAGGCGTGGGTGGGGCAATAGTAGAGCCTTGCTGAACGATAAGCGTCGACTTTTCGGGGCCGATTTCATCTTTACGAGGCTGCGCAATGGGCTTAAAGAAGTTTACTTTTACTGCTTTTTGTTCCAGTGCTCGGACTATTCCCACAGATACCGACGTCAAACCAACGCCAGTTGAAATGGGAATGAGCATAATACGACGACCCATCATGACACTCCTTTGGCAAGCGTTGCAGCATCGTTGGCAATCACCCATTCTTCATTGGTTGGGATGACCATAGCGACAGGAGAGTGAGACTCATCAGTGATCACACCTTGGTTACCAAAGCGCGCACTGAGGTTACTCTCTTTATTGATGTGCATACCAAGGAAGCTAAGTTGATTGACTACTTTTTCACGGATAACGTCAGAGTTTTCGCCAATTCCGCCAGTAAATACAAGTGCATCTAAACCGCTTAGCGGTACCAAGAAGCTAGCAATTTGTTTGGCTAAACGATAACAGAAAATATCAAGCGCCAACGTTGCTTGAGGGTGGTTTTCCTGCGCGGCTTCTTCGATTGTACGGCAATCGTTAGAAAGCTCACTAATACCTAAAAGGCCACTTTGTTTATTCAACAAGGTATCAATTTGCTGTGTTGAATAGTTAAGGTGGTTAACTAAAAACGAGAATAAGCCCGGATCAATATCACCGCTTCGGGTACCCATCACTAGCCCCTCTAATGGTGTCAAGCCCATGCTGGTGTCCACTGATTTCCCATCTTTAATTGCAGTAACGGAACAGCCATTGCCTAGGTGTGCGGTGATAATACGGGATGGCTTATCTTTTAAGCCTAAAATCTCTATGGCTTGCGCCGATACATAAGCATGGCTGGTGCCGTGGAAACCGTAACGTCTAACACCATGTTCACGATAGAGTGAATAAGGTAGGGCATAAAGATACGCTGTTTGATCCATACTTTGATGGAAAGCCGTATCAAAGACAGCAATTTGCGGTAAATGCGCAAATGCGGCTTGGGCTGCGCGGATCCCAAGTAGGTTAGCTGGATTATGTAAAGGCGCCAAACTAGCCGTTTCTTGGATAGCAGCTATAACGGAGTCATCGATAATGACAGATTGTGTAAAGCGCTCACCACCGTGTACAACGCGATGGCCGACAGCGACGAGATTCGCATCTAGCGCGAGATCTTTGATGAGTTTTACAAGCGTTGTGATCGCAACTTGGTGCGCATCACCACTATTGAGGGGCACGATTTCCTTGTTGCCTTGGAACTTATATTTAATTTGTGGGGATTGTTCAGCTAGGCGTTCAGCCAGACCTGATAATATCTCCTCTCCTGTTGCGTTATCGATGATTGCAAACTTAAGACTGGAGCTTCCACAATTAAGAACCAAAACATGCTGAGATGACATAATGACTTTCCGTTTTGACAATAACAGTTATTGCGTATTAAGCTTAAACCTATAGCGCATATAAGCTACGCATTTAGACTAAGGTATAGTTGACAGTAAAGACGTCGATTTTACCTCATTTTTTATATAAAAGTTAGCACCTAGGAGTTATGATGCAAAAAAGTCTTATTTCGCAAGTGCAACTTGGACGTCAATACTCGAAAGAGTGGCCTATGCGCAAGGAATTAGCACCACTGTTCCCCGAATTTAGGGTGATAAAGGCGACAGAACTTGCTTTGAATACGATGCCTATGCTGGCGGTGTTTACCTTGTTTTTGCAGACCAGCCAATTGGGTTTCCAATATCTACCGCAAGCCATCGCGATTGCACTGTTTTTTTTATCGCTGCCTGTCCAAGGGTTATTGTGGCTTGGTAAAAGAGCTGAAACGCCGTTAAATCCGGCTTTGTATTCTTGGTATACAGAACTGCATCAAAAGATGGTTGCTAATGGCTACGATTCGCCCCTGTCTTCAAGAAAGCCTAGATACAGAGATTTGGCGCGATTGCTTAAAGATATGTTCGATAAAATGGACAAAGCGTTTACGCAAGAAAATCTGTAGTTTGTGTTCGCCTGCCTACCAAGCAAGTAGGCAGCGTTGCATTCGTAACTAGTAATCTGACTTCAGGCTACTTACGCTGATATTCGTTTATCAAAAACGAGAGCGTGATTTCGATATGATCCATCTTTTGTAATCTGTCCATATGCTGTTGCTTAAATTTCCATGCAAATGGTGTCATCATAATCAAGTGTTCAACGCACTCAAACTCCATTCTGTGTGTTTGTTGTAATTTAGTCCGTGCACCCAATTCAAACCCTTGTGGTGTCTCAGGTGCCTTGTGTAGCTTTACATTGTCATAAATTAGGGACTTGAGTTCGAATAGATGATGTTCGCCAGGTGAGACTACAAACAAGCTGCCGGATGGCTTGCACAAGCGGGCGAGCTCCTCGGCGAAAACCGGTGCGAAAATACTCACAATCACATCTGCAAATTCGTTGTCAAAAGGGGCGTCTTTGATGGAGGCTACGCTAAATTCGACTTGAGGATAGCGTTTAGCGGCATAGCGGATTGCAGGTTTCGCGATATCGACCCCGTAGACTTTGGCATTCTCGCAGTGGTTTGCGATTTCACGAGTATAAAAGCCCTCACCACATCCTAAGTCCAGCAGCGAGGAAGGCGCTTTTTCAGCGACGATTTGTGCAAGCCTGTCACGTAGAAAATGATAATGATCGGTTTCGAAAAATGCCCGACGCGCCGAAACCATTTCTTGGTTGTCGCCAGGTTGTTTCGATTTTTTATTTTGCACGGGTAGTAAGTTGACATAGCCTTCTTTGGCGATATCAAATTGATGATTATTATTACAACTGTAGCTTGCTCCACCCTGATATAAAGGCAGTTTACATAGTGGACAGCGGTAGTGGGAGATCATTTGTCTAAGTATTCCCTATCAAAAAAAGTTTTTACCCAATGTGGGCGATATGTAATGAGTAAGGTGATAGCCATGCCATTTAACATGGCTTCAGGGAACCACATTATCACTGCAAAATGGAGATAATTATCCGCCAACTGATACCAAGTATAGGCATCGATTGCATAATAATAGAATGCGCTTAGGAGTATCTTTAAACAGCCCACCGTACCTGCGAAAATAAACGCACAAACAAAAATATAAACGAAAAAGTGCCGCGGTAGATGGTGATAGCAAAGGGCAAAAAGTCCATAGCTTAAGTAAACAGGAATCAGTGCGGTGAACAGCCAAAAATTACCAAACTCCACCAAGGTAAAAGCACTAAAGTAACTATGGACGAGACAAGCTAAAGTCGCACTTAACGCACCTAGCCGCCAACCCAAAATTAACGTTACTGCTGTTATTCCAAGAATATGGATATTCAATTCAGGTAAAATACCTGCTTTTATCTGCCATAGTAGCGTGAGGACAACCGCACAACTTAATACGCCGGTTTGTCTGGCGGGCACTTGCAGTAATTGCTGATATTCTTTGCGATTAAAACTGAGTAAAAATAACCCAAGGGCAGCGATAAACGTCACGTTTCTATCCAGTTTTTAAAATTGGTGATTTTGACCTATGCCGAGCACTGTATTCACAGCCTCGGCGGGGAAATGGGCAATTAAATGTCGAAAGTAGCCCAAATTGGTGCGTGATCTGAGGGCTTATCGATTCCTCTCAATTCGTAATCTATGTCGCTTTCGATACATTTCGCAGTTAATGGAGCGGTTGCTAAAACAACATCTATGCGCAGACCACGGTTATCATCAAACCCTTTAGAGCGGTAGTCAAACCATGAATACTTTTCGGTTGCATCAGGGCCAGTTCTCTAAATGTATCTTTAAAGCCCCAGTCCAGCAGCGTTTGTAACCATTCGCGTTCTTCTGGTTGGAAGGAGCATTTACCTGTCTTTAACCAACGCTTACGGTTTTGCTCACCAATACCAATATCCGCATCCAGTGGAGAAATATTAATATCGCCCATGACAACAAGGTTAGATTGAGGATCGGCAAAATCATTTAAGTGGGTCATGAGATCTGCATAAAATTGTCTTTTATACGGAAATTTAGTTTCATGGCTGATGTTATCACCTTGAGGGAAGTAACCATTCATAACAATAACTTCGTTACCTGAATCACTTTCAAACGTACCGCTGATCATGCGACGTTGTGATTCATCGGTATCCGTAGCGAAGCCTTTTTGGATTGCTTTTGCAGGTTTCTTGGAGAGTAGTGCAACACCATAATGTGCTTTTTGACCGTGGAAATAAACATGGTAGCCAAGTGCTTCTACATCATCGACAGGAAAGGCTTCGTCATGGACTTTAATTTCTTGCAGCCCAATGACATCAGGTTGGTGTTTTTCAATCAATGCCTGTAATTGATGCAGTCTAGCTCTAAGGCCGTTTATATTAAACGAAACAATTTTCATAGCGCTCTCTTTAGATTCTTGCTGTTATTTGGCAAAGTTTATCACTTAAAAACGAGAGGATCAGCGCTTGGATGAAATTACTTCTTTAGTCAGCAGATAAGCTTGTTGGCAGTTGTTAAATTTTGCACAAGTTTAGCGTGAGCATAACGAGGATTTTAGCTGAGTGTAAATAGATCATTAAATAACCAAGATTGCATGATTTAGCTGTTTACTTATTCGTCGTTGTAATTATAATCCGCGCCGAATCGTTCAATTGGGGTATATTATGCTTAAATCTCTCTCTTTCTTTGGTCTTGTTTCTTTGGTTTCTACAACGGCTTTCGCTTCACAGGTTGAGTTTACTCAAGCTGACGCATCACCAGCGACGAAAGTATGTGCTGTTGCTGCAGAGCAAGGTTTCAGTGCAGCACGTAAAGAAGCTGCATCACTAGGCCTATTTATTTCTCGCTTCTCACCAAGCATCCACTGTAATGGTGAAGATATTCGTGAATTTGCAAAAGTTGCAAAGCGCTCGAAAAAGCAAGAAAAGAAAGTTGAGCTAATCGCTGAAAAAGCAGATACAGCAACTGAGTTATGCTTAGATGCAGTACGTCACGGCGTTAATCACCTACGTTTGAATAACCAACAGGTTCGCAACTTACGTTGTAACGATATGCCTGTTAAGCAATTTGTAAGAGAATTCAGAAACGCAGCAATCTAATCAGGTTGATGTGAATAGAAGGGGCGTTAAGCCCCTTTTTTATTGGTTGTTATTTAGTTTTGCATCACGGTATTTGATGTAACAAACTAAAGCTGCCAAGCCCGCAACAGGGACCGTAATCATACTTACCCAACCACCTGTGTATAAAATTGCTAGTGGCATACCAAAATCATAGCCGGCGACAATACAATCTGAGCTAGCACTTTCTGCAACATGGCAGTGAAGAATTTCAGAGATAAGCTCCGCAAGAAGTAAACCAAGCAAAGGTGTAAAGGCTATTAAGCAAAGACTTATCGTTAATAGCTTCAATCTTTGTCGTGACATGAATATTTCCTTATTAGTCATTTCAGGTGATTGTGCCCCCGATAGATTAACCTAAGCTGATAATACCGATTTCACTTAATACATCCTCAATTTGAAGGCGTATATCCGATGCTAATTGCGTTAAAACCTTCTCATTTAGAACAACTAAATAGCAAAATTTTTTTAATTTTTTCCTTGCCTATATGGATGTAGTTATCTCGCTTGCAAAACAGCATACCAGCCAAAAATTATTATTTTAACGTAATGAGGGTGGTGGAGTTGTACAGTCAGGAGAAAACCAAAAGTCGTCTGAGGCTGAAGTCCATTCGTCACCACATACACCTAGTTGCTCACCTTCAACATCGGCACAGGCATCGTGATTCAAGCAATCTTGGGTATATTGACCATCACCAAACATTGGACAACCCGCACCACATCTAGCTGCACAAAAGCCATGACCACCGACGATATAATTTTTTGTCTTTACAGACGAGTTAGTAATATCCCAAACAGCAGTCTTTGATTTACCCATATACGCACAGAGATCGGTCCAATCTTGTGCACTGATTTTGCTCTCTATTTGCTGATCAATTGCTTCACCTAATGGATAGGTAGATAAAAATTCGAAGAATTTTAAGAGTGCAAGTTTCGACTCCTTATCTAGAGTTGATTGGCTTTTCATAATCAAACCACTATTAAGCTCTACGTCGTGTAGCATATTCTTTATGTCGGCACGAAGTGCTGGGGTATTAATAAGAGGTTTATTATTGATATCAGTACCAGTTATCTTAACTTGTTTTTTAACTTGATTGAGTATCAAAGCATAGTGATTGCCCTGATATTTGATAGATGCGGAAATAGTATCAAGCAAGTCATTGGATACTGAAAACTCGATTGGAGAATGCATGCCTTTCTGATTAAACGACTCTGTTTTAACGCTATGTTGAGCTTGGATAACTCCTTTAATCCCGTTTTCAGTGAGATAAATTGTAGTATTATCATTCATAGCAAAGGTCAAACTAGAGAACAAAAGTGCTGCCATAATGACAGGTGAAAACAGATATTTCATATTAAATCCTTTTTTAAATTAATAATCATAATATTTAAACAGGAAAACTTCTGGTTAACCTGGTTTACAATATTGTTTCAGTTTTGGTGTTTGTCAAGTCTGAGCTATAAATAGTTTTGTTCTTTTTTATCTAATAATGAGTTATTTGCTTTAATTAGATTCTTAAAATAGTATCAGTTAATTACCTTTACTTGTTTAGCTTAATAAAACTATCTCCCAGTTTTTTCCTTACAATCCTTTGCTATAATCCGCACAATTTTGATAATAGACACTGACCTCCAATGACATTTAGCGAGTTACAACTTCACCCAGAGCTATTAAGCGTAATTACTGAGCTTGGGTTTGCGTCACCCACACCAATTCAAGAAAAGAGTATTCCACTGCTGCTCAGTGGTTGTGATTTAATTGCAAGTGCCCAAACTGGAACCGGTAAGACTGCCGCCTTCATGCTACCGATTCTGCACTCCATGCTGATAGGCAGCGCGCAAGGTGGGAAATTGGTTAGGGCATTGGTGCTAACGCCGACTCGAGAGCTGGCACAGCAAGTTGCAGAGCATACTGAAAAGTTAGTGGCGAATACAGGCTTAGGTGTCGTGTGCTTACATGGCGGTGCAAATATTGGCCCGCAAGAAAAGCGCTTAAGAGCGGGTGTTGACGTAGTGGTTGCGACACCTGGGCGTTTACTTGACCACCTAATCAAAGGCACATTAACACTCAAGAATATTCAACACTTGGTCTTCGATGAAGCAGATCGCATGTTAGATATGGGGTTTATGGGGGAAATTAAGCGGATCATGCGTACGATGCCGCTTAAGCGTCAAACGTTGCTATTTTCAGCTACGGTTGACGATGCAGTGTTATCCCAAGTAAAACCTTGGTTGAACGACCCTAAGCGAGTAGGTGTTGAAACCCAGAACAGTACCGCAAGCACAGTTACGCAAACTTTCTATTCGGTAGACGAAGACCGTAAACGTGAACTGATCTCCCACTTGATTGGCAAAAACAATTGGCATCAGGTATTGGTTTTTACTCGGACAAAAAATAGTGCCGATAGCTATGCAAAAGAATTGAATAAGGATGGTCTTAAAACCGCGGCTATTCACGGTGATAAATCCCAAGGCGCGCGCGATAAAGCGCTGTCTCAATTCAAATCAGGTGAAATTCGCGTCTTGGTTGCAACGGATGTAGCTGCTCGTGGTATTGACATTGACTCACTAAACTATGTCTTCAATGCAGAGTTACCCTATGTTGCCGAAGACTATGTGCATCGTATCGGCCGTAGTGGTCGTGCTGGACAAAACGGCCAAGCTATCTCGCTCGTGAGTATTGATGAGCAGTGGCTGCTAGAAGAAATAGAAATTTTCCTAGATGAGCGATTTGCGCCGCAATGGCTGCCAGGCTATGAACCTGATTTAACCAAAGAGCCTAAAGACACCCGCCGCAATTCTGGTAAGTCTAAGAAACAAAGAGACAAAAAACGTATTTTAGGAACAAGAGCTAAGCGTAAAAGGAAGTAATGGGTTCGCTCCAAAGCTTATGTTTGGACTCTCTTTTATCCAAACATAAGCTTAATTCGCCATTTCCGGCTAGCAATTAGGCAAATAGGCTCTAGATGTTTTGATATAAACAGCTACCCCAGATACAGATAAAAACGATAATCGCGATCAATACACCAGCAGAGCCCAAATCCTTGGCAAGTCCCGACAGTGGATGGATCTCTAAGCCCACTCTGTCAATCGTTGCTTCAATCGCGGTATTCACTATCTCTGCAAACATCACAAACAGCGTTGCACAAAACAACATGACTCGCTCATAGAGTGAAAGTTCAAGTGTAAACAGCAAAATGATGGTTACCAGCAGCAGAATAAGCTCTTGCCGAAAGGCGGATTCATTTTTTGTGAGCCAATTGAACGCTCTAAATGAGTGTCCAAGCGCCAGCAATAGTCGCTTTGCTCCCGTTGGCTTATTGGTGTTATCAAAATGCATTAATTTCTCCATTATTTGCGAGTAGTTGAGTTCGACAGGCGGCGAATATGTCATTTTTTGAATGATAGGTTTTCGAATTAACTTGCGTTAAGCCAAGTAACGTATCGTAAATATTGTCATGGGAAAGGGGTTGCTGTTTTACAGCGTCAATGCAACCACTATAGTTTTTATTGGTTAGGCGATTACTCCAGTAGATCATCGGGATCTGAGTTTGCTCTTTAGGTGCTAGACGATATGGAAAGCCATGTAAATATAATCCGGCTTCACCAAGCGATTCGCCATGGTCGGAAACATACAGCATGTTGACTGTTTCTGCGTCTAGCGAAGACAGTTGTGCAATGATCTTGTGTAACACTAAATCTGTATAGGCGACGGTATTGTCATAAGTGTTAAGTAACTCTTTTGGAGTACAATTTTGGATATCGCTGCGTTGGCAATCAGGGATAAATTTTTGCTGTGTTTTGGGGTAGCGACGATAATAAGTTGGTCCATGAGAGCCAATCATGTGTAAGACAACAACGATATTGTTTGTTTTCGCTTTGCTTATTGTAGTCATGAGTGATGGGATAAGCACCTCGTCAAAGCAATATTTACCGTCACACAGCGGGTTATCACTGTTGGTATCAATCTGGTAATTCTCGATCCGACTACATACACCTTTACAACTACTATTATTGTCTATCCAAAACACTTCGGCGCCGGCTCTGTGGATCACATCAAGTACATTATCTTGGCTCTGAGCCAAACGGCTATTGTATTGTGCTCTATCAAGTCTTGAAAACATACAGGGTACTGAAATTGCTGTCGCTGTGCCACAAGATGACATTTTACTGAAATATTTTACGCCGTCTTTTTTGGTGTATTCATTAGTATCGATTTCATAGCCTCCATGTGAAAAGTTACTCGCTCGTGCGGTTTCGCCAACAACGATAACAGTAATGTTAGTTCCTGATTTTGGAAACAAAACAGGCGTTTTATCTAGTAATCGAAATGGTAACGGAGGATAAAAATAGTTATCTCTCAAGTATTTATATCCTGCAATATAAAATGAAAACGGTGTGATATAGCTTGCGACTTCCTTATTGTTTCTGCCAACGGATGCATAGTTTTGATAAAATGTAAAAGATATTAATGATATAAATGTAATTGAAATGAAATTAATCGAAAGGAAGCTTTTTATTCTTTGCTTAAGAGTTTGTTTGATTTTGTTTTTTGTAAATAAGTAAGCAGGTATAAATCCGAAAGTTAGAACAAAAATTGTTATGTTTATATTTAGATAAGAAAATGCTTCTCCGGTGTCTGTTTCGATAATGTTTTGCATCATGCTTTTATCAAATATGACACCATAGTTTATTGATGCGTACAGCAGCACACTAGATAGTACAATTGTAATGAATAAAAAAGGCCGTACAAAGGTGATTAAAGAGAACCAACTAAATAGTAACAGTGTGATGAAAAACAGCAAGATAGGGACAGACACTAAAAATAGCCAATCAGACCAGTTCTGTATTGTAGAAACATTAAATACTTTGATAAAAAAGAGACTATTAAAAGCAATGGTGCAATATAGTGTGGCGAGAACCATCAGGCTAGTATAGCCTGATGGGGAGATATGTTTTAAAAATTTAAACATATCGAACTCCTGACTAGAAAATAAAAACTAAGTTATCTTTATTTTCTATAGAAATACTTAAGGTAACCTTATGCTTTAGTCTTTTAATCGATAAATTTGCTCCAGGTAGGCCAAGTTACTAAATAATACATGAGATAGTGCTTTTTCTTTCAAATCAGCAGAGTGAGTTATATTCACCAGTGGTTTTTGCGTCTTAGTCGCCGTGTCATATCGCCAATAACTCACTTTCTTGCCAGGCATCAAAATGGCTGCTTTGTCATCTTCAATGTAGGCAAAATTATCGTAATATTGCATCATCGCTCTTTGCACTGGGTATTGTTTGGTTAAGTCAAAACCAAGCATAGGTGTTGGGCGCTCAACCCCTATTAAAGAAAGCAAAGTGACAGGTAAATCAATTTGGCTGACCAATCTTTTATCTTGTTTTTGATTAAAGTCTGAATTCAAAATAACGGCTGGAATATGAAAAGACTTGATAGGGACGGGCTCGGATCCATACACCCTGACATCATGATCTGCAACGACTAAAAAGACAGTATCCTGCCAATAACGACTTTGCTTGGCCTTATCAATAAACTTCCCGAGCGCATAGTCGGCGTACTTGATTGCGAGATCTCGTGCGGGCTTATCACTTTGGTGATTTGTTGGTAGCTTTACTTTCCCGTCAGGAATTTCAAACGGGTCGTGATTGCTAGATGTAAAGATCAAACTAAAAAATGGCTTTTTTTCTTCACTGAGCTGAGTTAGTTCTTTATCCGCTTGATTAAACAGATCTTCGTCGCTGGCGCCCCAAGACGCAACAAATTCTGGGTTTTCAATATCATCAAAGTCAACGATACGTTGAAAGCCGTTTCCTAAGAAGAAGCTTTTCATGTTATCGAAGTGGCTTTCGCCACCATAAATAAACTGTGTGGTATAGCTTTCTTTGGCTAAAATATCCGCTAACGTACAAAACTGTTGCTGAGACTTTGAAAGCTTAACAACGGAGCGTGACGGTGAGGGTACAAAGCCGGTAATAACGGCTTCAATTCCACGAACCGATCGGGTGCCCGTTGCGTATAGGTTCTCCAGCCCCCAGCCTTCTTGATACAGTTTATCTAGCTCTGGGGTTAGATTTGCTCCCCCTAGCGAGCTTACAAAACGCGCGCCTAAGCTTTCTTCTAAGATAATCACTAAATTTTTCTTCTGACCCTGATGGTACGCTGGATTGATGGCTAGGGTAGGAAGTATATTTGAGATAAAATCTTGTCTGTAACTTGCTTTTCTTACCGTATCAATAATCTTTTCTTTGGATAACGAACCATAAAGTGCACTGGCACTTTTTTCGCTGCCCATATTTTTTGCTGCGAACGCAACACTGTAAGCAGAGTTGATGGTCAGCGAATTAACCAATGCATCTTGTGAGAAGTAGACGGTTGCAGGATTAAGCGGTCTATGGCCCAGAGTGCCTCGCGCCAACAACACTAAACAGATAAGGCTACAAAAAGTAGAGATAGCCATATTTCGTTTTGATGGTACTTCACTTCCAATGCGAGGAAAATACTTCAAGGTGGCAACTAAAGCCAAAGTACATAAAAGTAGAGTGAATATCACAGTGCCCAAGTGGCCACTCCACAACATTGAAATGACTTCTTTGGGGTAAATCAGATACTCAATAAATAAACGGTTTGGTCTGATGTCGTATTGCAAAATAAATGCAGGAGTTGCAGCTTCGAGTAGTAGGACAAATACAATACCCAATGCAATATATCCCCTTACTAGCGCGGCAAGTAAGGGCTGCAATGGTTTGGGCATAAAATAGTGCGTGACCATTAACAACAAGAGCGGTATCGCAAGATAAGCGGTAGTACTCAAATCAACTCGCAGGCCTGATATCACAAAGGTCAAAGGATCAGAACCAGTCATTCTCTCTAACATCCAAGCCGATAGTCCTAAACGGCTAAGCGTCAAAATCAGCAACACGGAAAGGAGAAAAACCACGAAAGGTTTTGCATAAGGAGTTGAAAATTGTACTTTGTTCATAGAGTGTTTAAATTAGTGATTCTTATCACAACCCTATCCGATGAAACTTAAGAAAAGCTTAGGACATCCTTCAGAATTAGCGAAAGTTGAAGCTCTCTTTAGCGAATCTTAAGTTTGAGCAACTAAGCTATGTGATATTAAGCACTAGCCAAAGGTTTATTTATGAATGTGTTACTGATTGAAGATTCTGAATCATTGCGTCGCAGCTTAACCTTAGGGCTCTCAAAGCTGGGCTTTACGGTGGATGATACGGCGGATGGTTCTAGTGGTTTGAGTATGGCGCTGATGGATCATTATGACGTAATTATTTTAGATATCATGTTACCCAGTTTGGATGGCATAAGTGTACTTAAAGCCCTAAGACAGCAGAAGAATGACACTCGAGTGTTGGTGTTGTCAGCAAAGTCACAACCTGAAGACCGAGTGCTGGGTTTATTAAGTGGTGCAGACGACTATCTCGCCAAGCCCTTTTCGTTTGATGAGCTGCATGCACGGCTATTAACGCTAATGAGAAGAGGAGCATTTAAACAAGATGGTGATGAAATCGTGCATGGTTTCTTAACCATTGACTTGCAGCTAAAGTCTGCGTTAATTGCGGGGCAGCGGATAGACTTAACACCCAATGAGTATAAAATTTTGGAATGTTTGTTTACCAATCAAAATAAGATTATTACTCCGGAAAAACTGAGTACTTATATAACAGGCAATTTTGATAGTGTGTCGAAAAATGCCATCGAAGCACACCTTTCTTCGCTACGCAAAAAGGTCAAAGCATTGGGACAATGTTTGCCGGTCAAAACTAAACGCGGGTTTGGATATTATGTTGAGCAACTACCATGAAGTCGATCCGAGGGAACTTAGTTAGAACATTATCAATTACCATTACAGGTGTTGTAGTCGCCATTTTACTCGCCACAGATTTGGCTGTTGACTCTTGGATTGACTCACAATTCGACAAAGCGATGCGTACAAAAGTTGGCATGCTGATGGCGCTCGTCTCTGAAGATGAAGATCATCTAGAACTACACTTTTCTGGTGAGTTTTTACCTGAATTTACTGGTAATATTGAACCCGAATACTACCAAATCTGGTTGAACGACCGAGTTTTTGCACGTTCTGACAGCTTAGATCTTTTCTCACAACACGAGTTACCCTATTTGTCGTTACCACTTGGTGAGAGTAAAGTGGTAAGCGAAACGCTACCAGACGGTCGGGCGGGACGTATCATATATACCCGCTTTATTCCGCAAATTCATACACTAACAGGGGAAAAGAAATCTTTTGACGACGAACTTGTCATTGCCTACGCGGCTTCGTCGGAGGAGCTGGACTTTATTCTTTGGCTCATTGATATCGTTTTTATCGTGACTATCGTATGTGTTGTGGTGTTTATTCGCGTCTTTGTTCGTAAAACGGTCGATGTTGGTCTCGCGCCGTTGAATAGTATGAACGCTCAGATAGCCAAACTAAATTTCTCTAAAGATTCAGACACGATAGTATTAGAAAAACCAGTCTCTGAGCTATTACCCGTTGAGCAAAGCTTAAACCGTTTTATTGTTGAAAACAGACAATTGTACTTGCGAGAAAAACGCTTAACCTCAGATATTTCGCATGAATTAAAAACGCCCATTACGGAGCTCATTAATTTGGCGGAAGTCATTTCACGTTTCCCTGAAGACAATGAATTGACGGATGACTTTGTGCCAGAAGTATTAAGAATAAGTCAGCGGATGAAAAACATCGTCACCAATGTGATGTTGCTACATAAATACGAACAGATAAAGCTACCTAAAGAAGATGAGGTTGATGTATTGCAAGTCGTCAATCGTTCGATTGGTGAGATAAATTTTGATGACGTTGAGCTCCAGACTACTCACGCAGAATGTCCAATTCAGACAAACTTAATGGCGGTCGAGAGCATTATTGGTAACTTACTAAAAAACGCCAAGCGTCATCGTGTACAGAACTCTAAAGCACTTATCGTCGTTGAAAAAGGGGCGACGGATGGGATAAATGTTCGAGTGAGCAATCAGGTTTCAGGCGAGCTCGAAAACGTGAATTTAGCACAGTTATTTGAGCCACTTTGGCAAAGCGACCAGTCGAGAAGCGCGAATGATTGCTTTGGCTTAGGGTTGCCTATTGCGAGGGCCTTCGCTGAAGCCATTGACGCGGAACTCACTGTTGTGTTGGAAGGGAGCACCATCACCTTTACATTGACCCTTTGAAGCGCTATTTAAAAGTGAGTTTCCACTGATAAACCAAGTTCCCAGCTGTCAACTTCAGGATAGTTACTCAATGGTTTAGTAAAGTCTATATGTACTACGTTTTCGTTACTTGAACGCGCTGAATATAAACGGACCCCGAGTCCTACACTGCCTAGCGTTTTATCGCTGATATTAGGGTGTTGAATATTCCCAGATGCTTTTCCCATATCAACAAAGCCAACGAATCCCAAATCAACAAGCTGATAAATATTAATGTTAGGGTACATACGGAGTTCGAATGAGGATTTGACCGTTTGCGTACCTTGTTGGTAGCTTTGTGGGAAGCCACGGATCCCTTCTTCTCCACCGAGTGCAAGAGGACGCTCGGCAAACTCCTCGTTTTGCCACGCGGCAATGACATCAGCATAAAAAGCAAAACTATCGCTCCAGCGATAATTTACCTTTGCAGCGAGAGTAGACCATACTCTATCACCTTGCTGCGTGCCGATTTGGGCATTGGTTGATGCTTTAAATCGGTATAAGACATCATCATTAAATAACCATGCTTTGCTGGCTGAAAACTCCCAAATTGAGCCAACTCCATCCGCTTCGGTATCAATACCTGCTTTGGCCGCAAGTGACCATCCGAGGTTGAAATCTTCACTGTGATTGATTAAGTCTACATCCTGCAGCACGATATAATTATCTTCGATATATTGAAGGCTTATCCAAGGTGCTAACAGCTTGAAGTCATTAAGGTTATTTCTTATGGCCAAGAGTGGCTCGTCGTAGCTGACATCTTGGTAATCGACACCGGCTATCCACCTTAGTGTGGTGGTATTGGTTTGCTGCCACAAACGGCCATAAGCAAACTGCGCAGATGTACCGTTATATCGAAACTGACTTTCTGTTTGACCGTTATGATAGATAGAAGTCGTTTGGTCTTGTGCATTAACATAAGCGCGATACAACAAAGAGCTTGAGCGCTGGTAGAAAGGTTGATAAATGTCAGTCATAAATATTTGACCGTCATCATAATCATCTGCTTGCACCGTTATCATGGCATGCGGTTGCCATGGTGCAGGCATTTGCAACACAGTATGGTAACCGGAACGTTCATGATCAGATTTGTATTTTACGGATGCTCTAATGCCATACCCTAACAAGTTTTCTTCTTTAAACCCCAAACTTAACTTATTGTTTCCACTACTTCGGCCAAAGTTGACACTGGGTAGCAAACTCCAAGTGTCCCACGTTTGCACTGATATTTTCTGTGGCTCGGCACTGCTGCAAGGCTTGGCGTAGTTGATTTTCGCCTCTCTGATGTATTTTTTAGCGCGCAAGATCCGCTCAGCCTCTAAAATATCGGCCTCGCTGACGAGGTCACCAGCCTGAAAAGGGAGCTGAGAAGCGATAGTCGCATCTCGCGTTTCTATATGCAGCCAGTTTACGAAATCATGGAAAGAGTTCGTTTCTGGGTCGTCTGGGTTAAAAATAGGGTTTGAGTTTATTTCGATAGACTCGATTTTGATGTTTTTGTCTTGGCTTGCTTTATCTGTCTGTCGGGCCATTTTATTACGATGTTCAGCGTTATTATTGCAAAGGGAGTCGATGCTAAATGGGTCACCTGCAAACGCAGGATTGATCGAAGTGACTAACACGAATACCGCAACGGTTTTGGCTGGCATATATGCTCCAACTGAAAAATATCAAGCTACGCTGAAACATATATGCCGATACTTAAGAAAGGCTTAAGAAAAATTAAAGAATGAGTTAATCGCCAAGGTATGCGAATTTTTCATGCTTAAATTTTGGATCTAAGAACAGTGTTTATAGTTCTCCAGTAAATAAGCGTCTATGCGTCTTTCTTGCATACTCATCAGACATGCCACCAAGATAGTCCGCTAACACGCGCATTTGTTGCGTTTCATCGGTTGCTTGCTGATACAATGTTTGGGTTGTATATGGCAATAAGCGCATGGGATCACTAGCAAAAACTTCAAATAAATCAATAAGCAGGTTCTGACCACTAAATTCAATTTGCTGCATCTTAGGTTCACGAATTAATCTTCGATACACAAACACTTTTAATACTTGCAGGATTTCCTGAAATTCAGGGGACATCTCAACGGTAAAATGAAGTAGGGCAGAGTTAAAACCTGAGTCTTGAACGGTGAGTTTACAGTGCACGATAAACAGGTTGACGAGTTCACCTATGGTATCTTTACGATCCGATTCATCTTCTGAAAATAAACTCTCGCTCACGCGCTGTAAGTTTCGCTTTAACCAAGGAGAGTCTAACTTTTGTAATTCAGGCAGAGCAAAATCATGCCATGCTGCCTCGTTAAGGGTCTCGGTTGCAATCGCATCTTCTAAATCATGAACTGCATAGGCGATGTCATCAGCATATTCCATGATTGCGCAATCTAACGATTTAAACTTAGTTTTACGACGGAAAGTATCTTTTACCTCAGTTTCCTGCAACTTTACTTGGTCGTTTTGAGAGAATGGAGAGAGGATCCAGTCAAATACCGATTGGTCACATTGATAAATACCTTTCGCTGGCAGCCAATCACTAGACAGTATATATTTTCGACTTTGTGTTTGCGTTGGTTGGTGATACCAAAGCGCGTCGATTAGTGCAGGATATTTAATAAAACCCAGCAAGGTGCGGCGTGTTAAGTTCATGCCATAACCTTTAGTATAAGGTTCCAATTTAGTGACAATACGTAAGGTTTGGGCGTTGCCTTCAAACCCTCCGTGATCACGCATAAGGTAATTAAGTGCTATTTCTCCACCATGACCGAATGGAGGATGGCCGATGTCGTGTGCTAGACACAAAGTTTCAATAAGACTTGTAGAAGGAAAGTGTTCAAATTCAGGGTGCTGTTTTCTTAAATGGCGCAACAGACCGCTACCTATTTGCGATACTTCCAAAGAGTGCGTTAGGCGAGTCCGATAAAAGTCGTTAACGCCGATTGCCATAATTTGGGTTTTGGCTTGCAAGCGCCTAAAGGCCGCGGCATGTATGATCCTAGAACGATCTATTTGCCATGCAGAACGATTGTCATTTGGCCGATTTTTTTGCTGCGATAGCAGACGCTGTTGCCAAGCGTTAGCCGTCATACTTCTAATCCTTTTTCTTTATATCTTAAACTCGTCTAAACTATGTACGATAACTGAACGAAAATTCGCGTTTAATTACGGCTTTTGATATTATCAGCCGCTATTTTTGAATACTGTTATTTTGGCGCAATTTATCAACGCCCTATCAAACTATAGTAACAGAATAAAACTGTTATTGAGCGGGCTTGAGAAAAGTTCTTAGAGACTTAGGGAAAGAGACTCCGTTTCCAGAACAACGCCACTGCGAGGAGAAGTATGCAAGCTAAACTGATTAAACTCATTGTTGCCCTAGTGACCATTTGGGCGTTAATTTATCCTTTTATCCAAGATAAAAGTCCTCAAGATTCTACCTTAGATCAAGAGGATACGGGCGCAGAGGTTGTACCTAAAGTGCCTGAAAAGCCACTCCATAGCGTAAAGTTACCAAATTTTTCAGCCATTCGTGACATTAAGGAAAAGAAAACGGCGTTTTTCGACTTTATTAAACCGCACGTAGAAGCCGAAAATAAACAGATCTTAGAGCAACGGGCAACGCTTGAAATCGCCCTGATGATGCTGCAATCCGGCGCGCCGTTAACACGCAAACAAATAGAAAAGGTCGCGACAATTTTCACAAAGTATGATTTAAAAGGCGAAGCCATTAATGAATCTTCGCTCAAAAGAGCATTGCGCCGAGTAGATATTATCCCTAAAGAACTGGCACTGATGCAAGCAGCCAATGAGTCAGCTTGGGGCACGTCACGATTTGCACGGATTGGGTTAAACTTTTTTGGTCAATGGTGTTACACCAAAGGCTGCGGTATGGTGCCGAAGCGGCGAGAAGATGCGGCCGATCATGAAGTGAGAGCATTTCAGTCGGTAAGAGCTGCGGTCAAGTCTTACTTTAGAAATATCAACACCAATAATGCTTACAGAGATTTGCGTTCGGTACGAGCAGAGCTGCGAGCTAAAAAAGCACCGATTGACGCAACAGTATTAACGAGCGGTCTGTTAAGTTACTCAGAGAGAGGGGAAGACTACGTGAATGAACTTAACGACATGATAAGACATAACCGAGCGTATTTTGATGAAGAATAAGATTGTGCTAGTCCTGACGATGGTACTTTGGAGCGCGATAGCCTCTGCTAAAACGGTCACCTTTGCATACGATAGCTTTTACGACAGATTAAAAGTGGTCAATAAAGGCGAGTTTGAGTTTGCACGTGTGGGTTTTTACCTTGTCGATACAGTGAGTATGCAAGCGTGTAAAATCACGACGGGTAATATTGTGACCGAGGAAGCGAGCTTTCCCTTGTCGTACACTGATGAAGCGCAACTCCTGCTACCATTTGACAAAGAATTGGACAAAGACAAAGCAAAAGTAGTGATTGAAACGAAGGGCGCAAACTCGGACTGCCAGCTAAAAATGCAGATTGAAGCTGAGTTATTTAATACAACATCGTTGAGTAAATCTGATCTTTATAAAATGCAAATGGAGTTTGAAGAACTACTGGCTGATCTATCGGGCTTCTTTATTAAAAACTTGCTGTCATTTTTGCTGCCTGAGCAACAGGGAGTCATTGTGACCTTTGGCAGAAGTCAAAACGTCATCGACGCTACAATGCAGTGTGAATCGCAAGTCTGTCAAATCACCGTTCCAAAAGCGTGGTCAAATGACAATACGCATTTTGCAGATTCTGCGGATGTAAAGTCAGTGCAACCTTGGTTGGCGTTATAAGTTAATTAGTTATAACACAAGGATTGACGTCTTTAAACTTTAGTCTAAGTTAATCAATCAGGCTTGGTACAGTTTTTAGGCGTCTTATCAATTTTTTGAAGCTATTCGTAAAACGCTTCTCCTGCCTGTAATCCCACTTTACACAATAATTGATACTGACAAACAACAATATCCATTCGTCGTGAATTTCTGCCATTAGACCCCCAAAATGGAAACTTAATGTTAAATAAATGCATTGTTAAAGTTTCTATGGTGTGCTAATAATGGCTGGATTATTAAAAAAACTACAGTGTAATTATCAACTTAAGGGGAAACAGGATGACCTATAAATTACCACTCAGTGCGCTCTCTATCGCCGTTTTAATCGGCATGAATCAACAAGTTAAGGCTGAAGAAACGAAGCAAGTTGAACGTATTGAAGTAACAGGATCTCACATTAAAAGAACAGACCTAGAAGGTCCGTCACCAATCCAAAGTTTATCAGCTGCTGATCTAGCCTCAACGGGATCAACTGACCTTATTGGTGCGTTGCAAAAGTTACCTGTATCGGGTACTGGTACTTTTAGCACACAAGGTAACTCCAGCGATGACACAGCAAATGGTGGCTCTAGTGTCGCTCTAAGAGGATTAGGGGCATCATCGACGCTTGTACTAATCAATGGCCGTCGCGTTGCGGTGAGCCCGTTTGCAAAAGATATCGAAACATCATTTGTTGACTTAAATACCATTCCTGTTTCATCGGTTAAGCGTATCGATATTCTAAAAGATGGCGCCTCCGCAACTTATGGTTCTGACGCGGTAGCTGGTGTTATTAACATCATTCTTCGTGATGATATCGACGGTTTTGAAGTTGCAGGTAAAATCTCTGACACCGCAGATGGTGGTGCCGAAGAGCAAAACTTTACCCTTCTTTGGGGTTCGTCAACACAAAATGGCCACCATAATTTCTCACTCGATTATTTCAAACGTGGTCACTTAACGTATGCAGATCGTGACTATACGGCATCTGCTGATCAGCGTTTTCGTGGTGGTAATAACTCATTAAGTTCTGCTGGTGTTCCTGGTAGTGTTGAAGTAATGAGAAGCATGTTAACAGACGAGCAGTGGGCGAGATTACCTGTTGTTCGTGTTGAAGACGATGGCACTCAGGTAAGACAGACTATCTTTACGGACGTATGGGGTAATGATAAATGCGATCCTGCTTTAGATATTGGTGATATTTGTCGCTACGACTACGCGCCACACATGACCGCAATTCCATCGACAGAGCGTATTAGCTTTAACTATAACGGTGTACAAGAAATCACCGACGGTATTGAAGGTTTTGCAGAAATTTCGGCACAGCACTCTACAACTTTCATTCAAGGTGCAGGTAGTCCAAGCTTTACAGAACTATTTATGGATGGTGATAACCCAAACCATCCACTATTTAACGATCCAGACCATTTCTTGCATGGTGTAGATATTTCAATGCGTCGTCGTACGGTTGATATCGGTAACCGTAAAAAAGATGTCGATTCTGAATACTACCGCGCAGTCCTTGGTGCTCGTGGTGAGTGGAATGCGTGGTCTTGGGAAGTCGCCTACTCAGCCATTCGTTCAAGTGCGGTCGAAAAAGGCTTTGATGGTTTCCCTAACAAGCTAAGAGCGCAGCAAGCGATTGACGAGGGTCTTTGGAACCCATTTGAACCAAGTACCAATACAGAAGCAGGCCTGGCGTTTTTTGAGACCACGACTACACGTTATGGTGCATCAACCATGCAATCATTAGATGGTACCATTTCAGGTGAACTGTTTGAATTAGGTGCAGGATACGTTGCTGCAGCGTTTGGTTTTGAACATCGCTACGAGAAAATCGAAGA
Organism: Pseudoalteromonas piscicida; assembly: GCF_002208135.1. Classification (NCBI taxonomy): domain Bacteria; kingdom Pseudomonadati; phylum Pseudomonadota; class Gammaproteobacteria; order Alteromonadales; family Pseudoalteromonadaceae; genus Pseudoalteromonas; species Pseudoalteromonas piscicida. The sequence continues at coordinate 1,386,239 of NZ_CP021646.1, forward strand.
TAATCCAGATAGCCAATATATCAGAGGTGAAATCTTTGGTACAGAAGCAACGCAAGCAAATGGTGACCGCGATAATACCGCGATATTCGCAGAATTTAGCGTGCCAGTGCTAGATACGCTAGAGCTGCAATTAGCATTGCGTTATGAAGATTATAGCGACTTTGGGACAACAACCGATCCAAAAGTAGCATTCCGTTGGTCACCGCTTGATAGCCTTGTGGTTCGTGGTTCTTGGGGTACCGCATTTAGAGCGCCGTCTCTTGTGCAGCTACATCTAGGTAGAACAGACGAATCACCAAGTGTGATAGACCGCGAGCGTTGTCGCCAAACTGGCGCTGATGATGATTGCAGCCCGTATGAATACACTGCGATTGTGTCCGGTAACAAAAATCTACAACCAGAAGAGTCAGAAAACTACAACTTAGGTGTTGTGTGGCAAGCGACCGATGACTTTAGTATCGGTGTGGATTACTGGAACTATGATCAGGAAGATCTCATTAAGAAAATTGGTGCACAAAAGTTAGTTGATTGTTGTGGTACCGATCCTAATTTGGTGGTGCGTGCGCCTAATCAAGGTAGCACACTTGGTCGTATTCTGACTATTAACGACACCTTTGTTAACATTGGTGGTCGCGAAACAGACGGTTTCGATGTCAACTTAGCCTACGCGTTAACTACTCGTGAATTGGGTGAATTTAAGTTCAATTACAATCTAACTTACGCACTTAACTTTGAAGAGCAATCGTTTGAAAGTGACGATCAAGGTAACACATTCAATGTTGCAGAAGATCTCAATGGAGAATACCAGCATCCACAGTTCCGCTGGACGGCGGGTATGGACTGGGCTAAAAACGATTGGCTTGCAAATATCAGCGTAAACTATGTCGATTCTTACAAAGATCTTGCTGACAGTGACGGTAACAAGTATGAAATCGATTCTTGGACTACGGTTGATACAAGCGTCAGTTATATTGGAGTAGAGAAGCTGACAGTAACACTGGGGGCGTCTAACTTGTTTAATGAGGAAGCGCCGCTTGCCCCTTCAGAATCTATGGGTATTGATAACAAAACACACAGTATCCTTGGTCGCCAAGCATACGTGAAGTTTGCATACCAATTCTAATACGTTAACTAAGATAAAAGCCGCGCTTGATAGCGCGGTTTTTTTATCCACAACAATGTACTTGTTGAACTGGATTCAGCTTGAGCAAATGTCTAGATAAGTTGCTTAGCTTTGAGATGAGAAAGACTTACCGATAACTACACGTCCAAATCCTGCTATTGTTAACGTACTCATATGCATAGGCACGGAGAATCTTCTGTTTAATCTTACTCTATACTCAGGAAAAAGTGCCAATGAAGAAAAGGGTATGGATAACAGATATGTCGCTAGGAGAGTATTGAGTTGGTTTATTAAGGAGAATAACGCAGCTATCATAACTAGCTGCGTTATTGATAATTACGCTTTTGCTTTAGATGTGGTTTCTTCTAGTTCTTTTGCAGCATCAGGGTCGTTGAAAACATCAATATCAAATTCGTTTTCAGACTTAGCGACAGCACAAGTCACCATACAGTCACCAGTGACGTTAACGGCTGTTCTTGTCATATCGAGCAGTCTGTCCACCCCGATGATAAGCGCGATACCTTCAACAGGCAATCCAACTTGGTTAAGTACCATTGCAAGCATGATCAAACCAACACCAGGTACGCCTGCTGTACCAACTGAGGCAAGAGTAGCAGTCAAGATAACCATGAGATAGTCATTGATGGTGAGGTCTACACCAAATACCTGAGCGATGAAGACCGTTGCAACACCTTGCATGATAGCTGTGCCATCCATATTTATGGTTGCACCCAGAGGGATCGTGAAAGAAGCAACTGAGTTATGTGCACCTAGCTTCTTAGTCGCAGTCTCTAGTGTGACAGGCATCGTCGCACTTGAGCTTGAGGTACTAAAAGCAAACATACACGCGTCCTTCATCTTCTTCAGGAAGATGATTGGGCTCAAACCCGTTAACAGCTTAAATAAGATTGAATAGTTAATGAATGCATGAATTAGCAGCGCTGCTAGTACTACCATAAAATATTTGCCGAGCTCGGCAATCAACCCCATGTCGATGGTTGTAAACAACTTAGCCATCAAACAAAATACGCCATATGGGGCAACATTCATCAATAATGTCACTAGCTTAAGCACCACTGTATTTAAATCTTCAAATACGGCTGCTAGGCGAGCACCGGCATCTCCGCTTAGTGCCATAGCAATACCAAATAGCAGCGCAAAGACGATGATTTGAAGCATGTTACCGTTGGCCATGGCGTCAATTGGGTTGGTCGGGAACATGTTGATGATGACTTGCACAAGTGTTGGCGCTTGCTTTGCGTCAAATGACGCGCTGCTTGGAATTTCAACGCCACCGCCCGGTGCAATGAGTAGTGCGAGCGTGATTGCTACCGTGATTGCGATTGCTGTTGTAATGAGATACAAGCCGATAGATTTTCCACCCAAGCGGCCCAATTTTTTCGGATCACTGAGGCTACATGTGCCACATACAAGGGAAATAAACACCAAAGGGACAACAAGCATTTTTAAGCTTGCAATGAAGATTTGCCCACCTATGTGGAATAAACCGTCAACGAAAAAACCTTTAATAGGAAGGTCAAAGAGACCTAAAGGAATCAGTATTTCTTTGTTTTTACCTAGGATGGCTTGAAGAGTGAGACCTAATGTAACACCCAACACCATGCCTATCATAATGCGCGCCGTTAGGCCCATTTTTTGATTTTCTGACATTGTCCTAACACTATGTATCTTAAAATCCGTAAAGCTTAACAGGCTTAGCGCAGATGAACAGCATTTCACGACAGAAAATCTACCTAATCTAATAAAAAATTGTGATTTTATCGCTAAAATTGAGTTACTATTGAGCAATAATAAAATTAACTTAGCTAGGGAGAAAGGTGAATGCCCTTGATGCGCTACTTTAGCATGCTGATGCTAGCATTCTTACTGACCGCCTGCGGTGGCGGCGGCAGTATCCAAAAAGACACAGATAATGGTAATGGTGATGATGGTAGCGATGGCACTTATGCCATTACGCTTTCTGGAGCGGATACTAGTGGTAATTTGACGAATACACTTTCATCTTCATCTCCTCTAGTAATCACTGCCACGTTGACAAAAGATGGTAGCCCTTTGGCAAATAGTCGAGTCGTTTTTGAGAGCGATGAATTTGCAACGATGGAGCCCAGCTCGGGGTCTGTTCTCACAAATGCTGAGGGTAAAGCGTCAATTACCTTAAAAGTAACGGCTACTGTAGGCGCTGGACGTATTACAGCGTCTTACACTCAAGGTGGCAATAGTGCAACGAGATCTTTTGATTTTACCTCTCAAGGTGGTGGTGATGACGGTAATGTCACTGCGTCAGCAAAACTTGAGGTTATGCTGTTAAGTAAATGTCCTGTAGGCTGGGATGATAATCGAGATCAGGCAATGATAGACCCGATCGCTGCTGGTTGTACCCGCGTCAATCAAGTATCATCAAACGAGACGGCTGACATATTCATCAAAATGACATCTAGCCAAACTGGTGATGCTATTGCCAACGCGTTAATTAGCGCTGAAACTACGTTAGGCACTATTTTACCATCGACAGGCACCGCGTTAACGGATTCTTTTGGTATTGCAATCCTAAAGTTTCAGCCTGGTAACCAAGGCGGCGCAGGTACTATTACCGTAAACTCTCCAGATTATGTTGACGTCACTCAGGCTATCAATTTTAATGTTGGTGTTGCTCAGTTGAATGTTACGATTGACAATGGTTTGGTTGATAGTAATGGCGTCCAACAAAAGCTTTCCGCAGGCGGAAGCACGGTTATTACCGTGACGTTAAAGGATCAGAATGGGGCATTAATCAATAGCGCTGTTGAAGTTGCATTTAGCTCTGCTTGTTCCGCAGCGACCCCTGCGCTTGCAGAATTAGATGAAACGGTAAATACCTCAAATGGTATCGCCCGTTCTACATACCGTGCTAAAGGTTGCCAAGGCGAAGATAGAATTTCTGTTACTATCCAAAACGGCAGCTCTCCAATAAATCAAGAAACGATTATTGAAGTGGATAGCGCGCTTGCACAAGCGGTACAGTTTTTACCTGAAGAAGATGGGTTTAATCAGTTTATTGCTTTACCTCCTGGTGAAGGCGGTTTACCAACCCAATCTGTTGTGAGCTTTAAACTGGTAGATGAAGATAACCTTGCAATTCCACGAGCGCGAGTCGACTTTAGATTGTCAGATGAGCAAGGCCTAGCCTCACTTACGCAAATTACCGGAAACACCAATGCAAATGGTATTATAAGAACAACGGTTAAGTCTGGTATTGTGCCAGGACCGCTCGTTGTCAGTGCGTGTTATATCCCAGAAGAATCTTACGTGAATTTGCCTGAAGGTGATGCGATTACCTGTTGGACGGATATTGCAAAAGCGTGTAATGATGCAGATGCATCAAACGACGATGCCCGCTGCCCTACAGGCGTAATGCATACTATTCCGTTAAGTGAGCAGATATTTGGTGTATCGTCAGGATTAATATTAAGCTCAGGTGTCACCGATCAGGATACCTTTGACGCTTCCCCCGTTACATTCAATACCAACTCGCTTAATTATAATGGGGTCACAACAAATATTACCTTGTTCTTTGGTGATCAATTCAATCAGTTTAATGCTGATGGCGTTGCTGCAACTGTGATTGCTGAAGCCGGTGCTATTGGTAGTACTGAGTCTGAGGACACTTACGATTGTAGAACGAATAATGCTGCTTGTACTGTGGTGTGGCGTAGCCAAGGAGATAGACCTTTCTATGAATATCGTTGGGGTAACCGCATTGGTGATATAGACGGTAATGTGAATACCTTTGAAGCGGTAGCACCTAGACTAGCAGCTACATTATCAAGTACTCAAAAGCAAAGCTCAGCTAATTGGAACTGTGACCCATATTTTGGTAATGCTGCACCATGTATTAATGGCATGCTAAGACAAAAAGACGCTTCGTCGAACGATGGCGCTACAACTGCACTTAGACGAATTGTTATGGGTGGGCGTGTAAGTGTGTTGGCTTTTGTTAAAGGCCAAGAAAATTTCAGAGATGAGCAATCGAGCGGTGGAGTAGAGCGCCGTAATGGTCGGTTCGACATTGGCGAATATCGTCAAGAGTTTGACCTTACAGAAGCATTCCTAGATACCAATGAAAATGGTCGTTTTGATAAAGAGAATTGTGATTCTGCCGCAAACACAGGACCTTGTTCTCCAACGGGAACTGTAAATGGCGGTCATGACGACTGGTGGGTGGATAGCAATAATAATGGTCGCTTTGATTTTGATAACGATGGCAACAATATTTATGAAGGGGACGGCAAATATAATGGTTTGCTTTGTTCAGAAGCCGCCGAAGCCGCAGGAGAATGTACTAAAGAGCTAGTTAATGTATACAGACAATTTGAATTGATAATGTCTGGCGATAATGCTTTTGTGCGGTTTACAGTGCCGGCATCGCTTGCTGGTTCTAATGCGTGTCCAAGTGGAAATGGCTTAGTGCTTGAACCATCTGGAGTAGATGGTGTGTGCGACCTCGCCAGTGTAGATTTCACGGCGGCAGGCAGCCCGTCAGCTGTTCCTATTACAATTTATTTCACTGATGAGTTTGGTAATCCGCTTCCAGCAGGTACAGAAGTCGAGATTTCAACAAATAACGGTGAGCTAACCAGTGGAAGTGTGTCTGGCATCTTAGGGAACTATACAAGTGATAAGCCAAACTTCTTCAACGTTACTTTGGCGAGGGAAGCTGAGCCAAACAACAAACTTTCTGGCGTATTAGGGATCAAATTTACTTTCCCAGCTTTGGGAGATGATGACGACGAACGAAAGACACAATCAATCGGAATAAGCGTTACAGACGCTGGATAATTCAACAAATGCCAACTTTCGGGTTGGCATTTTTGTTTCTATTCCTTTATATTCCCGTGCCTTAACCTTATATATATGAATGCGTCCCTAAATTGGCTGAATATTGTACATAAATTGGATAATAATTCGGTGATCAGGGAAAAGTTAGTATTTTTAGCTTGTAACAATAGGTGTTTGTAGATATACCTATAAGTAATTTAACGCCCAAGTAAGGGCAAACATCAGACAGAATCGGTCAAAAATAGGCAGCTATGGGCAAATCGCTAGTAATTGTAGAGTCTCCCGCGAAGGCAAAAACAATCAATAAATACCTCGGCAAGGATTACATTGTTAAATCCAGTGTAGGCCATGTTCGAGATCTTCCTACCTCAGGGGCAGGTAAAACGAAAGGCTTGGCAACTAAGTCGCCAGCTGAAGTGCGTAAGATGTCACCTGAAGAAAAAGCGCAATATAAAAAGCAAAAAGATTATGCAAATTTAGTTGCGAGGATGGGGATAGATCCTGAGAAGGGTTGGGAACCACATTACGAAATTTTGCCAGGTAAAGAAAAAGTAGTTCAAGAACTACAGAAGCTCGCTGAAGATGCTGACCATATCTATCTTGCAACCGATTTGGATAGAGAAGGGGAAGCCATTGCTTGGCACCTTGAACAGATTATCGGTGGCGATGAGAGCAAATATAAGCGTGTGGTCTTTAACGAGATCACCAAAAACGCGATAACCCAAGCGTTTGAAGCGCCTGGCGACCTTAACACCGACATGGTATATGCGCAGCAGGCAAGACGATTCCTTGACCGTGTTGTTGGCTTTATGGTGTCCCCGCTGCTTTGGCAAAAAGTAGCAAGAGGGTTATCGGCAGGTCGCGTACAATCTGTTGCTGTGAGATTACTTGTTGAGCGAGAGCGTGAGATTAAAGCGTTTATTCCAGAAGAGTTTTGGGATATTCACGCCGATGTTAAAGCAACAAAAGATGATATTCGCCTGGCGGTTACTAAGTTTAAAGGCGAAGCATTTAAGCCAGTAAATAAAGCGCAGGCTGATACTGCCGTACAAGTGCTTGAAAACAGTGCTTACGAAGTAGTCAAAGTTGAAGAAAAGCCAAGTAAGAGTAAGCCAAGCGCGCCATTTATTACCTCGACAATGCAGCAAGCGGCAAGTACTCGTTTAGGCTATGGCGTAAAGAAAACCATGATGTTAGCGCAGCGTCTATACGAAGCGGGTTACATCACCTATATGCGTACGGACTCGACGAATTTATCAAACGATGCGTTAGAAATGTGTCGTGGCTATATCGATAGTGAATTTGGTAGTAAGTATTTACCAGAAGCACCGCTGCGTTATTCCGCAAAAGGCAACGCACAAGAAGCGCACGAGGCAATTCGTCCTTCTGATGTGACGATCTTATCAGGTCATTTAGACGGCGTAGAGGCAGATGCTAAGAAGCTCTATGAGCTTATTTGGCGTCAGTTTGTGGCGTGTCAGATGATGCCAGCAGAGTATGACCTAACAACGCTGACCGTCGCCGCGGAAGATTACACGTTAAAAGCGAAAGGGCGCGTGCTACGTTTTGATGGTTGGACACGTGTACAACCAGCCGTTCGTAAGAAGAATGAAGAAGATCAGGCGCTTCCAAGTGTTTCAGTTGGCGACAAGCTTGATCTTATTGCGATTGATCCTAAGCAGCACTTTACTAAACCACCAGCACGTTTCAGCGAAGCAAGCTTAGTTAAGGAATTAGAAAAGCGTGGTATTGGTCGTCCATCTACCTATGCAGCTATCATTTCGACAATTCAGGACCGTGGTTATGTCCGAGTTGAAAACCGCCGTTTTTACGCTGAAAAAATGGGCGAGATCGTTACTGACAGACTCGTTGAGAATTTTAACGATTTAATGGACTTTGACTTTACCGCCAAAATGGAAGGTCGCCTTGATGATATCGCTGAGGGCGAACGTTTATGGACGCAGGTACTTGATAAGTTTTACGCCGACTTTTCTAACCAGCTTGAAATTGCAGCGGGCGATGAAAGTGAAGGCGGTATGCGACAAAATGTGATGGTCGAAACAGACATAGATTGTCCCACATGTTCACGCAAGATGGGTATTCGTACCGCTTCTACTGGAGTATTCCTTGGCTGTACAGGCTATAACTTGCCACCAAAAGAACGTTGTACCACCACAATTAATCTAGTGTCTGGTGATGAAGCGGTTGCCGCGGATGCGGATGAAGAGGCGGAAGCTGAGTCCCTGCGTCATATGAAACGTTGTCCAATTTGCGAAACGGCAATGGACTCATACCTTATCGATGAAACGAAAAAGCTCCATGTATGTGGTAATAACCCGCGTGTAAGGGCTATGTCATTGAGACGGGTGCATTTAAGATCAAAGGCTACGATGGACCACTGATTGAGTGTGACAAGTGTGGCTCGGATATGCAGCTTAAATCTGGCCGTTTTGGTAAGTATTTTGGTTGTACAAATGAAGACTGTAAAAATACACGTAAGCTATTGAAAAACGGTGAAGCTGCACCACCGAAAGAAGATCCAGTTCCGCTACCAGAACTAGAATGTGAAAAATCGGATGCCCATTTTGTGCTTCGCGATGGTGCTTCAGGTATTTTCCTAGCGGCACACACCTTCCCGAAGTCACGTGAAACGCGGGCTCCGAAAGTATCAGAGCTTAAGCGCTTCAGAGATCGAATTTCACCTAAATTCTATTATCTGGCTGACGCGCCTGAGCAAGATTCGGATGGTAATCCCGCGATTGTTCGCTACTCTAGAAAAACCAAGACGCAATATGTGATGACGGAAGTAGATGGTAAAGCGACGGGTTGGAAAGCGACGTATAGCAATGGTAAATGGGTAGAAGAAGAGAAAGCTACCAAGAAAAAGAAAGCTTAACTATTAATTAAACAACTACAGGGTCTTCGGATATTGTCGCTGTTTTGTTTAAAGGGTTATTGAAAACAAAAGGCCGCTCAACGTATTGAGCGGCCTTTTTCATTATGAATACCATCACAGAATCAAGCGAACTGGTATGGTACCAATTGCTTTAATTCTCCAAGCAATTTGAAGGGTGAAATACCATATTAGCGTCGTTAAAAATTTCTTATTTATAGCAATTAAATAGCAAAATTTTTGCCTTGCCTATATGGATATAGGTACCTTGGCGATAGCTGGACGCGAAAGCGGAGCTACTAAAGCTATTTCTCCGCTTCAAAATAGCTCATTTACTTAATATAAATGATACTATTTAATGTTTACGTCTTTGACTTTTTGATAGCCAGTAGCTTCTAGCTCGTCGTTAACGCAATTTAAAACATATTTTTTTATTTCAGATGCTTGTATATCATCATCTTTTGCCCAATCAAGGCACATTTGAGTTAACTCTTGAACCAAATCTGCAGGCGCGACTGGTAACTCTTCATCGGCTTGTACTTGTACACAAGCAAAAAGAGATAGAGCGATTAATGATGAAACTAAGGTTTTCATTCGTGTTACCTGTTAGTTGAAAGAACAAGCATGTTTTAAAGCAAAATTTAAAATAAGGAAAACGAATTAATTTTCTCTTAAAGAGCAGAAAATTGATTCAAATTTACGTCAATAAATAGTGAGAAATGTAAGCGTTGATGCTACATTTATAGGTTCAGCCAAACTTACTAAACATGGTGAAAATCAAAAACATGGAGCAAGAAACTAAGTCTGCGAACGAGCAATTTAATCGTTATGAACATCTCTTAGAAAGAACCTTATTTAAAGGACGATGGCTGCTAGCGCCTTTCTTTGTTGGCCTGCTACTCGCGATAGTGTTGCTGTTACTTAAGTTCTTTAAACAGCTCTATGTGATGACCATCAGTGCGCTGACAGCGACAAATCAAGAGCTACTCATTGGTATTTTAACATTGGTTGACACGGCATTACTGGCCGGCTTGTTGATCATTATTATTTTTAGTGGCTACGAGAATTTTGTTTCTAAACTTAATGTCGAGCCACAAGAAGACAAACCGACTTGGATGGGGAAAGTTGGCTTCTCAGGGCTTAAGATCAAACTGATCAGCGCCATCGTAGCTATATCTGCGGTAGAACTGCTTAAGGTCTTTATTCATTCTCAAGATTTAACGAGTGAGCAGCTAGCTTGGAAAGTAGGAATACACATTACTTTCGTGATCTCTGGGGTGTTGTTTTCGGTTACCGACTTTATTAATAGTCGTACCCACTCCCATTAAATAGACCCGCAAAAAAGAGTGATAATCGACTTAAGCTCACTATCACTCCTTTATTCTATCCTGCACAGCCTCTGGTGGTTCAAGCGCTAGCGCAACGCATCTTCGTGAGACACCTCGGATCCGAGCACTTCTTAGTCAAACTTCTTATTACTGTAAACAAGCAGTGAGGTGGCTATCACAACGTAACCTAATAATAGATATACGGTGGTTGCAGATTGTTCGTGATTTAACAGGTAAGATTTAAACGCACTATGTAAAATGACTACGAACATGCAGGAAAGAGACAAGGCAAGGGCGCTTGTAATTATGCTTCCTAGCGCTACGCAAAGAATAAACCCTGCTACTGAGGCAATAAATACCACTAAGTAGAAAGCCACCGTCTCGAATGTGGAAAAGAAGCTACAAGCTAGCAATATTAAAAGTTGAAACAAGGCTAGGCAAAACCCAAGTTTAACCGCAGAGACGTGGTAAGCCTGCTTTATTGCTTTAAGGCTCGAATAGATAGGGAGTAGGTATAGTTGATCCCATGTCATTTTTGTTTGTAGTTTGGACCAACAGACAAAAATAGCGACCATCAGAACAAGCATATCGGTAAAGCCGATAACAAAATGGAGTGTGACACCAAAAAAGCCACTTGCCACAATCGCTAATAGCCCAGAGACAAGCAAAATCTGACAGGTTTGTATCAACAGATTACCCGCAAAATAGCTCATTGGCATAAAAAATTGTCTAAACCGCTGAGTGAGGAAATCTGGAGTAAAGGTATTACTCGGGAGCCAGCCAGTCTGTATATTATTGATGTAGGTTTGATATGCCAAGTGATGCCATTGACAGTTATGATCTCGTTCCACTAATAGGTAAATCCCCACTAATATTAGAGGAACGGCGAGCAGTGCTAAAATTTGAGGAGCATCACCAAAAAACATAGCGAGCATAAGTACGAGCATGAAAACGTAGCTATTATGCCTGAAATATATGCTATTTCGCATACATAGCAAAAAGAAGCTGGCGCCAAAACTAGTCGCGAATAACATCGCATAGGAAACTTCAAGTATGGGACGGTTGAGAAGTGTAAGGGTGTTAAGCAGATAGCCAACGACTAGTATTACAGTTCCTTGTAGGTATACGTGCCGTTTAATTGCAGGGAATAGTAATGCGTTTTCTTGGGCTTGTAATTTCACTAACTGCCAGCAAAAAGCCATCCATAGTGCGCTGATCGCAAAGACCAAACTAAATGTTTGTATGTTCTGGTCTTCTATTAAGGTCAATAAAGGTGAAGCGATAGACGCTAGGATCCCAGGAATAAAAAAATTTGCAGAACCACACTCTCGTAACCAAAACCCAGAAAACCCTGTCCACCAATTGCGCCGAGTTAACGTACTCATGCGTGTAGCTCCACAAAGAGCTGTTCAAGGTTGCTTTGACTTTGCTGTAGCTCTGCCGGCCAACTTGAGCCGTTTTGAGCTTGATAAATGCTAAAACGTTCAGATTGGTGAAGTGAGTTTCCCGGTGGCAGATTACTCGTAAGATGATGTGGAACAAGCCTAATTTGCTCTTTCAGTGTATCTAATTCGCCAGTAATCAAGACTTTACCATCTTTGATAATGGCAATATGACTCGCGACGCGCTCTACGTCAGAAGTGATATGCGATGAGAAAAGCACACCAGAGCCAGACTCCAGCGCTAACTCGAATAAGTCGGACATAAATGCTCGGCGAGCAATAGGATCGAGGCTTGAAACTGGCTCATCAAGGATCAGTAACTTAGGTCTGTACGACATCGCCATTATCAGCGCTAAGCTTTGTTGCTGACCGACTGACAAGTTACTTATCAGTTTGTTTTCGTCTAACTCAAAACGAGAAAGCCATTCTTGCTCAAGTGTAATATCCCAATCTGGATAAAAGCTACGGTGTAGTGCAAGCGCGTCTTTTACTTTAAAACCTTGATAGCCACAGGGTTGCTGTGGCACATAGCCAATTTGGCTCTTGCATGCAGGGCTCAGCTCTATATTGCTGCTGTTGAGGCAGCTAACCTCACCACTATTTTGTTCGATTAACCCAAGTGCAATTCGCAGTAGTGTCGTTTTACCGGCCCCGTTTCGTCCTAGTAAACCCATAACCATGCCAGGTTCAATAATAAGATTTATGTCTTCAAGAACCGGCTTGTCGGCAAATTGTTTATGGATTTTGGTGAATTGTAGTAGTGGGCTTGTCATTATTCTTGTCCCCAATTTTTATCAATCAATGATATCAATTCAGCCTTACTTATCCCAAGCTGTTTCGCATCACTAATTAAAGTATTTAGGTTTTTATTGAGCAGGTTATCAGTCTGTTGTGTAGTTTGCTGTTGTGCAACTCGAGTCGGCTGGCCGCGTCTTCGTTCAAGCCAACCTTGATCGACAAGTTGCCCGATAGCCCGAGAGACGGTCATCGGATTTACCGAGAAGTGTTCAGCAAGCTTTCTTACAGAAGGTAGCTCTTCTCCGGCTTGTGCTTTACCTGACACAATTAAACGCACTATCTGATCAAATAGCTGTTTATAAATCGGCTCTGCGCTGTTGGGGTTGACATGAATAAGATCTAGCATTACTCTAATTCTACTGTATTAATACAATAATACACTGATACACTCACTTAAAGTTAGCATACTGACCGTGAGTCAACAAGGAAATAACTATGAAAAAGCCATTTAAGTTTAAGAAAAGCTTAGTAAAGCTTGCGCTGCTTCCTTTCGTTTTAGGAACTGCGCTGCCATTACAAGCGGCAACATCAACAGTAGAATTATCCGCTTGTTATGCAAAAGGCCTCGATGACAGAGCGCAATGCGGAAAAATCTCACAACCAATAAGTGAAACCAAAACAGAACAAAAAATTGATATACACTTTATGGTTATTCCTGCAATAAAGCCGCTTTACCCACAAGAAGCGATTATTGCGTTTGCAGGGGGACCTGGGCAATCGGCCACCGAAATCGCTGCAAACTTTGAAAGAATCCTTAAATACGCGAGAGAAAATAGAGACATTATACTTGTTGACCAACGAGGCACTGGAAAATCCAATCTATTGCAATGTGATATGGATGATCTTGAGCAACAATTTGCGCTAAATGATACCTTATTGGGTCTCGATTTTTATAAAGAAGATGCCCTCAAGTGTAAAGAAAAACTAGACACAGACCTTTCTGATTATACGACGGTTGCAGCCGCAAAAGATTTTGACGCGGTAAGAGCCTCACTCGGTTATAGCAAATTACACTTATATGGTGGCTCTTATGGAACGCGCATTGCGCTTGAGTATATGAGACAGTTCCCTGATAGTGTTGCATCGGCTGTGTTAGATGGTCTTGCACCCAATAACCAAAGTTTAATGGCGATTGGTGGCGCGATAGAAGGTTCATTGAACGCCCTTTTTGCACAATGTGAGGCCGATAAAAAATGTGCAAATAGTTATCCGAATCTAAAGCAGCAATGGGAAGACTTACTTAAGCAAGTTGAGCAAACGCCGATAGAGGTTTCTGTGCTTCACCCAAGAACCAGCAAACCGCTCGCGATGACGATGACCAAAATGAAGCTCTTTGGCGCGATTAGGATGGCGCTTTACTCTCATTCTTTCCGCGCATTGGTGCCGCTTGCGATTAGTGAAGCGACTAAAGGTAACCTTGCTCCACTTGTTGGCATGATGGCACCAAGTGAAGACGGTCTTGGATTGGCAATGGGGATGCATCAGGCGATTGTATGTGGGGAAGATTGGCCACGATTAACAGCGGCAGAAAAAGCCAAATATAGTGAAAACTATATGGGTAAGATGATGATTGCAGGACTGGATGCTACGTGCCCAATTTGGGATGTGAGTCCGGTGCCGAGTAGCTACTATGAACCCGTTACGTCCGATATTCCAACCTTACTGCTTTCTGGCGGATTAGACCCAGCAACGCCTGCTAAGTGGGCAGAAGTTGCGATGGAAAAACTAAGCAATGCCACGCACTTAGTTGCGCCAACGGCTACGCATATTGTCGCAGGGCAAAGCTGTGCTAATAAGCTTATTGCTAAGTTTTACGATGAAAAGACAGTGGGAGACTTTGATACGAGCTGTCTTGAAGAAGACACACGCAAACAATTCTTTATGAACATCAATGGCCCAGCAACCGCTGATAAGGAGTAACTCATGATCCAAGTAGATAACTTATATAAAAAGATTGGTGAAGTGAATGCGCTAGACGGGCTATCATTTACCGCTCGCGATGGCCAAATTACCGGACTATTAGGTCCAAATGGGGCAGGTAAAACGACCTGTTTACGTACCGTATTTGGTCTACTTCAAGCTGATCAAGGTATGGCGTCTATCGATAGTATTAATGTTGCCAAAGAGCCAACTAGAGCAAAGCAACAATTAGGATTGTTTCCAGACCCATGTGGACTGTACGAGCGCATGACACCGCGTGAATATACCCAGTTTTACGCTGAATTAAGTGGAATGGACGCAAAATCTGCCGCTACAGCGACGCAAGAAGTATTAGAAAAGCTACAAATGTTGGATATTGCAGATAGACGCTGTAAAGGTTTTTCACAAGGTCAAAGAATGAAAACGGCGTTGGCGCAGGCAATCGTGCATAAACCGACGAATATTGTACTTGATGAGCCAACACGGGGCTTAGATGTGATGAGTACAAGAGTGTTACGGGATTTGTTGATGATGCTTAAAGCGCAAGGTCACTGTGTCTTATTTTCTAGCCACGTGATGCAAGAAGTTGCTGCGCTTTGTGATCATGTTGTGGTCATGGCGAAGGGCAAAGTGGTCGCGGAAGGCTCTCCGCAAGCCCTATGTGAACAAACGGGTAAAGCATCGCTCGAAGAAGCTTTCATTACCCTAATAGGTACAGATGAAGGAATTGCAGCATGATGAAATTAATCTCGGTCTTATTTAAAAAAGAAGTGCTAGACGCCAGTCGCGACAAACGTTCGGTAATGGCTGGTCTTTACTATTGCATCGGTGCACCTATTTTAATGTGTGTATTGTTTACCGTCATGTTTAAACAAATGGCTTCGCCTGATGCACTCAAAATCACCATTAAAAATGCAGAGAATGCGCCCAACTTAGTGCAATTTTTAGCAAGTAAAGAAATTGAACATGGTGAAGGCGAAGAGGTTAAAGCCATTACCTTGGAGGTAAGCGAAGACTACCAAGAAAATATGACGCAAGGTAAGAGCGCGACGGTATTTATCATCGCCGATAAATCGGAGCAAAAGTTACGTTCATCAATTAACCGTTTAGAGCGTAACCTCATGCTATACAACAGCGAAGTTGCTTCATTGCGGTTAGTAGCGCGCGGTATTGACCCAACAATTGCACGTGCGATTGATGTCCAAACTCATGACCAAGCGACACCGACCTCTAAAGGGGGCTTCGTATTAGGTATTGCGACGTTATCTATTATTATTTCACTATTTTATGCGGCGATGGGTATGGCAATTGACAGTAGTGCAGGGGAGCGTGAACGCAACTCTTTACAGCTATTACTTAGCCACCCGATCAGTACCATGCATATTGTGTTAGCTAAAGTGGGGGCAATCGCAGGTTTTTCTATCATTGCTTTAGTGTTAACCACCATAGTATCTAAGTTTGCTTATAATATGGTGCCTTGGGAAATGATGGGCTTTACGGTGGTTATTGGTCCGAAATTTATTATTTCAGCAATTATCATTGGCCTGCCGATTGCCTTAATGTCTGCCAGTTTATTGATATTTATCTCTTTCTTGGCTAAATCATTTAAAGAAGCGCAATCTTATGTAGCGATGGCGCTGTTTATTCCGGTAATGATGAGCATGGCAACGACCTATGATATTGCTACCGATATTATGCAGTGGATGCCGATCGCAGCGCAGCAAAACGCAATGATTGAAATCATTAAAGGCAATGCGGTACCTGTACCACAACTATTGCTGTCAAGTGCGGTAACGTTGGGACTGTTTGCTATCTTTACCTACTTAAGCAGTCGTATGCTTAAAAGTGAAAAGGTGGTGTTTGGTCTTTAATTTATTAGTTCCCAACAATGGCGCCCGAAGCGGCGCCATTTTTGTATTTTACCTCATCTCAATTTCACGTATAATCGGCGCCCCATAATTGATGTAGTAATGTACTAGCGCGATAACGCCCACAGTACACAGTTGAGTAAGTATGAATACGGCACCTAACACCATGACAGAGCAAGATAATCGCAAAGAAGTTTTAGAGTTTAATAAGCTGCAAAAGCGTCTGCGCCGTAATGTCGGCAACGCCATCAAAGATTACAATATGATCGAAGAAGGCGATGTGGTGATGGCTTGTATCAGCGGTGGTAAGGATTCATTCGCCATGCTGGATATTTTACTTAGTCTAAAAAAAGCGGCACCAATTCACTTTGATGTGGTGGCAGTCAATCTGGATCAAAAGCAGCCTGGGTTTCCAGAGCATATCTTACCAGAATACTTTGAAACGTTAGACATTCCTTATTACATCATTGATAAAGATACTTACTCAGTCGTAAAAGAGAAAGTACCAGAGGGCAAAACGACTTGTGGTCTTTGTTCACGCTTGCGTCGTGGCACTTTGTACTCATTTGCAGAAAAAATTGGCGCGACTAAAATCGCACTGGGTCATCACTTAGATGATATTGTCGAAACGCTGTTTTTAAACATGTTCTACGGTGCAAGAATGAAAGCGATGCCACCAAAGCTGCGCTCAGACGATGGTCGTAATGTGGTGATCCGCCCATTGACTTACGCACGTGAAAAAGATCTCATTCAATATGCCGAACATAAGGATTTTCCTATTATTCCGTGTAACCTGTGTGGTTCGCAGGAAAACCTGCAACGTCAAAACATTAAATCTATGTTGGTAGAGTGGGATAAGAAGACGCCAGGTCGAGTAGAAAATATCTTCAAATCGATTCAGAATGTTAGTCCAAGCCAACTGGCTGACACCGATCTGTTTGACTTCGAAAGTCTGCCCCTAGATAGAGACGGAGAGCGTGAAGCTTATGACTTTAATGAGGCCGTGGTTTCCTCTACAAACATTGATGAATCATTATTTATTGATGTTACCAATATTTAATTTGCAGTATTGATGTTCTCAGACTAGGTCAAATAGGCCTAGTCTAAAACTCAATAATCCGTACTTCAAATACTTAACCACGCTCGCTTTCCAGTCGACTAAAAGCCTTTCACTTTTAATAACCTGCCAATTTTCCTGTTCTCTAACTCATAAAGTTAGTAGAGAAAACGACATCTGCATGAGATATTTTTGCTCACGATGAATTATACCAATTAGTCTTAATACTTGCTCAATTTGAAGGAGCAAATCTGACGCTAACTGTGTTAAAAATTTTTCATTTAGAACAACTAAATAGCAAAATTTTCGCCGTGTTATCGACAAGATTTTCTCGCCTCAAAATAGATCACTTAATTAAGCGAATTGGTATTAGATGAAGTGTAAAACAAATCATATCTACTCTCTTAAAGTAAAGTTTAGATGAGTTGGTACTTACTCTTAATTTTGCGAAAAATGCAATTAAATGCATGATAATTATTTTAAATGTAACTAATAATTGTTATCATTTGTCTGCGCTTTAATAATAACTAAGTTGTGGCTCTAAATGAAAACAGTATCAAAATTATCCCTTATCGCGTTAGCGATTATGTATCCCTCTTTGTATGCGTCAGCTCAGCAGCAATCAGAAGAAGATAAGCTTCAAGACAAAGAAATAGAAAAAATAACCGTCGTTAGCCGAACATTAAATTTATATCGTAATGGTGAGTCTTCTACAGGGAAGCTTGCGGTTGACCCACTTAACTCGACCCAGATGGTGACTTCTCTCAATGCAAATTTGATCCGTGATTTAGCAGCAAGAGATGCTAAAGATCTCTATCGTAATATCGCGGGAGTAAGCCAATTTAGCTACGCAGGGGTAACTGCACGTGGCTTTCGTCAAGAAGAAATCTATTTTGATGGTCTAAGAGGCGACCCATATGTTGGGTTTAATGTCCCGCAGCTATTTAATGTAGAGCGTGTCGACTTTTTAAAAGGTCCCGCCGGTATGCTGTATGGACCTGGGGCACCTGGTGGATTATTCAACTATATAACTAAAAAGCCGCAATCTGAGTTTAGTGCCAACACCCGTATCATTGCAGGCACAGATAGCCGCTATGGTGCTTCTGGCGAAGTGACTGGTGAAGTAGCACAAGCGCAAAGTATTCGTCTGGGGGCGTTTTACGAACAACAAGATACCTACCGCGATAATAGTGCCAGCGAAGTGGCAATTGTGGATGCAGGTTACGCTTATGATTTTGATGATGCTCGTTTGATTTTGCAATACACGCACTACAAACAGGACTTAGACGCAAATCGCTTACGCGGTGTCCCCGCTGGTGATGACGGTGAGTTTTTAACCACACCATCATGGAACCATAACGAGCCTACAGACTTTTTAAATCTAACCTCAGATGTATTGCAAGCGAGTGTTGTTGGGGATTTGAGTCCATCGCTAAGCTACAACGTTGCGCTTCGCTACATAGATAATGAGCAAGAACAAAATTATCATGAACCAAGAGCACTCATCGACAGCAATCATGATGGTCAAATCGATTTGGTCGCACGTGAGTTTCGAGATCAACTAAGAGCCCAGTCTCAGCTATCTTTTGCGGCTAACTTTGTATACGAAACACAAGTACTTGGCGCTGAGCAGCGTACCGCATTTGGACTAGATATATATTCTGGTGAAGAAGATGCGTTGTTGGGTCGAGCATCAGCATCTAATGACTTTGTGACTCGATACTTAAATGGTACGTCGTTAGGCTCGGATATTTTGCCTTTGTCTCTCTACAATCCTAATTATGGCGAAACGCAGCCAAACCAATACAATGTGAAGTTTGCACCAGAAAGTACAACAAAACAAAAGCGTAATGGTACCTATGTACTCAACGAGCTCGCTTGGGAAAAAGTGACGCTTGTTGCAGGCGTACGTTACGACAGGTTTGAAGACGATGCCAATGGCAGTAAGTTTGATGATACCAATGTCAGCTTCAGAATTGGCGGTATCTACAAGCTATCTGAGGATATCTCATTGTATTCACAGTGGGCTGATTCTTACGAACCTCAAAGCGTATCCAGTCAGGACGAAAAAGCGGGTGGTCCATTTGAGCCAACGACGGGTGATATCATTGAAGTTGGGCTTAACGCAGAGTTATTTGACGGAAGTACATTGCTAAAAGTGGCTGGTTATCAGATAACAAGGCAAAACTTGCTACAAAATACAGGTACAGATCCTGAGCAAGATGGTGTTGATAATTTAGCGCCAATCGGAGAAATCACGAGTAAAGGCCTAGAAATCGAGTTGATCACCGACGTGACCCCTGACTGGGTAGTAAGCCTAGCCTATGCCTTTAATGATGCGACTATCACTGCGGATAATGGCGCTGGTGGGATCCGCAATAGTGTTGGCGATAAATTTGCCAACGCCCCTGAAAATCAGTTTGGGGTGTGGACTCGATATCAGATCCCTGAGTGGAATTTGGCTTTCGCAGTTGGCGGTAACTATGTGGATGAGCAGCTTAGTCTATCTGGCCAAACACTAAATTCCTACTTCGTCGCTGACACCTCAATTATTTGGGAGTTGGATAACTACAGTGTGCTGTTCAGAGTTGAAAATGTATTCGACAAAGAGTATGCCGAGTCGGGCTTCTTAGCGCGCACAGGACACTTTCCGGGCGATCCAAGAAATGCTTTCCTTGAGTTTACCTACAACTGGTAATGCTTAAGTTAATCTGAGGCTCGGTGAGTTATCCGAGCTTTGATAATGAAAACCAGCCCTTGTGAGGACTAACATGGCGGACAAAGCTAGACAAAGAAAGCGACTACGCAAGTTATATGATTTACATGCCTGGGTAGGCTTTCAACTAGCGGCCGTTATGTTTGTGATCCTCGCAACGGGCACCATCGCAACTGTTTCAAATGAATTAGACTGGCTTGTTTTTGATCAAATGCGTGCAAGCGATAAGCCCGCAGATGTAAATGGTCAAACAGCCGCGTCGTGGAAAAACATGTATGCGTCGATAGCTGAGCGCTATCCTGAAGGCCGTATTATTACGTTAGGTACGATGGGAAGCGACTACTTTACCTATCGAGCACGGGTGGCTTTCGAGGCTAAAAGTGATAGGTATGTGCACGTCGATCAATGGACGTATGAAGTAACCGGCGACATCCCATTACTTACCATTCAACGATTTTTTAGAGATTTGCACCGTTATCTATTTATGCCTGCGGTGCCTGGGCTGCCAATCGTCACCGCTTTTGCTTTCATTTTAATGATCTCTCTCTACACTGGGCTGAAAACCACACGGAATTGGAAAGTTGCACTGTGGCGCGTGAGAGTGGCGCAAGGTACAAGAGTGTTTTTGAGTGACTTGCATAAGGTCTTTGGCTTATGGGGACTGTGGTTTACTACGCTTATTATTATCACGAGTATCTGGTATTTGTTTGAGTTTAGTGCACGGGTAGCGGGCGTCAGTTTGGAGTCTCCAGCGCCAAGAGTTGAGCGTGTTACAGTGAAAAAAGACGAGGATACGCTCTGTGCAGAGAAATTTGCAAGCGCTTTTGAGAAAGCGCAAGCTGCTATTCCGAACTGGACGATAACAACCGTACAGCTGCCAAGAGCAGATACTGCGGTGATGCGTTTTCAAGGAATGAGTACAAACCCTTTGCTTCGGGATAGAGCGCACAAAGTTTATATGGACCCAACAACGCTAGAGGTTTTAGCAATACAGCAACCTGAAAACATGTCTTTGGGTAATTATCTTAACGAATATGCAGATCCATTACACTTTGGTTATTTTGCTGGGATCACCTCTAAGCTTATATGGTTTGTGTTTGGTCTTGCGTTAACCGGACTGTCGTTTACCGGCGTGATGATGACATACAAGCGCACTAAGTCTAAAAGTATAACGGGCGCACAGTTGGCAACGTTGCCGATATTTTGTTTATCAGCATTTTACTTTTATTTCTGGCTAGCAAGGTATACCTAGAAGGGCGTGTGCGGCTGGTTATTTGCCGCACATTAAATTAATTTGAGCACTGAGTTAGTCTTCTAATGGGGATTTATAGCCATCAGGCTTTAATGCTAAGACATCACAGTCTAAGCTATCGATCACATGCTCAGCTGTATTACCAACTAGCGCTGCACTCAGTCCGGTGCGACCGACAGTGCCAATGACTACCAACTCAGCGTCTTTTTCTTTAGCAACGTAGGGTATAACGTCCTCTGGTAGACCTTCTTTGATGATGCAATCGCTTTTATCCATGGAATAAGTGTTTGCGAGTGCAAAAGTCTCGTCTTCATGATGCTTTTTAACTGCTTCGTTGTATTGAGACGGATTAAACTCGGGAATTTCAATCGCTATATTGACAGGTGTTGCTGGGTAGGTGTTTACCAGGGTCAATTTTGCATTGGCCAATTCACATAAAAACTGAGCGTCAGTAATGATTCGTTTATTGAGTGCTTGATGTTGCTCGTTATCACTAACAGAGTTGACTGCTGCAATAATATTGCCTTGATCTGGCCAAGCGTGATCCTTAACAAGCAATAAAGGTGCAGGGCATTTGCGAATTAAATGCCAGTCGGTTGGGGTGAAGATAACTGACTTTAGGGTATCGTGCTGATGCGTGGATTTAATCACCAAGTCATAATCATGCGCCAGCACGGTTTTAATAATCGCTTCGTAGGGGCGGTTGTGCCACAACACTTTAGTTTGGATACTAACACCAGAAAAGCCCTTAACCATATCGGCAAGCCATGCTTCTCTGTCCTTGATCACCGCTTCACGCATTGCTTCACGCTCGTCTTTAGACAACATCGTGGTCATTTCATAAGAGAAGTCATAAATAGACATAAATGCAGTGATGGCTGCACCGGTGCGCTTGGCAAGATTGATAGAGCGTTCTAAGCTATTTTGGCGCTCTTTGGTTGGATCAATTACGGTGAGTATACTTTTGATTTTATCCACGACTATCTCCTTAAACGGTATGCAAATAGAGTCAGAAGTTTTTGTCACTACTGACTCTATTGAGTGTAACCGATCTTATCTAAGGATAAAGTCTTAACGATAAATAGTTTGTTCTAAATCAAGCTGTAATCGCGGCTGTTTCAGCAAGGGCTGTCGCGTCAATAATGGTGATAAACTTGCCTTCAACCTTGATAGTTCCCGCTTTTTGGAAACGGCTGAGCAAACGACTAATGGTTTCTACAGTTAGGCCCAGATAATTACCAATTTCGCCGCGTGTCATCGTAAAGCGGAATTCTTTACGAGAAAAGCCACGCTCGCCAAAGCGATTTGAAAGGTTATAAATAAAAGTTGCTAAACGTTCTTCCGCAGTCTTTTTATTCAATAATAACAGCATCTCTTGGTCGTAATTGATTTCACTACTCATTAACCGCATTATCTGCTGGCGTAGTTTTGGTAGCTTGCCCGCTAATTCATCTAGGGTATCAAAAGGGATCTCGCACACCATAGAGGTTTCTAAAGCTTGTGCGAAGCTTTGGTGCTGCATTTTATTGATGGCATCAAAACCGACAAGATCGCCCGCAAGGTGAAATCCTGTGATCTGCTCATCACCTTGTTCAGACAGTGTGTAGCTTTTAAATGAACCTGAACGAACAGCAAAGATGGCGTTCAATGGCGCACCAGACTCGAAGAGAAAATCTCCTTTGTGAAGCGGCTTTTTACGTTCGATGATTTCATCTAACTTGTCCATTTCGCTGCCATTGAGCGAAAATGGTAGGCAAAGTTGACTGATACTGCAATTGTTGCAGCTGATTGTGCATTGGCTCTTTGAGCGGTTTTGATTACTTAAGTCCATAAAATTTCCATAAGTCTATGACGCACGTGAAGGCGACCTAGTATCAAAGAATAACGTCCTTAGTACTACAGATCGCCGCAAACTCATATGACACGCAAAAGAAAACTTGGTTACCAATTGGAGCTCCTAATCTCAAAGCGCTAACCAATAATCTTAAATGATGAGTTTGCTAAGATAAGGATAGGTTAATGTACTAACTTATCAGTTGCAATAATAATTAAATAAACACCATACCAAATCAGTAGGTTCCCCATAATAATACGAGTAACTAAATGATTTATAAACTTTTGTAGTAGCTGCGCAGATTGTCCTATTGCAACCAGCGCAGGCATAGTACCAGCACCAAAAGCGAGCATGATAAGCGCTCCCTCGAGCGGCGATTTAGCTTGTAATGTCCATGTTAAAGCCGAGTAAACTAGGCCACAGGGTAGCCATCCCCATAAGGCGCCGTAGCAAAATGCTTTGGTTTTGGTATTGACAGGCATTAAGTAGCGATTGAACTTAACGATATGTTGCCAAATCAAGCTTTTAGCAAATGACTCTAACCATTTTAAGGTGCTGGCTAAGCGCATTACGTAGATAGCGACAAGTACCATAAAAATCCCACTCATCAATTGTAATGCAATGGCGACAGATGTGTTTTGCTTCGCGAGACTTGCCCCAAGTAGGGCAACTAAGCTGCCTGCCAGCGCATAACTGGAGATACGTCCGATGTTATACAACAGAGTAACAGTCACCGCAGAGAGCTGTTTGCTCGCCAGCTGCAGCGAGCTGGCAATACCACCACACATCACCAAGCAGTGTCCACTTCCTGCAAGTCCCATTACAAATGCGCTTAGCAAGCTTATCTCATTCATGCTAGTTGTCGTTATTACTCTTGTCAGTTGATGGCTTTACGGACTTATTACCCGTTTGCACTTTATCGTCATCGAATAAGATGCTGTGGCCCTGTTTATTCAAATCCGAAAATTGCTCGCTTTTTACTGCCCAAAAGAAAATGCCAATAGCAATAATGACGAATAAAATGGCGATAGGTATTAATACGTAGATGATACTCATAGCTTTAATAACCTTAATGAATTGCCGATCACGATGATCGAGCTGGCTGACATACCAATGACCGCTATCCAAGGTGGAATGAGTCCAAGCGCAGCGAGTGGCAGAATTGAGCCGTTGTACAGGAGTGATATTGTTAAGTTTTGCTTTACTATTCTGCGCGTTTGTTTAGCTACTTGCTGAAGGGCTAGAATGGCATTCAAATCGCTATTTAACAACACCACATCGGCGGTATTTTTTGAGATGTCTGCGCCAGTATCCATCGCAACTGACAAGTGAGCGCTATTGAACACTGGGCTATCATTAATGCCATCACCAACCATAGCGACAATCTCGCCTTGTTTGGACCAAGCTTCAACGGCTTTTTGCTTAATCTCTGGTGTGCAAGCACTTTGGTAACTATCTAACGCTAACTGCTGCGATAACTCTTTGCCCGCATTGGAGCTATCTCCAGTTAGCATATGACAGCTAAGGCCAGCTTGTTGTAATTGTTCAACAACCATTTCTGCATTGTTTTTTACTTTGTCATTGAAGTAGAAGTCAGCAACTGCCTGGTTATCAATGAACAAGGTTGCTTGAGCAAATGACGCGTGGTTATCAAACCAATGGCTTTTTCCAAGGGCAATGGAGACTCCTTTCCAGTGACCACGAATACCTGAACCTGCCACCACTTCAACGTCTTGGACTAGGTTTTCGGTTGGTGTGATATGTGCAAATGCTCGGGCTATAGGATGCTCTGAAAAGCGCTCTAAAGCAGCTGCAAAATCCAAGACTTGTTGCTCTTTATACTCGGTTTGCAGCAATTCGATATGTCTGATTGAGAAACGGCCCTCGGTCAGCGTGCCCGTTTTGTCAAAGGCAACACGAGTTAACTTAGTCGCCGTTTCTAATACATGGGCTTCTTTAATCAAAATCCCCTTCTTTGTAAGAGATGCGACGGCACAGGTAAGCGCGGTTGGTATAGCAAGACTTAATGCACAAGGGCAGGTTGCTACAAGCACCGATATAGTGACCCAAAACGCCTTATCTGGTGAAATTGGGTACCAGCCAATAGCGGTAACTGAGGCAAAAACTAATAGACAGGCAACAAACCACTGCGCGACTTTATCGGTGATTTCAACCAATTTAGGACGTTTGGTGAGTGCATTATGCTGTAGTCGAATAATTTGGTTGAGCAGGGTGTTTTGCCCAATTTTATTGATCTCTAGCGTAATTACGCCGTCGTGATTCACTGTTCCTGCATACACTTGATGGCCTTGATATTTTTTAACTGGCAAATGTTCGCCCGTCATCATCGACTCATCGACGGTAGTATGGCCTTTAATCACTAAGCCATCCGCAGGGATAGTCTCTCCTGCTTTAACTAATATCAGATCGTTCAGTTTTAGTTTTTTAGCCGCGATATGTTGTTCGTTATTGTTCTCATCAACCTTTCTGGCGGTCAATGGCAGCAATTTCTGTAGGTTTGCAGTAAACTCACTGGCTTTGAGTCTGGCTCTGAATTCGAGATATTTACCTAGCAACAGCAAGAAGGTAAACATACAGATGGATTCAAAATAGACTTCGCCGACCTCCATAAAAGTAGCGTAAGTACTAGCGCCGTAGGCACCGAATATGGCAAGTGAAACAGGGAGATCCATATTCAGTTGTTTAGCCTTTAGACCTTTAACTGCATTAGTTAGAAATGGCATCGCCGAATATAGAATAACAGGGGAGGCAAGCACGAGGCTTATCCAACGAAAGTACTGTTCGAAGTCTTCTTCCATGCCTGAAAACATGCCAAAGTACATGGCAAACGCAAACATCATCACTTGCATAGTCATGAGGCCTGCAACACCTAAACGACGGATATACGCCCTCGCTACGGCTTGTTTCTGTGCGGCTTCTTCATCGGCTTGAAACGGGTAGGCCTTATAGCCGATCTCCATCAAGGATTTGATGATATCGCTTAGCTTAACGTGTGTATCTTGCCATACAATCATGGCGCGGTGTGTGGAGGTGTTTACATCAACACGGACGACACCGCCAAGCGCTAGCAGTTGCTTTTCGATAAGCCAAGCACAAGCGGCGCAGCTTATCCCTTCAACACTAAGCAGTACCTCTTTGTGCTCACCGCTAATTTCAACGAAATCTTCTTGGATTTCATCGTTATCATAGCTAAGTAGCATTTTGAGTTGCTCTGGTACAAGCTCTTCAACTTTACCTGCACTTTCGGTGCGGTAAGTATAGTAGTCACTCATACCTTGAGAAATAATGGTTTCGGCAACGGCTTGACAGCCAATACAGCAAACCGGTTGCGCGTTACCCTCAAAGGTAACCGAGCCTACAAACCCTTTAGGAATAGGCTCCAAACAATGAAAACACGAATTTGCCATAGCAGTTTACTTATACTGTGGAGTGACCGCGATAACACCATCATGTGGCAGTTGAATTTTTTCCTTCATTTTCCAACTGCTATCCATAGGCTCAATAAATACAGTGAATGCACCGCTATGTGGTTCATCAAACAAACCCGTAAATTCGCCGCTGGCGTTTTTAGTCAGTGTGACTGCAAAATCGTATTTTTTAATGGTGCGGTGATAAAAAGAGAGTTTTAATGCATGAACTTTAGAAGCGTCGCCCTTAGTAAATTTAAAGGTGACTTTCTGCTCTGCTACTTGTAGATCACCATGTAAATAGAGCGCTTTCGCTTTATCAAACTTACTCAGCTCGAGGTTGATTGCTTTGCCTTTTTTGTAGTAGTCATCAACGACCATATCAGGACCATTACCGACTGCAAACGTGATGAGAAAAACACAGGCAACGACAGTAACAAGTGGGAAAAAAATTAAAAACCAAGGCCAAAAATTCTTATACCAAGGGGTAGGGTTCATAATTGCTCACATGGCTATAAAACTTGCCAGTATTCTACCGTAAGTTACGGTAAATACCTAAAAAAAAGCCTCCAAATGGAGGCTTTTTTGATCTCAAATAATGTTCTAATTGCTGGGTTTACTGGTCTTGCGACAGGCTGTAAACATAAGCCGTTAGAAGGTGTACTTTATCTTCACCTAAGATATCTTTCCAAGCTGGCATTACACCGGCACGGCCGTGGCGAAGCGTATCTTCAACAGCACGCTGAGAACCACCATATAACCAGATATTGTCAGTTAGGTTAGGTGCACCAAACGGAAGGTTATGTGCAACTGAGCCTTTACCATCCATACCGTGACAAGCCGCACACATTGCAAACTTAGCTTTACCAGCAGCTGCGTCTTTTTGGTTTACAGTACGCCCAGAAAGGCTTAACACGTAAGCAGTCATTTCTTTTACGCCTTGATCACCAAGTGCATCTTGCCAAGCTGGCATCGCGGCAACACGACCGTTAAGCAGTGTTTCTTTGATCTTGTCAGGCGTGCCGCCATATAACCAGTCTTTGTCAGTTAGGTTAGGGAAGCCAGCACCGCCACGAGCATCAGAGCCGTGACACTGAGCACAGTTTTGCGAGAATAAACGCTGACCGATTTCTAGTGCTTCCTCATTTTTTGCAAGCGCAAGTACGTCTTGTTTTGCAAACTCTTGAAAGATAGGACCAAAGCGGTCTTGTGCAGCTTCAACTTCTTTATCAAGTTGTACCCACTGTCCATTTTCATGTGCTTCAGCAACTGCTTTCTTAGACTCTGCCAAGGTAGTGATACCTTGGTTAGAGCTCGTCCAGTTCAAGAAACCTTTAAAGTTACCAAGACCTGGGTAAGCGGCAAGATAGTATACAGACCAAACAAAAGTTGCGAAGAACATGTAAGTCCACCATTTTGGTAGTGGGTTGTTTAATTCTTCGATACCATCAAACTCGTGACCGCAGCTTTCGCCTTCTTTAACACCTGTGTAGTTTTTCAGGTTCCAAAGCAGCAAGCCGAAAATCAGAGCTAGACATGCTAGGGTTAGTACGATAACCCAAATACTCCAAAAGCTAGTCATTTTTCAGACTCCTTTTCCTCGTTAGAGATAGTGTTGTTGTGTTTTTTCTCATCTTCAAAAATGGCATTAGCAGCGTCGTCGAAACGGCGCTTAGACCGCTTGCTATATGCCCACACAACAATCACTATAAACAGTACCAAAATTACCAGAGTCAAAATGCCTCTGTATGTGCCGTAATCCATAATAATTACTTCAAATGTGTGCCAAGTTGCTGTAAGTAAGCGATAAGTGCCTGCATTTCTGTTGCACCTTCGCCACCGTTCATCGCGTGGATTTCATCCACTTGCGCTTGCAACTCAGCATCATCACCGTAGCCTTTGCCATTGTAGCGGTCTGACGACTTATCAATGCCAAATGCATCACGGAACACTTGTAATTTCTTCAGAGTATAAGTGGTATCTACTTTAGTGCTATCAAGCCATGGATAACCTGGCATATTTGACTCAGGTACCACAGAGCGAGGATCCATTAAGTGCGCGTAGTGCCAGTCGTCAGAATAACGCTGACCAACACGTGCCAAATCAGGACCTGTACGCTTTGAACCCCACTGGAATGGGTGATCCCATACCGACTCACCAGCTACAGAGTAGTGGCCATAACGCTCAACTTCATCACGGAATGGACGAACCATTTGTGAGTGACAGTTGTAACAACCTTCACGTACGAAGATGTCGCGGCCTTCCATTTCAAGCGCAGTTAGTGGGCGCAAGCCTTCCACTGGTTGAGTGGTATCTTTTTGGAACATTAGTGGAGTAATTTCAACTAGTGCACCGAAGCTAATCGCGAATACCGTTAGGATAGCCATCAGGCCAACGTTCTTTTCAACGATTTCGTGTTTGTTTGTTGAGTTATTGTTGCTCATACTCAATACCCCTTAAGCCACTTGCGGGTTTGCATCAGTGGTAAGTTGACCACTTTTTGCAGTAACCGTACGGAATACGTTGTAAGCCATTACCAGCATACCTACTACGATGAATACACCGCCTAGGAATCGCATGATATAGAAAGGCTTAGAAGCTTCTAGTGACTGAACAAAGCTATACATTAATGTGCCGTCAGCATTTACTGCGCGCCACATTAGGCCTTGCATAACACCAGAGATCCACATTGCAACGATATAAAGTACAACACCAACTGTGTGTAGCCAGAAGTGCGTGTTAACTAGCTTGATGCTATACATGTTACCGTGACCAAATAGGGCTGGGATTAGGTGATAAATTGCACCGATAGAAATCATTGCAACCCAACCTAGTGCACCAGAGTGTACGTGACCTACAGTCCAGTCGGTATAGTGTGAAAGGGCATTTACAGACTTGATAGCCATCATCGGACCTTCGAACGTAGACATACCGTAGAACGATAGAGATACAACTAGGAAACGCAATACCGGGTCAGTACGTAGTTTGTGCCAAGCGCCAGACAGCGTCATGATACCGTTGATCATACCGCCCCAAGAAGGAACGAATAGGATAACAGACATCACCATACCTAGAGACTGTGTCCAGTCAGGTAATGCTGTGTAGTGAAGGTGGTGAGGACCTGCCCAAATATATAGAGAAACAAGCGCCCAGAAGTGAACAACCGATAGACGGTAAGAGTAAACTGGACGACCTGCTTGTTTTGGTACGAAGTAGTACATCATACCTAAGAAACCAGCGGTAAGTAGGAAACCTACTGCGTTGTGACCATACCACCACTGAACCATCGCATCTACTGCACCTGCGTAGATTGAATAAGATTTAGTAAGTGATACAGGGATAGCCATACTGTTTACAATGTGAAGCACTGCAACAGTGATAATGAAACCAGCGTAGAACCAGTTTGCTACATAGATGTGTGACACTTTACGCTTGATAAGAGTACCAAAGAATACTACAGCATAAGTAACCCATACTACCGCGATTGCGATATCAATCGGCCACTCTAGTTCAGCGTACTCTTTTGAAGAAGTAATACCTAGAGGAAGCGTGATAGCTGCAGATACGATGATGGCTTGCCAACCCCAGAAGGTAAATGCGGCAAGTTTGTCAGAGAACAGGCGCGTTTGACACGTGCGCTGGACAACATAGTAAGAGGTTGCAAATAGTGCACTTGTACCAAATGCAAAGATTACTGCGTTCGTGTGTAACGGACGAAGTCTAGAGTAAGTTAACCATGGAATGTCGAAGTTTAACGCAGGCCACGCAAGTTGCGCTGCGATAAATACACCTACACCCATGCCAACAATGCCCCAAATCACTGTCATGATAGCGAATTGGCGTACAACTTTATAATTGTACTCAGTTTGTGATGCTACTGTTTGGCTCATTTTCTGGATTCCGCTGCAATTTATTGCGATTAGAAATGAATTACCTGAATTACAGGCCCTAGTTATATTTCTTCAAGCCCGTCATGTTTTAACTCAAAAGATGAGTGAAAACCTAACCAGCCCGAGAAACCTTTATTTTTGCGAGGAAATGATAATTTTTTTGCTTATGAAAAGATACCTAAAACGCCTAAAATTATGACATCAATCAAGTTTTCACGCGCTTTTTGTTCGCTTCTTAAGCAACCTAGCATTTGCCCTGAAACTTGCGTACACTGCGCAGGATTCAGAAGTGACGGTAAAATCCCTCATGATTGCAAAGCAATTAACAATCGGGTTGCTAGGTGTTTTCCTCGTGGCCTGTTCAGACCCGACTATTATTATACATGAAAGTTCAGAAAAAAGTGAAAGTTCAGTAACAAGAAATGTCTGTAATTTTTCAGCGCCCTGTGATTTAACTCCACAAGTGCAGATTTATCTGGGCTCAGAGCAGGTTCAACCTGAAACAGAATTTACCATTGGGCTAAAAAGTGCGACTAAAGTAGAGGTCGTTTCGGCATGGCTAGAGGGAGAAAATATGAACATGGGAAGGATCCCTGTGTTCTTTGACAAAAACACACTGATAGCAAAAACCATGGTTGGTGTATGCACGGATAAATCTATGCGTTGGATTTTACGTTTAGCGCTAACCGTTAACGGCCAGTCTGTTACTACCAGTCACCCAATAGCTGTAAATTACCAATGAATAAATCTGTTTTTATCGAATATCTCAAGTTTGCACTTGAACAAAAGCTGATTGAAGCCACTGAAGCGGCAAACAGTGCCCGTGCTGATGCGACTCACGAACAAAGTGCTGCTGAAACACAATACGACTCATTGAGTATCGAATATGGGTATTTGGCCGAAGGACAAAGTGAGCGCGTTGATGCCATGCATTTGGCAAAACAAACAATATTGAATCAACTGACTCAATCAGTGAGCAACGTGATTGCCCATAACGCACTAGTTGAAATTGAAGAGGAGCAAGGCAACAGTCATTGGTTCTATTTTGCGCCTTGCGAAGGCGGACTAAAAATCCAATGTAAAGAAACGCCTGTGCTGGTGTTAACGTTTGATGCACCACTTGGCAAGCGGCTTAAGGGGTTAACTGAAAATGAAGACATTTCGTTTTTCTTCAACGGCCAGCAGCAAACGTTAACCGTAATACAAATACTGTAGAGTGGTTCAACAGGCCCTAGTCTTGTTACGAGAACAATTTCTTTCTTACTATTGCCCGATATGTGCTTGGTGATTTTCCCATTAATTGCCGAAAGACCCGACTTAATTGCCCTTGTGAATTAAATCCAGAAGCGAGGGCAATATCTTGAATGGAGAGATTACTGCTCGCGAGCAGTTCTTTGCACATTTCAATACGTACCTGTTGCAAGTAGGCAACGGCGGTTTGCCCCGTCGCCTGTTTAAAGCGGCGATTAAAGGTGCGATAGCTCAAATCAAATTGCGCCGCGACAGCGGGTAAAGAGAGTTCGGATGCGGCATTATTTTTCAGCCAAAACTGAATCGCTGCAATTTGCTCGTCAGCATGACGATCCACAGCACCTTCTAAATAGCGCTGTTCTTCGTACGGTTTACGAATTTCATGAGAAAAGTTTTGCTGAACATGGTGTGCGGCATCTATCCCGTACAGTAACTCAATAATGTGAACAATAACATCGGCCAGCGCATTTAAGCTGGCTACAGTGTAGATCCGCTCTGATTGAGTGATAAAGTAATCCGGTTTTAATTCAACATTGGGATATAGCTGAGAAAATTGTTTGGCAAAATGCCAGTGGGTCGTTGCTGAATGCCCGTCAAGCAGGCCAGAACTTGCTAAAAAGCAAACACCCGTACCAACACCTATCAGTGTGCTTCCTGCTCCCCACGCATCCGCAAGTGACTCACTCAGCGCTTGGTTTTGTCTTACAATAGGTCTTGGATTTCGCCATATGCTTGGCACAATAATGTAGTCATACAAAGGCAATGAGCTAAAGTCACTTTGTGCCTCAAGCTTCATGTAATTATCGGCGTTAACTGCCTCGCCTTGGCTGCTGCAAAGTATAACTTCTAAAGGAACATAAGCCTCTTTTAGATGCACTTTAGCAAAGGCTTGTCCGGCTTTGAGCATTTCCAGCGGTAAGGTGACACTGGTGACGAGCATATGTTTGTAAAGCACAATGGCGACCTTTGTACAGGATTTCATCTGCTCCGACCTCTTTTTTTTGGCGAAAAATGATTTATATGTGGCGTATTTTGTAAAAACTTAAATTCGAATGCAATTAAAATCAAGTCATTATCTTAGTTCAGAAGTAGGAACGACATGACTGCATTGCCAATTATTGTAGGAATGGGGGGATTAACGCCGCGGGGCGCACCTCTTTCCATCAAGGCTACAAACGTATTGTACTTGATAAGCTAAATGCTAAAGACCGACAAGAGACCTATTTGGGTCTTGCGAGTTTAATGAACTTAGTGCGTTATGAAGATGGCCAGTTGATTGACCAAAACGACCAAGCCATTCAAGAGGTGGAGATTGAATCGCGCTTTGGTGAGCAGATTTTAGCGGGCACATTGATCCGTAAAATTGAAAAAAACCATTTTGATGTAGATGCGACCCCTTGGCAGCAAAAGCTCACAATGAAGGCAAATGATGACAGCAAGATAGTATTCAGTTGTCGTAAGCGTGATTTACCAGAGCCTGTGCCCGCTAGTTGGCAACTCGTTGAACTTGATCCAAAAACGGTCGAAGTGACGATTGCGGATCAAGTGGAAGTTAAGCACGATAGCTATAGAGACAACCCAATTAAAGCCGCGGGGCAATTACCGACGGGCTTTGAACCGTCACTGATGTACAACAGTCGTTACCAACCACGCGGCCTGCAGGCGACGATTTTTGCTGCAACAGACGCTATCCGCTCAACGGGTCTGGAGTGGGACAAGGTGATGAACAGCGTACGACCTGATCAAATCGGCACTTATTCTGCATCTGTTGCTGGACAAATGAATGATGAGGGTTTAGGTGGATTAGTGCGTAGTCGTTTACGGGGCGATCGCGTAAGCACCAAGCAGCTGGCGCTGGGACTCAACACCATGTCCACTGACTTTATCAATGCCTATGTTACTGGGAGCGTAGGCACAACGTTTACGACATCGGGGGCGTGCGCTACTTTTCTATATAACCTTCGCGCTGCAGTGAATGACATTCAGGCTGGTCGCACTCGTGTGGCGATTGTAGCTAGTGTTGAGTGTGCTATTACACCAGAGATAATCGAAGGCTTTGGCAATATGGGCGCGCTCGCAAATGAAGAAGGCTTACGTAAACTCGATGGCACTGAAAGTGTAGATTATCGCAAAACAAGTCGCCCTTTTGGTGAAAACTGTGGCTTTACGATTGGTGAAGGTGCACAAGTGGCGATTTTGATGGATGATGCTTTAGCGCTTGAACTTGGCGCACAGATCATGGGCTCGGTTGCTGATGTATATGTCAACGCTGATGGCGTGAAAAAGTCGATTACGGCACCTGGACCTGGTAACTACATTACCATGGCAAAATCGGTTGCGCTGGCTCAGCAAATCGCTGGCAAAGAGGCTTTGGTAAAACGCAGCTTTATTTTGGCACATGGTTCAAGTACACCACAAAACCGGGTTACTGAGTCGCTTATCTACCACAAAATCGCAGAAACCTTTGCGATTAATGGTTGGAAAGTGGCGGCGCCAAAAGCCTATGTTGGTCATACTATCGCACCGGCGTCCGGCGATCAGCTAGCGATGGCACTTGGGGTGTTTGAATACAATATTATGCCAGGGATCACCACAATCAATGCAGTAGCAGGGGATGTTCACGCGGAGCATTTGGATATTCGCACTGAGCATTATGAGTGTGACCCAATGGATATCGCTTTTATTAATTCAAAGGGCTTTGGCGGTAACAACGCAACGGCAACAGTATTTTCTCCGAAGCTCACGAAGCAGCTACTAAGCAAACGTTATAGCCAAGCTGAATTTGCACACTATGAGCAACAACTTGCGATTACAACACAAAGACAAATTGCATATCAGCAAGCGGCCGATTATGGTCAGTACGAACTCATTTACCGTTTTGGCAATGGCATGATTGATGAGTCTGAATTGAATTTAAGTCAACAAGAGTTAGCCATTCCAGGGTTCGAGCAAAGCATACAGCTTTGTCCGACGAATCCATACGGCGATTTAATCTGATGATTTGATGTAAAGAATAGGGCCTGTTGCCCTTTGCTGTTTGATTTTTGTTCTTCTGACTCACATAGAACAACTATGCTACGCAGGCTCTGCCTTGTATAAATACCAATCAAACTGCTGCAAAAACAAACTTGAAAGATAAACAGGCCCTAATGTTAAGCAAGCAAGGCGTACAGGGAGTACGCCTTTTTTATTTTTAACTTAATGCTCAAATGCGCAAGCGGTAGTCAAACTCATCTCATATATCTAGCATGAAACTCAAGGTGATTTTCAATAAAAGTTGAGATAAAGAAATAGCTGTGATCATAACCGTCATGCATGTTTAGCGTGATAGGGTAATCTGCTTTTTCAGCTGCTTGTTCGAATAACCAAGGTTTTAGCTGCTCGTCTAAGAACTGGTCACTTGAACCTTGATCAATGCGTATCGGACGTTTTGTTGGACTAGCATAGCTCAACAATAATTCTGTTGCGTCGTACTGTTGCCAGTGCTGTTTGTCGTCGCCTAAATATCCTGTTAGCGCTTTTTGACCCCAGGGGCAGTTACATGGGCTCACGATTGGACTAAACGCTGAGATACTCGTATAGGCGTCAGGGTTTCTAAGCCCAATAACTAACGCACCATGTCCACCCATGGAGTGACCACTAATGGCTTTTTGCGAGCTAACAGGGAAGTGCGCTTCGATTAATTGAGGCAGCTCTTCTGTCACATAGTCATACATTTGATAATGTTGACTATATGGCGCCTGTGTCGAATTGACGTAAAATCCCGCACCGAGACCAAAGTCATAGGCGCCATTTTCGTCATCTGCAACGCCTTCTCCTCGCGGGCTTGTATCTGGTGCGACAATAGCGATGCCAAGCTCGTTAGCTTTTTTAAACGCGCCTGCTTTTTGCATGAAGTTTTCATCGCTGCAGGTTAGCCCTGAGAGCCAATATAAAACAGGGACTTGTTGTCCCTCATTGACGACTTCAGGTAAAAAAATGGCGAAGGTCATTTCACACTGCGTCGATTGGCTGGTATGTTTGTAGCGCTTATGCCAACCGCCAGATACTTTGTTGCTGGAAATCAGTTCCATCAAGTTCTCCTTAATTAAGCGAAATAGGACGCAACCTGTGCGTCCTTGAGCGGGTACTAGTAATGGATCACCGAGCGGATACTCTTGCCTTCATGCATCAAATCAAAGGCTTCATTAATATCTTCGAGCTTCATGGTATGAGTGATAAAGTCGTTGAGCTTGAACTCACCAGCCATATAGCGTTCAACAATCTCAGGAAGCTCAGAGCGACCTTTTACGCCACCAAAAGCGCTACCGCGCCACACGCGACCAGTAACCAGTTGGAATGGGCGTGTAGAAATCTCTTGTCCAGCGCCTGCAACACCGATAATCACAGACTCACCCCAGCCTTTGTGGCAACATTCAAGGGCGCTTCTCATGACATCCACGTTACCGATACATTCAAATGAGAAATCCACACCGCCGTCAGTCATTTCGACGATAACTTCTTGAATAGGCTTATCGAAGTTTTTGGGGTTGATAAGATCGGTTGCGCCAAGCTTTGTCGCCAGTTCAAACTTATCTTCATTGATGTCGATACCTATGATCCGACTCGCGCCAGCCATTGTCGCACCAATAATAGCGGACAAGCCGATACCACCAAGTCCGAAAATTGCGACGGTATCGCCTTTTTGCACTTTAGCGGTATTCATTACAGCACCCATACCTGTCGTAACACCACAGCCAAGCAAGCAGATCTCTTCAAGAGGCGCTTCCTTGTTTACTTTAGCTAAAGAGATCTCTGGCAGCACGGTGTACTCAGAGAACGTTGAGGTGCCCATGTAGTGATAAATCGGCTCACCGTCTTTGTAGAAGCGAGTTGTACCATCCGGCATTAGCCCTTTACCTTGCGTTTCACGGATCTGCTGACAAAGATTAGTTTTGCCAGATTTACAGAACTTACACTCGCCACACTCCGGTGTGTACAATGGGATCACGTGATCGCCAACGGCTACGCTCGTAACACCTTCACCAACAGCTTCAACAATACCTGCGCCTTCGTGACCTAATATTGCAGGGAATACGCCCTCAGGGTCGTCGCCAGACAAAGTGAAAGCATCGGTATGACACACGCCCGTTGCGGTGATTTTAACTAAGACTTCGCCTTTTTTCGGTGGCATAACGTCAACTTCTTCAATACTAAGCGGTTGACCTGGGCCCCAAGCGATGGCTGCTTTAGATTTAATAAACTCAGACATGGTTTGTTCCTTTCTTAAAAGTTGATAGCAGTATAACTGCATTATTATTTTTGATAATCTATAAAAATTATAAAGACTTTTACGTATATGTAATAATGGGTAGATGGATTGGCATCGATGAGTTTGTTGCGGTCGCAAGTAACGGCTCTTTTAGTAGCGCAGCAGCTCAGTTAAATACCTCTGTTGCGCAAATTAGTCGTCGAGTGAAAATGTTAGAGGAACGGCTCAATATTCAACTTTTGACGCGAACCACCCGAAAATTGGCACTGACTCAGGAAGGAGAAGTGTTTTTATCTCACGCAAAGCATTTGCAACATGGATTAGATGACGCAACCGCTGCAATCCGTCAACGTGACAGACAGCCAACAGGTAAACTCAAGCTCACCGCTCCGGTGATGTACGGCGAATCTTATGTCATGCCTGCTGTGGTTGACTATATGCGTTTGTATCCAAAAGTTGAGATTGAAATGCATTTGACGAACAACCAAGTCGACTTGCTTGATAAGGGCTTTGACTTGGCAATTCGACTTGGCAAGTTACAAGATTCATCACTGCGCGCCAAACGGCTAACCACGCGTAAAACCATGGTGTGTGGTGCGAATACCTATTTAAATCAGTTTGGCCAACCGCATACGCTTAGCGAACTTAGCAATCATAAATGTTTGATTGGTAATAGTAGCGAATGGCGCTTTGTTGAACATGGAAAAACGCGGCAAATTAAAGTGTCGGGTTCACTACGTTGCAACAGCGGTTGGGGGTTATTAGAAGCGGCGAAGCAAGGCTTGGGTTTGGTACAGTTGCCACACTATTACGTGCAAGAAGCGCTAGATAGTGGTGAATTAACTGAGGTACTCACCAATTTTAGACCTGAAGAGGAGGGCGTCTGGGCGCTCTATCCACCCAGACAATTTGTCGCGACCAGCCTGCGGTTATTACTGGATCACTTGAGTGCGCACTTTAATAAGTTTTAGCCATAGTATCTATAGCTTGACTGAGTGCTATCTCGCGACTATCACAAAATGCACGATCGCCTAGACGGTCGTGAATATTTAAGCGCTTGAGCTTATCTGTGGTCTCCAAATTTGGTGAATAGATAAACACGCTACAGTTAGCATCAAGCGCATCTGTAATCGCGTTTTCAATGGCCAAGCCCACGGTGACATCAATCATAGCAACGTCGCTTAAATCTAATACCATGGCTTTGTATTCACTAATCTTGCGGTGTTGTCTTGCGATTGCTTTTGAGACGCTAAAAATCATTGGCCCAGAAAGATAAAAGAATAATAACTTGCCGTTGGCTTTATCTAACAGCTCGCTTTCTTTTTTCGTAAGTGGTACGTCTTCATCACTATCGCTGTCGCTAATGGCTTTAACGTGATTAGCTTGTACTCGGCTTAATCTCTCTATGATCATCACATTAGAGATAAATACGCCAAGGCCCACAGCAACAATAAGGTCAACAAAAACGGTAAGTAGCATTACACCATACATAATCGCCATTTGACTGACACTAAGCTTATGAGCACGCTGGATAAAACTCCAATCCAAAATATTAAAACCAACATACACCGCAATTCCGGCAAGCACCGCCATTGGGATAGGCTCGGTCAGACTGCCCGCGATAAAGACCACGGCCATTAAAATAAGTGCCCTAAATATGCCAGCAATTGGCGAGCGCGCACCTACTTGAATGTTGACCACAGTGCCCATGGTTGCGCCAGCACCTGGCAGTGCACCAAAAAGGCCAGCTATCATATTGGCAATACCTTGGCCTCTGAGCTCTTTATCAGAATCATGCTCTGTTCGCGTCAAACTGTCGGCTATTACTGCAGTGAGCAATGTATCTATACAACCTAACGTACCGAGCACCAGTGCGTCGATAAGCATTTCAACTAACAGCTCTGGTGATAACACGGGAAAGACAAGACTCGGCAGACCACTTGGAATTTCACCGATGCGACGGATACTATCAGTATCAAAAATAATGATTGAAAGCAGTGTAACTGCGACGAGTGCGACCAGTTGAGCGGGGACGTACTGGCGCCACTTACTTGGCATCTTGAATAAGATTGCAAGCGTGATCACCCCGAGAAACAACTCAGAAAAGTGTAAGTCCATCAGCAGGTTGGGCAAGTTAGACAAGGTTCCAACAACGCCGCCTGCGGGCGCTTGATGTCCAAGTAAAGGGGCAAGTTGCAGGATAATTAGGATTACACCAATACCAGACATAAATCCGGAGATAACGCTGTAAGGCATCAAGGTAACGTACTTACCTAACTTGAGCGTACCCAGTAAAACTTGAAAAGCACCTGCCATCATGACAACAGTAAAGCCCATAGCAAGCCCATTTTCAGGATACTTGCTCATCATGGCGGTGAGTACTGCTGTCATGATAACAGTCATTGGGCCGGTCGGTTCAGAAATGAGGGAGGTTGAACCACCGAATAGGGCGGCAAATAAGCCAACTAGAATTGCGCCCCACATCCCAGCTTCTGCGCCAGCGCCGGAGGCAACGCCAAAAGCGAGTGCGAGTGGTAAAGAAATAATTGCAGTGGTAACACCACCGAATAGGTCACCTTTTAAAGAGGCGTTTTTAAATCTCTTAAGTGTGATCATACTTTTGACTTTAACGATCAAAGAATTGACGGCATTCTACTGATAAATAGCATGGAGTGCTACGAAGGACTGGTATTACCATTTGCCTACTCAGTAAAATTCGGACACAAAAAAGCCAGTCTAAATAGACTGGCTTTTCAATTACTGCTTAGTCAACCTGAGCAGGAGAGGCCATGTCGGCGCTTGCTCTGCCTGTTGGTGACTTAGAGCCAACACCCAAGCCGCTATTAGCTACTGTCGGGCGTTGCTCATGTGGCATTGCAGATGGTGTTTCGACAACCACATCCTCAATTACACTTTGTGCTTTCGTCATCGGCGCGGCAGCTGCTTGGTTGAAGCGTACTCGGCTTTCTACTGAGTTGCCGTTTGCTGCTTGTTGAGTAGGCGCTTCAATGGTGTCAGCGACAAGCGTCTCTTCAGGTGAAGATTCAGCGACTACTTCAGTTTCTGCTGTTGTTTCGACGACTGGCTCCTGTACTTCTGGTGTTGCCTTAGCTCCAGAAGCCTGAGTTTCTTCCACAACTGCAGTTTCAGTTTCAGCTTCATCTTCAGCTTTCGCCGTTTCCACTTGTTCAGTATCTACTGTGTCAGCGATTGGCTCAGCTTTAACTACTTTTGCTTCTTCTGGCTGCGCAGCTTCTACCTCTTCTGCGACTACTTTGTCAGCGCTTGCGGATGTTTCAGGCTGTGCAGCTTGTTGCAATGGCGCTTCAGCAGTGGTTGTCTCTACTTCTTTTACAGGTTCCACTTCTTGCGCTTCATTTTCGTCAATTGGTGCTTCGGCTGGTTTAGCTTCGACATGTTGCTCTGCGTCAGCTTGCGTCTCAGAAACGGTCGCTTCTTCTACTGCTGCAGGTGCACTGTCTTCAGTTACCGTTTCAGGTGATGATTGAGTATCAACTGCACTTGCTGCTTGCTGTACTTCTTCTTGAACTTCACTGTCAAAAGAAGATTTCGCTTTTAGCTCAGCTTCGTACTCAGCTGCTGCTTGATCTGCAACGGGTATAAATGCTGCAGCTTGACCTTTTTCAGGCGTATCCTGACGACGGCGACGTTGACCTGCCGCTCTCAGGTGACGCGGAGAACGTCGAGAGCGCGTACGGCCTTCTTTATTTTCGTCATCACTTTGCGACTCTGAAAGTTCAGCAGATAGTACCTCGGTAACATCATTTTGCTCGTGGCGCTCAACGTTAGTTGCTTCTTGCTGCTCAGTTTGCGTGTGTACTTCAGCTTGCTCAGAACGTGACGCTGCTTGTTCGTTAGCCGTTGACGCTTTCTCTGACTTATCAGCAACAGGTCTCGCTTTTCTCTGCCTTGGCTTGTGTTCAGCTTTAGGCTCAGACGCCGTTTGCGTTGGTTGCTCAAGCGGCTTCGCTTCTACTTTCACTTCTTCAGCACTAGTTTGCTCTGAAGTGTTGGTATCCTGTGCATCGGTTTCTTCCACACGTACTTTCTTGCGAAGATTTCGTCTTTGTCTGCGTGGTTTTACTTTCGCTTCCTTAACTGGAACGTCGTTAGCCTCGACCGTCTCGACGTTATCGTTCACAGGTTCCTTAACCGGACGGTTTACTTTGTCCTGATCTTGGCGTTTTCTGTTATTTGGACGACGGCGTTTGCGGTTATCACCACGTTGCTCGTTACTATTATTTTCGTCTTTCGATTCAACAGCTGTTTCTTTTTGCTGATCGTTACGACGGCGGTTATTGTTACGACGACGGTTGTTATTATTGCGACGGCGATTGTCACGGTTGTTATCGCGTGATGATTTATCTTCAGAAGATTTGTTTTCTTCTTGTTTATCACTGTCGCTGTCACTAGCAAACAGGTTCTTGAACCATTGACCAATCTTCTCAAGCAGGCTGGTGCCGTTTTGAGCAGGTTTTGCTTGCGGCTTACGTGCTTGAGGTTTTGCAGTTTGAGTCGAGGCTGGAGCAGGTGCAGGTGCAGGTGCAGGCGCCGGTGCATCAGGCATGACGACACCTTTTAACACGGGCTCTTCTTTCACAATTGCTTGAGCTCGAGCGATTTCAACTAATTCCGGCTCTGGCGCGGTGATCTGTTCATAGCTTGCCGCTTCTGTTGTTTCATCTTTACGCAACCTAACCACCTCGTAGTGCGGTGTTTCTAGGTGTTGGTTAGGGATGATAACAACGTGGCACTCGTGGCGCTTTTCAATGCGTTGCACAGAACGACGCTTTTCATTTAACAAGTAAGCACCAACAGCAACAGGCACTTGAGCGTTGACCTGGGCGGTATTGTCCTTTATCGCTTCTTCTTCGATAAGACGCAAGATAGACAAAGCAATGGATTCATTGGAGCGGATAGTGCCTTGGCCGTCACAGCGTGGGCACGTATGCTGGCTCGCTTCGCCTAAAGACGGACGCAAACGTTGACGCGACATTTCTAATAGGCCGAAACGGGAGATCTTACCTATTTGCACGCGAGCCCGGTCAGTACGAACGGCTTCTTTCAAGCGGTTCTCTACTTCACGCTGATGACGAGGTGGAGTCATATCGATAAAGTCGATAACGATTAAGCCACCTAAGTCACGCAAACGTAATTGACGTGCAATCTCGTCAGCTGCTTCTAAGTTAGTATTCAGCGCCGTCTCTTCGATATCGCCACCTTTCGTCGCTTTTGACGAGTTGATATCGATAGAAGTGAGCGCTTCTGTTGGATCAATAACGATAGAGCCACCTGAAGGCAAACGCACTTCACGCTGGAACGCTGACTCAATCTGACTCTCAATTTGATAATGTGTAAATAACGGCACATCATTTTGATAAAGCTTCACGCGATTAATGAAGTCTGGACGGAAACGCTCAATATGCGCCTTCGCTTCTTCAAAAACACGAGGCTTATCTATTAGGATCTCACCGATATCACGACGTAAATAATCGCGAATTGCACGGAAGATCACGTTACTTTCTTGGTGAATTAGGAAAGGTGCTTTACCACTATTTGCCGCGTTTTGGATTGCTTCCCAATGAACGAGCAGAGCCTTAAGGTCGTAGTCAAGTTCTTCAAAAGATTTACCTACACCCGCTGTGCGCACGATAAGACCCATACCTTTAGGTACGCTTAAGCGGCTTAATGCTTCTTTTAGCTCAATGCGCTCATCACCTTCGATACGGCGTGAAATACCACCTGCTCTTGGGTTATTCGGCATTAATACCAAGTAGCTACCAGCAACGCTGATAAATGTTGTGAGTGCCGCGCCTTTTTGACCTCGTTCTTCCTTATCAACCTGAACGATGACTTCTTGACCCTCTTTGATCACGTCTTTGATGTTAGGGCGACCATTGAATGTATAGCCATCTGGGAAATACGTTTTAGCGATTTCTTTTAAAGGAAGGAATCCGTGACGCTCAGCGCCATAATCAACAAATGCGGCTTCTAGGGATGGTTCGATACGGGTAATTTTACCCTTATAGATATTGGCTTTTTTCTGTTCGTGACCAGGGCTTTCTATGTCTAGATCGTATAGACGCTGGCCGTCAACCAGTGCCACGCGCATTTCTTCTTGCTGCGTTGCATTGATCAGCATACGTTTCATATTGTAATTCTCTACTTAATTATTTACAGCGCCTGATACATCTTGCCAGCGACAGCGTGCTACGCCTTGGATGTTCCTATTAAATGATGCAGTCTCACGACTGGGGGAAAGGGAACATATTCACAGTTTCCGCTTTAAATCAGGGTAAAATCACTGATCCATCGTTCGCTTCTTGCACGTTTATTCGTTTCACAAAGTAGTCATGCACGGAGTAAGTTGAGCTTGGTTTGCCAAGCTTGGCTATCACCATCTGTTGACTTGTTTGCTTTGTGGTTATTCACGAGTTGCGGCCTGCTATGCACGGGTATTACTGCAACTGTGGTAAACGTATCAGACAAATTTTAATTTCTTGCTTTTTGGTTTTTCCGTCGTGTCCAGCCATTAAACGAAATATTACGCGCTTCGCACTGACTGTTCGCACGTGTTTATCTTAGATGCATGATAAAAGCTTTGGAAATATTAGCTCTAATCTGTATGATCTGCCATCCAAGATGTGCATCACGACATTGTTTTTGCGATAAAAAGCACCTCGCAAAAATTCGCGGCCTGATTATCCCACTAATAATGTCGAGATAGCAACTAAATTATTACTCAAATCAGTGATTAGGCAATGTCAGAGAAACCCGCATTACAAGTTAGCTTTGTTACCGTGACGGAAGACCAAGAAGGTCAAAGGATCGATAACTTTTTAATTACGCATTTAAAAGGGGTGCCAAAAAGCGCCGTATATAAAATTCTTCGTAAAGGGGAAGTGCGCGTAAACAAAAAGCGGGTGAAGCCTGTATACAAACTACAAATCAATGATGAAATCCGTGTTCCACCTGTGCGTGTTGCGGAGAAAACAGAGTTTGTGCCTAAAAACCTAGATAAAGTCGCAAATCTAGAAGATGCCATTCTTTATGAAGATAAGTATCTGATAGTTATAAATAAGCCAGCCGGTATGGCGGTACATGGTGGCAGTGGATTAAGCTATGGTTTAATTGAGGCATTAAGAGCATTACGCCCACAAGAGCAAAGCTTGGAACTGGTTCACCGGTTGGACCGTGACACATCTGGGTGTTTGTTGATTTCAAAGCGCCGCGCTGTGCTTAAAGGTCTTCATGAGCAGTTAAGAGAAAAGACTATGGAGAAGAATTACCTTGCGCTGGTTTCAGGGCAATGGGATGCCAAACATAAAAATGTCACTGAGCCGCTGCGTAAAAATACCTTAAAGTCAGGTGAGCGAGTGGTACGAGTGGATCATGAGCAAGGCAAGCCGTCTCATACTCGTTTTAGAGTTGTTGAGCGTTTTGAGCTAGCTACTTTAGTGCAAGCGTCGCCGGTAACGGGCAGAACACACCAGATTCGAGTACATACTCAATGTAAAGGACATCCAATTGCGT
This sequence comes from Pseudoalteromonas piscicida, assembly GCF_002208135.1. NCBI lineage: Bacteria > Pseudomonadati > Pseudomonadota > Gammaproteobacteria > Alteromonadales > Pseudoalteromonadaceae > Pseudoalteromonas > Pseudoalteromonas piscicida. The sequence continues at coordinate 1,430,680 of NZ_CP021646.1, forward strand.
GTGATGATAAGTATGGCGATCAGGTGTTTGATGCTAACATGCGCGAAGTGGGATTAAATCGGCTGTTTTTGCATGCTAAAGAGCTCAGATTTATGCACCCAAAAACCGAGACTACACACCATGTAGAAGCGCCACTGGATGGGGCTTTGGAAGCATGCTTAGCTAAACTAAGGAAGTAACATGCAGTATAAGTGTGTAATCTTCGACTGGGATGGTACCGTTATGGACTCCGTGCCAAAAATCGTTAATACCATTCATCAAGCCGCCGAGTCTTGTGGGATTGCACCAGTAAGTAACGAAGCGGCGAAAAGTATTATCGGCCTGTCTCTCGATAAAGCGATACTGACACTTTTTCCAAATCATGAGGACAAATTAACGTCTTTGATAGAGGCTTATAAATATATCTATAAGCATCAAGACAAAACTCCTGCACCCATATTTGAAGGCGCTGCAGCACTTTTAAAGCAATTACATGCTAATGGAATCAAAGTTGCGGTCGCAACAGGGAAAAGTCGAATAGGACTTGACCGTCTGATGGCAGAAAGCGGGTTGACCGATATTTTCGTTACAACACGGACTGCATGTGAGGCGGAGTCTAAACCGCATCCCGATATGTTGCTTCAGATTTTGGCTGAGCTAAATGTGGAAGCTGCAGAGGCAGTCATGATAGGCGATACACAAATCGACATGAACTTGGCGAAGAATGCTGGCATTGACGCAATCGGTGTCACTATGGGGGTTGCAACAAGAGAGCAGTTATCGCAAACGTCGGCTGCCTATATTTGCGATAACTATCAAGACTTATCTAAACTATTGTTAGCCTGATTGCTCAGCGAGCACATCAATACCAAACGCGAGCAGTGTTTTAGTGAGTTGAATAAGGGGAAGGCCAATCAGGGTATTGGGGTCTTCTCCTTCAAGCTTATCAAACAGACAGATCCCTAATCCTTCACTTTTAAAGCTTCCAGCACAGTTGTAAGGTGCTTCCGCATCACAATAGTTACTGATCTGCGTTTGGGTAAGCTGGCGGAAGTAAACGTGAAACGGTACTACTTCAGTGACCGTTTTGCTGCTTTCAATGTCGAAAACGGTTAAACCAGTCAAAAAAGTCACGCGATTATTGCTAAATAGGCTTAGTTGCTTAATCGCGTTTTCTTTATTATGTGGCTTTCCTAGGATCTCACCGTTGAATAGCGCAACTTGGTCTGAACCAATCACCACACCTTGTTGATATTTTGCTATTGCTGCTTTGGCTTTTGATTCGCTCAACCGTGCAACAAGTTGCTGTGCTGATTCACCTTCGAGTGCTTGCTCATCTACATCCGGTGAAAAAGATGCAAAAGGAAGCATTAATTTTTTCAAAATTGACTGCCTAAATGGCGAACTTGAGGCTAGAATAAGGGGCGTTTTCATGAGATTTTTATCTTTGTGACGACATTGCCAACAGGATAATGCGCAATAACGCGAAAAACAAAGGGAAAGTGTATTTTTACTTTGACTAACTCAGTAACTATCTATATGATGCAGCCCCTATGCAAAAGGTGAAAATTCCCATCACTATTGATCCATGCAGAGCAGCGCAACGTCGAGCATCTTATGACGGTGTTGTAATGCTTGAAGAACTTTCTCGATTGCAGCAAGTTGTGCGTGATCAAAATAGTGAAATAGCGGTAGACATTCATTTCAACATCGACGAACAAGGTTTAGTTGTTGTGCAAGGCAAAGTCCGAGCCCATCTAACCGTTGTATGTCAGCGTTGTAATGATGAATTAGGGTTGGATTTGGAACAAGACTTTGCGTATTCGCCAGTCGGATTAGGTGCAGAGTCGGATGATCTTCCCGAGCGTTATGATGTGTTGGAGCTGGATGAAGAAGGTGAGGTAAATCTAAGACAAATCGTCGAAGATGAGCTATTACTCGCGATTCCGATAGTCCCGACGCATGATGAAGCACTATGCTCTTATTCTGATAAGCCAAAGAGCTTTGGTGAAATTGAAGCAGAAGATAGCAAACCAAATCCATTTGAAATTTTGAAACAACTTAAGAAAGATTCTTAGGAGAAGGCTAATGGCGGTACAAAAAAGCAAAAAGTCACGCGCACGTCGTGGTATGCGTCGTTCACACGATGCGATCAGTGGACCAGCTCTAACTGTAGATCAGGTTTCTGGTGAGACTCATCGTCGTCACCACGTGACTGCTGATGGTTACTACAAAGGCGTTAAAGTAATTTCTAAGTAAGAGATTACTTTATGCTGACCGATCTAACCATTGCGTTAGATATGATGGGGGGCGATTACGGCCCCCGTTCATCTATCCCCGCAGCCATCGCTGCTGTGCTTAAGCACCCAAATCTAAATTTAATTCTCTGTGGTAATCAGCAAGTTATTGAAAGCGCTTTGACTAAAGCGAATATGCTTGATCATCCAAGACTCAAAATTAAACACTGTAAAGAAATCGTCACAAATAGTTGCGAACCTGCCTCTGCACTTAGAAATAAAAAGCAGTCCTCGATGCGCGTAGCACTCGACTTGGTGAAGTCTGGCGAAGCACAGGCTTGTGTTAGCTCAGGCAATACAGGCGCACTCTTTTTTATGGCCCACTATGTGTTAAAGATGTTACCAGGCATCAAGCGTCCAGCGCTAATTTCATCCGTTCCGACAGAAAAAAAACAACCCGTTTATTTACTTGATCTTGGTGCGAATGTGCATTGTGATTCAGAAACCCTCTATCAGTTCGGTATTATGGGCTCAATCGTTGCAGGAGAAGCCTTAAATATTCCTTCACCTAAAGTATGTTTGCTAAACATTGGTTCGGAAGAAATCAAGGGGCATGATGGTATCAAGCAAGCTGCAAAATTAATGAAATCCTCATCTGTTATTAATTATCAAGGCTATTGTGAGGGGAGCGATATGTTCTCTGGCAAGGCCGATGTCATTGTATGTGAGGGCTTTGTCGGTAACGTCGCCTTGAAAACCTGTGAAGGGATTGCCAAACTCATCATGAATAAGTTTAGCAAAGCGTTAAAAAAGCACTTTTTTTATAAAGCGTTGGCCTTTTTACTTCGACCCGTTATAAAAAAATTGTATAGAAGGGTGAACCCCGACCAGTATAACGGCGCAAGTCTGGTAGGATTGCGCGGTATTGTTGTGAAAAGTCACGGAAATGCCACAACTAAGGCATTTTTAGCCGCGATTGAAGAAGCTGCGCAAGAAGTACAACGTAAGATCCCTGAAAAGATCCAAGCGGTGTTTGCTCAGGTCGACACAGAAAAACAACCGTCAGGTCCGCATCCCTAACACTTCTAAGTGACATGAGGACGTGGCGACAACAGAGAAAATAAGAGCACAATATGTCACAAAAAATCGCATTATTTTTCCCAGGACAGGGCTCACAAAGCGTGGGCATGTTATCTGAATTATTAGCATCTTCTGACATCGTTAAAGCGACTTTCGCTGAAGCCTCAGAAGCACTAGGCTACGATTTAGCCGAACTTGTGCTAAACGGTCCTGAAGAAGAATTAAACCAAACGCACCGTACTCAACCGGCACTATTGACCGCAAGCGTTGCTATCTTTAGAGCATGGCAAGAGAAGGGGGTTGATGCTGAACTGACACTAGCTGGTCATAGTTTAGGTGAATACTCTGCATTAGTATGTGCAGAAGTATTAACCCTTGCAGATGCCGTTAAGTTAGTTGAAAAACGTGGTTTATACATGCAAGAAGCAGTTCCTGCTGGTACGGGGTCAATGGCGGCAATTATTGGTTTAGATGATGACGTGATTGCTAAGGTTTGTGCCGAATCTGCGCAGGGTGATGTTGTTTCACCTGTAAACTACAACTCTCCAGGTCAAGTAGTTATTGCGGGTCACGTTGAGGCCGTAAATCGAGCCTCTGAAGCGTGTAAAGAAGCGGGAGCTAAACGTGCTTTACCACTTGCTGTCAGCGTTCCATCTCATTGCGCATTAATGAAACCTGCTGCTGATAAATTAGCTAAAGATCTGGAAGCGCTCGCATTTTCAGAGCCAAAGTTTGATGTGATCAACAACGTTGATGTTACGGTTGCAAAAGATGCAGCAGCAATAAAAGATGCGCTTATTCGTCAGCTTTATAGTCCTGTAAGGTGGACCGAAACCGTACAAGCGGTTGCGAAAGAAGGGGTTACAACAACTTTTGAGTTTGGCCCTGGTAAAGTGATTGCAGGTCTTGTCAAACGCATCGACCGCTCAGTGTCGTGTGTGTCGGTAAATGATTTAGCTGCCATTGCAGCAGCAGAATAATAACGAGAGTATTATGAGTAATTTATTTTCTTTAGAAGGTAAGGTAGTACTAGTAACGGGTGCTAGCCGTGGTATTGGTAAAGCAATCGCTAACGCCTTGGTTGCGCAAGGTGCAAAAGTTGCAGGTACTGCAACGAGTGAGTCTGGTGCAGAACGTATCTCTGAGTATCTAGGCGAAAATGGTAAAGGTTATGCGCTAAACGTGACAGAGGCCGACTCAATCGCAGCAACTTTGGATGCAATCAAAGCAGACTTAGGTGATATCGATGTGTTGGTAAATAATGCTGGTATCACACGCGATAACTTGCTGATGCGTATGAAAGATCAAGAGTGGGATGACATCATCGATACTAACTTGTCATCTATTTTCCGCTTATCAAAAGCTGTACTTCGTCCAATGATGAAGAAGAAAAATGGCCGTATCATTAACATTGGTTCAGTAGTGGGCACTATGGGTAATGCGGGTCAAGCTAACTATGCTGCAGCAAAAGCGGGTGTAATTGGTTTTACAAAATCATTGGCGCGTGAGGTTGCATCTCGCGGTATTACGGTAAATACTGTAGCACCGGGCTTTATTCAGACAGACATGACTGATGAGCTAACAGATGAGCAAAAAGCAGCAACTTTGGCGAATGTACCAGCAGGTCGTTTAGGGCAGCCTGAAGAAATTGCAGCAGCTGTAGTTTATTTAGCATCAGATGCGGCAGCGTATGTTTCTGGTGAAACTTTGCACGTAAATGGTGCGATGTACATGGTTTAACCTGCTAAGATCACAAATCAATTGAATTTTTTGTGATCTTGTCGACAACGTACTTGAAATCGTCGCGAAAATAGGCGATAAAAAGATCCAAAGCTTTGTAACAGGTTTGACCAGAAAAAAAAGTACGGGTCAATCCTTGAATCCCAGAATGATGCGTCGTAAACTGCGCCGCAATCTGAAAATTAACGCAGTAGCGTTTAAATAAAGGAAAGAAGAATGAGCGACATCCAAGAACGCGTAAAGAAAATTATTGTTGAACAACTAGGTGTTAAAGAAGAAGAAGTTAAATCAGAAGCGTCTTTCGTTGATGATTTAGGTGCTGACTCTCTAGACACTGTTGAGCTTGTAATGGCGCTAGAAGAAGAGTTCGATACAGAGATCCCTGATGAAGAAGCTGAGAAAATCACTACTGTTCAGGCAGCTATCGACTACGTTACTGCTCACGCTGAGTAACTAGCTTTTCTATTAGGGCAGCACTCGCTGCCCTAACTCTTTCTAGACCCCCCAATTATTATAATAATCCCTTTTTGGAGGACACCGTGGCTAAACGTCGAGTCGTAGTAACTGGCTTAGGTATGTTGACGCCGCTGGGTAATGATGTTGCATCTACCTGGCAGGGCTTATTAGAAGGCCGTAGTGGCATTCGCAATATCACGCATTTTGACACAGAAGGTTTCGGAACCAAGTTTGCAGGTTTAGTTAACGACTTTGATGTCACTGAGTACATTTCCCCTAAAGATGCTAAAAAAATGGATGTGTTCATCCAGTATGGTATCGCTGCAGGTGTGCAGGCATTAAAAGACTCAGGTCTTGAAGTTAACGAAGAGAATGCAGCTAGAGTTGGTGTAGCCATTGGCTCTGGTATCGGTGGTTTGACGCTAATTGAAGAGAACCATGTTAAGCTATTAAACAGCGGTCCACGTAAACTTTCTCCGTTTTATGTTCCTTCTACCATTATCAATATGATCTCTGGCCACTTGTCTATCATGCACGGCTTAAGAGGTCCAAATATTTCGATCGTCACTGCTTGTACAACTGGCCTTCATAATATTGGTCATGCGGCACGTATGATTGCATACGGCGACGCGGATGCGATGGTAGCAGGTGGAGCTGAAAAAGCATCAACCCCAATTGGTATGGGCGGTTTTAGTGCAGCTCGTGCGCTCTCTACGCGTAACGATGATCCGCAAGCGGCTTCTCGCCCTTGGGACAAAGATCGTGATGGTTTTGTGCTTGCTGATGGAGCAGGTGTGATCGTACTAGAAGAGTATGAGCATGCGAAAGCACGTGGTGCAAAGATCTACGCTGAACTGGTTGGTTTTGGTATGAGTGGCGATGCATATCACATGACATCACCTCCAGAAAATGGTGCGGGCGCTGCGCAAGCCATGGTTAATGCTTTGAGCGACGCAGGTATCAATGCAGAGCAGGTTGGTTATATCAACGCTCACGGTACTTCTACTCCAGCAGGTGACGTTGCAGAAACCCATGCTGTTAAGTCGGTATTTGGTTCTGCGGCGAAAGATGTAATGGTAAGCTCGTCCAAATCGATGATGGGTCACTTACTTGGTGCTGCGGGTTCAGTTGAATCAATTATTTCAATTCTTGCGCTGCAAGACCAAAAAGTAACACCGACCATTAACTTGGATAACCCAGATGAAGGCTGTGATTTAGATTATGTGCCTCATACTGCCCGTGACGCGAAACTAGAGTACACTTTGTGTAACTCGTTTGGTTTCGGTGGAACAAACGGTTCATTACTATTTAAAAAGGTGTAGATCAGCCTTGGTAATCTGATAGCAAAGTAGGTTATGATAAAAAAGCTCGGCAATGCCGAGCTTTTTATGTTTTGGCTCCCCTTAAAAGGAAAGTGACTTGGAAAATCAGCAGCTTTTTTCTAACACTGATAGAGGATTGGCCTATGGCGATGGCTTTTTTACCACCGCGTTAGTCCGTGACGGAAATGTTGAACTGTGGCCGCTTCACATCGATCGGCTGGTTGTATGTCAGCAGCGCTTGGGCTTTCCTGAGTTACGACTAGACGAAATCGAGTTTTTGATTCAAGAGCAAGTTAAAGATAAAGCGGAAGCGGTGCTAAAGATCCTTATCACTCGAGGGGAAGGGGGCGTGGTTATCAAGCTCCTGAGACGCCTGAGCTAAGTGTGAGTATTCAGGTATTACCTTATCCTTCACACTATACAACTTGGCAGCAGAGTGGGATTGAGGTCGCATTAAGCCGAGTTCAACTGGGTATTCAGCCGTTATTAGCTGGATTAAAGACACTGAATCGGTTAGAACAAGTACTTATTAAACAAGATGCACAGACATTGGTTTGCGACGATGTCATTGTGACGGATATCAATGGCATGGTGATTGAAGCGTCGGCGGCAAATATCATCATGATTAAAGACAGCAAGCTGTATACACCAGATCTTAGTGGCTCTGGTATTAAAGGGGTATTTTTAACCGCACTTGAAAGTAAGCACGATATTAGGGTCAAAAATATTGCTTTTGACGAGTTAAAAGCAGCTGATGGTGTATTTATTTGTAATAGTTTAATGCAGTTGGTACCTGTAGTAAGAATTGAGAATAAACATTTCGATATTGTCGACTTACATGAATTGAAAAGGCGATTTTTAGGGAAGTAATATAAATGAAAAAACTGTTTATCATAGTCGCATTTTTGATAGCAGCATCGTCATGGTGGTTATCTCAGCAAATAAATAAGGTTAAATTTGAACCACTTAATATTTCTGAGTCATTAGTTGAGATAAAGGCTGGGCAAACATTTAATCAGTTATGCCATTTATGGCAGCGTAGTGGGGCGTTATCTAGCTGCTTTCCTTATCAACTTTATAGCAAGTTAGCGCCAAAGTTATTCGCGTTACAAGCGGGCTTTTACGATCTTAAAGGGTTAACCGTACTTGATGCCATCACTAAAATTAGTCGCGGAGAACAACATAACTTTAGTTTTACGATCATTGAGGGTATGCCTATTTGGGAAGTGAAAAATAAGCTCCTCACCGCGCCCTACTTAACGCAAGATATTGACAAGTTGACAACACAACTGAATATCGCGCAAAGTTCGGCTGAAGGCTGGTTATACCCCGACACCTACCACTATCATGGAAATGATTCAGCACTGCGCATACTTAAACGTGCCCATAACAAAATGCAGAGTGTACTTGAGGAAGAGTGGCAAAATAGAATACCAAATCTTCCTTTAAATACGCCTTACGAAGCCTTGATTTTGGCATCTATTATTGAGAAAGAAACGGGCGTAGTCGCGGAAAGAGATAAAGTGGCATCCGTTTTTATCAATCGTTTACGTAAGGGCATGCGTTTACAGACAGATCCAACCATCATTTATGGTATTGGTGAGCAGTTTGATGGCGATATTAAGCGTAAAGATATCCTTGAAACGACACCATATAACACCTACCGGATTGATGGTTTGCCACCGACACCCATTGCAATGCCGTCTCGTGCTGCTATCCATGCAGCACTTAATCCAGCAACAACCGAATACTTTTACTTTGTTGCGTCAGGAGATGGTGGACATCACTTTTCTAAGACACTGACTGAGCACAATAAAGCGGTGAAGCAATTTATTTTGAAACATTGAGCTTTGAGACAGAGCTAGCGTTGAAAGAGAGGGCGACCCCTCTCTGTTACAACATAAAATATTCTTTAATACCCGCTAGTACACTTGATACTGCAACTGAAGCTAAAATAAGTCCCATTACTCGGCTGACGATATTAGCGCCACTATCGCCAATCCATTGATGGATTTTTGTCGCAACCAGTAAAAATATTAATACGATAACCAATACGCTGAGCATAATAAGCGATGTTTGGAGTTGTTCAAAAACGTTGTTCTCGCTGTTTTTAGTAAGCAAAACGGCTGCCAACATCGCCCCTGGACTTGCGATAGAGGGCATTGCTAATGGGAAAATAGCGGTGTCGGATGCTTTACCGTCTAACTTAATCTCTTCACTCGGCTTGCCCTCACCAAAAATCATTGTCATGGCAAAGATGAATAATACTATGCCACCGGCAATCGCGAACGCAGGTAGGGGAATACCAATGGCATTTAAAATAATTTCCCCCGCAATAATAAAAAACAGCAACACGATGGCTGCAACCAGTGTCGCTTTAACCGCTATTTTCCGCTTTGTGGCAATATCAAAGCCAGTTGTGGTTGCGATAAATACCGGAATAGTGCCAATGGGGTCGATGACCGCAAAGAAAAAAATGAACGTTGAGATATAGTGTTCCATAGTTCCTTATTATGAAATAAAGGTTGTCCACAAACTACTTATAATTGGCCATGTACTATGGACCAACATCAAATAATATCATTGATTTCATGACTTTATTCTGAATATTCTTAATTATTTTTTTGTATTCACGGTATGTACCCAAGCCACTGCGTCATTATAGTTCTCGAAGTTTTTAATCGCTAAGCCGTGCTTGTCAGCAAATGCTTCAATTAATCCACTTTTGCTGTCTGAGGGGGAGATAACTCGGGCAAGAGCAATCCCATCGACAAATTGATTGAGTTTTTGTAAAACGGTTAGCACGCTTGGATAATCGTAGTTGATATGTAATTGAGATACGTCGATCACTAAGCTCTTTAGCTGATTCGATTTAAGTGCAAGCCCTAAATTTTTGTACATCTCGATGATATTGGCTTCCACGCATTCCCCGTATGCGGCTGCGTGGATAAGTTTCTCTTTACTATCAACCGTTGCTCTATAAGAGAATTTTGCCATGCTCTATTGCACCTTTTATGCATATAAATAAAAGGATAGTTCAATTAGCTGGCGATACCAATTTCAGAAGTGAACCAAGCTAAACACGTTAAAAAGGTATAACGCAATTATGTTAGCTCTTCAGCTACCTCTGCAATTTTTTGTCTCAACCAAATATGACTCGCATCGCGATGTAATAACGGGCTCCAGATCATATCTAACTCAAACGGTGGAATAGGGAATGGCGGCTCCAGAACCGTTAAGGTCGGATCATCACGATAGATATTCGCTGCTTTTGACGGCAATGTTGCAATTAAGTTCTGCTCTTTTGCCAAGTGAATCGCAACGTGATAATTACGCGTAAAAGTTGCGATGTTTCTGTGTTTTCCAAAGTGTGCTAGCGCTTCGTCAACCCAGCCAAGCTTCTGTACATCTGCGGGATCCATTCCGACTCCAACACCAAATCCTGTTTTACTTACCCAAATATGGCGGGACTTTAAATAGGCATCAAGGGTAAAGTTGGCGATAACTGGGTTGTCGGATTTCACGAGACAGCAAAAACTATCCTTCCAAATTCGTTTGTGGTGAAACGATTGTGGTAGATTTTCGAAGCGGTTAATTGCCATGTCTACCTTGCCATTTTCCACATCATGAAAAGTAACATCGCTCGGTGTAAGAATATCAAGGGTCGTATCCGGGGCTTCTTCATGAAGTTTAGTGAGGAGTTTCGGCGCAAGCGTACTTGCCGCATAGTCACTGGCCATAATCCTAAATACTCGATTACTACTCGTCGCTTCAAATTCCCTGTTAGGAGCCAAGGTTTCTTCCAAAGTCATGAGTATACCGCGGATCACAGGCTGTAGCTCGAGCGCGCGCTCTGTTGGCACCATGCCTTCACTAGTACGAACTAAAATGGGGTCATTAAAGAGGTTTCTGAGGCGCTTAAGACCATTACTCATTGCCGGTTGGGTAATACTTAATTGATTTGCGGCACGTGTTACATTGCATTCTCGAAGTAAGGTATCGAGGTAAACCAGCAGGTTAAGGTCAATTTTACTAATGTTCACTCAGTTTTCCTTTGTATTCTTCTTCTTTGGCATCTTGGAGAAAACGATTTTCATGTGGATAAGGGTAAATATGTCTTACGACTCTATCACGAATATCTCTTTGTGCTTGCTGCCAAAACGACACATCAGCCAAATCAGCATGATGGTGCAGAAACATTTCCTTTAGTGTAGGATTTGTCAGAACAAATGTACACAACTGTTCTGGAAAGACGTCTTGTGGTGCACTGGAAATATCTCCAGAGTCGTACATATTATCAAGCCCTTGTCTTGGCAGCGCTCTAAAGTTCATTTCCGTGAGATATTGCACCTCATCATAGTCATAGAATATAACTCTATGGTGCTTACTTACACCAAAGTTTTTTAACAACATGTCTCCTGGAAAAATGTTTACAGCGAGCATTTCTTTGAGCGCATAACCGTAATCTCGAATGACTTGCTCGCACGTTTTTTCATCGGCTTGCTGTACAAAGAGGTTGAGCGGCGTCATACGGCGCTCAATATACAAGTGTTTTATCACCATATTGTCCCCCTCAATACGTATACTGTGAGAAATAGAGTCCAGCAACAGCTGATAAAGGGCAGGTGCAATACGTGCAAGAGGGATCACCACATCGGAATATTCTATCGTATCTGCCATTCTACCCACGCGATCGTGGCGTTTTACGAGTTGGTAGCGCTCTAAAACGGTTGTTTTTGTAAATGGCTTACTTTCTGGAAATCGGTCACGGATCACTTTAAAAACATAGGGAAAGCTTGGCAGAGTGAATACCATCATCACCATACCGGGCGTACCTGGTGCGACTTCAAATTGTTCTTCGGAATTCGCTAAATGGTGTAAAAATTCACGATAAAATTCGGTTTTCCCCTGTTTATGAAAGCCGATAGCGTTATAAAGCTCAGCCTTTGTTTTATTTGGCATGAGTTGATTTAAAAACTTAACCAACGCAGATGGGGCATGGGTCTCTACTAAAAAGTAAGCACGCGCGAAACCAAAAATCACTCGCATTTGTGAGCTGTTGGTAAGCAGCGCATCTATCAATAACCCCCCACCTTGCGCGTGTAATACCGAGATGATAAACGGTTGTACACCGGATTTAGATACCACTCGACCGACAATATAAGCGCCTTTATTACGATAGAAAGGTGCGCTGAGGATATCGAAACGCATTAAATGTGCCTGATGATGCGTGTTAGGTGCTTGTTTGAGAAACGCTTTAACGAGTAATCGAATATCTCTATCTAAGTCTTCAAATTCGCAATGAAAGTCAATGTGTTCAATGATTTTTCTGATGGTGGGTTTGAGACCATTGACGACTGGGAAATAACTTCGATACTCAGCTTCTACAGGGAGCGAGGTGGCGTTAGCAAGTTGGGTTTCAACAAAAATGAAATCGCTATTGTAATATCGGCGGTGAAAGAGGCGACAAAAAACTGAATTATAGAAAGTTTCAGCAAGCTCTGGTTGAGGGTGAAAGGTAAGACGCTCAAGGTAAGCCTGTTTTACTTGGTACCATAGCGATTCATCCAGTTGCGTCGAACCATAGAGCTGGATTAACTTCTGTGCGGTCTCATCAACTTTACTATCGTATTGGCTGATCCTCGCTTTACTTATTCGTTCTATCTCCCCCCAATTTTGAGATGCAAAGGCGATTGGTGCCAATTTGGTAATTTTTACAAATGCGTGATAGTGATTTTGGAAACCTGATAAAATTCGCTCTGCTAACTGCTGTGCTTGCATCTACATCCCTCATAAATTATCCACGCTGAGTGGTTTCACTTTACAAGGTAATGTGCGAAAAGTCATCTGGTAATACCAGTTAAGGCATTTGCATAACTATAGCGAATGCTCATTGAGCACTTACGATTCTCAAAAAAGCACTCAATGTAATTGAGCGGTTATATCACTCATATTCTTTTAGTTGCTTTTCTAATTTTGAAATCTCTTTCTCTAGGCTTTTAATCGCTTTAGCATGTGCCTTATTAATGGCCTTTATTTCCTTTTTAACTTGTCTGACGACTTTTTTGCGCCTATCTTCATTCATCAGTTTAGTTAATTTATCCTGTTGCTCTCTAACCGCAGTATCTCTTTTGCGATTGAGCACGGCTTTTTCATGGTGTTTGGCTCTGAGCGCACGCTTTGTCCTTTTCGCAATTTGGTTACGTTCCAAATTGTTTAACGTTTTATAGTGCTGCTCTGAGGGAGCCGAGGCTTTAGGATCGGATGTAGTTATCGTGTGCTGGGTCGCATTGGCCGAGCAGGGAAATTGGCTAAAAACGATGCCTCTGTCGGTCGTGCATTTGAAGTATTTTACCGTTGTTGCGGCGAAACAATGAGTTGAGACAAAAATCAGTAGAAGTAGTTTAAGATATAATTGCATGTGGCATCCTTGCTGTAACAGTTAATATCTACTTAACCATAGATGACATCCCACTTTGTTCAAGGTTATTGCGCTTCAGGGGCCGTGAATTTTTTTAATGTCTTAATACTTTGAATCAAAAATGGAATATCTAAATTACCGTTTAACACAAAGCCTTCCTTTGCTGACATCTGCTTGAAGCTGCCATCTTGATTGACTAAGGTAATTTTGTCTTTTTTAAAGGCAACTAAGACACCTTGCGTAAAGTTAACGCCTTCTGCATGAGAGCGAGTTTTAATGTTCGATGCCAGCATACTTTGTTGAGCAAGGGGATCGCAGCCGAGATAAGAGCTTAACAGGGTGTAGGTGATGTCATTGGGCTGCACAAGACCAGACGCCTGAGCAAACAGGTCAATGTTCGTTACCGCAGAACTGGTTAATACTGTCGCTTGCTGTGCACTAATATCAATTGCCACGAACGGTTTTGAACTATCAATGTCAATTTCTTCACTTACTTCAATAATTGTTAAGTTACTTGCTTGATGAGAAGGAACAAAAGAGAACTCGCCTTTAGCATTAACACTCATTAAGTCATTATTAATTGACCAAACCGGAACTTGCTGCTGCAGCAGGACAGACTCTTTATAATAACTCGGTAGACCGTATATGAGGCTGAATAGTGCATCGCTGCTATTCCCCGCGCGTAAAACAGAATCCATTCGGAACACGTTATTTTTACTGTTGCTCTGAAGCGCTGTTGCTGTTTTTTGGAACAGTGCCTCATCTGTGTAAGCGTAAACGTTGATAGGTTGCTCTGCTGTATCTTTCTTTTCTTTGCATACCGCCGAAATTACAGGGGCTTTGTATTTTGAATGCGTATCACCAATGCTTAGTGAGTGTGCTTCTTCATACTGCTCGATATCAAGTAAATCGTGTCTGGCGAGTAAGCTCTTTGCGGTTGTTGGATAAGATAGAGGTAGTACATTATCTTGCTTAGTGATATCGAAAAAGGCATTAGCATCAGCCCAAATATGCAGGCTATGACTAAGCGCAAAACAGGTCACTATGGTGCCCGTGGCGTAGCGAGGGAATTTATAGGATTTAAGCTCGGCCAAATGACGCCAAGCATAATTCCCTGCTAAAAGCTCAAACGTGAGCACCAGCGCAAGCATTGCGACTGTGATGATGAGATTAACCAGAGATGAGCCAACTAACGTTTCCCACAATAAAACAAAGATATCGGAGAGCGAAGCTGGGTTTATATGATAGCCAAGTTGTAGATAAACAAAGGCATCAACCGTTAATACAACGATACCAACGGAGGCTATAATTGCAGCCATCCCGCGAATATGACGCGGGTAAGGGAATATTAAACTAAGCGGAAAGATGGTTAATACAAACGCACAAAAAGTGATAAAGCTAGTATGGCTTATCCAGGTGATCAGCATATAAAACCAACCAACAAAGGTACTCGGCGCTTTGTCGGCGAACAAATAAACTGAGCTAATCAATAAAACCAAGCCAATATTAGCAAAGGTAAACCAGTGTCCCCAGCTCAGTAATTGACTTGCTTTTGATGAAAAAGGGCTGCGCGGTGTAAGATTCATTCCGTTACTTTACTGATTGTGTAAGCGCTTTGGCAAAATTTTCGGCAACAGATTGTCTCTTACTCTCTGGAACATGTTCTTTTAGAATGTGCGTGATAGAATTACCCAAACACATTAAGCTGAGATCAACTGGTGCGTTTTGCGAGCTTAATACATTAACTAATTGGTCAACAATTTCTTCTACTTGTTTATTGGAATACTTTGATTGGATAGGCATCAGTTGGTTCAATTTATAAAAGCAATAATTTTTACATTTTAACATTAGAGGCGTGAAAAACAAAGATGAGCGTTGAGGTAAAAAAACTAGTTGTTCACTATGTAGACAAACAAGACGAAGATACCGAAATACATCTACGTGACGATGAAATGCAAATCAATGACAAAGTTAATGTTTTCATTGAACAATTGCATCATGCCTACAATGGCAAACCGGGTAAAGGGTTCTGTGCTTTTAGCGGCGAAAAAAGCAGTGTGGTCGCGTCTGCGATGCAGAGTTATAGAAATAACGAGCTTAACTTTTGGAATTTAACCCAAGAAGCAACCAATGTGCTTAAAGAAGAGCTTAATAAATATGCATTTCATGAAACTGGGTATTTAGTGTTTTGTCATTATCAGTATGTTGCCAGCAATTTTATTATGATTGCACTGATTAATATTAAAGAACATTACACAATTACCTCAGACTTAGACTTATCCGCAGCAAAGCACTTAGATATTTCACGTATGCAATTGGCTGCTAGAATCGATTTAGATGCTTGGGATACCGCTGCAGAAGAAAACCGTTATATTTCCTTCATTAAGGGGCGTGCTGGTCGAAAAGTTGCTGATTTCTTTTTAGATTTTCTTGGTTGTGAAGAGGGGATCGATCCAAAGCAGCAATCGCAAACTATGTTGCACGCGGTTGAGGATTACTTGTCTACACAGCAATTTGAAAAGTCTGAAAAAGACGACATCCGCAAGGAGATTTTTGATTACTGTAACGACTGTGTTTCAAGCGGCGAGGATGCGGATGTTAATACACTGTCCGAGACGCTTTCTAAGTCTTCAGACGTAAAGTTTGAAGATTTTTATAAAGAGCAGGGCTATGAGCTGGAAGAAAGCTTTCCTGTCGATAAAAAGACAGTAACGAGTATGGTGAAATTTTCTGGGCTTGGCGGTGGAGTCAGCGTTGGCTTTGAACGTAAGCATTTGGGTGAGCGGGTTATTTATGATGCTGCGACTGATACGCTTACGATTAAAGGTGTACCGCCTAACTTGAAGGACCAAATTGAGCGTTATTATAACGACGAATCTTAGTTGTAAAAAAGCAGCGTAAGCTGCTTTTTGTTCCTATTTCATCCCTTTTTCTGCAAATATTTTTATCAATTTGCTGCTTTTGCTAGCATTTTTTTAAATTTAACTATACTTGCAATGTAGTACTTGTAGAACAAGCAATTGGGATGAATCACAATGAAGATGAAACTAGCTTTAGGTTGTACCCTTTGCCTTGCCTGTTTTTCAGGGCATGCAGAGGTTAACTTTTCCGGATTCGCAAGTATCAATGCTGGTAAGGTGTTGAGTGGAAGTGGTGTTCCACAATTCGGAATAAACGATCCAATATTTCTCGCCGATTATCCTATCGTCAGTGTTTACGACGAGGATATCTCATTTGAACCTGAAACACTGATGGGCCTTCAATTTAGTGCAGATCTAACCGAAGGTTTAAGCGTTACTGGTCAAATTGTTGCGCGCGGCGCAGACGATTTTGATGCAAAGTTTGAGTGGGCTTATCTGTCCTATGAGATCAATGAAAATTGGACCTTCCAAGCAGGTAAAAAGCGCTTACCGCTATTTTACTATTCCGACTTTTATGATGTGGGTTACGCCTATATTTGGATGCGTGCACCCGCGGACAACTACACCTGGCAAATCTTTAATTATAATGGCGTCAATATGCTTTACAGCGGTAGTATAGGCGACTGGTCATTAAGCGGGAATATTTACGCCGGTAAAGAAGACGATGATGACAATAAGCTGTTGAGCGAGTTTTTCTTTCACGAGCCAACTAGAGAAATCTGGAAAGACATTCTAGGCGGCGTAATTCAAACCAGTAATGACTGGCTTGAAGTACGTTTAACCCATATGCGTTACACCAACCAGCGATATCGTTCTGGAGAGCCTGTCCTATGGGAGGGGAGTGATGAGCGAGATGGTAAGTTTTATGGTTTAGCGGTAAATGCAGACTGGGGAAATTTCTTTATTTTATCTGAGCTAAATCGATTGGATTTAGACGGTAATCTAGACACCAAGATGCTGACACTGGGCTATCGCTTTGACAATATTACACCATTTGTATCTTATGCAGACTTTGAAGGCGAGGGCGAGGATGCTGAAAGCCATGAAACCACTTCATTTGGGATCCGTTGGGATTTCCACTCCTCAGCAGCGTTCAAGATTCAGTACGATGAGGTAGAAGATAACTCTGTTGGTTTAGCGGTCGCAGGTGATAGTAAAGCCATTACAATTGGCATCGACATGGTATTTTAAGGAGAGAAGCATGAAAAAATTATTTTTACTTACTCTACTTTGCAGCACTTTTAGTTGCCTAGCCGTGGATGTCATTGTCAATCCTGCCAATACTTCTACACTTGATGAAAACGAAATTAAGCAAATTTTTATTGGTAAATCAAAGTCTTTTTCCGATGGCTCAAAAGCACTTCCGATAACACAGGCGGATGGCGCGGCGGTAACTGATGAGTTTAATGAAAAAGTACTTAATAAATCATCGAGTCAGCTTAAAGCTTATTGGTCAAAGCTAGTATTTACTGGCAAAGGGACACCGCCAAAAGAAGCCGCTGATGATGCTGAGGTACTCAAACTAGTTGCGAGTAATCCTAATCTAATTGGCTTTGTGTCTTCCGGTGCTGCAGATGGCAGCGTTAAAGTGGTTAAATCATTTTAGTAATAGACAAAAGTAAGGCCCTGTAAAAGGGCCTTGTTTTAGATTTTGCTATCAATGATCAACATCGTCAGCTTTTTACTCAGCATTTTTGCTGACTTTTCTTCGGCATTAGACTTAGCCATGTTTTCAAAACTGGAAGCTGCTTTTATTTGTGCAGTAACGTGCGCCTTTTCTTTATCGTTTTCCATGAGCTTTAAACTCGAGTTGGCAAAAACATAATAAGTGTTGTTTTTCTTCACGTCTTCGAAATCAACGCTAAAATCAATTTGAAAGTCTGCACTTTGCTTTTCATCCACGACAGTAAGACCTTGCTGAGTCAAACTCTCGGCT
Organism: Pseudoalteromonas piscicida; assembly: GCF_002208135.1. Classification (NCBI taxonomy): domain Bacteria; kingdom Pseudomonadati; phylum Pseudomonadota; class Gammaproteobacteria; order Alteromonadales; family Pseudoalteromonadaceae; genus Pseudoalteromonas; species Pseudoalteromonas piscicida. The sequence goes on from NZ_CP021646.1 coordinate 1,448,772, forward strand.
AGCTGGTGGCGGATAGATTCCTGTCCCCAAAACTTTGATGAAATACTAAAAGTTATTGACTGCATAAAATCATTCAGCATTTTATTTTTGTTGCTCACCGTGGCTGGTATGGCAATACTACCACCGCCTAATTGCCTGTGATATTCGTTTGCTTTGCGTCTTTTTGCAATTAATCTCTTAATTGCCATCGCTTCTTTTAATTTTTCGGAATTGGTTAATGCCGAAATGGTCGTGTTACTGATCTCTTCGTCGAGCTGCCTAATATCAAGCTCAGCGTGCATTCTCGACTCAACCTTGTTAAATGAAGCAAGGGCATAGGCCGTTTTTTGCTCTGATGAGTAAAACTCATGCTCAATATTGACCCCCTGTAATTGTATGCTTGGAACTCGAGAATATAAAATCTCGTCCACTCGATAGGAAAAATCGCCATTATCCTGGCTCTGAGCAACTTGTGTTGTACCTTCAATTTCAACATTTAACTGCTTAGCAATCGCCAGCCTTGCTGCTTCTTGGGCGGCAAGTTTGGCTTCTGTCCTATCGACAATATGACTTGCTGAACCAACGCCATACACTAGATAATCGGAACTCGGTTGCTGTGTAGCCCAAGAGGGTAAGCTTTCTTCCTTTGCCACAGCCTGCTTAGTAGACTGGCAGGCCGATAAACTAAGTAGAATACACAGAGGTAACGCTATACGCTTAGAAACCATACCCGCTGCGCTCTTGAAGTTTTTGAATTTTCTTCTGTCCATTCCACACCTCTCGGTTAGTCGTCATGTCTATTAATCGAAGATCTACTTGGTAGAAAGTGACTCGACTACCACCTTGTTCATCAACAAATGAGTTAATCGTGCCGGATAGTGCATAATCAGCACCTTGCTCTTGACCGATCTCATTACGAGTTTCGAGGCTTGAATTGAGTTCTTGGTCTCGCCTTTCCTCACGAATTTCATCTCGTACATAGCGGTTTGCGACGAAGTCAGCTTGTCCACTTCGCAATATGGCGCGCTTAAGGTCATTTAAAAAAGTGTCAACTGCAATATGCTGGTGCGACTTGTTACGAACAGATTGAATAATGATAGCGGGTCGAGAGCCTTCTTTAGCACGGTGTTCACGTACCCAAGGGAAGCCGAGCATATCGCTTATCATTGCTTCAGCAACTAACTGGGAGTCTTTGGCATTCCATTTATCTGAAAGCGCTATTTCTTCATTGGTGTCCACGCGACTCACTTTGGTTGTTGAAGAACAACCAGTCATCGTTGCGCAAGACGCGATGAGCATTGGGACAACTAATTTAACTGCAAATTTAGGCTTCATGTATTCAGTCCATGTTAGTTAAAGATGATAAATAATTTTGTTTTTCTGGTTCAGCTACACCGGTGAAAGTACGAATGTGGCTGATCAATGGCGCTGTTTGAGTCAGCGGTATATCCTGTTTAATCACTCTGCCAGTCCTTAATTGGGTTTGCAATTGCAGGTGAGTAGTATTTTCGGGTAATTTTACTCGAGCCACTCTAAGCTCACTGGGTAAAGATTGCCATTGTCTTGTGTCTGCCGACGCGGTAATGGCGTTGGTGACAGATGATGTTAGCTGAGCAAGCCCTGCCAACAGCGAGTTCTGCTGGACGCCAACTTGCTTTATAGCTTTACTTGCTGTGACTGCTTTTAACACTTCTCGAGAAATAGCGGTGTAAATTTCCATATTGGCATTACCTAGCGCGTCATACAGTGTGAGTAAGTTTATCGAATAAAAGGGGTGTAATTCTGTAAGTTTTTGTCCGTTTGCGAAAAGCGCAACATGTTGGATATCGTTTTTATGAGGTTGTAAGTAAGTAACCGAGATTCTACTGCCATACTTGAGCGCATCAATCACCCCTTCGTCAACGGCTTTTTGCCATAATTTATTACCGAGAGGCAAGCGTTTTGTGACAGTGCCCAATACAACATCACTAAAGTCACCCGTTGCATAGTTTTGAATGAGATCAAACAAGCTGGTATCAGCAAACATTAAATTAAACCATGTGAACTGAGCTTGGCGTTCTTCTTTTGTTCCCCAATAAATCGGTGTAATCACTATCGCTTGTGCCTCTTCATCAGGTCTAAGGTAAAGGTTAAACTCTTTGCGCTGCGGTGATACACCTAAGCTTTGAACTAATGTGAAGTAGGTTTCTTCCTTGTCTGCAACCATTCTGTTGAGATCTTGCTGTGCTTGTTGACCTGCATATTGACCTAGTTTGTATTGTTTACTAAAGCCATTTTTGTATGCGCTCACCGCTCGCTCATATTGGATCCGAGCACTATCTAGCTCGCCTTGTTGCTCATATAAAACGCCGCTTAAATACTGTGCAAATGCATCGTCTTTATACTCAAGTTCACCGCTGATAAATGGTTGATTAAAAATGGCTTTAAAAATTTGCTCAATATCACTTCCCGCTTTTTGTTGATTTACGTAGCCTCCGGTTTGTTGCTGTAATTGAGAGAGATATAAATCCAGTTGCCGCATTTCTGTCAGTGCAGAGTCATAAAAAGCAACACGGTTTACAGCAGATGCGTTTGCCAACGACGCATAATTAAGCGCCATTAATGTATGGATCATGGGTTTATGAAAAGCACGGCCAGTATATTTTTTGTAACTTGCGCCAGTAAAAGCAGAAAAAAGCTGGTCGCTGATGCTGACAGTGTAAGCGGCTTCAATGATTTCCTTTGCGTGAGAAAGATGTTGATTACTTAATTCATAATGGTGTTGTAAATGAGCTAACATACCTGATTCAAGATAATACAATAGCTCGTCACGAGATGAGCTTTTATAGGCATAGTCAATACGCTGTTGGGCTGAGATAAAGTCTCCTTGCTCCGCGTATTCTATGGCCTGCTTGTTGGCTTTAGGGGTTAAGTTACAGCCGCTCAGAATCAAGCAACCTGTAAAGATTAAGAGTTTTATCATGAAGTTATATAAATCAATTTGGAATCGCATTCCTTGCATACTTGTTCTTATAATGGCAGTGTTATTGTGTTCAATCATATAACAATAAATTAAATAGTAAAAAATTGAATTGAAAGTGCTAAATTGTTAAAAATCGTTTTTACAATTTATTACTGTTAATCAATGACTTTTTTGATAGATTTTATTCCGTAACCAGGGCAATTAAGGAACCCAACATGAAAGCAAAACAACTACTTATATCAGTGGCCGTTGTAGGGATGCTATCGGCTTGTAGTTCAAGTAAAGACGATGCGGCTTCAAGCCCAAGAGTTAATATTCCAGAATGGGTTCTTAATCCAACAATCGAAGACGGTATAGCGGCAGCAGATTGTGTGAAATACTCAGGTAATATTTCAATCGATCAAAAGATGGCGGTTGCAAACGCACGTCTTGCTCTTGCCCAACAGATTGAAACTCGCGTCGAAGGCCTCGATAAGACATTCGCGAACCGTACAGATGCAAACGAGGACACAACGGTAGGCGCAACCTTTAGCTCTGTATCCAAACAACTTACCAAACAAACATTAAATGGTTCTCGTATCGTTAAGGCCGATGTAATCGATATTTCTGGTAAAGATTATTTCTGTGCATTGACGACGTTATCACCTGATCAGACTAAAGAACTTTTCAAAGATTTGATCAAAGAAAGTAAGCGCAGTGTAAACCCTCAGGATGAAAAGTTTTTATATCAAGAATTTAAAGCTTACAAAGCGGAAAAAGATCTTGAGAAGGAAATTGCAAGGCTAACTAATTAAAGCGTGAGTTTCACGCTTTAATTTTTTGAAAGGAACGCTCTATGCGCAAATCGGTATACTCATTTTTAGTCATGGCGTTAAGTGCCATTCCAAGTGCAGTGGCGAGTCAAGCTCAGCTTTTTGAGGAGCTGTCAGAGAAAATGTCACGATGGCAAACCTCCGAGCCGAGTGATGAAGAGCAGAGCGAGTTTGAGCAATATAAGCGCCAACAATTAAGTGAGTTTGCTGATTATGTCGAAGAGCACTTTGCAGAGTACGATACCTTTCGTGATAATGTGATCCAACAGTGGGGAGATATTACTGTTTCTGATCAAGCTGCATTTGTCACCTACAGTGACGATTTATCATCCAGAATGGTTGTCGACTTTGAAGCCAATGAGCTGGTAGTAAGCATTCGGCATGCAGCAGATGAAAAGGTATCTCAGGCTCAACTTCAAGCCCTATATAAGGAATTTATCGCGAAAGACCGTGCAGTAATTGATGTATTTAATGCTGATACGCTCGCGATAAACCAAAGTGAAACAACGAAACGTGAAGTGGATAACGCTGCTCGTGCAAAAGCGTTGATCGCAGCGAAAAAGCAAATAGATAGTCAATTCGAACAACAGCAACGCTATATAGAACGTCAGACGGATGAAGCCATCATCGACGGCGAAGATACAAAATTAGCAGAGGCTCAACAACAAGCACAACAGAAAAAGCTTGAATTGTTAAAGCAAAAACGCCTTAAAAAGCTATTAGAAACGGCAAGTAATACAGGTAAAAGTGAAGCAACGGTAGTATCTGAAATCGTTCTTAAGCTACCCAAACAGACTGAGCTTTCCAAGCATCGAGCAGAGCGTTATGTTAGCCAAGTGAATGCACAAGCGAAGCGCTTTGATATTGAGCCAAGTTTGATTTTTGCGGTTATGCACACCGAAAGCCACTTTAACCCAATGGCAAAGTCACACATACCTGCGTTTGGTTTGATGCAGATAGTACCGACGAGTGCGGGTGTTGATGTGAATCGTATGCTGTACAATCGCGATGAACCTATGTCGGCGCCTTATTTATATGTGACGGATAACAATATTGAGGCTGGGACAGCTTACCTTAACATTCTAGATAAACGCTACTTGAGTAAAATTCAGCACCCACTTAGCCGTAAGTATTGCATGATTGCAGCTTACAATACAGGAGCTGGCAATGTCGCTCGCGTTTTTAATGCCGATGACTCGAGATCAATCACAAAAGCGGCAAAGGTGATTAATTCACTATCGCCAGATAACGTCTTAGCAGCGCTAGACAAAGGTTTGCCGTATGATGAAACAAAACATTATCTGGATAAAGTGTTAACACGAGAAAAGCTTTATATACCTACTGACGAAGGTCTTGCGCATAAGTTATAAATTAAGTGCGCTCAAGGCATCTTCAATCTGGTCATGGCGAAATCGATAACCTGCATCGAGTAATTTTTTTGGTACGACACACTGACCGTACAATAGCAACTCTGACATTTCGCCATAAGCCAATTTGAGTATAAACGGTGGTACTGTAAAGAAACACGGTCGCGAGATTGCGCGTGCTAAGGCTTGGGAAAGTTGCTTATTTGATACTGGGTTAGGTGCTGTTGCGTTAATAGCACCGCTGATCTCATCATGTTTAAGGGTATAAAGTATTGCCTGGATCATATCATCGATATGGATCCAAGACATCACTTGTTTTCCTGAACCAATCGGACCGCCAACCCCAAATCGAAAAGGTGGTAACATTTTATTTAAAGCCCCCCCGATTTTGAAAGCACGATGCCAGTTCTTAATACGCAAACTCGAGTTTGGCCTGATTCGGCTCTAAAGGCAGTATCTTCCCAATCTCGGCACAGCCTATGAGAGAATTCATCATGGTAATCCTTAAAATCCTCAGTGATGGTCAAGTTATCTGGTTGACGTCCATAAAAACCTATTGCACTGCCTGAAATAAGCACTTTGGGCGGTGACGTCGCAGTGTTTATCGCAGCAACGATTTGCTCAGTAATTTTTATCCGGCTATTGTAGATCTCTTGTTTTTTTTCTTTGCTCCACCGGCCATCGGCTATTGGTTCACCCGCAAGATTAATGACCGCATCAAGCTCATTAAAGTCGACGTCATCGGTATCGGTGACGCAGCTAACCCCACTTGGTAATAGGCTTGCAGCTTTTGAAGGCAAACGGGTCAGTACAATCAGATTATGTTTGTGTACTAAAAATTGGCATAGCTTTTTACCAATTAATCCAGTTGCGCCTGTTATGAATATATTCATTCTCAATACTCTTTATTGTAATCAAATAAACCTACGTTTTAGCAAGGAGTTAGATCACTCATTTTCATTATAGGTGGTTTGTTTTAGAATGGTAAAAAAGTAAAAGGAGTGGACTGTGTCTTCACTGACTGGAATTAACAAAACACTGGTGGTTTTGGCCTCGCTATTTTTAGTGTTAGGTGGTATCAAGCTTGCTACAGAGATTGTCGTCCCGTTTATATTGGCTGCATTCATCGCAATTATCTGTAATCCAATGCTCAAGTTTTTAGCGCGTTTTAAAATACCAAAAGGTCTGGCCATTTTGGTTATTATCGCACTTGTGATCTTAATTGGTGCAAGTATTGGTGGACTTGTCGGGCAATCTGTTAATGATTTCTCCAAGCAGCTGCCAACTTATAAAGAAGACTTACAAGAAAAGTTCGTTTGGCTGGTAAATACTGCTGCGAACTACAATATCTTATTGAATAAACAACAACTTATTAGCATGCTAGACCCGAATAAGCTAATCGACGTAGCGACCAACATGTTGACTGGCTTTGGTGGTGTGATGGCAAATAGTTTTTTAATTCTGCTCATTGTCGTCTTTATGCTTTTTGAGGCGCCTTCCTTGGGTCACAAAGTACATCTCGCACTAGACGACCCTGAGATGAAAATGCAGCAAGTAGATAGGTTTTTAGATTCTATTAATAGCTATTTGGCGATAAAAACGCTTGTTTCATTGGCTACTGGTGTCGTAGCGGCAGTTTTTTTATGGGCATTAGGTGTTGATTACTTCGTGCTTTGGGGCGTAGTTGCATTTTTACTTAATTATATTCCCAATATCGGTTCAATCATTGCGGCTGTACCTCCTGTTTTACTGGCCTTGGTGACACAAGGACCCTTGATAAGCGGTATTGTTGCTGTGGGTTACATTTGTATTAATACCTTGATGGGCAACATTATTGAGCCGAGGTTTATGGGCCGAGGATTAGGTTTATCGACCTTGGTAGTGTTTCTCTCGTTAATCTTTTGGGGGTGGTTACTCGGAACAGTGGGTATGCTGCTTTCTGTGCCGCTTACCATGGTTGTGAAGATTGCCCTGGAAACGAGCGAGGAGGGGAGATGGCTTGCAATCCTTCTCGGTTCAGAACAATCTGAGAGTAAGCAAACTTAGTAACGCTGAGATTCGGCAAATAAAAAGGAGCTATAAGCAGCTCCTTTTCTAAGCATTTTATTCGTTATTATCTGAAGTTCAGATTACTGAGGCTCGACACCTAATAATCTAATAAAAAATGTGTTAGAGACTCAAATCTTCTTTCAATACTTTACTGCTTTTGAGCTCGATGATGTGTGCTTTTAAAAATGCGATTTTGCAATTTTTGTAAGCCGTCGCTGAGCGTGTTGCATTTGGCATGTCTAGTAAGTATCGCCACCGGCAGCTGTCTTCCATATATTCTTCCTGATTGCGAAGGGCACGCTCCATAATTGGCAAGATCTGAGTATTACCTGTGTCTGATTGATACTTTTTAGTATCTAGCAATAACTTAGTGATCCAGGTTTGACGATGACGTTCAAGTAAGTTGATGTTGCTATCAAGACACATCAGGAACTTTTTTGCTTTTTCCGGATGCGTTGACTCATACTTTGTACAGTCCTGTAGCATGACATCGTCGTCTGCGATCACGGAAAAGGTTAATCCCGATACCAATAGGCTACTAATTATTCTTTTCATGGTTAAACTCTATCGTAAATTTCGCGCCACCATGTTTGGAAGTACCGATTTGCATCAAGCCATGATACGACTTAACTAAATCAGATACGATAGCCATTCCTACGCCGTGGCCAGCTTCATAGGTGTCTAATCTAGCACCTCTGGTCAGCAGCTCTGAGCGGCGATGCTCTGGAATACCAGGGCCATCATCTTCGATCTCTATGATCAGTAGGCGCTTTTTAGGTGCACTCACTTTTATATCGACCAAGGAGGCACATGCTTTACAGGCGTTATCTATAATATTACCAAGAATTTCCATTAAATCCGTTTTATCACCTAGAAATGCAACTTCCTCACCACATTCGGACGAAAATTGAATGTGCTTGTCGTGATACACTTTAGTCATGGCATTTAGTATAGAGTCAAGTACAGGTTTTACCGATGTTTGCTTCTTCCATGTATCAGATGCCCCCGTCGCAGCACGTTTCAATTGATGTTCGATCATCGCATTGATCCTGTCTAGCTGTTCCTGAGCGTCAGCATCTTTTGCCAGCGGACTGGATTTGATCACAGCAAGTGGTGTCTTTAACGCGTGCGCAAGGTCGCTAAGTGAAGCCCTATACCTCTCTTTTTGGCGCTTTTGAGATTCTAAAAGTAAGTTTAAGTCGGATTTAATTGTTAGGAGCTCAACGGGGTAGAGACCCGTGATTTTATCGCGCTCGCCAGCCTCAATCTCTTTGATTTCTCTATCGAGTCGTTGCAGCGGCCTTGCGTTCCAGACAAACCCAAACGCCATTAAGCCAGCGATGACCACACCCATGACCAGCATCCAATTGACTAGGGTGTTTCTAAACCCTGACATCAACTCCATCAACGCATCATTTTTCTTTAAAAGTACGAAGCGGGCTTGCTGCGATTGCTCTGCATTTCCCAGAATAACGGTTAGGCTAAGTTGCCAAAATAGTACACCATTATATTCAACTCGCTTAAACTCAGATGCTCCAGCCTGGTTTTCTGAAAAGTCAGGTGAAATTGAGAGATTGACAGCCGACTCGGAATACCAAACGAGGGAGTTATCCTGATAGACCAGTGCATAAGTGTCTGAATTCAGTCTGTTTAACTCAGGTGCAAGAATACTGCGAGGCATTTCGAGTCCGTTAGAGACAAATTCGACTTCAGAGATAAGTGAGTAGAGATGGGCTTCTAATGTTTTTTCAGTTGCATCGACCAAAGAAGAATAATAAGCCCTGCCCACGGAGAAAAACAGCGCGGGAAGGGCAATAATAAGCACAAAGACAAGGATAAATCCTTGTCTTATTTTAAGTGAAATTTGAGAGCTGTTTACCACTGATTTTTGAACCTATATCCACGTCCTCTAAGGGTTTCAACAGGGTTCAGAGTGCCATCAGGATCTAGCTTCTTACGCAGTCTTAAGACAAACACTTCAATGACGTTAGAGTCTAAGTCAAAGTCTTGATCGTATATATGCTCGGTGAGCTCAGATTTAGAAATCACTTTTTGTGGGTTAACCATTAAGTATTCTAAAACTTTATATTCGTAGGCTGTTAGTGATAGCTCGTTATCGTTGACCCAGACTTGCTGTGAGCGAGTGTGAATTTTAATTGGACCAATGCTAATCTCTGGATTCGCTTGTCCAGCACTACGTCTAATCAGTGCGTTACAGCGCGCAATCAGTTCCTCAACGTGAAACGGCTTAGTGAGGTAGTCATCAGCACCGGCATCAAGGCCTTCCACCTTGTCTTGCCAGCGGTCACGCGCCGTTAAGATCAAAATAGGGATCTTAATACCGTTAGCACGTGCTCTACGGATAATTTCAATACCGTCAAGTTTTGGCAAACCGAGGTCTATTACTGCCATATCTAACGGGTATTCTTCGAGATGAAATAATCCAGACTCACCATCGTGACACAAGTCAACGCTATATTTTTCTTTCTCTAGTGCATTTCGCAGGTTTTCTGCTAGTTGAATATCGTCTTCGATAACTAAAATACGCATCCTTAGTCCTTATTTACTTCACCTGTCTTCTTGTTTACTTTTAAGTCAACAATTCGACCATCTGGTTGGAGAATTCTTACCACAAAAAACTGATTTTCTTCAGAAATCTTAAGCGTCCGTCCTGCATATTTGTCAAGTGCCAAAGACACCGCTTCTTTTTTTGTAATTGTCTTTACATTCTTATCATTGCGGCTATTGGCGTCTGCTACACTCGAAGCGAACGCCAAAATCAACGCTAAGAGAGTGAGTTGCAATCGCATTTTAAGCTCCACAGTTTCATAGATACTAAGTGTCTAAACTTCATAAATCTCAAACAAATTTAGTGCTTTTGTAATTAACCTTTGCTGAACTTAACGTTCAGTAAACTTTTTATGGCAGAACTCGTTTGTATGGTTTTACAATACTTGCAGTATAGACACCAGCATCAATATAGGGATCGACGCTCGCCCATTGCTGCGCACTTTCTAAGTTTTCGAACTCAGCAATAACCAAAGAGCCGGTAAAACCAGCTTCACCAGGATCGTCCGAATCAATCGCGGGTAATGGACCTGCTGCAAACAATCGATCTTGTTGTTTTAATTCTTCTAAACGCGCTAAGTGAGCGGGGCGTGCAGCAAGACGCTTTTCTAGTGAGTTTTCAGCGTCGGTTGAATAGATCATGTAAAGCATAAGTATTAGTTCCGGATTGGTTTCTAGGTTATTATTGTTATTTTTACGTATTTTGCCGGCTTTTCAGGGCCGTTTATCAATACTACGATAAAACACCCTCAGTGCAAAAGTAAATGTACACAGAGTTTTTACGTGATTAGACATTTAAACTTGAAAAACACTCAGCTTGACTGGTAGAGTCCTTCGGATATTTATAGAAAATAATAATAAGGTTGATTGCAATGAGTGCAAACCGTGAGCATTTTAGCTCCCGATTAGGGTTTATCCTTGCCGCTGCGGGTTCTGCGGTTGGTATTGGTAACTTAGTCGGCTTTCCTGTTTCCGCCGCAAAAAATGGTGGTGGGGCATTTTTACTAATCTATGCACTATTTGTAGTGTTTATCTGTTTACCTGTCATGATGGCCGAAATGGCAATGGGTAGGAAAGCCCAAAAAGACCCGTTTGGCGCATATAAGCTGCTATCTAATCATGATAAAAAATGGTCAATAGCTGGGTTTTTGGCTGTACTCACGCCGTTTATGATTGCAGTCTTCTATATGGTTATTACCGTTTGGATCTTCGGCTTTTTGGCGCAAACAGCTTTAGGTAACTTAGATGTACTCGCTTCGCCGAAGTACTTTGGTACGTTTATCAATGATACCAACGTCTTCATCTATATGTTGATAGTGGGCGTGATCGTTAACCTTATCTTGGTTGGCGGTGTAAAAGAAGGGATAGAAAAAGCGGCTAAGTTGCTCATGCCAGCGTTATTTGTCATGTTGATTGGTCTCGTTGCATACGTATTAACCCTTGATAACGCGATGGCAGGTGTTCGTTACTATATCGTGCCTGATTTTGAAAAGATGAATGCAAGTGTATTAAATGGCGCATTATCACAAGCATTCTTTTCACTGTCTTTGGGTATGGGTATATTGATCACTTATGCTTCATATATCTCTAAGAAAGACGATATTGTCGGCAGTTCTAAAATGGTCGCTATCACAGATTCATTAGTGGCATTTATTGCGGGTCTAATGGTACTTCCGGCTATCTTTAGTTTCAATCCGAATACAGATCCAAGTAAGTTATCGGACTCTTCAGTATCTATGATTTTCGATTATTTACCTAAATTGTTATTGGCTTTGCAAGATGATATTGGCTATGTCGGTGCCTCAATCGTTGCTGGAACTTTCTTTTTGCTGGTTTTCTTTGCTGCGATAACGTCGTTAGTGTCTATTGTCGAGGTGCCTACCGCGACCTTGATGGAAGAAAAATGTATTTCACGTAAAAAGGCATTGATTATCTTAGCGTTGACCACAGGTATTTTAACTGTGTTATCAACCATGTCTTTTGGGATGGTGGATTGGCTTACAAGTTTTGTAAGTTATGGCGATGCGCAGAAGAGCTTCTTTGACCTAATCTACGACGTGTTTTACGATACTATTTTACCGTTGAATGGTCTGTTATTGTGTCTATTCGTTACTTATCGCTGGAAAAAATCTGGTTTGAATGAGGAACTTGCACAAGGCTCTGAAGGGTATGTTGGCAGTTTTACTGAGAAATATATTAATTTCTCTCTATCTACATTCATCCCTGTGATCCTATTGGCGATTTTCATTAATACCGTTGCAACCAAATATTTTGCATTCAGTATCTTTGGCTTCTAGCTAAATAAAGTTCTAAAGTTCTGTGGACATCGGCGTATTAATGCGCCGATGTTTATGCTCCACCCAAATACTAAAACTTTACGCCCGAATCTAAGTACTGACCAACTCCTATCGTAAACATCCACAGTCCCCACAGACTATGCTCTAACACACACACGGCAAGAGAGCGGCTGTGTGCATAAGTATAAGAAAATAGTAGCCCTCCAACAAAAGACAACGCCACAGCCATCCAGTTGTCATATACACAGTGAGCGAGTGCGAAAACCAATGCACTTAACAAAACTCGGTTGTTTTTGTTGGGTAAAATCCGTTTATAGCGATGAAAGAAGTAGCTCCTAAAAATTAACTCTTGTGGTAAGACGGAAAGAATAGGGTAAGCAATTAATAATAATAACCAGTCTCTGGGTGAATTGAGCGGAAGGGAAAACCAATTTCCTTGGCTAACTAAACCATAGAGCATGGCTGAAAACATCGCCCCAGCGAAAAACGTGGTGAATAAACGTTTTTTGACGGAAGAAAATTCCCCAAGCTGGTTAACCTAAAGCGTTTGAAATGAGGATCGGTTAGCAGTAAATGTGTACAGACTGCCATTAAAATAATCAGTGCTGGAAAAAGCCAATTATTGAGGTGAGCACGGAATTGATAAGCGACAATGGGCAGGATAAAGAATACAAAAACAAGTTCACACCACCGATATTGGCTTGCGTTCAAGGCTGGTTCCCCAAAATGTTTGGCGGCTGTAAGCCGCTATAGTTAGCTGTGATTTGTTAACTATAGCAGCTACAGATGAACCTTGAATGGTTACTCTTCAGGTAAATATTTTTGAATTTTAAACATGGTAAAGAGGAGTGCAACGAAGGTGATCCCAATTAGACCAAAGACTTTAAAGTTCACCCAAAAATCAAGAGAGAAGTGGTACGCAACGTAAAGGTTGAGGCCTGCAATGAAGAAAAGTAATACTGCCCAAAAGAGGTTTAATTGGTCGCAGTCTTTTGCTGGTAAATCAATATCAATCTCGCTTTTTTCCTTCTCAGCAACTGACTTTAACACCCCTTCGAGTGCGCCTTTTACCAAGTTTTTATTAAACAGGTACCTGGATATGAGCAGTGCCGCACCTAAAATGGCATAAATAATAGTGGCTTTCCATTTAATAAATTGCTCATCATGGAAGAAAATCGTCATCCCACCAAGGATCAGTGCAATCGCTAGGAATACCCAATGACGTTTTGCGACTTCTCGCTTAGTGATGTATTGGTGTGCGACCTGTATAAGAGAGGCGATAATTAGCACACCGGTTGCCCAAAAAATATCTACAAACTTATAAACCGCAAAAAACAGGATAAGCGGTAAGTACTCAATTAAAAATGACATTTTTTATCCTAACAAAGTTGGTTGTAAGGGTTTTACCAAGATACGGCGAGAACATCAATATTGACTTTCACCCATGAAACCCATAGCCTGCTGCGCTCATTCAATGGTTCAGAGGTATTTGCATGAATAAGAGCGATTTAGTTACAAAAATGGCGGGAATTAGTGGATTAACAAAGAAAGATTCACAGGCGGTGTTAAATGTCATTTTACAGGCCACTAAAAAACGCTTGTCAGAAGGTGATCAAATGCAAATCAATGGGCTTGGCACATTCGCGTTAAGCTATCATCCCCCAAAGCAAGGGCGCAACCCACAAACCGGAGAGACCATCACTATTGAGGGACAGAACAAGGTATTGTTTAAGCCTGCCAAAGCGTTAAAAGATAACTTGCGCTAATTATAAGAAAAGCCAGTGGCTGACACTGGCTTGACAGTCATATTACTTCTGCGTTGCTGCTTTCATACGCTCGACAAAGGTTTTTAACTCAAAGCACATGGTTTTTGGGTCATCCAAATGTTTTTCGATGATTTTCACCACCGCAGAGCCACTAATCGCGCCTGCCGCACCTGAGCGAATAGCATGCTTTACATGCTCAGGCTCAGAAATACCAAAACCTAACAGCGGCGGCGCGGCATGATACTCAATAAGTTTGGTGATTATTTCTGTTGCTGGCATTTGTGCCGTTGTTTCTGTACCAGTAACGCCTGCACGCGAAAGTAAATAGGTGTAGCCACGACCACGGGTTGCACATTCACGGAGGGTGTCATCACACGCGTTTGGCGTTGCAATGAAAATTGGCGCAATATCGTTTGCCATTGCAGTGAGCCTGAACGGTTTGGCTTCGTGAAGTGGCACATCAGCGACTAAGATAGAATCCACACCCGCAATTTTGGCATCTTGATAAAACTGCTCAATACCACGCGCAAAAATCAAGTTTGAGTAAAGCAATAGACCAATCGGAATATCGCTGTCGTATCGACGAATTTCAGCAATGATCTCAAGACAGTCTTGCGTATTAACGTTTTGCTCTAATGCACGGATGTTGGCAGCTTGGATAACAGGGCCATCCGCGATGGGATCTGAGAATGGAATACCGAGCTCCAATGCATCAGCGCCACCGTCAATCAGGCTTTTGATGATCTCAATACTGAGTGCTTTATCGGGGTCGCCAATCGTCACGAAAGGAACAAATGCACCTTGTTTTTTTTCATTTAAGTGCGCGAACATCGCGTCATAACGTTTCATAGTTCACCTCGCTCAGATAGTACTTGGTGGACGTGAGCTAGGTCTTTGTCTCCGCGGCCACTTAAATTTACAACAATTACCGTTTCTTCGGTTTGCGCTTCTGCATATTTTAGTGCGTACGCCAGCGCATGACTCGACTCAAGGGCAGGAATAATACCTTCGTGTTTAGCAAGCGCTTGGAAGGCGTTTAATGCTTCAGTGTCGGTAATGCCAACATATTGCGCGCGGCCCGTTTCATGAAGGTAGGCGTGTTGTGGACCAACAGCTGGGTAGTCAAGGCCTGCTGACACAGAATAAGATTCTTCGATTTGGCCATCTTGGTTCTGCATGATATAGGTATAGGCTCCGTGCAAAATACCTTTAGTACCTTTACATAATGCTGCGCCGTGTTCATCGGTATCTAAGCCTTTACCAGCCGGTTCCACCCCGATTAATTTAACGTCTTTTTCATCGATAAAGTCTGCGAACATACCAATAGCATTTGAGCCGCCACCCACACAAGCAATAACCACATCTGGCAAACGACCTTCTGCTTTTAGTACTTGTTGCTTCGCCTCTTCGCCAATCATTTTTTGGAACTCACGGACAATCGTCGGGAACGGGTGGGGACCTGCAGCGGTTCCGAGTAAATAATGCGCCGTCTTGTAGTTTGCAGACCAATCACGTAATGCTTCATTTACGGCATCTTTTAGGGTACCCGAGCCCGCAGTAACCGGGATCACTTCTGCACCCATCAAACGCATTCTAAATACGTTTGGCTGCTGACGTTCAACATCCTTAGCACCCATGTATACCCGGCATTTTAAGCCGAGTAAAGAGCAGGCTAGTGCGGTTGCAACACCATGTTGTCCAGCCCCTGTCTCTGCGATGACTTCTTTTTTACCCATACGTTTAGTTAAGAGCGCTTGACCTAATACTTGGTTGGTTTTGTGTGCCCCACCATGAAGTAAATCTTCACGTTTCAAGTACAGTTTGACTTTAGGGTTTTTAACTAAGTTGCGAGTTTTAGTCAGTGGGGTTGGGCGACCCGCAAATTCATTCAAGAGTTGATAAAACTCCTGTTGAAATTCTGGGTCTTTTTGTGATTTATAAAATTCCTGTTCTAACTGCTTTAACGCAGGTACGAGTAACTCGGGCACAAACATGCCTCCGAAGTCACCAAAATAAGCTGAATTACTCATGTCCACCTCAATATTTTCGAATTTGTGTAAACGCGTTAGCGATTTTTTGAGCGCATTTTTTACCAGGCGATTGCTCAACGCCTGAATTTAGGTCAAGACCATCGGCACCTATATTAACGGCACCGTGAATGTTGTCGGGGTTTAGGCCGCCAGCCAACATATAATTGCTCGAGCCACTATTTAATAACTGCCAATCAAACACTTGGCCCGTACCACCAAATGCGGTATCGGTTTTGGTATCGTACAATTGCTTGTCTACGCCAGCGAAGGGGCTTGGCAGTGTCGTGTCCACACCTTGTGCTTTCCAAATTTGGCATGTTAGTGGTAGTTGTTTACGCAAGGCATCAATGTATAGCTCATCTTCATTGCCATGTAATTGCACTGCGCTAAGTTTTAATATTTGCGCATACTCAACAACTTGCTCAAGCGGTGCGTTAACGAATACGCCAACATACTTGAGAGGCGCGCTATCGGCGACGGCCTTCGCACAGTCAATGTCGACATAACGAGGCGATTTTGGATGAAAGATAAGACCGCCGTATACCGCTCCAGCTTCATAAGCTGCTTGCGCATCTTGGCTTCGAGTAAGACCACACACTTTGTTTTCGCCCAAAATCAAGCGTCTGCAAGCAAGTTCTAAGTCTTGCTCAGCCATCAGTGAGCTGCCAACCAAAAAGCCGTCACAAATCGGTGATAAGCGTTTCACATCGCGGTGCGTGTATATGCCAGACTCTGAAATCACCACTTTGTCTGCTGGGATTAACGCTCGCAGCTTCTCTGTAGTTGCTAAATCTGTTGATAAGTCTCTAAGATCACGGTTGTTAATACCGATAAGTTCAGCGTCTAGCGCTAGCGCTCGTGTCACTTCTTCTTCGTTGCTTACTTCCGTTAAAATCGACATATTAAGTGATTTGGCCACGCTCGCTAGTGCCAAATATTCTTCGTCATTTAATACAGACAACATCAAAAGAATGGCATCGCCACCGTGTAAGCGGGCGAGATAAACTTGGTATTCATCAATAACGAAGTCTTTACAGATCAGAGGCTGATCAACCAGCTTTCTCACCGTGGCAAGGTATTCATAACTGCCTTGAAAGTATTTTTCGTCGGTTAGCACGCTAATACATGTCGCGTACTTACGATAAACACTGGTAATTTCAGTCAAATCAAAATGTGAGCGAATAAGGCCTTTTGAAGGAGACGCCTTTTTGCACTCTAAAATAAATTGTGTCCCAGCTTGCGCCAGTGCACCGGTGAAGTTCAACGTGGTTGGAGTTACTTCATCGATAAAATCACTTAACGGACGCCGCGCCTTACGCGCTTTTAATTCTTCGACTTTATCGGCAACAATTTTTTCTAATACGTTAGCCATTACTCACCTCTACAATGTTAGCCAAGGTTGTCATGGCTTTCTTACTTGCAAGCACTTCGCGTACTTGCTGGCTTGCGGTTTTAAAATCTGTGGCTTTATCGGTTAAGACCAACAAGGCTGCAACGTTTGCGATGATCGCTGCATTGTGTGCTGCTTCGCCTTCACCATTTAAAATCGCAAGGCTTGCTTTCGCGTTATATTCTGGCGTATCACCAGCAATAGATTCAAGTGAATAGTTTTCTAGTCCAAAATCGCTTGGGGTAATAGTGTATTGTGTCACTTCACCATACTTCACTTCTGCGACTAGCGTTTCGCCGTGTAGGGCAATTTCATCAGTGCCACTACCGTGAACGACCATCGCGCGTTTCGTGCCTAAGCGGTTTAGCGTTTCTGCCATGGGTAAAACAAGTGCAGGGTCGTAAACACCGAGTAATTGCACCTCAGGCTTGGCCGGATTTGCCAATGGCCCCAGAATATTGAATATCGTGCGCGTTTTTAGTTGTGTACGAACCGGCATAGCATGTTTTACACCTGCGTGGTAATGCGGTGCAAACAAAAAGGTAAAGCCGGTCTCTGCTAGGCACTTTTCGGCGAGCGCTGGAGTCATATCGATATTGATCCCAAGTGCTTTTAGTAAATCTGCGGAACCTGATTTGCTACTCACGCTGCGATTACCGTGTTTGACCATATTAATACCACATGCCGCTGCGACAATGGCGGCCGTGGTACTCACATTGATAGTATTTGTGCCATCGCCGCCCGTACCACAGCTGTCTGCTGCAAGTAGGCCTTGCTTATTAAACGCAGTGGCATGATCACGCATGGCCTGAGCTGCTCCAGCTATCTCCACTGCTGTTTCACCTTTAAACTTAAGCGCAAGTAGCGCTGCGGTAAGTTCGATGTCGCTCAGCTGCCCAGCCATAATATCGCTAAACAAGGATTTGGCGGCGTCGAACGATAAATCTTGTTGCTGTAATAGAGGTTGTAACTTTTCCATCGTGATCTCCTAAGCGCTAAGGTACGCGATACTTTGTTGTAATAGCTGAGCGCCATTGGGGGTCAATATTGATTCTGGGTGAAATTGGTAGCCAATCACTTTGTGTTCACTGTGATAGATTGCCATCGGAATGGCCTGGTATCTCGCGATCACTTGCAGTGCTGGTGGTACGCTTGTTGCCATCAGAGAATGATAACGCGCCACGGGAAATTGCGTACCGAGTCCGGCAAATACCGGATGCTCATCCGCTTCAATAATAGAAGATTTACCATGTACCGTTTCACCCGCTCTGCCAACTTCACCACCATAACTTTGGGTAAGGGCTTGTTGACCGAGACAAATCCCCAGCATGGGGAATTTACCTTTGCATAGCTCAATTAGCGCGAGCAAACAGCCTGCTTCTGATGGCGCGCCAGGCCCTGGTGATAAAACTAAGATTACAGGGTCAATTTCGGCACACATTTTATTGAAAATAGTTTCGGCAGAGATATTGTTACGATAAACAACCAAGTCGAGCCCTAACAAACTCAGCTCATCCACAAGGTTATAACTGAAAGAATCAAAATTATCTAAAAAGTATACCTTAGTCATGGTTTGCTCCTTCATACGTGGACTGTACTGCTTTAATCACTGCCATAGCTTTAGCTTTGGTTTCATTTGCTTCGCTTTGTGGATTTGAATCAAACACAACACCTGCACCCGCTTGCACGTAAGCAACGTTATCTTTTACAAACGCGGAGCGAATTACGATGCAGCTGTCCATCGCGCCATTGCCCATCAAATAACCTACCGCTCCGCCATAGCTACCACGACGCTGCTTTTCTGTATGGCGAACAAGTTCTGCGGCTTTAACTTTTGGTGCGCCGACGAGAGTGCCCATATTCATACAAGCCTGATAGGCGTGAAGGGCATCTAAATCCGGCTTTAATTGGCCAACGACGCGTGATACTAAATGCATGACTTGTGAGTAGCGGTCCACTTTCAATAATTCTTTTGCGTGTCGAGTACCTGCAATACTGATCCGCGCGACATCGTTACGGGCAAGGTCAACCAACATAAGGTGCTCTGCACGTTCTTTTTGATCGTTGCGTAGCTCAAGCTCAATGCGGCTATCTAAATCCGGATTGATACACCCATCAGCAAACTTACCTCGTGGTCTCGTCCCCGCGATGGGATAGACTTCAACTTGGTTACTCTGCTCACAATATTTGAGTGCCGACTCTGGAGATGCGCCAAATAGCACAAAACGTTCATCCTTCATATAAAACATGTAGGGACTCGGGTTTTGTAGTTTGAGCTGTTTATAGGCGGCGAGTGAGTTATGGCAAGGAAGTGAAAAATTGCGAGAGGGAACGACTTGGAAGATGTCACCGTTGATAATGTTGGTTTTCAACTTTTCAACGTGTTGACAATATTCGTCGTCACTCACATTGACTTTGACGTCTGGGCTGCCGTTTAGCGGCTCAAACTGAAATTCAGTGATTTGGTTACACTGACTGTTTAATTCTTCCAACTGTTTGCCTACTTCAAAACAATTGGCGTGAACCTCAGGGCCATTGAAAACATTACCAATGAGCTCAGTGGTTTGTGCTTGATGATCGATCACAACTAAGGTTTCAGCGAGATAGAAAACATAGTCAGGACAGTCGTTATCCCCATCTGGTACTTCAGGAAGTTGCTCGAAGTTTGCCACCATATCATAGGCGAATACACCACCTAAAAAGACGGAAAACGGCGTGTCTGAGTTACGTTTAATTTCATTGATACAGGTTCTGAGCGCACTAAAGGCGTTATCCGCTTTTAGTTTTGTATGCTCATCAATGTCACTTTCCAATGCGTTGTACGTGAGCGTCAAGGTATTATCATTGAGGATCACGTCACAATTAGTGACCTTTTGCGCAAGGTACGGTAGCAACTGAGCACCATTGTTAGACAAGGCTTTGGCAATGACTTGGGCGCCGTTACATTCGAATCGAATTGCACTATCCACAAGCACGATACTTTTCACATTGTCTTTAGACTCTATTTCTGCTGACTCGAGCAGTAACGAGTTTGCTTTGTTTAAACCTGCGTATAAAGACAGTGGGCTGGCAATATAATCGCGCCTTTGACTTATGCTGGTGACCTCACCTGGTGTGGTCGTTATGTGACTAAAAATCAAACCTCATTCCTCTTAATTTCTAGATATTCTGTTTAGAAAATAAAAAACCCCCGAAAGCTGAGCTCTGCGGGGGTTATTGTTCAGACACAACAATACCGTCCCGCTAGGGCATCCACCACCACCAAATTGTGTTTACTGTGATATTGTTGTTCATATAAGCCTCTAAAAAGTATAAAAAAACCCGCGACATTGCGCGGGTTGATAAATCGTAGACATAACGAAACACACCCGCTTAATTCGAGTGCCACCACCAAATGTTTTTTTGAATTTGTTTGTTCATTTGTGAATATTTCGTTGTTTAATCTAAATTAGCTACAGTAAACCCTATTCTTGCTACAAGTGTCAAGGGCAAATATCAGAAAATAACCTAAGGTCGTATCAGTTAACTTGTGATATAATCAAAACGTTGATAATTCATAGAGATAGTTAATACATTTTGATTAAATATGACCTCCACAGCCATACTACTTTTTCCGATGGCCGCTTAGCTGTTGATGAATTGCTTGAGCGAGCAACGGAAAAAGGCGTTGATATTCTTGCAATTACCGATCATGACACGATAGAAGCGATCCAGCCTGCCCGTGACTACATTAACCAAAATAATCTCACGTTAGAACTTATTAATGGCGTTGAAATTTCCACAAAATGGGAAAGCTTTGAAATCCATATTGTTGGATTAAACTTTGACCCTGAGCATGAAGCATTGACAAAGCTGCTGCACGAACAGCAGCAAAAGCGAGAAGCCAGAGCAAAAGAAATCGGCGAGCGCTTAGCCAAAAAGGGCTATGAACATGTTTACGAAGATGCCCTTGCACTTGCCCAAACTGCGCAGATCACTAGGGCGCATTTTGCTCAAGTGCTGGTTGAACGGGGCGTAGCTAAAAATGTGCAAAGCGTTTTCAATAAATTTTTAGCACGTGGCAAGACCGGATATGTGCCAAGCCAGTGGTGCGACATACAAACTGCCGTCGCTGCTATTCACGCAGCGGGTGGGGTAAGTGTGCTGGCGCATCCTGCTCGATACAAAATGTCGAATAAGTGGCTAAGAAAGTTAATTGCTGAATTTAAAGCGGTTGGGGGAGCTGCAATGGAAGTTGCACAGCCGCAGCAAGCGCCTACAGAGCGCCAATTTTTGGGGCGACTAAGTCAAGAGTTTGAATTGTTAGCAAGCCAAGGGTCAGATTTCCACTTCCCAATGCCTTGGGTCGACCTTGGTCGTAACTTGTATTTACCTAAAGATTGTCAAGGAGTTTGGCGTCATTGGGGAGGCAAAGAGGAATAAGCTTATGAGTCAATTTTTTCATATTCACCCAGATAACCCGCAAACGCGTTTAATTCGCCAAGCGGCTGATATTATTGAACAAGGTGGCGTGGTTGTGTTTCCAACCGACTCCGGCTATGCCATTGGTTGCAACCTCGGTAATAAGCAAGCTAAGGAGCGGATAGAGCGGATCCGCGGCATTGAAAAACACCATAACTTCACTCTTTTATGCCGAGATCTGTCTGAGCTTTCGACCTATGCCCGTGTCGATAATCAAATGTTTAGGATGATTAAGAATAATACGCCGGGTCCGTACACTTTTATCTTTAAAGGAACAAAAGAAGTTCCTCGCCGGTTGCTCAATGAAAAGAAAAAGACCATCGGGATCCGTGTTACTGATAACCCAATTACCTGCGCTTTGTTGGAAGCGCTGGGTGAACCTTTGATGTCATGCTCCTTGATTTTGCCGGGAGAGCAGTTTACCGAGTCTGATCCGGATGATATCCGCATGCGTCTTGAGAAGCACGTAGACTTGATCATTCATGGTGGCTATTTAATCGAGCAAGCTACCACCGTTATTGATATGTCCGAAGACACCATTGAAATTTTGCGTCGTGGCTGTGGCGATACGTTGCCTTTTGAATAACGCATGCTGAGATGACAGAAGCACTCCAACAGAAGTTACCGCTGGCATTTTTACACGGTGAAGCGGTAATTGAAAAGCCGGAAGATCTCTATATACCCCCCGAAGCCTTAGAAGTTATCTTAGAGACCTTTGAAGGCCCGTTGGATTTACTGCTTTATCTTATTAAAAGACATAAATTAGATATTTTAGAATTACCGATTTTTAGTATTACTCAGCAGTATGTTCAGTATGTTGAAATGATGAAGGACATGCAGCTCGAACTTGCGGGTGAATACTTAGTGATGGCAGCTTTGCTGGCACAAATAAAATCAAGAATGCTACTACCAAAACACGAAGAGTTAGAGGAAGAGGAAGATCCCAGAGCGGAGCTAGTGAGGCGCTTGCAGGAATACGAGCAATTTAAGCAAGCCGCTGAGAACTTAGATGATATCCCTCGTGTTGAGCGTGATATCTTTGTCGCTCATGCATTGGTAGACAGTAGTATCGACTCTGAGCCAGAATTCCCAGACATTGAACTGAGGGAATTACTTTTGGCGCTGTCGGAAGTGATGGCCCGAGCCAAGACCTTTGAGCACCATCATATATCCGCAGAAGCACTTTCGACTCGAGAGCGTATGAGCTTTATATTGCAATTGCTACGAGAACAGAATAAGCCGGTAGAATTTGCGCGATTTTTTACCTTGGACGAAGGGCGCAGTGGTGTGGTGGTTACTTTTATTGCCATGCTCGAACTCATTAAGGAACAATTGGTTGACTATATTCAATCAGCAACGGCAGCGTCGATTTACCTGCATTTAAAAGGCTAGGGGATGGCTGCAGCCTCTGCTATACTCCGCATTTTTATCTTCAAGCATAAAATATGAAAAGACGCGTTAGCGATGAACAACTGGTTGAATTGGTTGAAGCAGCGATTTTCGTTTCAGATAAGCCGTTATCTAAAAAGCGCTTAAAAGAAACGGTGCTGGAAGATATCAGCGTGTCATCACCGCGTATTGAACAGGCACTGGAAACACTGGTAAATCATTATCAAACTCGCGGCGTAAGGCTGGTTGAGGTTGGTACCGGATATCGTTTTCAAGCTTGCCCTAGCTTGAGCCCTTGGCTAAGTAAACTGTGGCAGGAAAAAGCACCAAAATACTCACGTGCTACACTTGAGACTCTAGCATTGATTGCTTACCGACAACCGATCACTCGAGGTGAAATTGAACAAGTTCGCGGCGTCACCGTGAGTTCCAATATTATCAAAAGCTTGATAGATCGCGAGTGGATAAAAGTGGTGGGTTATAAAGAGGTACCGGGTAAGCCTGCATTGTATGCAACGACAAAACAATTTTTAGATTACTTCTCATTATCTGGTCTTGGGGAATTACCTCGATTACCTGAACAACATAATGAGAAAATAGAACAGTTATTAAACGATCCTTCTGTGAGAGAACCATCTGAATGAGTGAAAAACTACAAAAAGTATTGGCAAGAGCTGGCGTTGGCTCAAGACGTGAAATGGAAAAGTATATTGAGTCTAACCGCGTAAGTGTAGATGGAAAAGTTGCCAAGCTAGGAGACCGAGTGGAAGAGACTTCGGTGATCCGTGTAGATGGACATGTTGTTAAAATAGAGCAGCAAGAAGAGCGCATCTGTCGCGTACTCATGTATCATAAGCCTGAAGGGGAGTTGTGTACTCGTCGCGACCCTCAAGGTCGTCGCACTGTATTCGATAGGCTACCAAAGTTAGACGGTGACCGTTGGATAGCAATTGGGCGATTAGATATCAATACATCAGGTCTGTTGCTCTTTACCAATGATGGTGAGCTAGCTAATCGCTTGATGCACCCAAAATACGAAGTCGAACGTGAATACTCTGCTCGCGTATTTGGTGAAGTAACAAACCAAACGTTGCGTACATTAACCAAAGGCGTTGAGCTAGAAGACGGCCCTGCAAAATTCCTTAAGATTAAGCCTCTTGGTGGTGAAGGTCTGAATAAGTGGTTCAATGTAACGCTAACGGAAGGGCGTAATCGTGAAGTCAGGCGCCTTTGGCAGTCACAAGATGTTGAAGTGTCGCGTTTGATCCGTATCCGTTATGGTAAATTAGAGCTAAACAAGCGTTTGCCACAAGGTGGGTGGGAAGAATTAAAATTGGAAGATGTCAACTACTTACGTAAATCGGTAAGCATGAGAGCCGAGCAGCAAACTAAGTTGTCGGTCATGCCAGAAAAGCGTAAAGACAAGCGCGCGAAAATTAATAAGATCCGCAAAGCGGTGAAAAAGCATAATCAAAGGGTCAAAACCCCAAGAAGAAAGTAATTTAAGCTTTCTTAAAACACCAGCCTAGCTGGTGTTTTTGTATTTGATAAGGAAATGCAAATGAAAGAGACGTTTTCTGGTAGTTGTCTGTGTGGTCAGGTTAAGTATCTTGTAGAGGGCAACGCGCAGGGCTTTTATTTATGTCATTGTGAGTATTGTCAAAAAGACACCGGCTCTGCACATGCTGCGAATTTATTTTTTCAAAATGCTGCGCTAACTTGGCTCGCGGGAGAAAAGCTAATCACGCGCTTTACTTTACCGAATACCAAGCACGTTAAAGCCTTTTGCGCTTGTTGTGGTTCTGCATTACCAAACGAGCAGTCTGTTGGTTTAGTCGTACCTGCCGGTAGTTTAGATGATGCGCCGAGTATTACGCCAACTGCACACCTATTTATCGCGAGCAAAGCAAAGTGGGATGAAAAATTAGAACGGGTGCTGGCGTTTGAAACCTTGCCTAGAGCTTGAATAATATATAAGGCTGCAATTGTGGGTTTGCAGCCTTTAAGTACTAGTTAGTAGGTTTGGGCATCTAAAGATTGGCCATTAACCCCGATTGAGTCATCAGACATCAAGTACAGGTATGTTGGCATTAATTCTTTAGGTGTTTTGAGTTTATCTTTATCTTCACCTGGGAATGCTGATGCACGCATACTTGTTCTTGTTGCACCAGGATTAATGCAGTTGATGCGAATATTGGTTTTACCTACTTCTTCGGCCCAAGTTTGCATCATACCTTCGGTTGCGAATTTAGAGATTGCATATGCTCCCCAAAACTCACGACCTTTACGTCCTACACCCGATGAAGTAAAGACGATAGAAGCGTTAGGCGCTTTTCTCATGACAGGGAATAGTGATTTAGTGATCACTGCTTGAGCAGTTACGTTTACCTTCATTATATTTTCAAAGGTTGAAACGCAAAAGTGCTCCATCGGTCCTAAAGAGCCTAGAATAGAAGCATTATTTAGCAAGCCATCTAGCTTACCAAATTGCTGCTCGATAGTGGCTGCCAAGTCTCGGAAGTGTTGTTTGGTTGCACCACGTAAATCTAAAGGTACAATTGCAGGCTGTGGGTAACCGGCGTTAACAATTTCATCATAAACCGCTTCTAGTTTACTGGTGGTTTTGCCCAATAAAATGACCGTTGCACCATATTTTGCGTAATTAATCGCCGCAACACGGCCGATGCCGTCGCCAGCACCTGTTACTAGTATCGTTTTATTCGCAAGTGCGTTTTCAGGAGCTTGATAAGTCTGCATTCTGGACTCCAATTAAGATGTTTGAGCTATTTTATCACAATGCGGTAGCAAGTTAGCGAATTTATTGTAAATATGGCTGGCGAAATAACAAAGTTTGAGTTAAGTTTAACTGGTCTAATGTCTTATTAAAAATGCAATTACATAGATTTAACGAGAATTATCACAATAATAATAAGATTATGTCGGAGCCTATACAATGAAAAAAATGCTACTCTCACTCGCAGTATCAGCAGCACTCGCTGGCTGTGGAGGCGGTGAAACGTTAGAAGATGTAAAAAATGATACTACACCCGTTTCTCCAACGATTTCTGTTAAATTTGATCCATCCGGTGGTGTGATCTCAGTTCCAAACGATATCCTTTTATCCGGCACTCAAGACGGTACCTTAAATCTACCTGACGAAATGTTAGGAGTGAAAGATGGTGAAGGTAACCCGCTGGTAACGCGTGCAAGCTACGCAAACCCAAGTATTGTGATTGGCGCCTTAGATGGTTGGTCGACACAAATGCCTTATGTTATCGATATGACGACACCGAATGGTTTGACACTTGATGCGCAAAGCGTCATGACTCCGGGCGCTGTACGAATTTTTGAAGTTGCAATGGGTGGACCATTACAAACCGACGAAGACTGTGCTCAGGTGCCTTCAGGTATCGCTTGTAAGCCAATTGCTGAATTACAATTTGGCCCTGATGGTGATTTCGTTACCATGGCTAATAGCACAGGTAATGGTTTAGTTATTATTCCAGTAAAACCATTTAAACCAGAAACTACGTATATCACTGTTTTGACCAAAGGTCTTAAAGACTCAAAAGGTCAAAGTGTAGATGCTTCTTCGACTTACACGTTGTTGCGCCAAGACGCGCCATTGGTAACTGATGCTCAGAAGTCTCTACAGGCTGTTATTCGTAGCTATGAAGAGGCGGTAACTGCAGCGGGCTCGGTGAGCAAAGAAGAGATTATATATACAGCTGCAATGACGACACAGTCGACAGGTCACGCATTGGCGGCGACTAAGCAATTGTTAGCCGCTAAACTACAAGGCGGTGCTAACCCTGTTGTTGCTGTACCTGCACAACCGATGATCACCGTTGCAGATGCACTTGTAGGAAAAGTGCCTGATGCTATTTTACCTGCTTTTAGAAGCGTGCGTTTATTGCAAGGTCAAATACAACTACCTCAATACTTATCACAACCAAAAAATAAAGATATCTCTGCGCTAGCTGATACCTATTGGCAAGCACGTTGCGACAGCGCGGTGGCTGTCGCTGGATATGCAGCGCAAGCTGGTGGTTTACCAGAGCCTACAGAACCAAATGATATCGCTTGTAATACACTTTCCGGTGGAAAGTTGAGAGATTTAGGTTTAGATGGTACTAAGTTCTTGACTAAGTACAATCCAATTCCTAAAGAGCAGTGGCTTGCTAATGTTCCTGTGCAAATCACAATGCCTGCGGATGAGTCTCAGCGCCCTGAAGGCGGCTGGCCTGTTGTTATCTTGCAACATGGTATCACTAGTAAAAAAGAAGACATGCTTGGCTTGACGTTGTCATTAACACAAGCTGGATTTGCCACAGTTGCGATCGATCACCCAATGCACGGTGCTCGCGGTTTAGATATCGATGGTGATGGCACTGATGATTTTAATGCCTCGACAGGTAGCGTGTTGTCCTACATGAACCTAACATCGTTGTTGGTTGCGCGTGATAACTTAAAGCAATCAGCAGCAGATTTAATGGGTTTACGTTTAGGCTTAAACTTCATCAATCTAGCATCTGGCGGTCAAGTTAACTTTAATACCCAGCAAGTTAGTTACTTAGGTCACTCACTAGGTTCTATTGTAGGCCCAAGCTTCCTCGCTCAAACCAATGCGCCATTAAATCCAGCAATTGATGGCTTCTTTAAAGTTGAGTCAGCAGCGCTTGCAAGTGGTGGTTCGGGCATTGCTAATTTCTTGATTGAGTCAAAATCATTTGGCCCGTTTGTTCAAGGCTCAGTGTTAAGCTCTGCAGGTAACCTAGCATCGCAAGCGTTTAATGCCTATCTGCAAGAAGGCGCAATTGCTGACTGTGGTACGTTTGCTGCGGATCAAAGCAAATATGTTTCTTGTGCATATGGAACATTTAGAGCGAATTTAGAAGCGGCTGGAGACACTGCGACATTAGCACTAATTGATGGTACGGTGACGCAGTTTGGTTTTGCAGCACAAACCGCATTAGGTAGTGCCGATCCACTTAACTATGCAGCTTCCGTGAAAGCGCTACAAACGCCAGTATATATGAGCGTTGTTACGGGTGGTGTTGATGGCAATGCAGCTGACTTGGTTATTCCTCCAACAACAGAACGTAGCTTCTTGTCTGGTAGCTTACCACTTGCTGGTTTCATGGGCTTAATGCCTGCAAGTGAAACACAAATGAGTCAAGACGGAACACCTGGAAGTTATGTAGTGAAGTTCTCTCAGGGTCACCATAGTTCAATCTTGACGACAGGCTTTGATGAAAAAGCCGGTGGCACAGCAGCGGGACACGCAGCGGCGTCAATCGAAATGCAAACACAAGTTGCAAGCTTCTTGAAGTCAAAGGGTTTGGTTTTGCAAGTATCTAACCCGGATGTTGTTGCAAACTAAGACATTTTTCGAGACTATAAAAGGCCGCAACTAGCGGCCTTTTTTGTGTCTATTTAATATTGAGTTAAATGGGCCCCTTTATGAGCTAAATGAGGAGAACGACTTGGCATTTTTGTTTGAATATGGGTTATTTCTAGCCAAGACAGTAACCATTATCTTTGGTATTGCAGTAGTCATTATTTTGATGGTGGGAGCAAGCTCAAAACCGAAATCGAAAAAGGGCGAAATTGAAGTTACCGATTTAAGCGACAGTCTGTCGCAATCTAAACAACAGTTTTTGCAGCAAACGCTTGATAAAAAGGCGTTAAAAGCCCTAAATAAGTCACAATCAAAAGCGCAAAAAAATAAAGATAAAGATACAGAGAAAAATGTTTTTTATCTTGAATTTAATGGAAGTATGGACGCGCACGAAGTCGAGGGTTTAAGAGAAGAGATCAACGCTATTTTAACGATTGCAGATAAAGAAAAGGATCAGGTTGTAGTGTCTGTAGAAAGTGGTGGTGGGGTTGTTCACGGTTATGGACTTGGTGCATCGCAACTTACGCGCATTAAGCAAGCAGGTATTCCACTGACGGTCTGTGTAGACAAGGTTGCTGCAAGTGGTGGATATATGATGGCCTGCGTTGCAGATAAGATTATTGCAGCGCCATTTGCAATTATTGGTTCAATCGGTGTGATTGCGCAGATCCCCAACTTCAATCGTTTATTGAAAAAGAATAACGTTGACTTTGAAATGGTAACCGCTGGTGAGTATAAGCGTACACTCACGCTGTTTGGTGAAAATACGGATAAAGGCAGAGAAAAGTTTAAAGAGGAGATTGAAGAAACGCATGGTCTGTTCAAACACTTTGTCTCTGACAATCGTACTGACCTTGATATTGAGAAAGTGGCCACTGGAGAACATTGGTTTGGTACACAAGCGTTAGAACTTAAACTAGTCGATGAAATCTCAACCAGTGATGATTTACTCATGTCACTAAATGAAAGTCACCAACTCTATAAGGTGGCTTATAAGGCTAAAAAAGGCGTTGCTGAGAAGTTTGGACTTCAGTTGGGGCTTGCCATTGAACGTTTCTCCGTTAAAGCGTTAACAAAACTAAATCAATCTAAATATTAGTGATTGTTGTTCAGTTTATGTCAATAAACTTTATTTCAGACTGTTAATAACACTTTATGGTGGCGTTGTGTTCACAAAGCGCATGATGCCACGCTCTAAAAGAGAGGTTGTTATGAATAAAGTTATTGTACTTTCCCTACTTACCTTTAGTCTGACTTTAGGTTTAAATCAGGCGAATGCAAAACCGGAGAAGTTACCGCCGGGCCTTGAGAAAAAGTTGCAGCAGGGCAAGCCACTTCCACCGGGTTGGCAAAAAAAGCTCCAAGTTGGAGAACGCTTAGATCCAGATATCTACGACCATGGCAAAGTGATTTATCGCGACAGAGATCGGGATTTGGTAACGATAAGCGTTGAAGGCAGGGTCATCAGGGTACTTGAAAACACCCTAGAAATTGTCGAAATTCTCAAAGGGATGAGATAATCTGAATTAGTTCAGACAGCGCTTGCAGGTAGTCATGTGCGAACTACGGACGGCCGCTTTACTGATGAGTTTTATTTCTTTAATGTAAACATTTAGCTAACTCAGTCCTGACCAAAAAACAAGCTAGAAAATTTTGCTCAAAGGGCTAACAACACCGTTTGCGCCTTGCTGTAAAACATGGGTATAAATCTGAGTGGTTTTAACGTCTGAATGGCCTAACTGAGCTTGTACTGTTCTAATGTCTGCCCCACTTTGTAACAGATGTGTAGCAAAAGAGTGGCGAAAAGTGTGGGGCGTTACAAGCTTAGTAATATTTGTCTGCTTAAGCGCATTTTTCACCGCCTTTCTAACACAAGTGTGATGAAAATGATGGCGCCGGATCTCGCCAGTCTCAGGGTCGGCGCTTAATTTATAAGACGGGAATAGTTATTGCCAAGCCAGTTACTTGTTAGCCGATGGATATTTACGAGCCAACGCGTTTGGCATCCAAACACCTGCATATTGCTCATTCTGTAAATCCAACTTTAGATACTCTTCCACCTGAAGTATTTGGTTCCTAAGTAATGGGATCAACTCAGCAGCCAATGTAACAATTCGATGCTTGTTGCCTTTTCCATTCCATACTTGAATACATTTATAGTCAAAATCAATGTCCTTTGTCCTAAGTTGCACAGCTTCCATAACCCGCAAACCACTACCGTACATTAACCCTGCAATTAGGTAATACCGTTTGGACAGATGACTCATCAGTTGTTTTACTTCATCTGGCGTCATCACCACGGGTAATTTGGGTTGTTTTTTAGAGCGAACGAAATTCAAGTTTAGAGAAAGCTCATTCTTAATGATGTGTTTGTATAGAAAGACTAATGCATTTAATGCAGTTGCTTGAGTTCGAGGCGCTACATTACCTTTGAGCACGATATGATCCAAGTAAGTTGTTACCTCATTATCTCCCATTGAGGTGTAATGAATACATAATAAGCGCTGAGCAATGCAGGGAAAGCTTACATAACACTAGCTAAACTGATTACACTAGCTAAGAAAGTGAGAGCCTCCAAAAAGCAAACTCCTATAGCATAAACAACACCAACTCTGTCACACCGAGTAGGTAGCGGCTCAGTCCAACAAGCGATTATGCAACACAAACTGCGTGTCGCATAAATACTAAAATGTTAGGTTTCTAATGAAAGAAGTCGAGTTTACCCACAAATTTTTATCAATAAAAACGGTATTCCGTTTAGCGAAAAAGAACATACAGGTGGCATCGAGCTAGATGTTAATAACAACACGGTTTACTTGTCAGGCGACAAAAGTGGCTTGTTGGCTTTAGCTTCAAAATTAATTGAAGTGGCTAATTGTGATTTAGATGGTTACCACAAACATTTAGATGAAATTGAATTGCCAAATGTATCAATTAAGCCTGATAATCTAGAGCTTAATATCGGTAAATCATATAGCTAGGTGTAACCAAAACCTAACACATATGAACCTTCTCCGGTCAAGTAAGCATAACGATTCTTTTTAGCTGCTTTTAAGCAGCTAATTTGTACCTGCAATTCTTAAATCTGTTCACTTCGCTATGTCGGTTAGCCTTTAAATCGTTTACGGCAAACACATATAGGGGCGTTACGCCGTAATCTCTTAATGCGATCTCATCGCTGCCTAAATCAGTCGATACAACTCATCGTTTAGGGCCACTAGACATTCATCGGTTAACCTTAATTTGGCGCTACTCAAGGGGATGGCTCATTCGTCCAGTTAGTTAAAGGCTCAGCTAAGGTGTAAACGATTTAACTCATTGCTTAAATTAATGCGCACCAATGGGGTGTCTAATCAAGGCGAAATAGCTTATTACTTCGACAACACTTACCTGTAAAATTCAGCTTTTGCTGACAAAAACACAAATAGTACATGGTTGTTCATGCTTATCTAGTTAGGTGTATAGCTCACCCCATTGTGCGACTTAACTTTTTAAAAAACGTTCATCATCGAATACCGTTTTATTCTTCAACATAAAATAAACACAGCGCCCGAGCTTATGGGCGAGCACTGAGAGTGCTTTGGCTTTACTCATGCGCTTTTGTAATTTGTTTAAGTAGTTCCGAGCTTTGTCGTTGCCACGTAAATAAAGCACTGCGGCTTCACTGAATGCCCATTTTAAGTGGCCATTACCAATTTTATTGCCACTGGTGCCATAGGTTTTGCCAGCAGATTCTGCTTTACACTTAACGAGCCGACAATAAGATGCGAACGTTTGTACAGACTCAAAGCGGTTAATGTCACCAATTTCATACAAAATTGTCATGGCTAGAATAAGGCCAATGCCTGGTATGGTGCGAAGCTGCGCATAATAGTTTGGTTGATGTTTTTTAGCTTTGCTTTCTAAATAATATTCAAGCTTTTTAAGCTCTTCTGCGTAAGCATCTAGAATGGCCAAGTCAAAGTTAACATTGAGTTGAACGGCTTGGTCGTCAAAGCGCGTTTGGAATTCTTGTCGAACGCATTTGTTTTTCATGTGTAATTCGAGCGGTGGGTAGTTGTACTGACTATTTGTATTAACTATATGCGCTTTCAGTTGTGCACCATGCTGAACCAGCCGCGTTCTTCTACGCAGTAAATCACGGGTTGAACGCATATTAGCAGGGTAATTGTAAGCCAGCGGGAAGTTGCCACCACGCAGCAAACTGGCAATTTTATAAGAATCAATCTTATCGTTTTTGGCTTTGCCACCATGAATGGCTGTCATGTAAAGCGCATGACCAAGTACAAAATCGATATCATGTTCAGCACATAAGTCACTCACCCAATACCAACAATGCATGCACTCGACCCCAATAACAATATCTTCGAGATAAGGCAAAATCAGTTTGAGTAATTCATGTTTATCAGCTTTTATTTTCTGATGAACCACTTTATTACCACGCTCATCAAGAATGCAAACGTATAAAATGCGTGCATGCAGGTCAATTCCACAATAATATTTGTGAAAAGTAGTATAGGATTTCATTGAGCTTTCTCCTTTTGGTTTGGTCGCCTTGAAGTTTAGCTGTTCGCTAAACTTCGGGGAGAAGGTTCAATAAGTATCAAGTGGCTGTTGGCGGACGCACCTACGCTAGCGCTATGGTGCGCTACGGTGCGCCCCATATGGCGGCGTTAGCACTACTAGGAAGTGTGATGATAACTTTCTTTTGAAACCGCGAGAATGTACACCGGTGAACGCCCAGATTTACCATTAGCGCGAGTATTCGGGGTAACTTCGTTTGAAATTGGTAGAGATAATTCAATCGAAGCGGTATTGCTGATAGGTTGAAGTCAATAGCGCAACAAACTCCCTTACCTTTGCGGGAGTATATTGCTTTGACAAGTACAGTGCGTGAATAGGATAACTTTCATCGTGTAGTTCAGGTAGTAGCTGTACACAACTGCCCATAGTCAATTCATCTTTAAATGCCCATAGTGGCCCGTAATGCACACCAAGGCCAGCGGTTACCCAATTTTTTACTACTGCAACACTGTTGGCGATGAGTTTACCACTTACCGCAACGGCTTCACGATGCAGGCCTTTACCAAGAATGAGCTGATCACCAAGCTTAGGTTTATTGTAAAAGATAAAATCCAGTTTGCTTAAATCACTGAAGCGTTGTGGTTGTCCCATGCGTTCAATATACGATTTAGAGGCCACCAAGACCCGTGGTACATGGCCTAGTTGTCGGCAAATCAAGGAGGAGTCATCCAGTTTACCAATCCTGATTGCGATATCGATTTGTTTAGCCTTGAGATCTTCAAAATGACTACCGAGCAGTAACTCGATATTGAGGTCTGGATAGGTGGTTACCATGGTTTGTACCACAGGTGCAATGAAGCGCTCGGCGAAGTCGTGTGGAGCTGCAACCCTTAATGTACCAGAAGGCAGTGCTGAGGTGCCTGAAATCGACTCTTCTAATTCCCTTTTTTCATCTAGTAATTGTTTTACGCCTTTATAGTACTCAAGCCCAACTTCAGTTGCGGCCGTTTGCTTGGTGGAGCGCTGCAACAGTTTTACGCCTAATCGACTTTCTAGGTTTGCGAGCTTTCGGCTTACTGAAGAGGGATCGGTACCTATCACTTCAGCCGCGGATTTGAGGCTGCCAGATTCAACGGTGAGTACAAACAAATCTTCTTCAGTAATCGATTTCATAGCGGATGTAAAAAATGCAATTAGTAAATGACTAAAATCACTATACCTGTATCCGTTTCACCTAGCTACACTAAAAGTCAATTGAATATTTCAAGTAGGAGCAATACGTATGTCTAAGCAATTAACAGGTAAGGTCGCATTTATTACTGGGTCATCCAAAAATATGGGAAAGGATTTTGCCATTGCGCTGGCAAAGCAAGGCGCTGATCTTGTTATTCACTATCATAGTGCGCATTCTAAACCACAAGCACTTGAAACCCAGAAGGAAGTTGAAGCATTAGGTGTTAGGACGACTCTGGTACACGGAGATGTTAGCAATAAAGCGCAGGTAATGAATATATTTGAGCATATTATTAGTGAATTTGGAGGCATAGATATCGTTATAAACAATGCTGGGACTATCAGCAAAAAACCATTTGTTGAATATAGCGAGGAAGACTTTGACAGGCTATTTGGGATCAACTGTAAAGGGGCGTTTTTTGTGATGCAAGAGGCCGCTAAACATATTCGTGACAACGGTAGGATTATTAATATGGGCACTTCGTTGTTGGCAGCATTTACAGGCAACTATGCACTTTATGCTGGCTCAAAAGCACCACTTGAGCATTTCACTCGTGCGCTGGCGAAAGAAATCGGGCATCGAGGGGTAACGGTCAATATCATTGCACCAGGTCCAATTGACACTGACTTTTTCCATGGTGAAGAAAATGAGCAAACCGTGAATTACTTAAAGTCAGCAAGTGTAATGAACCGACTGGGGCAAGTGGATGATATTACCCCTGCGGTGCTTTATCTTGCGTCGGAGCAATCACGCTGGACGACTGGGCAAACGTTGTTTGTTAACGGAGGCTTTGTCACGCGTTAAGTATGCTATTAGGGCACAAGTCGCTTAGGCGGTTTGTGCTAACGTTTAGCTCGCCAACAAGGTGGTAAAAGTGGCGCCATTTCCAGCTTTGGAATTGACTTTTAAGTCACCGTTTAAATATTTTTTGACGAGATTATAGGTGACGGAAAGTCCAAGCCCAGCATGACCATGTTGGCGAGCTGTGGTGTGAAAGGGCTCAAAGATCCGATTCAGGATCTCATTACTCATACCGATCCGATGCCTTCATCTTTGACTCGAATAAATCTTTTATTGTCAGTGCTCTATAAACGAACAGACGCAAATGGCTGAGTGTCGCTATCATTACTAAAACCATCCCTTGATTTATTGCGCTTTGAACCGTTGCAATATGCGTACATTCAGAGCACTCATTTTTTAAATATTAACTTGAGTGAGTATAAGTACAGTTGTCAATGTCGGCATTTTTTGTTGTGAAGATTCAAAAAATCACAATGTGCGACTTGTGTCGCAATTTTTTGTTTGTTAGTGTGTGACACGTGTCGCAGTTGTGAGAAAAAAACAATGAAACCTAACTCAACCGAACTAATCATTTTGAAGGTCCTTTGGCGTGAACAGCCAAGAACGGGCAAAGAAATTCACACAGAAATAGGATTAAAGCTCAGCTGGAGCTACTCATCAACTCGAAAAACCCTTGAAAGAATGTGTGAAAAGGGTTATCTCGCCGAGCAAATGCAAGGCAATAAAAAAATATACTCAGCTGTCCTAGCTAAGGTACCGACACTCGCACTTTATGCACAAGAGTTTGCAAAGCAAATCATGGAGTTAGATGAGCCACTTCCAGTCGCTATGTTTTCAGATAGTAAGTTAATTGCAGCGGATGAATTAGATGAATTGGAAGCCATGTTAGATGCGTTGGCTAAGACGCAAGGTGATAAAGAGTAGGGTATGGAGCTAATATTACTTTCGGTCTTGCTGTGGGTGGCGCTGAGTGGCTTAACGTACGCGCTTGGAGTGAAATTTTCCGCTCGGTATGTACAGAATAAAGGACTTTGGTGGGGCGTGCTGGTAGTGACTTTTGTGCCTTGGATCCCACTTGAACACATGGAGCAACACAACGTCATTCCAGCCGTATTGTTTAATGCCAATTTACAACAATTTGCAGAGCCGCTGCTGGCAATGACGAAGCGCACTCAAGTTGGGTCTGACTGGCTAAACCTGACGCTCATGGCTTTATTTATAGTCTATTGCGTTGGACTTATTGCTCATTTTTTGGTACTTGGGCGACAGTATTGGCGAGTAAAACGCCTCTGTAGTACCGCCTCAAAAATAAAGCTCGGCGCACGGAGTTGCTATCAATTGC
Source organism: Pseudoalteromonas piscicida (assembly GCF_002208135.1). Lineage (NCBI taxonomy): Bacteria > Pseudomonadati > Pseudomonadota > Gammaproteobacteria > Alteromonadales > Pseudoalteromonadaceae > Pseudoalteromonas > Pseudoalteromonas piscicida. Next base: position 1,485,144 of record NZ_CP021646.1, read on the forward strand.
CAATTACTTACTCTCCTTTTGTGTTCGGACTGTGGCAACCTAAAGTGTATTTGCCGGTGGAATTTGACACGTTACCAGAGGCAGAGCAGCAAGCACTTATTCTGCATGAGTTAACTCACATAGATAAAGGCGATCATATTGCCGTCGTAATTTGGCGAATACTCGCGACGCTTGCTTGGTTTAATCCGTTTATTGCAAAAATGGAACAGGGCTTTATTCGAGCGATGGAATATCGCTGTGATGAGGTAACGATAGCGAAGCATAGCCTTGAGCCTTTGACTTATAGTAAAGCATTAATGAACTCTTTAAAACGGGCTGCTGCGCAGCCGAAAACGATGAATATGACAGCAAGTTTTGCGTCTAATTCATTGACTTTAGATGACTATAAAAAGCGTTTTAGCGTTATTCTTACATCTAAAAAGAAGCCAAATAACCTGGTGTTGATAGGGTTTTTTGTGTTGCTTAGTTCAGGTTTAGCCTATGGCAATATTCAGTGGACAATGGGAACGGCAAAGGTCAGTAAAACATGGACCTACCCAGTCGCCAGTCCTGAAATAACATCAAAGTTTGGGCATGTATCGAGCTTTCGTCACAATAAAGCACACCAAGGACTGGATTTAGCCGGTGGTGTTGGCGAACCTGCGATGGCGGTTGCCAGCGGCACGGTCACGATTGCTGATGATAAAACCTTGCCTGAGAATTACGGTAAAGTGGTGTTGATCCATCATGACAATGGTTATCAAAGTCTCTACGCACACCTTGATAGCATTGATGTTGAAGTGGGTGAGCAAGTATCGCAAGGGGAAGTGATCGGTACCATAGGTGAAACAGGTCGAGTCACTGGTCCACATTTACATCTAGAAGCTCTGCATAACAACACGCGCATTGATCCGCTGACCTTATTGGAAAATTAACATGATTAAAAAGCTTTCTATCGCCATTGCAATGATGGCAACTTTTGGCTGCTCGAAACAACCCGAGCAGACTCATTCGGATAATAAAGCGCAAGAGAGCACCCTTGTATCGGCGCAACCAGATCGAGACCAAGCTGTGGTACATAATGAAACCGCTGAAAATTCGGTCGCTTCACAAATTACACAGGAAATAAAGCCAGCTCAGGATATTCGTTTACTTGAACTTAAATCGGGTGAGAGTTTAGCTAATCTCTTAAGTGAGTTTGCATTCAGTGACCGCGATAGTTGGTTGGTGGAGCAAGCCGTGAGTACGTGGACATCACTGACTAAACTTAGGGCTGGACAGTTAATAGAAGCAGAGCTTGTAGACGGACAAGTACAGCAGATCCGCTTTGAATATGCATTTGCACAGGTTATTGAGATTAAAAGAGTAGATGAACAGTGGCATGCATCGCTAAGTGAGCTTGAAACCGTCACGCAAACAAAGCGTTTATCGACAAGCATAGATTCTAGTTTTTTCGTGGACGCCAGCAAAATCGGAGTACCTAACGACATTATCAATCAAAGTATTGTGGCCTTATCTCACCTTGTCGATTTTCAAAGAGAGGTATATGCCGGCGACCAAATCGATTTTGTCTTTCAAGAACAGCAGATTGTAGCAGCCACAGAGTTACTCAAGCAAATCTCAAAGGCTTCAGAATTACAACATGTAGCGCTACTTTCAGGAAAAGAAAAATACCGCTTATACCGATTTACTGATAATGACGGAACAACCGCTTTCTACCACCCTGATGGTACCCTCGCGCAAAGCTTTTTAATGAAAACGCCGCTTAACGGTGCTCGATTATCGTCAAACTTCGGTAAACGTCATCACCCAGTATTAGGTTATACCCGAATGCACAAAGGGATCGATTTTGGAGCGCCTGTTGGTACGCCTATTATGGCTGCGGGCGCAGGAAAAGTACTCAAAACCGGGTGGGGCGGCAGCTTTGGTAATCGCGTAGTGTTAGAACACGGTAAAGGCTATCAAACACTTTATGCTCACTTAAATGGCTTTGCGAACGGCCTCAAGGCTGGGACGCGAGTAAAGCAAGGCGATGTGATTGGTTATCTTGGTAATACCGGCCTGTCGCAGGCGCGTCACTTACATTATGAGGTGCATAAAGACGGAAAAGCCATCAATCCACTCACCCTAAAACAACCTAAAAATACTAAGCTGAGTGACGCGAAACTTGACGAATTTAGCGCGCAGGTAGCACAAATTACCACACTGCTCGATAGCGAAAACACAAAACTAGCTCACAATGAAGGACAGTCGGGCAGCATGGGTAATGCCGATGACTAGTGCTGAAAAAAATCGCATTAACAGCCTCGACTTTATTCGCGGGGTAGCAATCCTATGTATTTTACTTATCAACATCGAAAGCTTTGCCTATCCCAATCCATGGGGAAGTTACCAATATGGCTTTATGGCGGATATAGACAGTGAAGTAAGGTACTGGGTTTACGTGTTTGCTCAGGGCAAATTTTACGGACTGCTGGCGATGTTATTTGGTGCTGGTCTTACCATTATTCTTCAAAAACAGCCGCTTGAATTTGCTATTAAATTAAGTGCGGCGAGACTAGTGGCTTTATTTATACTCGGCCTTGTTCATGCTTATTGCATTTGGAGTGGCGACATTCTCTATCACTATGCCATGATTGGAATGATTGCCGTCACCATCATATTACTTGGCACTCGGACCATCAAAACCAGCATAGTAATTTGTTTGGCGTTTATGTTAGTTGCAGGTTTTGGCAGAGCAGAGCGCACTATCGCCCAATACGATGCTTACCAAGCAGCACTCAATGTGGACGAAGCGTCTCGCACACGAGACCAGCAAAAAGCGATTAACCGATGGCAGAATAAAACCGAACCAAGGACACCTACCCATCGTACTTTGGAAGAAACGCCAAGCTTAATTGAGTACTGGCAGGATAACTTTGACAGCCCACAGGTACATAAAGGTAAGTTGTTTTATTCCGGTATTTTTTGGTCTACGTTAATGATGATGTTGATAGGTTCGCAGTTGTTTCAATGGGGATTGTTCTCAAAGACTAAGCTTAGCCCACTCGCGGTTGTGGCCCTGCTTTGCTTGATTGCGGTGTCGTGTTATGCCACTCAAGCTCGTTATTTTCATTGGCTGCAAAGTTCACATATCCCAGTGTTGTCTTACGCTAAACAAATGGTCATCGTACTTAACCGGGAGCTGCAAGCGATTGTTTACTTGATTTTGTTATCTTTGCTATATAACCGTTGGTTGCATCGGTTCAAATTCCTTGAGGCGATAAATCAAGTAGGTCGATTTGCACTGAGCAATTACATTGGACAGTCTTTGTTATTGGTGGTGATATTTTATGGCTTTGGATTACATAATACGCTAAGTCGCAGTGAGCTTTTGCTCTTATGGCTTGTTATTATGGCAGGGCAGCTGCTATTAAATGTGATTTACGGGCGATTCTATAAGGTGGGGCCCGTTGAACGAGTATGGCGTAAACTAATGATTAAGTTACATGCATAATCGACTCGAATTTTTTACAAATTCGAACTTCATACCTAAGCTAATTTTGACCTAATATTGAAGCTGATACGTTAGCTTGAGGAAAGGTATGGAAATAGAAATAACACAAGGATGGGACATGGAGCATGCACAAGTGGCTGCTGAGCTTTATGTTGACGCGTTTGGTAGCAAATTCAAAGCCGCAGTGCCGGATCGCAATAAGCTGATCACTATTATCGCGAAGAGCTTTATTTCAGAATACTCTTTTGCTGCCTTTGCAGACGGCAAGTTAGTGGGGATTGCGGGCTTTCAATATGGCAAAAGCGGTTTTACATCGAATATGGGCTTTACTGGACTCATTGATGAATTAGGCTTATTGGGTGGCATTAAAGCCGCAATGGTGTTTACCCTATTTGAGCGAAAGCCTGCGCCCAATGAAGTAGTGATGGACGGCATCGCTGTTGCAAAATCGGTCAGAGGACAAGGTGTTGGCACTGCGCTTTTAGTGGCGCTGCAGCGTTATACCAAACAAAGCGGGTTTCACGCTTTACGACTTGATGTGATTGATTCTAATCCTCAAGCAAAAAAGCTTTATATGAGAATGGGCTTTGTTGCCTCCCATCACGAAGATTTTTCTTATCTCAATTGGTTAATCGGTTTTAGCGGGGCGACAACGATGTTGTGGCGTCCGTAAAACCGTTTTCCTTTGCTGCAAAGAATAAACGTGAAAGATAAGCAAACCTTAAGCATTTGCTTTTGCTGTGAAGTAACAAGTAAAATGCCGAACTTTACGCATAACCAGACACCGACATGACAGCAATAAATCCTGTATCGACCCTACTTAATCATCTGCAAACCCAAGCGGTACCAAACGAGCTTAGGCGTCTATTTCACGGACGTGGACGTTGCTATGAAGGGCTTGAACAAATCACAGTAGATTGGTTACAAGGTCAGCTCTTAGTCTCTTTGTTCAAGGAGCACGACATTGACTTTATAGCGTCGTTAAAACAGGCATTATTATCACTTGTGGAGACAGAAGCATTTAACGGAAAACTCTCTGCTATTTTGCTGCAACATCGTTATTTGCCTGACTCAGATCTCGAGATCTTGTATGGTGAATTAACTGCTATGCCTATCGTTGAAGAAAATGGACTTAAATATGGCTTAAAGCTTGGTGTGAAGCAGAACATGGGACTGTTTTTAGATATGCGTTTGGGTCGTGAGTTTGTTAAAGCTCAGTCTGCTGGGGCTCGGGTACTTAATCTGTTTTCTTATACTTGTGGGTTTTCCGTCGCGGCAATTGCGGGCGGTGCTGCCCATGTTGTGAATCTAGATATGGCAAAAGCGGCGCTCAAGCAAGGCCGAGTCAACCACCAACTCAATGAACACGACCTCAGCAAGGTGTCTTTTTTAGGCCATGATTTGTTTAAATCTTGGGGAAAAGTACGTAAATATGGGCCGTACGACCTTATCGTAATTGATCCGCCAAGCTTTCAAAAAGGCAGCTTTGCACTGACCAAAGACTATCAACGTATTTTAAGAAAGCTTCCTGAGTTACTTACGCCAAATGCCCAAGTGTTGGCGTGTGTGAATTCTCCCGATGTTTCAAGCCAATTCCTCATTGATGAAATGACCAGAGAGGCACCAACGCTCAGGTTTGTTGAACGTTTACAAAACCCACCTGAATTTAAAGACATTGATGAGCAAAGCAGCCTCAAGTGTTTACGGTTTAAAGTAGATTAATGTAGTACCGATTTGACTGAATACCTGCTCAATTTGAGAGATTAAATCTGACGCAAGCGGCGTTAAAAATATCTTATGTAGAAAAACTAACAAAAATTTTGCCTTGTTTAAGTTGATGTAGACACCTTAGTGATGGCCAAATGCGAAAGCGGAGCATTGATATCGGGATGCGGCAAGTAAGCTTTTGGCGGTACGTTTGGTTAAAGCGAACAAAGCGCTGGGTGGAATAACATTGTAATTAAAAGTGATTGCGAGCAAAAAACGAACCCATCGGTTTGTGCTCGCACTCCCGCATCTTTTGTCAAAATTGATAGCTTGTGCTGCCCAATTTTTTTCCTTTCCTAGAGTAAAACTCAACTTTTACCTTGTCTGTAGAAATGCAAAGACGTGTAAAGGCATCTTCAGGGTAGACATCACTAGCGTTTTCTACTTTGTATTCATTGGCCGTAGTGGTATCCAACACGCCACTGAGCTTAAAGCCTTTTCGATTTGGATGAGGGTATGGCCAGAAAAATGCAGAGGAAACGATTGAGGTAACTTTAATGTCATTATTGATTTTTACTTGAGATGCCATACAGGCGTGGACATCTCCCGAAAGAAACAGCACCTTAGGAATTTGCTGGCTTTTTATGCATTCGAAAATTTCATCTCTTTGATTGATAAATCCATGCCACTTATCCTCTGATTCAGACTCATAGGGAGGAACACTAGTTACAATGACTTTTACCTGACCATTTCCATTGTTCAACCAGCTGAGCAGCTCGGTCATTTGCCTAGGACCTATAATTTCTTTGTTGGTATGTGAAATATCTCTTTCTGTACGAGTGTCACATATAAAAAAGTCACAGCAACCATCTTGGTAGCTATACCAAAGGTGAGTTGGCGTTCCCGTAATTCTATTATTTTTTAAAGAAAAAAGTGGACTGTGGCTAGCTTGATAGGTTGTATATGCGTGTATTGCTGCAGGAAACTTTGTGACCCAATCCTTTTTGTTGGCTGATGACGGCCAGTTATCTTCTATCTCGTGATCATCAAGTATCATATAGGTCGGAGTGCAAGACATTAGTTTACGTATATATGGAGTGTTTAATGCTACGCGATACCTGCTATTAAATTCATCGACACAAGTATCAGCACCAACAAAGTTGAGGTCATCGGCATAAATTTGGTCGCCACACATGATAACCTGATCGACTTCTTTGCCTTCGTCTATTTGCGCTAATATAGAGCGGAATGTCCTGTCGCCTCTGTCGTCCCACCACATACCTCCAAATAGGCGTAAAGCGTATCGACAAGAGCCAAAAACAATATTTCTTTTAGCTGTATTGTTGGTTGAGGCTGTTTTAAATTGGTGAGATTCTATATTTTGCCAATTAAGGATCTTCTTAACATTAATTTCGTTTGTATCTAGATCGGAAAAAAACCACCCAACTTGATATTCATATTTGGTATTAGAATCAAGGTTGGGTATTACTATTACACCTGTGAGGTCAAAGTTTGGATTCATCTTAAAATATACTGGGGAGGAGTATTTCGCATTAGAGCGCTTTTTATACCTAATGACACCGTGTGCTTTTCTTGGTCTGTGGTCAGCGATTGATAACTCGGCTCGACCAAAAATGCGAACCTGATCTCCTGAAGTGTAACCGACGATTGGACCAACCGTAAGGCGCTGAACGTCCATATAGATCTCCTTGCCTAAAATAAGCAGTTTAGTTTTTGTTCAGTTTCAATTAATAATAGTGTAAAAATCATCAAGTGCAATTATTGAGCAATTTTTTAGAGGAGATTCAATTTTGTCGCGATTTTTATAATGGTATTTTTGCTTGGTTAGAAAAGGAAACTGTATACCAATTGAATGATTATGTTCCATTTTTATTATTGAGCGGACACTCAATAAGCTTTCTATACTTTGCGGGAGTGATCTTTAATATAGTGCCAAACTCTCTGATAAAGTGTGACTGATCTGAGTATCCACATTCTTGTGCTATTTGAGAGAGTGCGAGTCTCGGATTTGCTTGTAGCCTTTTTTTGGCATGTCTGACACGATAAATTCGCTCTAGCTGTTTTGGAGTGATACCACATAGCTGTTTCATATTTCTTTCCAGTTGTCTGGCACTTAAAGGAGCTTGATTATAAGCCTCATTTAGTGGCACATACGCAGTGAGTAGTTTAACGAGCTTTTGAGTGTAATATGTGGAGCTTTGATGTGGTACAAGCGTATTTAAACTGGGCGTAAGTAACGATTTGAACGTGAGAAAATCGGATCTGTCCTGCAGCTTTTTTGCAAGTGTAGTTAGCTCTTCTGGCAATGTAAGTGGGTGTTGAACATGCTGTAAATGTGCGAATCCGCCTGGGTGAAAGCGCACACCGCAAAACTGTGCCGTTGCGGAGTAGCTGATCTTTGTAGATTGAGTGGCGGTAGACTGCATATAAACTGAATGTGTTAATACCTCTCCATCAATTGCTACAAGTCCTGTTAAGGGGAAAATAAATCCAGTTGCCCCGTCGCTTGGAAGCCAAGTTTCTCCGCGCTTGTGTGATCGTGCAAACCAGATAGCTTGCACATAGTTAGCGATTTCACCTGTTGGGTTTATCAATTCAAGCGTTAGATCTGTGCTCATTGAACTCTACATTGGGCTTAAACATTTTCACGATCCGATTCCAGCTGTTGATGGCATTAATAGCGATTGTTAAGGTAGCCAAAGCCTTGTCATCAAATTCTACATTAAGTGTTTGATAAAAAGCGTCGTCAATCATTTGTGCGCTCGTCAGCTTTTCACAAAGCGCTAATGCTAGTTTTTCTTTATTGGTGTAAAACGGCATGTCTCGCCACGCACTTAACCCAATAATACGATTAGTGGTTTCACCATACTCTAGTGCCTGTTTAGTGTGCATTGCAATACAAAAAGCACATTGATTGACTTGTGATGCTCTAAGTTTAACAAGCTCCCAGATAACGACTCCAAAAGTTGCATGGGCCTGCTGTTTTAATAATTCCTCTTGGTCCAATAAGTGCTGAATAAGCTCAGGTGCCTGATTGAAGTAGTCTGCTCTTTTCATTTCTGAATCCTCATGTTTAGTGATGTGTATAGTGTAATGGGGTGTAAGCGGTAAAAATTGAAAAAAAACGTCTTTGTAATAAAGTATTAAGGTGGGAACACACAACTCTAATTTAAGGGATGGTTGTAAAATAATGTGTGATGTAAACCTTGCTCTAACGCTTTATCATTTATCTACACTCAAGAAAATCTGGCTTCAGGCCAACAACACTTTTACCAATAAACAGCAGGAAACGCCGGTTGAGTTCGAGTTATATAAAGCGACTTTTGACATACTAGGCCTAAGTCTCACTCAAGCACATCAGCTACAGTTTCAACATGCTCATGATTACGATAGTTTTATTGATGCGATTGTCACAATTGCTCAGCCGAGTAATGAAAAAATAGCACTGCTAAAACATGTCACCTGTCATTTGCCTTGTCCCGACAGTTATCAAGAAAAACTAGCTGCTGTTCAGAATATGCCAAATGTACTCACTGAAGACGATCTGAAGTGTTGGAAAGACAACGGCTATGTCATCGTTAAAAATGCAGTGAGTGCTGAAGGCTGTGCCAATGCGAGAAACGCCATCCGAGACTATTTGGAGATTGAGTTAGCAGACCCAAAGACGTGGTATAAGGTTAACCAAGAAAAAATGAGTCGCAGTATGGTGCATTTGGTACAACATAAAGCACTGGAAGACAATCGGAATTCAATGAGAATTCATAAGGCCTTTAGCCAGTTATGGCAAAGCGAACAACTGATAGTTTCAGCCGATCAGTGTGGTTTCAACCCGCCTGAAACTGCGCAATGTAGCTTTCAAGGTCCTGACCTACATTGGGATTTAGATTTCTCTAAGCAACTCAAGTTTGGCACGCAAGGGATTTTGTATCTATCTGATACTGAAGCAGAACAAGGCGCAACAACGGTTGTGCCAGGATTTCATACAAAATTAGAGTCGTGGCTTGCAACTGCCCCGTGGGATCCATGTACACCAAACACTGAGTACTTACATCAATTGGGTTCCAAACCAATTGCAGCCAATGCGGGAGATATGGTGATTTGGCATCAATTTTTACCCCATGGTGGCAGTGCGAATAAAGCAAACGCACCTCGCATAGTGCAGTATATTAATATGAATCCATTCCCAGAGGTTTAGCGGATGAAAAAATCTAAATTTGGTTAAATTTTGTCTTAACTTGACGGCGAGCAAACAGTAGTATGATTGTGAAGTTTGGGAGAATATAGCAACTCACCACAAGGAAAAGCCGTCGATGCAATTAGCACAACTCAATATAGCCACCGCTAAATACCAAATGGATGCGCCAGAAATTCAATACTTTGTAGAAAGTTTAGACCGTATTAATTTACTCGCAGAGCAAAGCTCAGGCTTCATTTGGCGCTTAAAAGATGAAACGGGTAATGCAACAGAGATTAAGGCGTTTGATGATCCAAATATTATCGTGAACATGTCCGTATGGCAGTCAGAGCAAGCGCTAAAAGATTTTATGTTTAAAACCGCGCATAAAGAGTTTTTGGCTCGCAAAAAGGAATGGTTTCACCGCGCCGAACAGGAAACCTACGTATTGTGGTGGGTTGAAGATGGCCATATCCCGACATTAGATGAGGCCAAAGAAAGACTCGATTACCTGCGGCGTTTTGGAGATTCGGCTTATGCCTTTACGTTTAGAAATAGTTTCACCGAACTGGATGTAAGAGAGAGGGAAGCTCGTGAAGAAGATTAATCTTGACGAAAAGTATTCGTTATTTTCTGAGCACTGGTCGCCAAAAGTCATCGCTCAGATGAATGATTATCAATTTAAACTTGTAAAAGTCGAAGGCGAATTTGTTTGGCACCAGCATGACCAGACGGATGAGGTTTTTATCGTGATAGCAGGAGAGCTTAATATTGCATTTCGTGATGACGTAGTAACCTTGTGCGCAGGTGAAATGATTGTAATACCTAAAGGTGTAGAGCATAAGCCATTTGCTGAGCATGAGTGCCAAGTTATGATTGTTGAGCCATGTGGTGTGGTAAATACCGGTGATGTTGGTGGTACACTGACCGCAGATAATGATGTATGGATTTAACGAAAAATGCGCACGGCACTTAGAAGTAACATAATAGCAGTATGTGATAAAAAAATTGCACAAAAAGGGGATAATGTTGGCGTGTCGTTTTACGCTTTTTTTACCAATAAAAACACAGATCCTGCACTACTCATGGAAGCGGCAACTTGGTGGATACAAACTCACGAATTAGACCACTTCGAAAAGGCGTTAAAGATAAAAACGATGGTTGAAAGTGGAAAATAGGTCTTAACGGATATTGTCCTGGGTCATCATCGAGATGACCCAACGGGCAGTTACAGTGTATAAAAAGAAACAAAAAATACCGCAACAGATGCAAGTGCAAACATCGTGTACTCAGTGACGGTCTGTTTGCGTTTCTCATCATCAGTTTTAGGTGCTGTCGCTATCATCAGCAGGCTAGTGACAAACATTGCTAATGAATATAGACATAAGATTGATAAAGTAGCATCTGTAAACATATAAGCCTCGACTTGGTTCTACTCATTTTAACTACGTGCATCATGGTCACACAGATCAACCTCAATACACGTTTATTTAAGTTGTATTCGCTTCTAATTACAGTAAATTATACTGTGTTTTTAGGTGTTTCTGAAAGGAGTAAAAGATGCAAGTTGAGTATTTTGTGGTTGACGCATTTACGCGTAAACGTTTTGGCGGCAATAATGCTGCAATCATTGAGGTTGAAAATTGGTTTAGCGACGCCCTAATGCAGCAGATAGCCATCGAAAATAACCTTTCCGAAACCGCCTTTTTGAAGCCAGTTGGTAACAATCATTATGAGATCCGGTGGTTTTCTCCAATTACTGAAATTGACTTTTGTGGTCATGCGACGCTTGGTGCTGCGTATGTGCTTTTTAATCACAAGGGAAAATCAGGTGAGATAAAATTTCAAACCCAAGAAGTCGGGACACTTAGGGTTAAGCAAGTGGCTGATGGTCGTATTGTGATGGAATTTCCGAACTTGGCCCCTGAGTTAGCTGAAGCCCCCGATGCACTACTCCAAGGGCTTAACGTAACACCGACGCGGATACTTAAAAATCGCCAAGCGTATTTTGTGATTGTTGAGACTGAGCAGCAAGTACGCAGCTGTGAGTACGACAGCGATAAACTGAAAATCCTTGCGCCTTTTGATGTGGTGGTGACAGCCAAAGGCGATGACGTTGACTTTGTGTCGCGCTACTTTTGGCCCGCCAATGGGGGCGATGAAGATCCGGTTACCGGTTCAATTCATGCCGGGTTAGCGCCATACTGGGCAAAAGCGCTAAACAAACAGAAACTTCATGCACATCAGGCTTCAAAACGTGGCGGTGAGCTGTTTTGTGAAGTGACGGATACGAATGTCATGGTATCTGGGTTTGGTGTACTTTACGCAAAAGGGATATTCGAAATTGATGACGAATAATATTCGCTTTATAAAAGCAAAAGATAGTGACTTTGATTATCTAGTGGCGCTGCGTAAAGCCACTATGGTACCGCATTTAGAAAATGCAGGACTGTTTTTGACTGAGGCAGAACATAAAGCCCGAGTATTATACGAGCTCTCTAGCTCACATTTGATATACGTGAATGAAAAGCGTGTTGGCTTGGCTAAGTTTAAGCAACGTGAACATGACTATTACCTCTTTCAGCTGCAAATAGAACCGCAGCAACAAGGCAAGGGGCTTGGTGCTCAAGTCATTAAAAGCTTGATAGAAACCCACTCGAAATTGCCTTGGATATTGACCGTGCTAAAAGCGAATCCCGCGAAGCGTTTATACGAAAAGTTAGGATTTGTGCAGTTTGATGAGGATGAATATGAGTTTCATTATAGGCGTGAACCTAATCCCTAAATTTAGTATTCTCTAGCCAATTTAAATTTAAAAGAGTTGTTATGGTAAAACAAATATGGGTAGATGCCGATGCCTGCCCCGTGGTGATAAAAGAAATGCTGTTTCGCGCTGCGGTGCGTACTTCTACCACGGTTACATTGGTTGCAAATCAATATCTAAAGACGCCTCCGTCTCCTTTTATTCAAAAGCTTCAGGTCCCAAAGGGATTTGATATTGCGGATAATGAAATCGTGAAGCGCGTTAATGAAGGTGATTTGGTTATTACTGGCGATATTCCACTGGCAGATGAAGTCATTGAGAAAAAGTGCACGGCACTCAATACGCGCGGTGAATTACTGACGAAAGAAAACATAAAATCTCGCTTAAATATTCGTGACTTTATGGACACGATGCGTGCCAGCGGCGTACAAACTCAAGGGCCACCGCCTTTGTCTCAAGCTGATAAGCAAAACTTTGCCAATCAATTGGATACTTGGATCACCAGAAACACAAAGGGGTAGGTATGGTTTACAAGGCGAGTTGTTTGTGTAAATCGGTTCAAGTTGAGATCCGTGGGCCAATCAGCGATATCATTCATTGTCATTGCTCGTTGTGTCGCAAATCTACGGGCACGGCTTATGCGACCAATGGCTTTGTGATGCGGAGTGATTTTGTGATTCTAAGCGGCGAAGAGACACTAAACATCTTCGAGTTTAAACCTGGAAGGAAGCGCCACTTTTGCAAACATTGTGCAAGTCCAATATTTAGCTCTAACGAAAGCGATCCAAAGCGGGTGAGATTAAGGCTTGGTATTTTGGACTCGGATGTCAAAGAGCGGCCAATATCACATAATTTTGTCTCATCAAAAGCCAACTGGGAGGACCTAGATGCGCCGCTTCCTCGTTACGATGCATTTGAACCTAGCCGCGATTTATCAACAATATCGGGAGGCAATGTATGACGAGTATTAGCGATTTATCTCAATTATTAAAAGACATTTCACCGACGCTTGATGAAACACCTTATGTATTTTGTACAGTGCAAAAAAGCCTTGCTGAGTGCGTGATTTTCGATCCAATTGCGACCTTTATGGAGTGCGAGGGGTTAACGCTGGTAGTCACCAAGCAAATAGCAGACGAACATGGATTGGATTACAGCTGTGTGATGAATAAAATTACCTTGCAAGTGCATTCGAGCTTAGAAGCCGTGGGGTTAACTGCTGCATTTTCTAATGCACTGAAAAATGTTGATATTAGCGCGAATGTAATTGCAGGCTTCTATCATGATCATATTTTCGTACCCGTAAATGATGCTAAGCGGGCGGTACACGCGATACAAACGTTGGCAAAATGACATTGATAAATCTCGAAGATTGTTAGGAAGCATGAAAGTTTACTTTAAAAGAATGGCCTCCAAAGGTGTGTGTCCTCCGAGAAAACCGCTTAAGAAAATCCTTTGGTCATGGGTTGGTGCAATGGTGGGGATCTTGTTGATTACGGTGATTTCTAACCTCGCTTTACCATATGGTGTTGGCAGCGCATTGCTCATTGGCTCTTTTGGTGCAACTGCCGTTTTACTCTATGGCGCTCCTATGGCAGAGTTCTCTCAACCGAGGAATTTACTGGGCGGGCATTTCTTTTCAGCTTTACTCGGCGTCAGCATTTTTATTTTGCTTGGAGAAGAGAGTCTGTTTGCAGCACCGCTTGCGGTATCGCTCTCAATTGTTGTGATGCACTTTACTCGAACCTTGCATCCACCCGGTGGAGCGACCGCGTTAATCGCCATTATTGGTGGTGAGTCTGTTCATAACTTGGGATATATGTATGCATTTTATCCCGTGTTGGTGGGGGCTCTGCTGATGCTATTGGTCGCGCTGTCTGTGAACAATATGTCGCGCAACCCCAAACGGCATTACCCAGTTTATTGGTTCTAACTATTTTATATAAAAATTTAAAAGGACAGGCATGTCAAAAATTGAATTCGTCCCTTACCAATTAGTCCCAGCTAGCTTTAATCCATGGCGTGAAATATTTGTTGAAGTGGCAGAAGAAGTGATGGTGGCATTAGCACACCCTGAACTTGAATTTCTACACTTTGGTTCAAGCTCTTTTAAGGTTGCTGGCAAAGGGATTATAGATATCTCTGTGTTATACAAACCCGGGAAATTAACACAAGCTGTTGAACATCTTAAAAATTTAGGCTTTAAAGATCAGCACAGCGATAATCCATTTCCTGATACTCGTCCGAGAAAAGACATCGCGGTGATGTATCAAGGTGAGTTGTTTCAAGTGCATGCTCATGCCATTGAAAAAGGGAGTGAAGAACATATAAAGCAAGAAAAGTTTAAAGCTTATATGCTCAGTAATCCTGACGCGCGTGCGGAGTATGAAACTCAGAAGCAATTAGTAATAGCGCAAGGTATAGCTTCTCAAGATGAGTATGGAAAAGCTAAAGCACCATTTGTAAAACGCACTTTGAAGGACATCCACTTTAGTTAACTTATGTTCGCATAAATCAGATCTTTATAGCTGTTAGTGTGAGGACAATGGATAAGACCTAACACTAACAGCCCTACTTTATTTGGCTTTTCAGACTTCCAATTAATTGTTTCTACAAATTGATTATTTTAACCAGCCTAATCGGTTCACCATCAACGTCAAACTCACCCGTGATCTCAAGTAATCCATTTTTCAATCCTTGTAACTTATCTACTTCAATTACTTGTGTTTGATAAGGTAAGAAAGTAACAGGCTGCTGCCAAAGTGAACCTTCATTTTGAAATGATTGAAATGGAGTAAAATCGACGCGTAATATACCACTCGATGCACCTGAATAGGGACCGGTTAGCGTGATGGTAATATTGTCACGAACAGTGACTTCCATTTTTACCCCATCAAAAGGTTTCTCTGACGTTAGAAGAGGCTTTTGTTGTGTTAGTCCGTTCCAACTAATCACTAAGTTCTGAAAAGTATGTTTTGGCAATAGAACACGATGTTCACCTGAAGCTAGAATTTTTTTGTAGTTACCGTAACTTAGCGCAACAGCATGCTTACTGGGGTTGTTGACGTAAAGATAGTGCATTCCATCAGAAAAATAGCTTTGGGTGTTGATACCACTTAGCGTAAATAGCGCATCGTCGCCAAGTGTTGATTGCCAACTTTGCATCAAGTGATTGAGGATTTTATTCTCAGTTTCAGTGACTGTCCTTGATTTCTGTTTGCTAAATATTTCGCGAAGTGGGGTCATATAGTCATTTAACTGAGCGCTATATTTCACACAGGTGTTAAAGGCTCTGCGAAGTAATGATGCACCTTTAAAGTGCCAGGGATTAGCGGTTTGTTCATTCGTGATCAAGTAATCATGCGCGGCAAAGTAGGGTGCTATTCTATGATTATTATTTCGGCCAAGAAGACTGATTTTTTGCAAGCTGAGCGCTGAAATGTCGATTTGGTTCAATTGTAATCTAGCCAGTTGCTCATGGTGTTGTGTTTTCATTTTAATAACTAGCACATCGTCCTGCTTTGAAAGCGTGAGCGCAAGTTGATGATACTGCTTGATATCCATGCGTAATTGCGGCAGCAGTGCGATAGACTTTGCGGGGAACAATGCTTGATTGCTTGAGACCGTTAACTTTACTCCTTCTTGAAGGGTAAATTGCAGCAAGTTATCTTTACTAAAATCAACTTCTTCAACTTTAGCGCGTCCAAGACGCGCATCTAAGCTTTGACTTGTTAAATCAGCGACTAACGCAACGCCAATTTCACCACGTTTAATCTGCTCCGGCTCGAAGTCAATTAGTGCCGCAACATTATTCTCATCAAGTGAGTTGATTAGAGGTGTTTTATCTGGTGCGGGAAAATCCATCACGGCATGTGTGGAAGAAAAGTGTGGATGAATGTCGAGACGATTAAGTGCTTTGCTTTCGGTATTTCTGAGCCAATATGTGGCACCGTTTTGCTCCCAAGGCCCATCGACAATATAAAAACTTGGCGTGGCAGAGCGCACAAATGCTGCAAACTGCTGTTCAAGCTGGAGCCAATTGGGGAAGGTCTGTTTTAAGAGTGCATTGGCAGTTGGCAAGGTGTTTTCAGAGTGAGGGTTTACGTCCATTAATTTGCCGATAAAGCGTTTAAAATATTGATATCGCTCAGGATCGCTCAATAAAAAATGCACGATAAAAAAGTTGAGTCCGCGTTTGAGTGATGGGTCATCATTGATTGCTTCGAAAGATGGCTGTCCATTTTGGTGATACTGCTGTAAACCTAAGTGCAGATAATTCATTGGAGCACGGTCGAAAACCATCACAGTTAACTGCTTTTTATTTGGATCATATACGTGGCTTGCAATGGCATCTGCCATCCCCTCAGTGATCCAATTAGGTGCCCAAGTTGAGTGACCGTTCAGAGCCATATGAAACGCATGCATGGTTTCATGGATCACGATGTAGCGCTGGTGATGCTGGCGATGACTCGGAAAGTTGTACCCTGCGCGGTTATAAAACATGGTTTCGCCACCAGCCGTTTTATGTACGCCGCGCAAAAAACCGTCGTCCAGCATGGCTTCTTTTGTACGTTGGCGTGAACTGCCATAAACGACAGCAATTCTCTTTTTATCAATCGCTGCAGGCGCCATACCAAACAATTCAACATAGTGAGGGTAAGACATTTCTAGTAATTCTAAATAGAGTTTTACTTTGTCCTCAGGAAAGTCACTTTTTAACGCGAAATGTTTACTCACCCACCAGTCATATCCCCTCGAGTTAGCTATTTTTCCATCGCTATAAGTGAGCGGAATTTGTTTACCAATATGTTGGATATCGATGTGTTTCAAGGTACTAACTCGGCCATTAACGCTTATTTCAGAGCGCATATCAGCGGGGCTAGGAATAGCGGCAATATCGCTTCGCGTAGTTTTACATCCGCAGAGTAAAGCAAGTATTGCAATTAGAGGAGCAAATCCTAGCCGCGGCTTTTGGATAGAGGGTATTCGCCAATAAAAGGTATGGAATAGATAAAATAAAGACATGATACTTTTCTCTCGTTATTATTTGTGTATATTGTATGCAATATAAAATAACAAAGATAACAGGTATTGTCATTATGCAAAATCAGCAGCAGTGGTGTGAACCAGATCTCAATGAGGCAAATCGCTCAACGTCGCCGTCTGGGTTTGGTCGAACTTTTTACATTGCGAATATCATGGAAATATTTGAACGGCTCGCTTGGTATGGCTTCTTCGCCGTGTCATCAATTTATATGACAACACCAAAGTCGCAAGGCGGTATTGGCTTTACTGATATAGAGCGTGGCGCCGTACAGGGGATTATTCCCTTCTTTTTATATCTTTTGCCTGTTGTAACTGGTGCGCTAGGAGATCGTGTCGGGTATAAAAGGATGTTCTTTTTTGCATTTTTGATCATGACGCCAAGCTATTATTTATTGGGACAGGCACAGAGTTTTTGGCCGTTTTTTGCTGCGCTGAGCTTTGTTGCGCTGGGCGCTGCTTGCTTTAAACCTGTGGTCGTTGGCACCGTAAGCCACAGTACAAACGATGGTAATCGTGGCCTTGGATTTGGGATCTTTTATACCATGGTGAATATTGGTGGATTTTTAGGTCCATTGGTTGCGGGATATATGCGCGCCATTAGCTGGGATGCGGTATTTATGATGTCGGCAGTTTGGATTGCCATAAACTTTATTCCCTTGATGTTATTTTACAAAGACCCGCAAACATTACCTAAAACCAAGCAATCTTTTACTCAAGTATTAAAAACCGCACAGTCGGTGCTGGGTAATACACGTTTAGCACTTACGCTGTTTGTCGCACTGGCGCTATTGATGTCAGCAGGGGTTGGTTTTACTGCCTACAGTCATGCGTTTACTTGGATTACAATATGGTTTGCGGCCAACTGGGTGTGGGACCGAATCCTAATAAATCGAGCGCCGAATAAAGCTTGGTGGCAACAACCGATGAAGGTAAGTAACCTGCCATTTGCGTTATATTTGTTAATCCTTGCAGGGTTTTGGACTGTTTATAATCAGCTTTTTTACACCTTACCTGTGTATATTCGTGATTATGCAGATACCCGCGATATATTGACGTTGTTTGGTGATTCCGGTGTCGCGTTTTTAGCGCACGTTGATATTGATAAGTTAACTGCTGCCATTTTTGTGCTGTTCAACGAGCTTAAGGAAAGCGGTGCGGTATCCATAGAAACCATTAGGCTGGAATGGGTTCATCTTAAAGTGAATGTCCCCCATGAGAAAATACAGTTGATACTGCAAACGCTAAATGCGCTTCACGATAATGGCCAGGCACTTTCTCAGCATCAAGCGCAAGCCCTTGCTGAACAACTCGTACAATATCGTCAAATCAATCCTGAGTATCTCATTAATTTAGACTTTGCAGCGATTGTGGTCGCACAAATTTTGGTGAGCTTTCTCTGTCAGCGATTTAGACCATTTTATGTGTTAGTCACTGGCTTAGTGGTGATGACGGTTGCGTTTATCGCATTACTTAGCGATAGCGATTGGCTCAGCGGTCAGCTCATTGTCACTTTCATACTGCTTATCGCGCTTGGTGAAATGCTTGCCTCTCCTAAAAGCCAAGAATATGTTGCGAGTATCGCGCCTCAATCTCAAACTGCACTGTATATGGGATACTACTTTGTTTCTATGGCGCTGGGATTTTTGTTTGCTGGATTTTTATCAGGTTGGAGCTATAAAGTGTTGGTGCAAGAAATGTCGGCACCAAAGTTAATGTGGGGACTATTTGCAGCTATCGCACTTATAACCGCCATTGCATTATTCTGGTTTCATAAAGTGATAATAGATAGAAAAACATAGCTTTATTGAAATGGGAACAGTTGTTGGTCGCGATCGGTTTGTTTGCAGGCCATATTCTTTCTACACTCAAGTAAAAAATGAGGAAGTAACATGAATAAGAGAATATGGATAAGCACGGCGCTCTTTGTTTCCAGCAGTGTGTACGCGCAAACGTATGTTTTAAATGCTGACTCTGCGATTGATGTGGTGTCAGGCAAGCTTATCTCACCTGCAACTGTGGTCGTTGAAGACAATAAAATTATCTCAGTCGGGAAATCAAATCGTAAAGCCTATCCAAAAGATGCAGAGGTGATAGACCTAAGTGGCCACACATTATTACCCGGTCTATTTGATATGCATGTCCACCTAACTTCAGACGCACATGTTCATGGCTACAAAAGGTTGCAACGCACTGCACCTCGTGCGGCAATTACTGGCGTTAGAAACGCCAAGCGCACACTTGATGCGGGCTTTACGTCTGTTCGTAACCTCGGTGCTGCCGGCTATGCTGACATCGCGCTGCGAGATGCCATTATTGATGGTGATGTATCAGGCCCACGTGTAAACGCAGCAGGCCCTTCACTTGGGATCACTGGCGGCCATTGTGACAACAACCTCCTAACTCATGAGCATAAGGTCTTTTCAGAAGGGGTGGCTGATGGACCTTGGGCAGTAAGGCAAAAAGTACGTGAAAATATTAAATATGGCGCTAACTTAATCAAGTTCTGTGCAACGGGTGGCGTACTATCCAAAGGTACTAAAGTGGGGGCTCAGCAATATTCTCAAGAGGAAATGACGGCGATTGTGACCGAAGCGCATTTACGCGGTTTAACGGTTGCTGCCCACGCGCACGGTACTGATGGTATCAAGTCTGCAATTAAAGCAGGTGTGAATTCAGTAGAGCATGTAAGTTTTGTTGATGATGAAGCCATTCAGCTAGCCAAAGATAAAGGCACGTACTTTTCTATGGACATCTACAATACGGAATATATCCTTGGCGAGGGCGAAAAGGCAGGTATTTTGCCTGAAAGTTTGGATAAAGAACGTAAGGTCGGTGCAACTCAGCGTGCTAGTTTTACAAAAGCGGTAAAAGCAGGCGTGAATATGGTGTTTGGCTCTGATGCTGGCGTTTATCCTCACGGTGACAATGGTAAGCAGTTTAGTCGCATGGTGAAATTTGGCATGACTGAGCTACAAGCCTTACAATCTGCCACTATTAACTCGGCGACGTTACTGAAGCAAAATACACAATTAGGCTCACTTGAGGTGGGGAAACTTGCTGATATTATTGCGGTTAAAGGCAACCCACTAAAAGACATTAGTGTGATGGAAAACGTCATCTTTGTGATGAAAGATGGCCAAATAGAAAAGCAATAATCTAGAGACTAGCGCAGAACTTGTTCTAAGTTCTGCGTAGACGTTATGAGAAGCTGGTTGGAATTCTTTTTTAGCCTCACTTTTGCTTGCTAGGCTGCCTTAGAGGTTATAAGGAAGCTTTCCTGCATTGCCCATAGTTTTACCTTACATTGACTCGGGGAATAGGGCGTGTTTGTTACTATCTGTAAATTTTCATAACAACCATTGATGCTGCAGTATCCACATTCATTAGGGTATTCACTCCCTGTGTCAAAGCCGCTTGAGCAGTGACATTGTTATTTTGTTGCGCATTGATAGCGTTATATGCAGCGTTTGACAATGCTTGGCTCACGGCAAGCATGAGCTTACTTGTTGCTAATGCAGGTGAGTCTCCAAGCACTTTAGCGTTTGTTTGAGACACTGAATCGGTAACTTGACTATTTACTGCAGTTGGAAATGCCATGTTTATCTCCTTTAAATAGCTGATACAAAAAGACACATAACCCGTGAAGTGCAGAGATATTATTCTCGGCTCAGAGTATGCTTACATTCAGTCTAGTCTCTATATTAGAAAGTGCATTCAACCTTAAAGGTTAGTACAACAATTATCTAGAACTGAATGTAAAATTGACCGGCTGGGGGGTGACCTTAGCCGTTATACGAACCGCATTTGTTGGTACAGAGAGTTGGGAAAATTGTCGATCAATTTTGGCGTTATCCCCTGACAAACGCGCTAAAAAGGCGCACAATGAAAGGTGTTGCCAGACAAGGTATTTCATGATGGATTTGAAATACCTAAGTGCTTTTTTAAGACCCTAAGAGTACTTAAGTATTATACTTTGAAGGGCAACATGATGAATACGCAACTTCCTAAAATCGTGATAGTCGGCGGTGGTGCTGGTGGTTTAGAACTGGCAACACAGTTAGGACATAAACTCGGAAAAAAACGCCAAGCAGAAATCTTATTAATTGATAAAAATCGCAGCCATATTTGGAAGCCGTTGCTTCATGAAGTCGCGACTGGGTCTATTGATGCTGACTTAGATGGAGTGGTTTATTCTGCCCATGCAGCAAAGCATTATTATCAGTTTCAACTCGGCAGTTTTAGCCGTGTAGACCCAACTAATAACATCATCACGTTGAGCGAATTAAAAGACGAACTCGGTCATCGTATTCTCCCTGAGCGCCAAGTCAGCTATGATTATTTAGTGCTTGCCATTGGTAGTATTAGCAATGATTTTAATACGCCAGGAGTAAAGGATCATTGCTTCTTTCTCGATTCAAATCAGCAAGCTGAGCGATTTCAGCATGCACTGCTCGACAACTTTACACGCTTACACCAAGACGATGACCTGAAGCACTCGTTAACCATTGGCATTGTTGGTGGCGGTGCCACAGGCGTTGAGCTTTCTGCAGAGCTATATCATGTGTCTGACATGTTGAAGATGTATGGGCTGAGTAAAATGACCGCCAAACGCCTTCGTATCGATTTAATTGAAGCCGGTCCTCGAATATTACCAGCACTACCTGAGCGTATTGCCAATTCAGCTAAGCGGGAGCTTGTGAAGCTAGGTGTCACGGTGCGAGAAGGTACTCAAGTAAAACAAGCAACGGAAGATAGTTTTATCACTAAAGAAGGGGAACAGCTAAAGGCCGACATCAAGGTGTGGGCTGCGGGGGTAAAAGCACCCGACTTTATTAGAGAGATTGGGCTGTTCGAACTTACTCGCAATAATCAAATTAAGGTAAATCAATACTTACAAAGCAGTGTAGATGAACATATTTATGTCATCGGTGATTGCTGTGCGTTTACTCAAGAAGATGGCACTCAAGTGCCACCGCGCGCTCAGTCTGCGCATCAAATGGCGCAATGTGTAGAGAAAAACCTTATCGCAACGCTAAAAAATCAACCTTTAAATAAGTTTACCTATAGCGATCACGGTTCCCTAGTAAATTTATCTCGTTATAGCACCGTAGGTAGTTTAATGGGGAATCTAACCAGCAATAGCTTTTTTATTGAAGGTACACTAGCGCGCTTTATGTATATCTCACTGTATAGAATGCATCAGCGCGCAATTCATGGTATCGCAAAAACCTTTGCACTATGGATAAGCGAAAAGGTGCTAAGAGTGGTACGGCCAAAAATGAAACTGCACTAAGTTAATCTGAACTTCAGATAATTAATGCCTTTCTAGCAACCAGTTTTAGCGCTAACTGCGTTGAATTCACGTCCAATAGCCAGCTATTGGTGTGTAAATGCGCCTTGCCTACAGGAGCTAGGTACCAGCGTGATAGAAGGGCACGAGAGCAGAGTTATCGCCAAAACTCTCTGGCTAAGTGAAGCAATTTTTAGCATTTCAAAAGCCGATGAAATTCGGCTTTTTGCTGTGTTTACTTCGCTATTTGAATATCAACTATTAAGTGACTATCCACGATAATGGACTTGTAATCACGTCATAAGTTACTCAATTTGTGTGCCTGTCCACGAAAAGGTCAGATAACCAATGAAAGCTTGATGTAGATTAGTGATTAATCATTTCCTCTTTTTTGATTAACGAAAGCTGTCGTGAAGCTTGCGCATTTGTCCTAGTATATTAATCAAGTGATTAATGGAGCTGAAACATGACAAATAAGCTAACGGAAGCCGCTGTTACCCCGAGAGAAAAGCTCATCACCGCTGGTAAATGTTTGTTTATTAACCGCGGATATAATCGAGTCACGACCAGAGCAATTGCGGACCTTGCAGAGGTTAACATTGCTTTGATTAAGTACTACTTCGGCGATAAAGCGGGGCTGTTTGAAGCGGTCTTTCGCGAAGTTGCAGCACCTCTACTGAGCTTGCTTGAAGGGATGAAAAAATCACAGTTACGCGAACTCTCACCGCTCATTTTAACTCAGTTTATAGAGCGCTACTTTCAGGTGATGAGCCAATCCCCAACGCTACCTAAGATCATTTTTATGGCACTACATGATACACACTCTAAAGAGCATGAAATCATAAAAAAGATTTTCTTTGAGCATGTAGAGAACGGTGTCAGTACCTTAAACTCGACCTTTCAAACGCTTTCGCCTGTAGAGCCCATTCGAGCTGAATGGTTACTTTTAACCTGCCTTGGCTTGTCGGCGTTTCCTTTTTTGGTGCCACCTGTGATGCAGCCGCTACTTGGTATCGAAAACTCGGATACTGAGCTGTGGCGCACCCTTGGCAAACATCAGCAAGCTATTTTTAACGTGTTTCTATCCCAGCATATTGAACGGAAAACATCATGAAAACACCGTTTTACATCATTAGTTTTGTGTTACTGACGCTTTTGGTTGGTTGCTCTAAACCCGAGCGTAAAATCTTCGGCATTATCGAACGACCTCAGGTGCAGATCAGCAGCCCAACCGGAGAGTTATTAGTTGAGTTGCTGGTAGAGCGCGGCGATAAAGTGGTAAAAGGACAGCCACTGGCGAAAATCGATGACGTGGTGCAGCAACAACAGGTTAATGCCATTGAACAGCAAATCTCGCGCTTGCAAGCGCAATATCGATTGTTACTCTCAGGCACCCGAGTTGAGCAAGTCAAACAAGCCAAAGCAAGGGTGCATGCAGCACAAGCCGCTTGGGAAGAAGCTCAGCGGCAACTTGTTCGACAGAGGCAGTTAATCAAAGACAAGTTGACCTCTCAAGATAGGGTGGATACCGCCTCTGCCAATGTTGAGTCGACACTTGGTATTTTGCAAGAGGCCCAAGAACGTCTGAAAGAGCTTGAAAATGGTACGAGAGAGGAGACAATTGAGCAAGCAAAAATCGCAATTGCAGAAGCACAAACACAGCTAATTATTGCCAACAAACAGCTCGCTGAGCTTACCCTTAAAGCACCCACTTCCGGCATTGTCGAAGATTTACCTTGGCTTGTTGGTGAGCGTCCCATTAAAGGTGCACCGATTATTTTGCTGGCTGCTGACGACAAAACATTCGCTCGGCTTTATCTACCGCAAACCCAGCTTGCTAAAGTCTCTTTGGGAAGTGTGCTAAACGTGCATTTCGATGGCAGTGATAAAAGTCTACAAGGCACCGTCAGCTACATTAGCCAAAGCGCGAGCTTCACGCCTTATTTTGCACTTTCACAAGAGGAAAGAGCACGTTTGATGTATGTGGTGGAAGTGGTGCTCACTGATAAAGTGACTGTCCCTTCAGGCACGCCGGTATGGGTGAATCTGCAAAATGACTAAGGAAATCGTGATCCAAAGTGAAGGTTTGGGTAAGCAGTTTAACAACTATTGGGCAGTTTCTGACCTAGATCTTACCGTAAAACAGGGGGAAATCTACGGTTTTCTAGGGCCAAATGGCTGTGGAAAATCAACCACAATCCGGATGTTGACTGGACTGTTAACGCCAACTACAGGTCATGTCAGTATTATGGGAAAGGATGTCCAGGCACATGGTGAAAGCTTGCGTAATCGATTAGGCTACATGACGCAAAAATTCTCCCTATATGAGTCGCTAAGTGTGCTGGAGAATCTCGAGTTTGTGGCGAAAATTTATGGTTTATCACGCAATGATGTTAAGCATAGAGTGGCTGAGCTGCTACAGGAATACCAATTAGAAGATAAAAAATCGGTGCAGTCCGGTGCGTTGAGTGGTGGACAAAAACAGCGACTTGCACTTGCTGCCGCAGTTATTCATGAACCAGAGTTGCTCTTTTTAGATGAACCGACGTCAGCGGTTGACCCCGAAAATCGACGCGCATTTTGGGAGCAGTTATTTAGTTTAAGTGCACAGGGCACGACCATTTTAGTGTCTACCCACTATATGGACGAAGCTGAGCGTTGTCACCGCCTTGCTATCTTAGAGCAAGGCGTAAAGCGTGCGGATGATAGTCCGATCGCACTGATGGAACAGTTAAAGGTTTCTGTGTGCGAAGTTGTGGGTGACGACGTCGCGGAGTTAAAAACACGTCTAGCTTCATTACCCAGTGTGATTTCCGTCTCCCAAATAGGAGCTCGCCTTAGGGTGTTGATAAACAAAAAAGAATCACAACCTTTGGCATTATTGCGAGCTGAATCTGGAGGTGGTTACGAAGTGGATTTCACTCGCGCTAACCTCGAGGATGTGTTTGTAACGAGCACTGGGAGGGGCTATGCTGAGCTTGCGTAGGTTAAATGCCATCGTCAGTAAAGAGTTTATGCAGCTGGCACGCGACCGTATTACCTTTGCGATGATTGTGATGTTGCCATTGGCGCAGCTGTTGCTATTTGGTTATGCAATTAATACTGATGTAAGACATGTTTCCGCAGGTATTGTAGATTTTAGTCAGACTTATCAATCCAGACAGTTGATCCAAACCGCAGCCAACACTCAAGTTGTTGACTTTATTGGCTATTACGATTCAATTGCAGCGGCTGAGCAGGCCATTACTAGAGGAAAGGTGAATACCGTGTTGGTTATTCCTGCTGATTTTGTGCGTCGACAGCTAAATCGTGATTATCAACTAAGTGGCTATAAGGTGGGTAATAGTACAGCGCAGAATCGCGTTGCGCAGTGGTTGATTGACGGCTCCGATCCGTTATTAAGTGGTGCCGTGGCAGGGCTCAGCAAGTTGCCAACTAGCATCAAAAGGTTACCTATGCCTGCACTGCCAGATCCAGCTTTTGCGCTGCAAAATTACTTTAACCCAGAGAAACGTTCGTCAGTTAATATTATTCCCGGTTTGATTGCTATTATATTAACGATGACGATGATCCTATTTACCTCCTCAGCGCTGGTTAGAGAGCGTGAGCAGGGTAATATGGAATTTCTTATCACCACACCGGTTCGGCCAACCGAACTAATGTTAGGTAAAATTCTACCTTACATTCTTGTTGGCTTTATTCAAATGGCGATAATACTATTTTTAGGACATTGGCTATTTGATGTACCGCTCAATTTTGATATGCCAAGTCTACTTATCGTGACGTTGTTGTTTATCACCGCGAGCCTTACCTTGGGACTGCTGATCTCCACTAAAGCCAAAAACCAATTGCAAGCAATGCAAATGACGGTCTTTGTGTTACTGCCTGCAATATTGCTATCAGGGTTTATGTTCCCATTTGCCGCGATGCCAAGAGCGGCGCAATACCTTGCAGAGATCTTACCTGCCACACATTATGTAAGGTCGATCCGAGCTGTAGTTCTTCGAGGCGCGCACTTTAGCGATTTGTATTTTGATTTACTCTGTTTGGTCGCCTTTAGTGTGATTGGCTTTATGATTGCGACGATGCGCTTTAAAAAGCGATTAGATTAGTTGTGTAAATATGTAGGTACTGATAGCTTACAGTGAAGTGTTGTTTTAAAAGGAAAATTTTGATGGACTTGCAATCTCTCGCCGTGTTTGCGGTAGCGTGTCTCGCGATTAACCTCATCCCTGGTCCCGATGTGATCTATATTGTGTCCAACACAATGAAAGGCAAAATGTCAGCAGGGCTAAAGGCTGCGCTGGGTTTAGGCACCGGTTATTTCATTCATACTATCGCTGCCTGTGTAGGGTTATCGGCGATTATTTTGAGCTCAGCTTTTGCGTTTAGTGTGGTGAAGTGGCTCGGCGCTATTTACCTAGTTTATTTGGGTGTTCAGTCGTTATTATCAATGTGGCGTGGCGATAGCCAACTGCAGGTAAAGCAAACCGAGGTTGCAGCAGGCAACGTCTTTATGCAGGGGGTATTAGTGAGTGTTTTAAACCCTAAAGTGGCGCTGTTTTTCCTATCTTTTTTACCACAATTTGTTGACCTTTCAGCACAGTCCACCTCGCTGCAAATTTTAATGCTCGGCATGTTGTTTAGTGCCTTGGCGACACTTTGTAACTTGATCTACGCGGTAGCCGGAAGCTGGCTATTCAATCGTCCTAATGCTAAGCGGTACTCTCGTGCTCTTGAAGGTGTCTCGGGCGTATTGCTGCTGGGATTGGCTGGAAAAGTTATCGCGAGTGAGAAGTAGAGTAGTCAAGGGTGACCAAACAAGGTAAACCAATGTAGTAGAGTTACACGTGGAAAAGTCTAAAATCTGGAAAGACAAGTCTGTTGAGGGTGTCGAGCTTTTATCAGCACAATATACTAAGTTTGAGTTTGCTAAACATTGGCATGATGAGTTGGCCATTGGCGTGATAGAAGAAGGTGCTGAAGGTATTCTCTATGGCGGGCAAAAGTTAATTGTGCCTAAACATCACGTTGTTGCTATCAACCCTTCTGAAGTGCACACCGGATTCCCTGGTGTGCCAAGTGGGTGGCGCTATCGAATGTTTTATTTTGATCTCGCATTTCTACAGCGACTTTTTGACAATATGAGTGTGCACTTAGAGCCCATTGTTAATCGCACCATCATTGATGATAATCGTCTATTTTTAGGTTTATTGCAGCTTCATCAAGCCATGGAGCAAGCCAGTTTCACACTGACAAAAGAGTCGTTGTTGCTGATGACTTTAGAAAAGGTGTTTACTCAGTATGGCTCAGTGACAAACCCTGAAAACACTGCTTTTATTGATACTCACAGCGTGTTTCGTGCAAGAGATTACCTTTTTGATAACTGGCAAGAAAATATTTCACTCGATGAGTTAGAGTGTTTAACGGACAGCACTCAGTTTCAATTAATTAAAGGCTTTAATTCTGCATTTGGCCTGACTCCACACCAATTCCTCCTGCAAATTAAAATCCAAAAAGCCAAGCTGCTGCTTGCTAAGGGCATGACGTGTGTAGACACGGCACTAACCTGTGGCTTTTATGATCAAAGCCATTTTAGTCGCAACTTTAAGCGGGCATATGGGGTATCACCATCTAATTACAGGTGCTGATATCTAGGCCTTTGGCTTATTTCAATTTTGTACAAGAACATGCCTTGCGATTTCTGTACTTTGTGTGCTTTCACAAAGGAGAAGTTTCAACCATGAGTTTGTTTATCATTTGGTTTAGTGCCATGTTCCCGTTAGTTTTTAGTCCAGGACCTGCAAATATCGTATTTGCCGCATCAGGTGCCAATGTCGGAGTGAGGCGATCACTAGGACTCTTGGCCGGAGTTGACATTGTGTATATTCTAAAGTCGCTGCTGGTGGGGTATGGTCTTGGCAAAGTCGTTGAGTCTCACCCCATGGCTTTGAATATTACGCAATTGATAGGTGCAATATACCTTATTTATCTGGCAACGAAGTTTTTTGCCGCGACCAAGAACATTTCAGCAAATGATAACAAAAAACTAGGTTTTATAGATGGGGCGTTGCTGCAAATATTGAATAGCAAAGGATGGGTATTAGTCTTTATTATGTTTACGCTTTTTAGTGGGCAAGCAAATGATACCTTCGGCGTGTTGGGCAATTTAATTCTGGTGTTATGGCTTGCGATACTCAACATTTCGGTGCATTTGGTGTGGATTAAAGCTGGTGATTTGTTGGCGCGAGTGTCGAATGACCCAAATTATAATAAATGGTTGAATCGGTTTTACGGCGGCTGTTTGTATCTGGTCGCGGCTTGGTTAATTTTCGATAATGAAATTTGGCGCGAAGGTTTGATCTGAGCAAAAATAAAGGCAGGCTTCTAAATAGAAGCCTGCCTTTATTTGTATACAAGTAATAGGGTGATTACATCACTCGCATGCCAGGCTGTGAGCCCTCGTCTGGATTTAAGATGTAAATTTCTTTACCACCAGGGCCTGCAGCCAACACCATGCCTTCTGACATACCAAAACGCATCTTGCGAGGTTTTAGGTTTGCAACCATTACTGTTAACTTGCCGATAAGATCTTCAGGTGAATAAGCAGACTTAATGCCAGCAAACACCTGGCGCGTTTCACCACCTAAATCAAGCGTAAGTTTAAGAAGTTTATCTGCACCTTCAACATGCTCTGCGTTGGCAATTTTTGCGACACGCAGATCAACTTTGGCAAAATCATCGAATTCGATTTCCGCAGCGATTGGCTCTTTGGCAAGTGGGCTATTCGGAGCTGCTGCTACAGATTGACCACCCACTTTCTTTTCAAGACTTTCTTTAGACGACTCGATCATCGCATTCACTTTATCAAGTTCAACACGCTGCATCAGTGCCTTAAACTTATTGATTTCATGATCAACAAGGGCGTTGTCAACGCTTTCCCAACTTAGCTCAGTGTTCAAGAAAGCTTCTACATTTTTCGCCATACCTGGAAGGATTGGCTTTAAATAAGTCAGTAATACGCGGAATAGATTAAGACCCATAGAGCACACTTGATGTGCACGCTCAAGCGTCTCTTCATTCTTAGCTAGCACCCAAGGCGCTTCGGCATCAATAAACTGGTTTGCTTTGTCAGCAAGTGTCATGATCTCACGCACTGCGCGGCTGTACTCGCGGTTTTCAAAGTGTGTCGCGATTGAATTCTTTGCAGCAACAAAGCTATTTAGTAGCGCTTCGTCCATGACAGAGCCGCTTAGCTTGCCGTCAAATTTCTTAGTAATAAAGCCTGCGCAGCGACTCGCGATGTTTACCACTTTGCCCACTAAGTCTGAGTTTACGCGTGCCGCAAAATCTTCTAGGTTAAGATCTAAATCCGTGACGCCGCTGTTTAGTTTAGCTGCGTAGTAATATCTTAGATACTCAGGATCTAAATGCTCAAGATAGGTACGAGCCTTTACAAAAGTGCCTTTTGACTTAGACATCTTTGCGCCATTCACGGTGACAAAGCCGTGAGCGAATACGTTATTTGGTTTACGGAAGTCGGCGCCATCTAGCATTGCAGGCCAAAACAGGCTGTGGAAGTAGATGATGTCTTTACCAATAAAGTGGTAAAGCTCAGCGTCGGAGCCTTCACCCCAAAACTCGTCAAAGTTTAGACCTTGTTTTTCGCAAAGATTTTTAAAGCTCGCCATGTAACCGATTGGCGCATCTAACCAAACATAGAAATACTTGCCAGGCGCACCAGGGATTTCAAAACCAAAATAAGGGGCATCGCGGCTGATATCCCACTGCTGCAAGCCGTCTGCAAACCATTCGTCGAGCTTGTTTGCCATTTCTGATTGCAAACTACCTGAGCGCAGCCATGTTTTTAGCATGTCTTCGAATGCAGGTAAGTCAAAGAAGTAATGTTCTGAATCTTTCAAGATGGGTGTCGCACCAGACATCACCGATTTTGGCTCAATCAATTCTGTTGGGCTGTAGGTTGCGCCACAGGCATCACAGCTGTCGCCATTTTGATCTTCAGACTTACAAGTTGGGCAAGTGCCAGTAACAAAGCGATCGGGTAAGAAAATGCTTTTCTCTGGGTCGAATAGCTGTGAAATCGTGCGCTTTTTGATATAACCTTTTTCGTCTAAACGAGTGTAGATTAGCTCGCTTAGTTCACGGTTTTCGTCACTGTGTGTGCTGTGATAATTATCAAACTCGATATGGAAGTCGGCAAAGTCACGCTGACGTTCGATGCTCACCTGCTTCACCATTTCTTCAGGTGTGATACCTTGCTTCTGTGCATTAAGCATGATTGGCGTGCCGTGAGCATCGTCTGCACATACATAATAGGCTTCATGGCCTTGTAGTTTTTGGAAGCGAGCCCAAATATCGGTTTGAATATATTCCAGTAAGTGGCCTAAATGTGTTGGGCCATTTGCGTATGGTAATGCACTGGTAATGAGAATTTTTCTCTTCGTCATAACGATTCCATGAATTTAGCGCGATCTTTCTAATTGATGGTGTTGAATTGGTTGATTATTCACCGAGTTGACACTTGAATGGACAAGCGTGCTGAGTGACTTACCTTTGTTCAGACCATGAACCGCGAATTGACTGGTTTTAATGAGTTGAATGTTACATAATTCCGTGGCTATTTTCATCACCCAGAGGAGTTTAATTTGTATGTTTGGACTGGAAAAATGGTTTGCCAAGGGAAAAAACACCAAACAAGCAATCATTGAGCTTTTAAATGGCTATCGTAGTGCCGCATTACCAGTGGGAATTGACGCAAATTGGGTGATCAAAACACAAGAGTCAAAAACGCAAATTCAAGTACAAATTAATTTTCCATTTGCCATCCAATGTGACCAAGACATTGCCAGCTATCTGCAACGACACTTAGGCAAGCCCGTTGAGGTGACGTCGAAAGTTGTCGTTGTCGGTCGACCAAAATTTAAAACCATTAAACATATTATCCTTGTTGCCTCAGGCAAGGGCGGTGTGGGTAAGTCAACCACAGCGATTAACCTTGCGTATGCGCTGCGCGCTCAAGGTGCTAAGGTTGGTGTGCTAGATGCTGATATTTATGGCCCTTCGCTACCTAGTTTACTCGCTCTAGAGGACGAAAAGCCTCAGGCGAAAGATGATAAAACCCTACTACCAATTGAAAAGTCGGGCATTATAGCCATGTCTATCGGCTTTTTGGTCCCAGCAGAGGACGCCACTGTTTGGCGAGGACCAATGGCTTCTCAAGCGCTTACTCAATTGTTAAATGAAACGGATTGGGGTGAGCTGGATTATCTGATTGTTGATATGCCACCAGGCACGGGAGATATCCAACTTACTATGACGCAAAAAGTGCCGGCGAGCGGTGCGGTGATTGTCACCACGCCGCAGACCTTGGCGCTCGCGGATGCACAAAAGGGCATTGCGATGTTTGAAAAAGTGCAGCTTCCCATTTTAGGCTTGGTCGAAAATATGAGTTATTTTAATTGTGAGCAATGTGGCAGTCGCAACCATATTTTTGGTCATTCTGGTGGCACCACATTGGCAAGTCGCTATGGCGTACCTTTGCTTGCGGAAGTACCGCTTAACGACCAAATCAGAACCGCAACAGAGCGGGGGGCAGATATCATTGCCGCGACTCGCGAGCCTAATTCAGAAAGTAAGACTGACAATCATGGTATAGCAGATCACTATGTTGATTGTGCCCAACTGATTGCCAGTATGTTATATTACCAATCAGACTCAACATCGGGTGTTGAGATTGTGATGACGGAAGACTAAGAATGAGATTATCGGATACCCATATTCGAGAAGCGATTGAACAACAACGCATAATCATCGAACCTACACCTAAACCAGATATGATTTCAGGCGTTACCGTGGATTTAAGACTAGGTAATAAGTTTAGAGTGTTTCAGGA
Organism: Pseudoalteromonas piscicida; assembly: GCF_002208135.1. NCBI lineage: Bacteria > Pseudomonadati > Pseudomonadota > Gammaproteobacteria > Alteromonadales > Pseudoalteromonadaceae > Pseudoalteromonas > Pseudoalteromonas piscicida. The sequence goes on from NZ_CP021646.1 coordinate 1,517,534, forward strand.
CCATGCTGCGCCTTATGTTGATCTCAGTGGTCCTAAAGATCAGATCAATGCTGCGATGGAATCCATCATGAGTGATGAAATTGTGCTAGAAGATGGGCAAGCGTTTTTCTTGCATCCTGGTGAGCTTGCACTCGCAATGACGTATGAAAAGGTGACGCTACCTGCCGATCTGGTTGGTTGGTTAGATGGCCGCTCGTCGCTTGCAAGATTAGGTTTAATGGTTCACGTTACCGCGCATCGTATTGACCCAGGTTGGTCTGGAAATATTGTATTAGAGTTTTATAACTCAGGTAAGTTGCCTTTGGCACTGAGGCCAAACATGAAAATAGGTGCGATGAGCTTTGAAACGATGACAAGTGCTGCGCAATTCCCTTATAACGAGCGTAAAGACGCTAAGTATAAGGATCAAAATAGTGCTGTTGCTTCTCGAATTAGTGACGACAGTTAATTGAATAGGTAGGCGAGAGGATTTGTGTGTAAATGGTTGGCCTATTACAAACAAATCTGACGCTTAGCTTGGGAATAACAGCGGCTAGAGAACAAGTTGTTATTCCGAGTTTAGACTAGTCCCTCAGCTTACCTAAACGGCTAGCCATCTCTATATTTTTGATCCCCCACCAAATAGTCATAACGATTTAAATTCAATAATATTTTTGCATTTGCTTTGATCCAAACCATACTTACTGTGATGCGTTTTTTTATGTTGTCGAGCCAAAGCGCTGTGAAACTAATCAGATGCAAGAGACAAGTGCAATAGATATTAGTGCGCGAACGACGTTGCCTCTTGATGGACAAAAACAACCTAATAGCCAACGGTGAGGGTTGGTGTTTTTTGAGCGTTATCGCTTGGTTTTTGCATAATGAATAGGCTGACAAATCACCGTCAAAGCGATTCAAGGAGAATGGGTATGTGGCTTAGCGCTGCTAGGTATGCCACGCTGATGTTTACGATAATTATGTGTTGCATCTTTGCGATGTTGGCTTCTGCTGAAACCCAGTTGGCCGCAGAAGTCTTAGAGGCAAGGCCATTAATTTCAGTAGGCTATGGCGACTTTTCCAAAGCCCAATTCATTGCATCGCAAGAGACCGTAATTATTCCGAAGGGTGTTGCAGTTTGGCTTCGAGTAACAAATCTCGTTCGCGGCAATATGTCAGACCAAGTGTTGACAGTCGCACGGCCATCTATGGGGAGTGTTGAGTTTTTCACGATTGATTCTGGTGGAAAGTTAATTCAAATCTCTACAAGCAATATTCATACATCATTATCACACTTTTCCCCCCATTTAGTGATTGATGCAAATAGTCACCTTGAGCCGATAATTGTTAAAGTTCAATCTCCCTATGTTTCCTTGTCTAGAGTGAGTATCAAGCCATACGAAGCATATATAGAAGATACTAATGCCCATCTATTTTTAACTGGGTTATTTCTAGGGATAATGTTTTTGCTGAGTATTTTCATGCTCAGTACTGGCATTATTTCGAAACGCGCGAGCTTGCTTTCCGTTAGTGGTTATTTGCTGTCATTAGCCTGTTTATATGTAACCCATAAAGGACTTGCTGATATCTTTTTCAGCTACCAAAATAGTATTCATTTTTTACATTACAGTGGGAGCTTTGTGTGTTTCGCACTTGGCTTCAGCCTTTTGTTTTTTCATCACTTCCTGACTAAAAATAGGCTTGATAGAAAGATTAAGCTAACCATCAAGACGACTGCTTATGTTTATTTACTCAGCGGTATTGTAGTGGCGTTTGCGAAAGTGGATTTACCGTTTGCGCTACAATCAATAATGGTTATTGGTGCGATTGTATTAAGTACAATGATCTTGGTAAGCCAAGATAAAGACAGTCATAAAGAGGTTTATTTTTGCTGTGCAATTTGGTCTCCGATGGTGGCGGTATTAATTGGCTTTGCTGGGAGCCAATTAATACAACCAAGTGAGCAAATATCAATCATAAACCATGTGTTGATCAGCCTACATTTAATGCTCTTGTTACTGTTTGTGGTTTGGCATGATGCGGAAAAGCGGCGTATGTATATTCATTACGCTGAGTTTGATAAAGAAACGGCGCTGCCTAATAAATTCGCCTTGTTTAGCTCGCTCGCTAAGTTTGAGGAGCAAAATAAGGCGCACACATTGTTACTTTTTAAACCACTGATCCTGCCATCAATAAGATTGAGCTTTGGTTTAACCTTTGCAAATCAGCACATCAATAAGCTATTCAAAGAGGTCTCCGAGCAGATCAATACTTATGGTAGCGCTGCCGTCGCAAATAAAGGGAACACACCCATTTATCGCCTCGAAGATCAAGTGTTTGCCATTGTGCTTGATGGTAAAATTGAGGTTAGTCAGGTCGAGCAATATGTATGCATTTTATCTGCTGTATTCGAAGAAGGGGTTGGGTACAAAGACACGCAGATTGTCGATAGTTTAGAAGTCGGGGTGGCGAATTATCCAATGCATGCAAAATCCACTGAAAAGCTTATCCAGCGCGCACTGCAGGCACTGAATACTAAGTCACATAATGGTCAGCGCTGGCATCTATTTGACGTTGAAAGCTCGATTTCTACTGAGCGACAATTAAAGCTCACCTCATTTCTTAAAAGTGCCATAGAACATGAACAGTTTAGTTTATTCTTTCAGCCTCAGGTAGATCTCAGGACTGGAAGGGTATTTGGCTCGGAAGTGTTACTGCGATGGCTTCACCCTGAGCTTGGTTACATACCACCTGATGAATTTATTCCGATTGCGGAGTCTTCAGGGCAAATTTACGAGATCACAGAATGGGTGATTGAACATGCACTTAATTATCAAGCTGAGATAACAAAGTTACTGCCTGAGCACGTTATTTCAATCAATGTATCTGGCCGTGATTTGAGTAGAAGAGAATTGTCGGTACAGCTTATTACACTTATCAATGAATTATCACTCGCTCCTTCTCAAATAATGATAGAGATCACGGAATCTGTAACGATTGGAAAAGAAGCTGAGCTTAAAGGCGTGTTAGATGACTATCGTTCAATCGGTGTAAAAGTGGCGATAGACGACTTTGGTACTGGATATTCTTCACTTGCATACTTGAGTAAACTTGGATTTGATGAACTTAAAATTGATAAAAGTTTCGTGATGGATATTGAGACATCCAAGAGCAATCAAACTATTTGTAAGGCGACGTGTGATATGGCACATAGCTTAGGCTCAAGAGTGGTGGCTGAGGGGTTGAAGATATCAATAGCTATATTCGTCTGCAGGCCTATGGTTGCGACTTTGCACAGGGCTATTTTATTTCACGTCCGTTACCGTTTAGCGAATTTAAGAGTTGGCTAAGTAAAGTCACTTATGCTGGCGATATAAAATCTTTCCTAGTTCGCTGAAATAATGAAAAATGGGCGCAGCGCATCGTTCTCTATGTGCTCTTGCCGGGTAAATTCCCAGCTTTTCTTGCTCTGAACCCTTAATTCCCTCAGCCAAAAATGAATTTGATATGTCGCTGTGGTACGCAATAATGGCCTCGAACATACGTGCTGTTAGCTCCTCGGGCAGTGCGTAATAAATCTGTTTGTTTGCACTATCAGCAATCTTGGCGGTATGAAAATACCGATTTGGCTTTTGATGGTGTTCATCTAAAAACGTATGGGCAAAAAATGTAGCTAAGGCATTGTTCAATGGGTGTAGTACGGTTTCATGAGAAAGTAACCAAGCTGATGATGCAAAAGGCTTTTTTGGTTGTGTTATTAAATGCTGGCAAATATAGTGATCAAATGCATGCCACCATTCATGGGCAAGTGCGCCACCACCGGCATTTTTTGCCAAGGCGAGTGTTCTGGTATTTGCGGCGTAATGCGCTTGAACACCTTGTTGACCGCCTGTACCAAAAGCAAAATTAAGCGTCCCTCTAAGGCCAATGACCTGTGGCGGTACTTGTAGTATTTGGGCTAGATCTGCAAGGGCATCATAAATAAAATTGGCGGCTAAACGGGTTTCTTTAGGAGTAACCCAATGACCAATGGTCATGGTTTTAAAGCCAAAGGTCTGTTTGATTTCACTAAAATCAACTTGATCGCCAAATCGATAATCGGGTCCTCGGCGAGCGTAACCGCACTGTAGTCTTGAGCTTGGCATTTTGTTCCTTTAATACCGAGCCTTAACATAATCAGGCATTAGCTTCATCTGTTCGTTCACCATGCCCGTTTGAAGTTTGTAAAGACCTGAAGTTTCGCATTGATCTACAATCTCGAGAAATTGAGCCGCGGCTTCAAGTGTTGATAAACTGTATTCATGTTTAGATTTACGAATAGTATATTCACTCGCATTTACCGAATCGAACTGAAAACTGGGCAACTGGCTTAGCCATGGATTGAGATTATAAAGCTTAGTGGCTTTCTTCCAAGTGCCGTCTAATAAGATGATGGCATCAAGCTTTTGAGCGTGGTGATATCCTGTCGTTAAGGTCCTAGCGTGACTGTTTGGGTAGAGTAATGCGACATGGTTTGAATTGCAAAAGTTGATCAACTCTTCAAAGTCAGCGGTATTTTCTCCAACATAGAGCGCAAATCTATCTAACAGCAAGGCGAGGAGTTTTGCCGTATTTTTGGCGACTTTTACTTCACTCGGGTGCTGCATGATAATAACTTGAGTTGTATTTGGTATCACGTTACCAACATAGTGGCATACGCAGGTTTTTGTGGGAAATTGACAGACTGGACAGCTATTACGTTTCATGATTGACGAGGTGTTTCTTAATATAAGTCAAATTTTATCATATCTTGCCCGCATTTACTTTGCACAAGAAACCAGATTTGGCTAGCATAAGTAATAGAATATTAAATTTAAGGAAAATTATGAGCATCGTAATAGATGAAGGTGCCCTAGAAAACATGCAAATGTTGCTGGGCGAGCAATTCGAAGAGACGGTTCATTTTTGTTGTTCTGAATTCGAGCGGTTAGAATCGGAGTTGATGCTGAATTTGAATCAGGATCAAGAAGCAGCCGTTCGTCATGCTCACAGTTTGAAATCTAACGCTGCTCAGTTTGGGGCTGCTAGTTTGAGCGATTTAGCTAAGACGATAGAGCATGCTCTCATGCAAGGGAAGCAGGATATTGTTGATGACTCTATTGAGAAGCTTGCAGCGCAAGTTGCAGGTTCAAAAGCGAAACTGCAGCAGTGGGTAAGTGCACAATCCTAAATCTAGTATAAGCCAAAAAGCTGGAAATGAGGTCGTTTATACGGCCTTTTTTATTCTCTGAAATATGAACTCACCCCCTCCTAACCACTTCATTTTGTTAGTTACTTTTTTGAAGCATAAAAAGTTATCACAAGCATAGAATTTAGACGGCATTGTGATATATGCTTGAGCAAAATGAGGGGGTTATAGATGCTACAAATAACAAAAAGTAATAAGCTCAACGGGGTGAGTTACGATATTCGTGGTCCAGTATTGGATCAAGCAAGAAAAATGGAAGACGAGGGCATGAAAGTCCTCAAATTAAATATTGGCAATCCTGCGGCATTTGGCTTTGATATGCCAGAAGACATGCACCGAGATATCATAAAAAACTTATATTCTGCACAGGGGTATTGTGACTCAAAAGGATTGTACTCTGCCCGAGTCGCCGTGTATCAATATTATCAGCAAAAGGGCTTTCCCAATATTAGTGTCGATAATATCTTCATTGGTAATGGCGTAAGCGAATTGATCCAAATGACGGCACAAGCCTTACTCAATGATGGTGACGAAGTGTTGATCCCCGCACCTGATTATCCATTATGGACTGCCGCTGTTAAATTATCTGGCGGTAATCCCGTGCATTATCTTTGTGATGAAGAGCAAGACTGGTTTCCAGATATCGAAGATATCAAGCGTAAAATCACAAGCCGTACAAAGGCATTGGTGCTGATCAACCCAAATAATCCGACCGGTGCTGTATATGACAAAGCATTGCTTGAGGCATTAATTGACGTTGCCAGAGAACACAAGCTATTAATACTGAGTGATGAGATCTACGAAAAGATTTTATATGACGATGCGGAGCATTTTTCAATTGCGAGTCTTTGCGATGATATCCCGGTTATTACTTTTAATGGTTTAGCGAAAACCTATCGTGCGGCCGGGATCCGCATGGGCTGGATGGTGATCAGTGGTAAGCATTCAGTGATGCGGGATTTGATCACAGGCTTAGAAATGCTTGCGTCTATGCGATTATGCGCCAATGTTCCTGCACAGTTTGCTATTCAACAAGCGCTTGGAGGCATACAATCCATTGACCAACTCATTGAACCGGGTGGGCGTTTGTATGAGCAGCGTGATATTGCGTTTAAAGGTTTAAACGATATTGAAGGGATATCCTGTGTAAGGCCAAAGGGCGCGCTTTATGCGTTTCCAAAAGTGGATGTGAAGCGGTTTAATATTAAGAATGATGAGCGCATGGTGCTGGACTTGCTCAAAGAAGAAAAAATTCTACTTGTCCACGGACGCGCTTTTAATTGGCCCAGTGCGGATCATTTTAGATTAGTGTTTTTACCACATAAAGATGATTTACAGCCCGCAATGGATAGAGTAAAGCGCTTTTTTACGCATTACAGCCAGTAAATCGGTGTAAAAAAATAAAAAGCTCGGAAGTTTCCGAGCTTTTTTGTGGGCTAGTAATTTGTTACTTAGTGAGTATTAGAATTTAGCTCCGGTGTCGTTTGTTGGCTATCAGCCGAGTCTTTACCTTTAAACCATTTGCGGCCAACGCGTTTAACATCTTCAAGTGCCACATATTGACAAGGGATAAGTACGAGGGTGATCACTGTGGCAAACAACACACCAAATGCAAGCGATACCGCCATTGGAATAACAATTTTAGCTTGTAGGCTAGTTTCCATAATGATTGGTACAAGTCCGATAAAGGTGGTCAACGAAGTGAGCAAGATTGCTCTAAAGCGTTTACATCCGGCCTCGACGGCTGCGGCTTTTAAATCGATGCCTTCTTCGCGTGCTTTATTGACAAAATCCACCATAACCAAAGAGTCGTTCACCACAACCCCTGCTACGGCAATAATACCAAAGAAAGACAAGCTACTCATCGTCATTCCCAAGATCATATGACCGAATACCGCGCCGACCACACCAAATGGGATCACAGACATGATGATGACAGGCTGAGAATAAGAACGTAATGGAATTGCCAGTAGTGCGAATATAATCATTAATGATAGGGCAAAGTCACGAATTTGCTCAGCAACACTGTCCATTTCTTCTTGTACGCGACCAGCTACTGCACTTTGAACGCCAGGATAGTTCTTTAATAGACTAGGAAGATATTCGTCACGAACCTGTTTTGCTATCTCAAATGGTTGTGCGATTTCTGTATCAACTGATGCCCAAACATTAATAGTGCGTTTGGCATTTTCGCGGCGAATTCGGTTAACACCGTCTACCAATTTTACATCAGCCACTTCTACCAACGGCACTTCTGCGCCTTGAGGCGTTAAAATACGCACGTCCTGAATGTCACTAATGGCATCACGGTGTTCTTTAGGGTAACGGATCATTACTTTGATCTCCTCACCATCGCGTAAAATACGCTGTGCTTCAAGGCCGTAATAACTGAAGTTTACTTGAGATGCAACATCCGCCAACGTCAGTCCAAGGCTATACGCTAATGGTTTAAGCTCAAGCTGCACTTCATCGGTTGCTGATTGCATAGAGTCGTTGATATCACCAACACCTTCAATAGTTGCTAGCTTGTCTTTTAGTTTCTGCGCGACTTCGCGAAGCTCTTCTTTGTGTTTACCTTCTAACCTAAAGCTAATGTCTCCGTCATCACGACCACCATTCATGATGCTATCTTGAATGTTTAGCGATTTAACACCTGGCAGCGCAGGCATTGCATCACGCCAGCGGGCGCTGAGTGCAAAGGTATCGATTGGGCGGGCATCAGGTTCAACCAAGATCACCATAATATTTGCGCTTGTGCGGCCGTTCATATTCACCATGTAATCACGGATCATTTTCTTGCCATACTCAGCCTCAATTTCTTTGTCGACATTCAGTACCATTTGCTCGATCTTTTGAATTGACTCAAGCGTCGCGTTTTCTGACGAGGATAAGTTCATATCAATCGAGATACGTGGAAAATCATGGGGAATTTTTGGGTTAGCAACAAACTTCACTAAGCCACCGGCAAACATCCCTGCGCTGACAATTAAAATGGTTAAAAAGCCAACGATAACGGTATAGCGGTAGTGAATACAGCGTACAATAAATGGTCGGTACGTGTTTTCAATGAATGATTGAAGGCCGATATCCATTTTTTCTCTGAGACGGTGGAACGGATTTTTAGGGTTGCTTGGCTTGTCTTTCATCGCTGCTAAATGCGCAGGTAAAACCAGTTTAGACTCAACCAAAGAGAATAATAAGCACAGAATTATTACGCCACCAATTGCTTTAGAAAATGCTGCCGTTGGGCCGGTTGCTAATGTTTGCGGTAAGAAAGCAGCAACAGTAGTCAGCACACCAAAAGTGGCAGGGATAGCAACACGTTTTACGCCACGAACGACATTATCGAGGCTATGACCATGTTTTTCTATTTCCGCATGGGCGGATTCACCGACGACTATCGCGTCATCAACGACAATCCCCAACACCAAAATAAAGGCAAAGAGTGAGGCTAAGTTAATCGTTACGTCTAAATAGCCCATTGGCATCATTAAAAATGCACCTAAGAAGCTAACTGGCAACCCCATCATGACCCAAAATGCTAAACGCACACGTAAAAATAGAGCAAGCATTAGCATAACTAATACGCCACCTAACGCCATATTTTCTAGCATCATGTTAAGGCGGCCATTGAGGTAATAGGTCAAGTCAATAAAAGGTTCAAGTTCTACGCCTTGTGGTAGTGAGCCTTTCTTGGCCTCAAGATAGTTCTTAATGATATCTGCAACTTTGGTGATGTCTTGGTCTTTTGACGCGCTAACTTCATAAACCAGTGAGTTCTTACCATTGTATTTAGAGTATTGAAGTCCTTCTTCAAAGCCATCGTTAATGGTGGCTACATCACCTAAGCTAACCTGTGCGCCGTCTGGCAGCGTTAATAAGGGGAGTTTTCTAAACTCGTCACCGCGATAGGCTTGGTTTTCAACTCGCATTGAAATATAGCCATTTTCGGAGCGAATTTGGCCAGCAGACATGTTCGCTGAGAAGCTCTTTACCGCATCCGAAATTGCTCTAAAACTTAGGCCGTACTCGCGCATTTTATCAGGGCTTATCTCAATAGAGATTTCGTAGTTCAGACCACCATCAAAGCGTACAAGGTTAACGCCGGGTAACGACAGCATTTCTTCATGAATGCGATTACCAAGCTCTTTAAGATCATGGGGACTTAAGTCGCCATTGAGTGACAACCACATTACTTCTTGGGTTGCCTTGTCGTGACGCACGATAGGGCGTTCCATTCCAGATGGGAAAGTTGAAACGGAGTCCACCTGCATCTTGACTTCGTCGAGTACTTCTTTGGTGTTGTACTGCTCGTCTACTTCTATCCAAGTTTGCGAATAACCGCGATTAGAGTAGGTGATCAAGCGTTTGATCCCTTCGAGACCTTCCATGGACTCCTCGATCTTAATCGTGATCCCTTCTTCGACCTCTTGAGGTGCCGCGCCCGGATACACAGCTTGAACACTTATCCAGTTACTATCGTATTGTGGAAACATTTGCTTGCGGATTGAAAACGCTGTAAGCAAGCCGCCCACAATAATAAATATCATCAATAAGTTTGCTGCAACTGGGTTACGCGCAAACCAAGCAATTAAGCCTTTTTCTGTACTTTGACTATGCATAAACCTTACTCCTCTTTGAGCGCTAATTGGGTGTTAGCGCTTTGCGAAGGAGTATCATCTGTACGTAGTTGCATCCCTTCAGAAGGGTAGTCCAGTGCAGAAGTAATGATCTGTTGGCCTGACTCAACGCCGTTATCAATGACGACCATGCCATTGTACTCTCTAATAATATTGACCTTTTTGTAGCTCAGCTTGTTATCATCATCCAATGTTGCAACGCGACCTTCTTTCACTAAGTGATGAGGAAGCATAGTGGCATTTTGCACTAACAAACCTTGAATATCTGCATTGATATAAGCGCCAAAACGTAGTGGTTTTACGTTGTTGTGATAAGGCTGTTCGACTTGAGCAACAAGGTAGGTCATGCGACTTTTGTTATCGATAACGCCTTCACTGCGGACTATTTCACCTTTCCAACTCATCGGTTGACCTGCGACTTCTGCTGTGATCACGACATCGGTGCCAACACCTTGTTGCGGTAGGTATTTCAATTCATTATCGGCAACAGGGAGGCGTACTTCAGCAACAGATGTCGCATTGAGTTTACCAAAGCCATTACCGGGATTGACTACACTACCAAGGCTTACGGTACGAGACTCTATAATCGCATCGTAAGGCGCTTTGATGTAAGTACGCTCCAAATTTCGGTTCGCTCTTTTCACTGCAGCCTGAGCAGCTTTAAAGCTTGCTAACTTTTCAGCGAGCTGAGGTTTTCTTAAATAGAGCTCGGAAGGTATTCTTTCGTTAGCGTTTGCTTTAATCCTTTGCCATTCTGCTTTTGCTACTTGCACCTGAGCTTGTTCTATTTCTAGCGCTGAGCTGGCTTGTGCTAAAGCCGCTTCGGCTTCAATCAGCGATGCTTCATAGTCATTTGGGTCGATGCGAGCAAGTACGTCACCTTCTTTGACAAAGCCACCTTTGACAAACTTGTCAGACAATGAAATAACTTGACCACTGACCTGAGCAACAAGCTCAGTACTGTATTTTGGCATCACGATACCGTATGACGATACGTTCAGCCTAACTTGGTCAATATGAATAGGTTGAACCTGTACGAGAGGATGTACTATTTCTTCTTTCTTCTCTTCTGGAGGTTGTTTCATTGCAGACATGGCAACGGCCGCTGCAATTCCCACCGCAAGAACGGCAATTGGTAGAATTATTTGTTTTTTACTAGCCACGTTAAAATCCTTCCTGTTGAATGATTCTTGATGACCCAGATTAACGGCTCTAGATCATCGATAAGCTTAAGAATACGCGAATAGTTATGTCGAGGTGTTTAAATCCAGGCTGAATATGTAACAAAGCTTTGCGTACCTAAATTTATCGTTACATTCTTAAAAGCGATTGATGCTTTTACGTGTAGTCGATTTTTCGATAAGATGCACCACTTATTGTCAAAATTGCGAGAAACAGAATGGATTGTAGGCTTGGTTGTGGCGCTTGTTGTATAGCACCAAGTATTTCAACACCCATTCCCGGTATGCCAAATGGTAAGCCTGCGGGGGAGCGGTGTATTCAACTAGATGAAAATAATCTGTGTAAACTGTTTAACCAGCCAGAGCGCCCACAGGTGTGTTTGCAATTTAAGGCCATGGAAGATGTGTGCGGTGACAGCAATGAAGCAGCGATGCAGATCATCACTGAACTCGAAATGTTAACCTAACTAACCTCAGGTTAACTAATAAAAAAACGCCCAGAAACTTACCTGCTAAGTTCTGGGCTTAGGGAAAGGCTCAAGATTGAGCCGTGCGCTAACTAAAAACACCTTCTAAGACTGTAGGGAGAAGTAGAAAGTACTGTTAAGTTTAGTTAACCTTTCATTCTTTTTACAAATAAATGAATGATTTATTAAGTTTATATAAAACAAAGAGTTGCTCTTTATATTCATAATCGGTCTTAAAAATATCAAAAGGGTATATTCAGGTTATACCCAAGTTATCAACAGGCCGTCTTTAATTAAATCCCGAGGCAAACTGTTTTTAACTTTGTTTTTTTGCCATTTTCCTAATCCGATGGCACTGCCACACAGCGTGAGGATCACTTCTCCCGTTAGTTTTGTCACCTCATCTAGGCGTATATCCTTGCCATTAAAGTAATCTTTAGCTTGCTCTTTTGTTAGCGCTAAAGTGTTTTTAAATGCTAAATGACCGAAAGTAGTGGCAAACTCATGCTCTAGTCTCACCCCATTTTTATGGGTAGTACCGATTAAAATCCCTATGCGAGAATATTTAATCTTATTTTGGATTGCTTCAAACTTGTCAGGAAATAGCCAAACTTCCTTGTCGCGTTGCATCAACTTGCCGTCAAGTTGGCTAATACCAAACTGCTTTTTTAGTACGGATAACAATAGTTGAGTGCTTTTCTTGTCTAGTTCTTCAAAAGGGAAAGCGCCTTTTTTCTGCTTTGGATTTTTAACTGCAACAGAGTGTAATTTCTTAAATCGAGCAATGAAAAACCCCTCGCTATCATATAGCTGAGGCCACACATGCAAGTATCCTTCGGACGTTGTTGCTTTTTCAGCACCCACGAATAAAGTCGATAGGTTTTCGACAGCTACTGCTTGAGGGTAATTATCAATAAGGTGTTGGCATACTTGCTGATTTTCCAACGGTGTTAACGTGCAAGTTGAATACACTAAGGTACCACCTGGCTTTAAGGCTTGAAATGCGCTATCTATCAGTTGCTTCTGCACTTGTGCAATTTCAACATTAGACTCAATTGACCAGTTTTTAAGGGCATTTGGGTCCTTTCTAACCGTGCCTTCTCCAGAACATGGCGCATCAAGCAAGATGTTATCAAAACATTCATGCATATAATCGCCAAAGATACAGCCGTCAAAGTGAGACAACGCAACATTTCGTATACCCATACGTTTCATATTTGCCGCAAGCGCTTTGAGTCGAGATGACGATAGCTCATTAGCGATTAGTACGCCACGTCCATCCATATAAGCTGCGAGTTGCGAAGTTTTTGAACCCGGTGCTGACGCCATATCCAAATTAATATCATCGCTGCTGATAGTCGATTTCAATGCTGTTGGCGGCAACATGGAACTTGCTTCTTGGACATAGATGCAGCCACTTAAATGGATATCTGTGTTGCCGATAGCAAGATTAGCTTCTTCTTGTTCACTTCTTGCTATCCAAAACCCTTCTTCACACCAAGGGATCGGTTCTGCCTGCCAATCACTTTTTTCGCAGTAGGCTAAGAATTCCGTGATAGACATTTTTAGGGTATTGACTCTGACTGCTCGGCGTAAAGGAGACTGGCACTTATCTATAAAGTCTTCGATGCTAAGGTGGTCTGGTAAGTAGGTTTTTATGTCGTCCAGAAACGCGCTGGGAATATAAGTTGATTTGTCCACGCAGTTACTCAGGTTATAAGCTTTCTCTCATTTTACACTTTCACGGGTGAAAAATGCATAGTTGTTGTGACAATGGTGATTATTAAGTAAAACTCATGGCTGACAGTAAAAGTCTATGGTTATATAATGCTCGCGAAATATCGCGAGGATTGCTATGTCTATTATCAAACACTTTTTGGCGGACCCTAAATTATTATTGAATGCGGTTGGAGAGGGGATCTATGGTTTTGATCTTTCTGGTAACGCTGTTTTTGTAAACCCGGCCGCAGAGCGTATGACTGGGTGGCAAAGTGATGAGCTTTTGGGGAAAAAAATACATCAGTACCATCATCATAGTCATGCAGATGGGAGTGAGTATCCTGCTGATGAATGTAACATCTACAAAACAATGTTTGATGGTAAAACACGACAGGTAACCAATGAGGTGTTCTGGCGGAAAGATGGGAGCTGTTTTCCTGTGGAATATACCTCTACGCCAATTTTCAAAGATCAGCAAATTATCGGTGCAGTCGCGATATTTCGCGATGTGTCGCAACAGCACAAAACTGAAAATGCACTAAGAGAGGCGTTGAACAAAGTTCAAGTACTTACTGAGCAACTTAAAGATGAAAATGCCTACCTGCTAGAAACATTAAATGAAAATTGGCAAGACTCGGGTTTGGTGGGTAGTAGCGCAATATTTCAGGCCATGTTAGCGCAGCTAGAGCTGGTTAGCCAGACCGACAGTACGGTATTGGTTTTAGGGGAAAACGGCACGGGTAAAGAGCTTGTTGCCAGAAATCTGCACCGCCTTAGTGAGCGTTCATCGCAACCTTTCGTTAAAGTAAATTGCGCTGCCTTTTCACCAACCTTGATTGAATCTGAATTGTTTGGACATGAAAAAGGTGCATTTACTGGAGCGAATGAAAGGCGTAAAGGGCGTTTTGAACTGGCGGATAAAGGGACCATATTTTTAGATGAAATTGGAGAGTTACCGCTAGAGGCGCAAAGCAAGTTATTACGTGTATTACAAGAGCGAGAGTTTGAACGTGTAGGGGGAAGTAAGTCGATTCAAGTAGATATACGGATAGTCGCGGCGACTAACAGAGATTTATGGAAAATGGTTGAGGAGGGGGAGTTTAGAATGGATTTATATTATCGTTTAAACGTTTTTCCTATTCGAGTGCCTGCACTACGAGAGCGTATAGAGGATATACCCGTATTGGCCAACAATCTCATCGTGCAGCTCAACAAAAAGCTGGGTAAGCAACTACGCGGGATCTCAAAAAAGGCTATCCATGCGCTACAGCGTTATGATTGGCCTGGCAATATTCGAGAACTCCAAAACGTGTTGGAGCGCGAAGCGATATTATCTAAAGGTCGTTTACTTGATATATCTCAAGCACTTAACGCTAATGAACAGCATAAATCTGAAGATGGTGAACTGACTTTGGCGCAAGCGGAAGCTGAGCACATATTAAGAGTGCTAGAAATAAGTAACTGGAAGATCGCTGGCAGCAATGGGGCGGCTGATAAGTTAGGATTACCCGAAAGTACGCTGAGGTCGAAAATGAAAAAACTAAAAATTGCCAAACTTTCGTGATATTTCGCGAGTAATCGTGATATTTCGCGATACATTGATTTTTCGTGAAATAAATTCCATATAAAACATAGTCTTATAAAGTTTCAGATTGGTCTGAAAGTTGCAGTATCAAGTTCGTGTATTACCAATGTAGCAAATAACATGAAGTTTGATATCAAAGAAGAAGACATGATCATTAAGCCCTATAAACAAGAGGGGCCCATATACGTCAGAGAGCAAAAAGGGTTTTTCCAAAAAATAAGAAGAAACCTTGGCTGGTTTTTAATGTTAACTTTCGTTCTCATTCCTTGGATCCCGTACAACGGGCAGCAGGCCATCTTGCTTGATTTTGGTAAGCAGCAATTTAGGATATTTGGTGCCACCTTTCTCCCTCAAGACTTTATGATTCTAGCCTGGATTTTTATGGTGGGTGCCTTTGCTCTATTCTTTGTTACGACTTGGTTGGGTCGCGTTTGGTGCGGTTATACTTGTCCACAAACGATATGGATGCTGATGTTCACTTGGGTTGAGCACCGAGTGGAGGGGACTCGTAACCAAAGAATAAAGTTGGACAAATCAAACTGGGATAGCAAAAAAGTCGCTAAGAAAACAGCCAAACACGCTATTTGGTTGATAATTTCGGTGTTTACCGCCACTTCATTTATGGCCTATTTTATTCCTGCAAAAGAACTGTATCTCGACATGTTTACGCTCGAGTGGACAGGCCTTACTTCCTTCTGGGTATTTTTATTCGCACTTTGCACCTATGGAAACGCGGGCTTTCTGCGAGAAAAAATGTGTACCGTGGCATGCCCATACTCTCGTTTCCAATCGGTCATGTTTGACAAAGATACATTGGTCGTTACCTATGACAGTGAACGTGGTGAAAATAGAGGTCGTCGCAAACGCAAAGAAGATCCAAAACAGCTGGGGCTTGGGGACTGTGTAGACTGTAATTTATGTGTTGAAGTGTGCCCTGCTGGTATTGATATTCGTAATGGCCTGCAATATGAATGCATTAACTGTGGTTTATGTATCGATGCGTGTAACGAAACGATGAATAAATTCGGCTATCAGCCAGATTTGATTAAGTATCAAAGTGAGCATCAACAAGCAGGTAAAAAGTCCAATCCATTTAGGTTAAAAATAGTAGGCTATGGTGCAATTACCGTATTGATAATAGTCACTATGGTGATTTGGGCATTCAATCGTACGCCAATAGAAGCCTCTGTCATTCGCGACCGAAATGCGCTTTATCGCGTTAATTATGAGGGGTTAGTCGAGAATCCATATACCTTAAGTGTAATAAACAAAACACAGCATGATTTAACTTACACCGTGAGCTTAAAGGGACTACCAGATGCGAAACTAACAGCCCCAATCACTACGCATATCGCCGGCGGCGATATGGCATTAATCCCAGTAACGGTGACAGCTGATGGCTATGAGCTAAAAGGTAAGCGGACTCCAATCCAATTCACGATAGAATCGCAGCAAGACGCCAAGATTAGCATCACCAAGGACAGCTACTTCTATAAAAATTAGTTTACACTCCTCCCGACTCAAGGCGCTTGGATTATGAAGCGCCTTTTTTGTGTGCATATATGCACAATCTGACGCTAAATTTATGGCTTTCTCTCTGAACTTTTAGCATATAAGCTTACTCTTATTGAGAATGAGTTTTATTAGCTGAATATTATGTTTAAAAATACATCACAAAACTATGGTTTGTTAGCCATCATCTTTCACTGGCTCAGTGCGCTCGTGGTATTTGGCATGTTTGGCCTTGGGTTGTACATGGTCGAACTCAGTTATTACGATCCTTTCTACCGTGACGGCTTACACATTCATAAAAGCATCGGGATACTGCTGGCAGCTTTGATAGTACTTAGGCTGATTTGGAAGTTCACTAACCCTAAAGTGAGACCCGAAAGCGAAGCAACTCCCATGGATAAATTGCAAAACATAATAGCGCATGTCGTTCACGTCGTTTTGTATCTTGGCTTGTTTGGGCTGTTTGTCACAGGTTACTTAATCTCTACCTCGGATGGCAGAGCAATCGAGGTATTTAACTGGTTTTCTGTTCCAGGTCTCGGGGAGCTGTTTGAAGAACAAAGCGATATTGCAGGCACTGTGCATTTATACATTGCATGGGGACTCATTGGATTAGTAGCGCTACACATTGTGGGAGCGCTAAAACACCACTTTATTAATAAAGATCGTACCTTAGTTCGAATGCTCAAGGTACCAAACGCTACAAAAGTTGAGGATTAAAACATGAAAAAAACAATCATTGCATTAAGCATGGCGGCTATGACCTTATCAGCCGGAGTAAATGCTGCGGATTATGTAATTGATACTAAGGGTGCACATGCCTTTGTAAACTTTAAAATTAAACATTTAGGATACAGCTGGTTGCATGGTCGATTTAATAGCTTTGAAGGCGACTTCAGCTATGATGCAAAAAATCCAAATACATCAAAAATCAATGTAGTGATCGATACTGCTTCTATTGACTCGAATCATGCAGAACGCGATAAACATTTGCGCGGTAACGACTTCTTAAACGTAAAAGCAAACCCTAAGGCGACTTTCAAGAGTGACTCGATTACTTTTAGCGATGATACAAATGCGAAGGTGAAAGGAAGTTTCACACTCAATGGGGTAACAAAGAATATCGAGTTTGATGTTCAAAAAGTGGGTGAGGGTAAAGATCCATGGGGTGGATACCGAGTTGGCTTTGAAGGTGAAACCCAGTTAAAACTTGCTGATTATAATATCGACTATGATCTAGGCCCGGCATCAACGCATGTTACTATTGGTTTGCACTTGGAAGGTATTCGTAAGTAATTTCTACTAGCACCACGTGTTACTACACACGTGGTGCTGTGCTTTATATTCTAGATGGAGTCCACTTTTTCAATCAAAAGATAAGTTTTAGAAAGTCAGTTTTGAAAAATACTGGCTAGCTGTGGTTGAAATTGTTCTGGTAACCAACGAGACATCGCGAGTCTGAACTGCTCGTTTTTATGTGCTTTTATTAACGCTTTGCTAATTGCAGCTATCTGTTCCTTACCAATCGCATTATTATTGCAGCCCGCATATCCAGGCGTTATCTGCGAGGCGATACTCAATCTGACTTGTGTCAATTCATCTTGCTTATCTACATGTAATTTGTGGTAGTGGTGTTCACTCGGGTATCCAAGTATAACATCGACTCTTTTTTTGAGTAGCATTATGGTTAAACTCTCTAACGTATCTCTTCCTGGTCTTACAAGCACTTGCTTGGTAGGCAAACTCGCCAATAACGCATCAATTTCATGACCAAACGACCGATTTGCCGCCACACCTACGGTTAGCCCATGCTCAGTTACGAGCTTTTCCAAATCAATTGCGCTGTTGGTAATGCCAAGCGACTGTGCGACATCTTTCCTTAGTGCGGCAGAGGTTGACAATCCAATGGTAGAATACTCATCACTAAAAGCGATATGTCTTTGGCGCTCGGGTGTTTTATAGAGGGAGATCATACAATATTGGTTGTTGAAATTAGAGAGCTCATGTATCGCCCTAGAAGCGGGGAACACTTTATAATTAAAGGTGTAGTCAGGCATCTGTTGTTGAATGAGTTTTATCAATAACTCGTCACGTCCTTGTCCTTCCAAATTGTCAGAAAGGATATAATAAGGCGCGAAGTCTATCGCAATCCAAGTTATTTGCTTTGCAAATATAAAATTGGATTGAAAGGCAATGAAGAGGAGTAAGGTGATTTTGATCAAATTGGGTCACTCTTGCTGAACTTACAATAAGCTTAGCATTGATTGCGATATTGGTGATTAAATTAATGTTTATTTAATTTGTCTTTAATGTTTACAGAGGTTGGCGTTATGCTAGCTTTAAAAGAGGTTTTAGTTTTGGGTAAAAGAGCGCTAATTAACGCCCGATGGAGCGATTGAACATTGAGTTTGAATGCAGTGTTTGATTCATCCAGACATAAGTATATAAGGCCGCATGGCAGGGAAAGTCATACAAGCCAATAACTATAAATTATTAATAAGGAAAACCAATGGCTATATTAATCGTTACTGATATTTTCGGTCATACGGATCACATTGACCGTTTTGCGAAATCGCTTGGAAGCAACGTGCAGGTGCTTTCACCATTTATAGAAGAACCAAACAGTGTCTCTGAGTCGGAGTGCTATGAGCTGTTTTTGGCACAATGTGGCCATCCCGTATATGCTAACAAAGTATCAGCAGCGGTTGCTGAACTCCAGCCAAAACTCATTATTGGGTTTAGTGCAGGCGGGGCAGCTGCATGGGTTGCATTGTCCGAACAAGGTGCATCTAACTCCGTTGAGCAACTTATCGCATTTTATCCTAGTCAAATACGTAACCACCTAAATATTAAGCCCAGCTGCGATGTGTCTATCTTCTTTGCTCAAGTTGAATCTCATTTTGATGTTGAACCTGTCATTGAACATATAAAAGATAAAAAAGGGCTAGATTGTATCCGTACGCGATATTTACACGGTTTTATGAACAAGCTTTCGGGTAACTTTGATGAGTACGCATACTCGCATTATCAGTATTTTTGCCAGCGAGAGGCACGTAACTATATCGAGGTTGTGCAACGAGAGGCGGAGTTTTCATAACAACATACGCAAAAGCGGCTTGAGCGAACTACACTAAACACTAGCTTATCATACTTTAAGGAGTGAAAGATGTATCCCGAGTTGCCTGATTATCAACATTTTTATAGTAATCCGATCGCCAAACCTCCATGCAGAATGTTAAATGCACAAATGTATGGCTTTTTTGTCAAAGGAAAGAAATCAACAATCCAAACCTATGTTGATAAAACGCTTAATTCGGTTTCTAGTAGTGAATTTGTATTCAGGGCCTTAACGGATTGGTGCTTACTGACCTTTACAGATATTGAAAATATCGCATCAAAAGTGCCGCCATTTAGTAATTATGGATATATGCAAGAAACCGATGTCATTATCTGGTTGCCAATTCTGCAAGTCAATCTCGAAACGTTAAAAGCTGAGCATCTGTATTGGTATCCTGCCTTTATCTCGGTCAACAACGTTAACGCGCTGATAAATGGTCGAGAAATATGGGGCTACAACAAATATTTATGTCGCTACGAAATGCCTGATAGCTTTGGCGAACGACTGAATTTTTCCCTCTCTCTGGAAACCTTTAAGGAGTTTGAGCCCAATGTCAAAATGGCATGGCATGAATTGTTATCCATTGAACCTGAGGATGACGGGGAGTCATGGTTAAAAGAAGTGTTGGAAGTGGGTGAAGAAATTGCTGAGCTTTTCAAAGATTCAATGTCTGATTTAAACGTCGATAGCCAATTTCTTAAGCAGTTCTTATCGGGGTTTACCCACCCGCAAATGGATCAAATACTATTTAAGCAGTTTCCAGATGGCCATGCCGAGAAGTCTGTATATTCGGCGGTGGTACATTCCCCTTCAGAGGTCAAGAAAATCCACAAAATTGGTTTTATCAAAGATGACTTAAGCCTGATTCTACAACGAATGGATGCGTTTCCACTCGATAAAATGTTTGGCATTCCATTAGGCAAAAGCGAGGTCAAACTCCCTTACTTTGTGAAAATGGACTTCGATCAGGCAGGAGTGGAAGAAATTGTTTCCAGTGCTCAGAGTATGGCTAATCTCCATCGTTAGTGTATTTTTGGCATAAAAATCACGATTTTTACTAAAGCGATATTTGCATGTTTAGTTGTCTTCCTATGTGGCTTTAGATGTTGCTCGTCAACATGTTAGAAAAGGAAGATTTATGAGTAAACAAAAAGTAGCAATACTTGGCGGCGGCGTTTCGGCGATGACAGCTGCGGTATACATGACTGAACAAGAAGATTGGCAAAAGCGCTATGATATTACCGTTTATCAGCAAGGTTGGCGTTTGGGAGGCAAGGGGGCGAGTGGTCGTAATGCGCAATACGGTGAACGTATCGAGGAGCACGGCCTTCACGTATGGTTTGGTGCCTATGTCAATTCTTTTAGGGCGATAGAGACCGTTTATAATAAGCTTGAACGCTCAAGTGATATCCCCATTCACACTTGGCAACAGGCACTAAAGCCGCATAGTTTGGTCGTATTGCAAGAGTATATCGACCAGCAATGGCAAACTTGGTCGGTAGATTTCCCAGAGATCCCAGGCAATCCAGCAAATGGCACACTCGATTTGCATTTTTGGCAGATTTTAAAATTGCTTGCAGCTTGGCTACGCAAGTGGGTTGAGGATTTAGAGTGCGAGGTAGAGAAAACGCACAAATCCACACAACTCAAAACTAAAAAAGAAAGAGATAAAACGCTGCTTGCTCACTTGGGGCAGGAAGTTAAAAGCTTTTTTGATAGTATCGAAGATAAAGCCAAGACCTTATTTGATGACGCTGAAAACCATGTCCAAGAGGTCGTATCCACACCAAAACTGTTAATAACGCAACTCAGTAATTTTTTAACGGTACGTGAAGCTGATCATCGTTTAGAAAATAAGAAAGATCACTTAGTCGTTTGGTATATGGTTCGAAAAATTAGGCGCTGGTTGCAGTCCGAAGTAAACGACTTAATTGATGACAACCCAGTCATTAGACGTCTGTATATATGCATAGATTTAGGCGTTGCGATGACCATAGGCATGCTGCGTGACAAGGTCTATTCACGTGGGTTTGGTTATCTTGATCGATACGATTTTAAACAGTGGCTCAAGCGCAATGGCGCAAATGAATCGCTGTCTGTGGAGTCTGCGCCTGTTCGCGGCTTTTATGACCTCGTTTTTGGCTATGAGGATGGTGATTTTAAAAAGCCGAATGTTGAAGCAGGAGTTGCGGCTTTGGCTATGCTTCGGATTATGTTGTGTTATCGCGGTGGTGTGATGTGGAAAATGCAAGCGGGTATGGGAGATATTATTTTCTCTCCTATCTATGAGCTACTCAAGCACCGAGGCGTTAAGTTTGCGTTTTTTCATCAGGTTGAGTCGCTACACTGTGCACAAGATGACGACGGTCATCATGTTGATAGTATTCAACTAATTCAACAGGTCACGCTAAAAGAGGCGCAATGTTACGAGCCTCTGGAATTAGTAAAAGGTTTGCCATGTTGGCCAAGCTCGCCACTGTGGCAGCAAATTGACCCGCAGCAAGTGGAACTGCTTAAAAAGCATGACATTAATCTAGAGTCTTACTGGTCTAATTGGGAGGCGGTTTACCAACAAGCATTCGGACAGATGTTACCGAGAAAAACACTCAATAAAGGCGCTGATTTCGATTTAGTGATTTTTGGGATCTCAGTAGCGGGTCTTGAGCTACTATGCCAACAATTGCTGGCTGTGGATGGCAAGTTAAAACTGCAAGCTGAAAAGGTCAAAACCGTTGCGACTCAAGCCTTACAGTTGTGGCTCACGAAAACCAACAGTGAGCTGGGTTTTCACGACCCTTCAGGCAGTACTGAACGACCAATATTAAGCGCATTTTCTCAACCTTTTGACACTTGGGCTGCGATGTCTAATTTACTTGAGGTTGAAGATTGGCCAAATACACAGCCCAAGAACATCGCATATTTTTGCAGTGCTTTTACTTGCGCAGATTACCCACCTCCGAGCGATCATGAGTTTCCTGAACGAATGAAAGCTCAGGTAAAAGAAAACGCATTGCAAAAACTTAAATTGCAGATGCAGCCTCTGTGGCCAGAGGCTTATCATGACGATGACTTCGACTGGAACGTATTGTTTGATATCGCTGATAATGAAGGCGAAGTTAGGTTCAATACTCAGTATTGGAGGGTGAATGTCGACCCCAGTGAGCGGTATGTGTTAAGCGTTGTTGATAGCAGTCAATTTCGACTGCCGACTGACGGCAGCGCGTTCAATAACCTCTACATTACCGGAGATTGGATTAAAACTGGTGTCAATGCAGGTTGTGTTGAAGCTGCTGTGATGGCTGGCATGCAAACAAGTAGAGCCATCACTGGATATCCTCAAAGCATTAGTGGAGAGTTGGGGTTTGAGCCGTTTAACTAGCCTGATTATCACTTCTTAGGCTTTAAATAAGCGCTTTATCTTTGAGCGTCAGCCTTACTGATTGAATAGCTTAACCACGTTTCAAGCCATACAAAATGTAGGGCTTGAATCCTACATTAGTATAATTTGCATGTGTTGTGATCAATAACTTGAACCTTAAAACGGTAATCAGGCTCATTTGTTTGGAGGTCTTTTTAATTCAGCTATACTGATAGTGTAATTGCATGATATAGCTCGGGATTCAAACTATGCCACATCCAAATGTGCTGTTAAATACGATAACACTGACATTACTCTCTGTAGTCTCGACGGAAACATCAGCACAAGTCGAAGAAGAAATCGAAGTCATTGAGGTATACGCTCAAAAAAGAAAGCAATCTATCAATGATGTTGCTATCGCTGTTAAACCTATATCCGGACAAGTCATCACTGACGCCGCACTGAAGGATACAACTGAACTGGGTAGTTTAGTTGCGAATGTAAAAATCAGTCAAAATGCAGCCGAGGGGACCCCTCCAGCAGTCAGCATCCGAGGTGTTGGGCTAGTTGATTACAATACGGCGAACACTTCTCCAGTTGGGGTGTATTTAGATGGTATATCAGTTGGATCGGCGAATAACCAAATTATCAATTTGTTTGATATTGAACAGGTTGAAGTATTGAAAGGTCCACAAGGTACACTTTTTGGTAGAAATACCACTGGGGGAGCAATTTTAGTGCGCACGGCGCGCCCAACAGATGGTGACTTTGCTTCCATCAGTGTGGGGGTTGGTTCTGATTCTTTAACAAGAGCACGGACAACGCTCAATTATAGTCTAGATCAAAATAGCGCGGTGCGACTTGCAGCTGGCCACAATCACTATGAGTACACGACTTATAACCTCCAGCCAGACGCGCCTGAAGCATATATGGAACAAAATGATGTTCGATTAAGTTATTTTGGCGAGTTTGATAACTTCAGTGTTTTTGTGAAATTAGACTATGGTCATTGGAATGGACAGGTTCAGCCGGTAGGGAATATTGGATTATTCTCTAACCCTTTGGATGGTTCATTGTGTTCTCCAGCGCAAGCGGGTACAAGCAACTGCGTTGATGCACTTGGTTTTAATATTGGCAGTGACGATTTTTGGGCGGTGCGGGTCAATAATTATCAAAAACATCATAGCATAGGCAAAGGCGTTACCACAGAAATTACCTATGCGTTGGATGAACAGTCTCAACTTATTTATCTTTCGGCTTTCAATCGCTTAGATAGGTCACATGGATTTAATTGTGACGGAAGTCCATTTTCATTATGTGAAGGTGAGCTAGGGCTTAAAAATGAAAAGCTAGTGAATGAGCTTAGGTTTGAACAAAGTCTAGAGGCTGGCTTTCTAACGATAGGCTTATTTCAGCTAGAAGAGCGTATTTATCAAGATAATTTCAATGATTTACTACGCGATTTTAGGGGAACTCCTAATGGTGCCAGTGCGGCGACCTTTTTCTACGACAATGATATCAAAGTAAAGTCGCAAGCCTTTTTTGGTCAATATGAATATGAAGTTAGCGAGCATACAGATGTACTTGTGGGAGTAAGATACAGCGATGAAGAGGTGAATTATGACTCTTTCTCCTATCTAAATGTGCCGTTTGGCGATAATCTCGCTGGCATTTTAGTTCCTGCCTACGACATTGAGGGAAAAGAGTCCGATAGTAATTTGTCTGGAAAATTATCGGTTATCCATAAAATTGAACCGGATAAAAGTGTTTATTATAGCTTATCTAATGGTGTAAAAAGCGGCGGCTATAATGGTGGGTTCCTTATTTCAAAGGATGCGGCGATACAGGCGAGTTATGGCCCCGAAGAACTAATCGCTCATGAAGTAGGAGGCAAACTGTTATTTAATGATCTTAAACTTCGTACAAATTTTGCAGCTTTTTACTATGATTATAAAGATCAACAGGTATTTATGAATCAGGCCTCTGAGGTACCTGGCGCACCACCTTTTCAATTACTTGAGAACGTAGGTAAGTCAAAAATCTATGGCGCTGAGATAGAAAACACTTGGTATCTATCGGAACAAACTCAGATAGGGTTGGACATAGGTTATATACCAGAAGCTAATTTTGAGGAGTTTATCGATCCAGTTGGCGTTGTATTGACCGACAACCGCTTACCATTTACATCTGAATGGAATATATCTGGGCATATAAATTATGCATTTAATTGGGATGAAGTTAGTATAAAAAGTAAAATAGCATTTGATTATCAAAGCGAATATTACTTTGACCAAAACGAATCGCCCTATGCGAAGCAACCCAGTTATATGCTTTGGAGTGCCAATCTACAGGTGGAGTATAGAGATTGGAAGCTAGGAATTTGGGGTAAAAACCTTTTAGACAAAGAGTATAGCCATCTTAAATTTGACCTAAGTAGCTTTTTGGGAATGTTGGAAGACTTTAAAGGTGAGGGAAGAAGGATAGGCATGGATGTAACATATCGTTTTTGATTTTGTTTAGGCACAATACAGAGATAAGTCACCTGATTTGGGAGTAGAAAACTTGCAGATAAAATACCGAACCACAGGTAACTTTGCTAAGGTAACTGGCTAGAATGCGTTTACTACTGATCATTTTCAGCATCATTCTGTTTTCTAGTTCTGCCTATTCAGATCCAACTGTGTTGAAATTGACGCAGCCTTGGCAATATCAAAATTTACACCATGTCGGAAAGGCGTATAAAGCAAGTTCCAGCACAAGGTTTCCTCAAAGCTGGGATGAGTTGAGTACGTGGGAATCTATTCATGAACCACTAAAGAAGAGAGCGCTGTTTTCTGGTCGTTATTTCTTGGTGACGAAAGTCAGAAATGAAACGCCATTGAATGAATTTGTGCTTTATCCATACAATACGGTATTAAGCAAAATTGAGTCGAGGATATATACACCGGAAGCGGTTCATCGAGTCTTTTCTGGAGGTAAGGTAGAAAATGAATTTGCATTTCACTATGGTAATCAAGTCACGTTAGAACCTAACCAAGACTATTATATCGTTACGCTTTTCGAGAGTGATTTCTTTTACACTCCAGTAAAATTGACTATCGAGCCTCTGAGAGATTTTCGGCAGAAAGTGGTTTATGAAAACCTTATCATGACGCTGTGTTTTGGTGTTGGCGTTGTTTTAGGGCTATACAATTTATTAATCTACATCGGCTCTAAAGATGTCACTCACTTTTATTACGCATTATTCACTTGCGTGTGGGTATTTGCATGGAGCCATTTCTTTCATATTCCTGACGAGCTATTCGGATTTTACTCTGCAAACTTACATTGGTTAGGTTTTGCTCTTGCACCATTAACTAACGCGTTATTTTATATCCATCTTTTAAAACTCAAGGATGTTCACCCTAGCTATGTGTCGATTTCAATCTGGCTCGGAGTGATTGCTGCGCTTGGGCTACCGTTTTGTATTCTCTTCCCTGGTTTTGGCTTCATTTGGGCGACTTTAGTAACGGGGTTAGCACTTTGTTTCGGACTATTCGTAGGTATTAAGCGTTGGAGTGAGGGCTTTAAACCCGCTCGTTATTTTGTAATGGCATATGTTGCGATGGCGATCCCAAATATGGTGGGCAATTTAACTAACTTAAGTTTGCTGCCTGAATCGTCGAGTAACTTATATCTTTACGGTCTAATAGGGACTGCGCTTGATGCATTACTGCTGGCTTTCGCGGTTGCGGACAAGTTTAGAATTACCAGTGAAGAAAATATAGAGCTCAATAAAAACCTTGAAGCAAAAGTGTTAAAACGTACCTATGAGTTAGAGCAGGTGGCCTCTGAGCTTAGAGATGCTAGCGAAGCAAAAAGTCGGTTTTTGGCGAACATGAGTCATGAAATAAGAACACCAATGACGTCAATTATTGGCTATGCCGATGGCATTATGCTCGGAGATATTAAGCCACATGAGCGTAATCACGCCATCTCAGTTATCTTACAAAACTCGCGTCATGTACTTGGACTAATTAATGACATTCTGGATATGTCCAAAATTGAGGCCAATAAACTAGAAGTCGAGTTGGTGGAGTCAAACCTATTTCAAGCGATTGCGCATGTCGATTCTTTATTGGGTAAACAAATTAGAGATAAAGGGCTTGAGTTTTCGTTGAATTATCACTTTCCGTTGCCTGATTTTGTGGTTATTGATCCCACTCGATTGCGACAGATATTACTAAATCTCACATCTAACGCGATGAAGTTTACGACGGTTGGTAAAATCTCAATTGATGTGGCGTGTCAGAACGAGCGTCTGATGATCACGGTACGAGATACTGGGATAGGGATGACAGCTAACGAGCAAAAAGAATTATTTAGTGCGTTTTATCAAGCTGACTCTTCTACTTCAAGAAAATATGGCGGGACTGGACTTGGACTAAATATCTCTAAAAGCTTAGCGAGAAAGCTGGATGGCGATATTTCGGTAGAAAGTGAAGTCGGCTCAGGTACTGCTTTTACTCTTACCGTGGGCCTATATACCACCGAGAAAACGAAGTGGGTGCAAAGTCTCGCTCAAATTGGCGATGTTCGTGAACAAGGTCCAGTATCCGACGAAATAAATCAAGAGCTTAAAGGAGAGGTGCTATTAGCTGAAGATAACACAGACAATAGTAAGCTTATTAAGCGTATTTTAGAGCGTATGGGGTTATCTGTGACGGCGGTTGAAAATGGTCAACTAGCGGTACAGGCAATACTAGATGGTGATTTTGATTTGATATTAATGGATATCCAAATGCCGGTAATGGATGGTGAGCAGGCGTTTAGTTTTATTCAAGCAACAGGGTGTAGCACGCCTGTGATCGCGTTAACAGCTAACACCATGCAGCATGAAATTGAACGTTATTTAAAACTTGGATTTAGTGATCATCTTGCAAAGCCTATTGATAGAGTCGTGTTCAGCCAAAAAATAGCCTATTATTTGGATATCCAGGTTGATGAGGACGTTGATCTGCCTGAAGCCGAGTTTTATCAGTTAAAACACCAGTATATTTCCGGGCTGCATGAGCAAATCATTCAGATAAAGAATCAAGCTAAGTATCAGGATTACGAAGCTTTGGCAAAGACCATTCATGCAATTAAAGGTACAGCCGCAATGTTTGATTGCATCGATATCCATAAGATAGCAAACGAGTTGGATGTTAAATTAAAGAACAAGCAACTTGAGTGTATCGACGAACGAATAACAGAATTACTCAACGCGATGACTGCTGCGATTGAGTCAGAAAAGCAGGAAACAAAACAAGCTTAGTTTTCTACGCCTAATCGATATTAATAACAGATAGGGTGGTCGTTCAAGGATTCTATAAAACACTTTATCTTAATGGCTGCAGGCCATAGATTTGATCCTTAGTCCAGTTGGGGAAATCCTTCCGCTGCTTATAATTAGCATATAGATTTGAAAATATGGTCGTTTTGGATAGTTTATCTAGGCTCGTAATAAATAAGCGTCCACTGCGACTGGTTCCCGATATTACACTGTTTTTACAGCATTGTTGAAATGAAGAAATGAGCGTTCTGATTGTGTTCTTATTGCCCCTATCCTTTAGTGCAATTTCTGCTTCTATAAAGAATGCAACTCCACTCCAATAGACTCTTTGATGTGCGTTTAATGTCCACATTTGTTCGCTCACTGCTTTAAGCGGTCCCTTATTAATTAGTGTGTTTTTTGCGCCTCGGCTGAGCCCTGAGATTAATCTTGTGTGAAACTCTCCAACATTAAAAATATCGTTCTCTAGCATAATGATATTTTGTAAATAGGTAGCAAGTCCCTCTGCAAGCCAGAAATCTGAGTAATCAAGTAAAGGGTGATAAAGGTGAGCAATTTCATGGTATAAGGTCCAATCTTTAATCAGCACTCGGCTTGAGGTAAATCGTTTAATTTGCAGTAAAATGGCATCGGGTTTGCCACGTTGAACTGTGCCCCACGGCACTGGCTCAGATGCGAATAAACTCGGTTCAATGGTAAACATGAGCTTTTGCTGTTGTAGTATTCCCAAGGAATGCTCAGTTGCTTCAACACCGCGTTTTAGCCAAGTTTCCACATGTTGTCTATCACTGTCACTTATCCAGCTCTTATATTCGATTTCAATTTCGGTTGCCTGTGTGGATGCAATTAAACTGAATAACAGTACTAGCATTAATAATTTCATTATTTTCTCTACAAGGGTTACTTCGTAAATAGACCCGAGAAGGCATCATTTCATTCTTGATGTTGAGATTATCTCAACTGACCTCACTGGGTGATTGTGTAAAACTGAATAAAACAACGTTAAAGGGAAATAAGATGAAAGTCACCGCGCTTAGTTTATTGTTATTGAGTCCAGTCACATTGGCAAATCCACTTTTAGGTACTTGGGAGTTTGTTGAAGGAAAATATGCAACCGTTGATGGCATCGTATCAGCTCAAGCGCCCAGCTTGACGTCGATAAAGCTAATCACTCCAACTCATCATAGCTACATTACGCAAAGTGAAGGCCAGTTTAAGTATGCTGGTGGAGGTAGTTATAAAATAGAGGGGGATAGATTTATCGAAACTTATGAATATGGAAATGTTGCTACGTTACTCGGTCGAACGATGACATTTAGCTACAAAATTGATGGTAATTTATGGCATCATGAATTATATGAAGATGGTAAGTTCGTCGAGAAGGAAGTATGGAGAAAAGTTCAGTGATCCCAAAGAAGATGCGTTATATTAGTCACGCATCTTCTCATCTTCAAATCCAATATACCGAAACACCAACCCTGAGTGCACAGCAAGTGCTAATCAAAGTTCATGCATTTGGGGTAAATAGAGCAGATATCTTGCAAAAACAAGGGAAGTATCCGGCGCCTGAAGGCGATAGTGAGATATTGGGCTTGGAAGTGTCTGGAACGATAGTTCAAGTGGCGTCTTCTGAGCTTGAACATCTACTTGGTGATCAAGTGTTTTGTTTAACCTCTGGTGGTGGTTATGCTGAATATGTGGTAGCGGAAAGTGAGTTACTCATGCCACTCACTGAAGGCTTGTCACTGAGCTATGCCGCAGGCTTAGCAGAAGTATATCTTACGGCCTATGATGCAATTGTAAGAACCGGGCAGCTAGACGCTAATGGAGTTTTACTATGTCATGGAGGTGCTTCAGGTGTTGGTAGTGCCGCAATTAGAATTGCAAAGAGACTAGGTGCAACGGTCATTACCACTCAAAGTAGCCAGGAAAAGGCTGTGTATGCAAAATCTCTGGGGGCTGACCACACGATTAATTATTTAGACTGTGACTTTGCTGAAGAAATGAAAAAGCTAGGATTGAAGGCAAATGTTATTCTTGACCCAGTAGGCGGGGAATACCTCAGAGCAAATCTGAGAGTCGCAGCAATGGATTGCCACTGTGTGATGCTCGCAATGCTAGGCGGGAGATATACCGAACTAGATTTTGCCAAGTTACTCGCGAAAAGATTTAACTTGCATGGTAGCACGTTAAGAAATCGCTCCGTGGAATATAAAAGGGAATTAGTGAAAGAGTTCCTGAACGAATTTGGTGCAGACCTTTCGGATCCAACGATGAAAATTCCGATATATAAGACGCTATGTTGGGATGACATTGAGCAAGGCCACGATATTCTCGAGCACAATCAGAATCTCGGCAAGGTTATCGTTACAGTTAGTTGAGTGTTTATTTATACAGTTGTTACTTTATGCTTCTTAAGCAGTAAAGGAGTAAACATCTTGGAATTCAAGATTGAAGAAAAGGTACCTTGGCCAGAGGAATATTGTGGTTTGTGAATAGCTGCAGGATTATCTGCAAAACCTCTAGAAGCAGCGACCCAAGGCCTGTCTAATTCACTGTATGGGGTTGTCATTAGACATAACGAACAGCTTGTGGCGATGGGCCGTGTGGTTGGAGATGGAGCGTGCAATTTCAAAATCGTTGACGTTGCTGTGAATCCACATTATCAAGGGCAGGGATTGAGGCGCATGGTAATGGAATATATTGATGGTTACTTAGCATCAACTGTTTTGCCGGGCTCTTATGTTTCAATGATTGCAGACGAGCCAGCTTTTTATGAAAAACTGGGTTACCGCTTAGTATCACTAGCGAATCAAGGAATGACAAAGAAGTTCACAGTAGATCACGTCAAAAGCTCTAAAATTTGAATTATCAACTCTTTGCTTGGAACATAAAGGAGTAGTACTTTTTCTTAGCAGATTAAATTGGATTAGGAGTGGTACAACCGAGTGGATTCGAACCACCGACCCTTGGCGCGGGTTATAGAGAGTAGGTAGTGCTTTTTCTTTATTTGAATTAGATCTAATACCAATTAGTCTTAATACTTGCTCAATTTGAAGGAACAAATCTGACGCTAACTGCGTTAAAAATTTCTCATTTAGAACAACTAAATAGCAAAATTTTCGCCTAGTTATCAACAAGATTTTCTCGCCTCAAAATAGATCACTTAATTAAGCTAATTGGTATAAGGTTGGTACAATCGAATGGATTCTTATTAGATAAGACTGAACATTTAGGAGTGGTACAACCGAGTGGATTCGAACCACCGACCCCTACCATGTCAAGGTAGTGCTCTAACCAACTGAGCTACGGTTGTATAATATAATTTTGGTACGACCGAGTGGATTCGAACCACCGGCCCTTGGTGCGGGTTATAGAAAGTAGGTAGTGCTTTTTCTTTTTTCGAATTTAGTTGGGTTGTAAAGATCTAAGAGTGGTACAACCGAGTGGATTCGAACCACCGACCCTTGGTGCGGGTTATAGAGAGTAGGTAGTGCTTTTTCTTTTTTCGAATTTAGTTGGGTTGTAAAGATCTAAGAGTGGTACAACCGAGTGGATTCGAACCACCGACCCCTACCATGTCAAGGTAGTGCTCTAACCAACTGAGCTACGGTTGTATTATATGGTTTTGGTACGACCGAGTGGATTCGAACCACCGACCCCTACCATGTCAAGGTAGTGCTCTAACCAACTGAGCTACGGTCGTACAATAACATTTGCTTATTGATTGTTTTCAGGTCTGTTCCTGTCAACGCGTTGTAATATATAGTGACTCAGTCAATGGATCAAGCGGCTTTCCATAATTTTTTGATTGTTTGCCTTTTTTTTGTTCATACTGGAGGGATTTCACACAACTCGTAAAATTTTTGCCACCATTTTACGTGTGTTTTAGCTGAATCTTTAAGGTTATCTAGGTGTTGCTGGAGGGTAAGCGGATCGACAATTTTATTTTTTTGATACAACTGGTGAATAGGTTGCCAGGCACTGATTAATTCTTCCATGGAAAGAGAGAGCATCGCTTGATAAGGTTGAAGAATGGATAAATAATATTTGTTGAAGATATTGTTTATGATCTCTGCCTGCTTTTTATTTCCGCCATTTTTGCAAATATCGTCTCTTAGACTAAGTTGTTGTAATTGGCGTGTAGTCGCATTATTCAGCTGAGTCTGTTTACGAACGCTTGTAACCAAAGATGAGACAAATCGCTGAGAAAGCACTTTTAAAGCGGGTGTGAGCGTGTCTGGGCTGAGATTTTCTGGCGTATCCATGTTTATTGCCAGCTCTGCCAGCTCATTAACAGCTTCTAACATACGACTGTGCGCTGCAGGTAGCTCAAGCGGCACCTCTTCAGCGATTAACAAGCTCAAACCGGTCAGCTCTCTTTCAAATGTCATCATATGAAGGAAGTAACGTGAAAGCTGTTGTTTCTTTTCCTGTACTGCTTGGATTAACGTTTGTTTCAGCTCATCGCTCGTTTTTGGGTGTTGGATGCAGAGAGGCGCTTGCTGAATAAATGAGATGTTGTATTTCAAGCGCTCGCTTGGGTAACTTACTTTACCTAATTGATTATTTTGCGCAGCGATAAGATTTGTGACTTTACAGTGTCCGGCGGTTGCGATGTCCAACATAGAGATAGTTAGCTCACTTGTAGGTAATGGCACTTTTTGAATTTCCGAATTGTGAAGTTGCGCGGGGTGTACTCTCTCCACGTCAGTTGCGCTCGCCAGTCGTT
The DNA here is from genome assembly GCF_002208135.1 of Pseudoalteromonas piscicida. NCBI lineage: Bacteria > Pseudomonadati > Pseudomonadota > Gammaproteobacteria > Alteromonadales > Pseudoalteromonadaceae > Pseudoalteromonas > Pseudoalteromonas piscicida. The sequence goes on from NZ_CP021646.1 coordinate 1,550,363, forward strand.
GTTGATATTCAATAGCTATATCGCTCGGCTGCTGGCTGCAGCCGGCCATAGTAAAAAGTAATAGAGCACTAGCTACTCGCTTGACTAATCTCAAATTTCACCCGTTTGTTTACGCATGTCACCAATAATACTGCCGCTGTACTTAAACCAATAATAATACCAATCCAAAAGCCCTGAGGACCCATCGCTGGCGTTATCAAATCGGTTTTCGCTAATACATAGCCTAATGAAAACCCAATTAGCCAGTATGACACAAACGTAACCCAAGATATTGGTTTAGTATATTTGAGCCCCCTTAACACACCATTCGCTGAGACTTGTAACGCATCGGGTAATTGATACAAACAAGCCGACACCATAATACTGGTTGCAAGTGCGGCGACTTCGGTATTGTTTGTATATAGCCAAACAATTTGGTCTCTTCCTATATACGTAACGAGAGCCACAAATAGTGCAATTAAGGTGGCCAAAATAAACGCAGTACTCACTGAAAGTTTAAGCTGGTCCAAGGCGCCTTGCCCAGTTAGGTTACCGATCCGTATGGCGATAGCCATCGACAAACTTAATGGCATCATAAACAACATTGTGGTGACGCTGGCCGCAATCTGGTGACCGGATACAGAAATAGGCCCCAAATCAGCAATAAATAATGGAATACAAGCAAACAGTGTAACTTCAAAGAAGGTTGCAAGTGCAATTGGAAAACCAAGTGCTGCAACATATTTCATTATCGATAGACTTGGTTTGGTAAAACTGCTAATGAGCGTCTTTCCGTCTATGTGCTTACTCTTTAAGCTGTACACCCACTGTGCAACCGCCATTGACCAGAGCACGATGGATGTAGCTAAGCCGCAGCCCGCACTCCCAAGCGCTGGCGCCCCAAATTTACCATAGATGAAAATATAGTTAGCAACGACATTGATACAAAGACCAACAATACTGATATAAAAAGCAGGTTTTGTTTGTCCTACCCCTTCTGTTACATTACGGTACACCGTAAAGATCAAAAAGCCCAATAGACCCCATTTCACAAAATCAATATAGCCTTGGGCAAGGGTCTGAACATTTTCACTAGCCCCAATATTTGAAAAAACCACAGAAGTAAAGTTTGCTAAAATCAAACCGACAGAAAAAAGCGCCAAAGCAAGATACAAGCTTTGTTGGAAAAATCGTTTGATCCCTGCGGTATCATTAGCACCATGGCAATGGGCAACAATACTTGTAAGTGCTAGTAATATCCCTTGTAAACTAAAAATCAAAGGGTTCCAAACACCTGTAGCAATCGAAAGTGCAGCCAAGTCTTCAGCACTGACTTGGCCCGCCATCATCGTATCAACGACGGTCATTAAGACTAAAGTAACTTGAGCGAGAAAAACGGGGATCGCAAGTTGAAGCAAGCGTCTGGCTTCCCAAGTTGAAAAATTCATGGTGAGATACTACTTAAGGCGTAAAAGCGATAGTTTATTTTAGTGCTTTGTTTTTAGCAAAATTTTGCGGCCAGCAGCCTCAACCATTTTGACTTAATCGGATATACGATACAAATTAAGTACATCTCCTAGTGCAATTTCGCTACAATCTCAAGGATAAATTAAGAGGGTAGATATGTTTACAGGAATTGTTCAAACAAAAGCGACGGTGGTGTCCGCAAAACAGGTCGACAATATTTTAAAATTAGTTATTTCTGTTGGTGCTGAATATCTCGATAAACTTACCTTGGGCGCGAGCATAGCAATTAACGGATGTTGTCTAACGGTAGTTCACTTCGAACAACCAGAAAATGATGTGGTAGGGCAAGTTTGTTTTGATGTGATTGATGAAACGTTGAGGCTTACTAATCTGGGTGAGGTACATAGAGGGTCACAGGTAAACTTTGAGCGCTCGATGACGTTCGGTACAGAACTCGGCGGACATATTATTTCAGGCCATATTCAAACAAGCGCAAAGATTAGTGAAATACATCGGAACGAAGGCAACTGTAGGATGCATCTAGCGTTGCCAGAAGCGTGGCATAAGTATGTTATGTACAAAGGTTTTATCGCGGTCAATGGCGCAAGTCTGACAGTAGGGGAGCTTGATCACAGCGGCTTTTGGTTACACCTAATACCTGAAACACTAGCGCTTACAAACTTGGGTTCGATGCGTGTGGGGGATAGTGTGAATATTGAGATTGATCAACAGACTTACACAATTATTAATACTGTTGAAAACTATATGAAGAAGCAAACGTTATTAAAGCATAGCTAAGGGACAGTTGGCCCTAGTAGAACCTTCTTTGCCTATCTCGAGAAACAAAAAGTGTAAGCTGAGCTTTTGTCAACTTGATAGGCAGCTCGCAAATGAGCTGCCTATATGGTACTTCTGCTTTGACTAAAACACTTGTTCGTCGTCGCTATCAACCCTAAGCTCAAGCTTATTGTGCAGTTGGTCTAAGTGCATATTTAGGTGTATTGGATTGCAACAAGCTGCACAGTCCTCGTAGTAGTCCTGATCGCCTTCACTGGTATCGAGATTGACAAAAATATGGTGTCCACAATGAGGACATTCAATACGTTGTTGATATAGGTTTTTCATTGGCCCTCCACCTGAATTGGCCAAACTAAATACCCTTTAACTATAGCGCATCGTGACAAAAATATTGCAGTTATTTGAGCAGTGCTTGCACTTGTTCAGCAGCATCTCGTATGTACTTGCCAGCAAACAAATTTGCTTGAACCAGAAGTGGGTACAAACGGTAAATATCTAATCGCTTAGAAGCGTTTTCTACGAGTGGGTATATTGACTCGTAACCACGATAAAAGTCATTTGGTAACGGAGCGAATAACGAAGCCATAGCAATATCAACTTCTCTATCACCATAATAGCAAGCAGGAGAAAACAGTACGGGCTTTTGATGGCTAAAGCCAATGTTGCCATGCCAAAAATTACCATGAACCAGAGAGGGTTGAACTTGGTGTGGCAGAAGAGGCTTAAGTTGCTCCACAAATGTGTCAATATCAGTGAGGCTAATGCCTTTTTCGGCAAGCAGTTGAAGTTGCCAACCAATTCTTTCCTCGGCGAAGAAGACCTCCCACTTTTTGTGCCATTGATTTGGTTGCGGAAGTTCGTGAATGTAATTATCTTCTTCTAGCCCATACATTTCTTGCTCATGGCGCTGGTGCATTTTAGCGAGGCTTTGACCGCACTCAAGCCAGTTTTCATTGCGATGATCAAGCTCTAACCATTCCAGCACGATAAAACAAAATTCGACACTCGTACCCAGTGTTATTGTATCGGCAACGAGAAAATCAGAGTCGCGAATAAGCTTTTCACGATTAGATGCTTCACACTCAAATCGCTCTAAAGCTTGAATAGGCGCTACTTTGACCAAAAATTGATGGGTATCATCTGCAATCTTATAAAGTTTTTTAGACCCATAACTTTTTAAGGTTTGCTTTGAAGAAAACTCAAAAGCGTCATGGAGAGATTCAGAGATTTGTTGGTTGACTTTGTTCCACATAAGTTAGATCCAACATATTCACTTACTCTAAAATATGGTTGAAATTCTCAAGATCACAAATACTTGAGGCCTTTTTATAAAAAAAATAAAATATCGCGTCTGTCATTTTATCCAAGGGAAGTACATTGCATAAAAATATCATCACCAATTTACTCGCGATACTGCTCACAGGTACTGGATTCGTACTAGAAAACGACGTGTTGTTTTCGGTTGGATTGTTTGCTCTATCTGGCGCTATGACGAATTGGTTAGCGGTACATATGTTATTTGAGAAAGTGCCTTTCCTCTATGGCTCGGGGATTATTACGCTCAAATTCGAATCGTTTAAAGCGTCGATTAGAGCGCTCATTTTGAGCGAGTTTTTTAGTAAAGAAAAACTAGAAAAGTTCCTTGGCAAGGAACATCCAAAGTTTGACTTGGCGCCGATTGCCAACAAAGTCGATTTAAATCCTGCATTCGATCGTTTGTTAAGTGTGATTGAAGCGTCGCAATTTGGTGCGATGCTGCAGATGTTTGGTGGAGCTGAAGCTGTGCAACCGCTGCGAGAGCCATTTATTGAGAAAATGCGATTGGCAATAGTGGAGCTCGGCGAGCAGCCTGAATTTGACGCTGCAGTTGGTGAGGCGCTCAGTAATGGCTTACTTGGTGATGATTTACATCAAACCATTGAAAAAGCGGTAGATGAGCGACTTAATGAATTAACGCCGAAAATGGTAAAGGAAATTGTACAAAACATGATTAAGACCCATTTAGGCTGGTTAGTTGTGTGGGGGGGGGTCTTTGGGGGCCTATTCGGGTTATTGGCCGCAGTTATATAGTTGAGCTGAGAAAAAGGCGCAGTCAGGGATTGCTGCGCCTTGCTTTGTGTTTACAAACAGGTCGACACGACTACTTAGAACCTGAGACAAAAATGGTCTTTTTATCTAGTTTAGCGATGTCTTTAATACTGGTTTCTACATTACTCTCAATACCAAGGAAGTCCGCAGCTTTATTAAACCCGTAGGTTGCTGCAAATTTTCCGACTGGCATATCATTGCAGTGTAGTTTTTCTTCTACAACACGTCTTTTTAGGTGATTGTCTTTAATGGTGTGGAACAAGTGAATTTTATTGTCTTTGACTACCGACATACAAACTTTAGTCGCTTTACTATTATCGGCAGCAACAAAGTCTGCCGCAGATGCCGTACCTGCGATTAGAAGCGAGGTTGCACATACTAAATTGAACAGTTTCATGGTTAGCTCCTTGGCTATCTCTAGGACACGTTCTTAGTATTGCTAAAGTCGTCGCGTAATGCTGTAAATCAAGTAATTCCGAATGTAATAGAGTATGTCAAATGTGTACAGGTTTTCTATCTATCTGTAAAACATTAAGTTATTTTGTTTCTATAGATACAAATAGCAAAAACTTTTTTCACTACAAAATACTATTATCGATAATTTAACACTTCATTCTTACATTTACTTCTTATCTGCTACTTGTGCATCACTATGTGTCAAAACGTGTCAATATTGATTCCAATTTACACTTTGCAGTGGCAGCCAAGCCTTTTCAAATTACTCACTGATGACCACATGCGTTATAATATCCAGACGTTCGTCGTAATTACTTGTGGCTGAAGCTCATAATTGCGTAAATTGTTAGCGCATAAGTTAAAGTCACAAAAAACAAAAGAGATGACAAAAATGTATAAATTTGCTCCCTCCATAGTCGTAGCTGGCATTGCCGCAGCTTTGATGGGTTGTCAGGATAACGGCCCACAAAAAGAAAAAGTTACCATAGAGAAAAACCCATACCCAAGCACTTACAAGCCTGTACCTTCTCAATCAACCTTAATCACCAATGCTACCGTCTTGACCGGAACGGGTGAAAAGATAGAACAAGGTGATGTATTTATTGTTGACGGTAAAATCAAGCAAGTTGGAAAGGATCTATCTGTAACGGCCGATGTTACCATTGATGCTGAAGGTAAGTGGGTAACACCTGGTATTATCGATGTACACTCTCATTTAGGGGCATACCCCAGCCCAAGTGTAGAATCTCACAGTGATGGCAATGAAATGATTAACCCTAATACTTCTCAAGTATGGGTTGAACATTCTGTCTGGCCGCAAGACCCAGGTTTTAACCGAGCTAGAGAGGGTGGTATCACCACGCTACAAATCTTACCTGGTTCTGCAAACCTATTTGGTGGTCGTGGTGTTACCTTAAAGAACGTGCCTGCACCAACGATGCAAGCAATGAAATTCCCAGATGCTCCATATGGATTAAAGATGGCATGTGGTGAGAATCCAAAACGTGTATATGGCTCAAAAGGTGTAGCCCCTTATACTCGTATGGGTAACATGGCTGGCTATCGTGAAGCTTGGATCGAAGCTGGAGAATATAAGCGCGCCTGGGAACAGTACGAAGCCGAATACGCTGCTGGATTGAATCCGGATGCACCAAAACGCGATATCAAATTTGACACACTTCGTGGTGTGCTAGATGGCGAAATCTTGATCCATAACCATTGTTACAAAGCGGAAGAAATGGCAATGATGATCGACTTATCTAAAGAGTTTGGTTATCACGCAGGGACTTTCCACCACGGTATTGAAGCATACAAGATTGCAGATCTATTGGGTGAAAATGGGAACTGTGCTGCGCTTTGGCCAGATTGGTGGGGCTTTAAGATGGAAGCCTATGATATGGTTCAGGAAAATGTTGCAATTGTCGATGCAGTGAAAAACTCATGTGCAATTGTTCACTCTGATTCAGATACCACAATCCAACGATTGAATCATGAAGCCGCAAAAGTGATGAACACGGCTAACCAGTCCGGCTTTAACATCAACGAGCAGCATGCAATTAAGTGGATCACCTCAAACGCCGCGAAGTCGTTAGGCATTCAGGATAAAACAGGATCGCTCGAGCAAGGTAAACAAGCCGATGTCGTAATTTGGAACACCAACCCGTTTAGCGTTTACTCTCGTGCAGAGCAGGTTTTTGTGGATGGTGGTAAAGTCTATGATCGTCATGATGAAAAATATCAAGCGGTTAGTGATTTTATGTTAGGTCAAAAGTAAGGAGTTGATGAGATGAAAACCATGAAACTAACCATGATCACTAGCGCATTGCTAGCTCACTCTGTTGCTTTTGCCAATGTTACAGCAATTACCAATGCGACTATCCATACCGCGACGGATGCTGGCGTATTGGAAGGTGCGACCCTAGTTATCGAAAACGGTAAAATAAAAGCGATTAACCCAGATAATGTATCTGCTGATGTAACGATTGACGCCAGCGGTAAGGTTGTCACTCCAGGTTTTATCGGCTCAATGAACCAACTAGGCTTAGTTGAAGTTGGTGCTGTTGCGGCGTCTCGTGATGCTGGTGATGACGATGCTGGCGTAGATTTTGACGCAAGTACCGCGTTTAATCCACGCAGTAGCCTAATTGCCTATGCAAGAAAAGGCGGAATAACGCAAAACTTTGTCGCACCTTGGGGTGGTAAAAGTGAGTTTGCAGGGCTTGGCTTTGTTGTTGATTTATCTGGTGAGTTTAACAGCGTGACCGACAAGCAAACGGCGTTAATTATCCATCTAGGTGCCAAAAGCAAAGGGTCTCGTGCGAAAGCGCTGGATAATGTCGTTAAAAAACTTGAAGCACAGCAAGAAAAGCTCGCTAAGAAAGACAAAAAAGAAGAGGGAAAGCCGAGTTCAGAAGAACAAGTGTTAACTCAAGTGTTAGCGGGGATATGCCAGTGATTGCAACGCTTTCAAGAGCGTCAGATATTCTGGAAGCAATCAAGCTAAAAGAAAAGTTTGGTTTAGATCTGATCATCAAGGGTGCTGACGATGCGGTCGTGGTAGCTGAGCAGCTAGCTGAGGCGAAAGTACCCGTCATTTTGAGTGCGGTGTCAAACCTGCCTGCTAGCTTTGACTCAATGCATGCAAGTCTAGATAACGCAGGTAAGCTTGAGAAAGCGGGTGTCGATGTCATTTTATCAATTGGTGGAGACAGTAGTCATAATGTTTATCAGCTACGCTTTGATGCAGGTGTTGCTGTCGCAAATGGCATGAGCCATGAAGGTGCACTTAAGGCAGTTACCGCTAACCCTGCGAAAGCATTGGGTATTGATGGTGGTGTGATTGAAGCAGGTAAACGTGCAGACATTGTAATGTGGAGTGCAGATCCTTTCGAATTCAGCACCACTATCGATAAAATCTGGATTAACGGTGAGGAAGTGTCTACTGAATCACGCCACGATAAACTAAGAGATAGATACACGACAGATTCTGATATGCCAAGAGCGTATACGAAGTAACGTCGTCAAGAGTAGCTTAAAAAGCCTAAAATCATCTAAGGTTTTAGGCTTTTTTAAATTATGAATAACTCTGCATGGTGTTGCTATTTCTCAAACAGATTTTTGTACTCGCGAATTCAAGTCCGAAGTGCACTACTCGCTAAATTAGGCTGCTTTGCGTAATTCATAGAATATTACCGCTGGTTGCCTAAACTCTAGATATTTTTTCGGCCTTGCATTGAGCGCCTGTTTTATGTGCGCAATTTGCTTAGACTTTCCTCCCAGTTTGCGCACTTTTCCATTAGCCTGAAAAGCAACTATATAGGTGCCTGTTTCTTTTTGTTATTAGTATATAGCGAATTTTAGATTGAGATTATTAGGCGTCGCGACAAAGAGTTTAAATATCCATCCTAATCATATTATTGTGTAAACTAAAATAAAAATAAAAATAAAAATAACAAACCTTTAATTTTCTCTTTTTATTAATGTTGGCGCTGTTTGGTTTTTGAGTTATTTTTAATCTGATTTTAAAATAAATATTTAAGGATAAAATATGAAAAAAACATTTGAAATCAATAATTTTTTAATCTACTTTGCTTTTGCATTAGTTTGCTTTTGCATTAGTCTTCAGCTGTAATACTCAGGCCAACTCTGAACTAAACACTGATCTTAAACATCTTATGACAGCCTGCCATGGATGTAATGAAAGGTCTAGTCAATCGGCCGCTAAAAGTGCATGGGAGCCGGGGGACAGTGGCACTGTTTTCGTATTTAATTACCCTGCAAGAACACTTAAAAAGTATTATGTATATTATGAGTGGCTCCAAGTTGACCCTTACCAGCGAGTCCCAATAAAAAGAGTGAGAGCTGAAGTATTATCGTCTGGAGAAAGAGAGTATGGACAAAATATTGTTCAAGTCTTTAATAATTTTAAAGAGCGCTCATTAACCTATGAAGTTTACCAAGGTGCCCTCCATACAGATATAGTTGTTAGTTCGAGTCCTTATGGTAATAACGCTTATGACTTTGTTCGGAGTTCACAAATGCGAGATGAGTTATTTGATACGCAATTTCGGCTTGGATACAATAGAGTGTCAACCTTAGTTAATAGGATTACTTCTGCTCTAAACATAAAAAGGTTTGCTATACTTTCAGAGAAGTTTGATTTTAATATCATTTTTCCAGATGGCTCATATGTAAAAGTTGAACCTATCCTACATAGACAAACCTATAACATAGTTGAAGTTAAAGATGGAGACGGCAACACCATCCCTGTCACGCCCCCTAATACACCACAGTATTATCATCATAGGCAATGGGCTCGTTATGAAAATTTTAAAGAGTATATGTCAGAGCTAGGCCTAAGAATGCGACAAGCTGAATTGTCTCGTTCTTGCCCGAGAATAAAGACGACTTGCTCTATTTCCTCTGACAATAGTCGGATGACCTGTTTAGCGGTTTGTAGTTAGTCAGGGACTTTGTGACTCATTAATATTATATATAAAAAGGAATAATTATGAATATTAGCTTTAAGATCTCATTTGTATTTATCTTACTTTTCAGTTTTATTTGCCATTCAAGCACAGAGAAACTGAATAGTAATCAATTTAGATTATTAGGTGGTTGCCATGGATGCCAAGATACTGAGGCTAGAAGTGTTGCAATAGAAATATTAGGTATAGGCAATAATGGCATTGTTTTTATTTATGATTTTGTAAATAGAAACTTGAGCAAGGTCGAAATTTATCATGATAAAGCGAGTGTTGAGGGTGAGCAAGTGTACATACCACAATACAGAGTGCTTTCATTAACTGAAAAAGAGTCAATGGCGCTTCAACCACTAGAATCATTATTTCTGGAAAGCTTGAATTATGGTAGCTATTTGAGCGAGTCTCCCTACTTGATAGCAGCTCATCAGGTTGAAGGGGAGTGGAGCAAGGATAATGCAAATGATTTTATCTTAACATCGGCGATGAGAAGTAGCTTAAATAAGGAAATTATTGTTAATCTAAAAAATCGTATCAAGCCTTTGCTAATTTCAATTAGAGATATTTTGGATATGGATAGCAATGAACTTGTAGATTTAAAGCTCCTTCATAAATTAGTGTTTACCGATGGAAGTTATGTGCTTGCGGTTGAAAGTGAGCAAAGTGACGGCGAGGATTTTAAAGTACTTAAAGCTTACGATAGCCAGCATAACGTGTTGGAAACGTACTAAGAAAACTGATTCCAAATGCTTAATTAGGAGCTAGTATGAAAAAATACCTTTTAGGGCTACTATTAATATTTCTCTCATTAGTGAGCTTTATAGCATACTGTGGTTTTCAAGCTAAATATAATGTCTTAACCAGCTGTCATATGTGCTCCGAGCTAAAAAAACAAAGTGAGGCAATCAAAGCACATAAGGGACAATTAGGAGAAAAGGTGTATGTCTATGACTATAGCTCACGAAGCTTTTCAAAATATCAAATAGCATCTAAGTTGGTATTGACGGACAATGGCGTTGTGGATATTGACTATGCAGTGCCTGAACCATTGTCTATAGATGAACGGTTGGCTCAAGTAATGATTGATAAAGTTTTTGATGGGCTAATTGCTTCAAACTAATTTTAACTTATTATGATTAAATATGAAGCTTATGGAGTAATAAGCTTCATATTTTTTATCAAGTATTATCAAATACATTTGGCGGGTTTTGGTAATCCTGCTATTTTTGTTGCTTGTTTGGCTGGACCTTTTGGAAATAACTTATATAAATAGATGCTATTACCTTTATCCTCGCCTAGTGCTTTAGCCATTGCCTTTACCAGCATGCGGATCGCTGGGCTGGTGTTGTATTCGAGATAAAAACCTCTCACAAACTCAATGACTTCCCAATGTGCATCTGAAAGCTCAATATTTTCTTCTGCGGCAAGAAGTGGTGCTAAATCTTTAGTCCATTGAGTATGATCTAGCAAATAGCCTTGTTTATCTGTCTCGATAGTTTGGTTGTTAAATTCTAGCATGATGATTACCAAGTAATTGAATTTTTCATGTTGATGGTCAGCTCAACCCAATCTTTGTCAGAAATAAGCTTTACTCCGGCTTCTGGGACAATGCCTCTGGCACTTGCACAGGTTTGCAGCATCACCACATTTGCATCCCCAGCTGAGATACGTGTTTGGCCAAAGCAGCCATCATTACATAACAAAATAGTGTCTTGATGGGATACAAACTGCAGCTGATCGCATGCTTTGATACTAGAAATAATATGTAGCGTACTCATAGTGTCACCACAAAGTCATGTTGTTTGATTAATGCAAGGATTTCCTGTTGATTTTTGACTTCAGTATCAACAGCAAGGGAGTGTGGCGATATGTTAAACTCATCCATCGCTGACTGACAGGCATAAACCCGCTCGACATCATAAATTTCCAGAGTTTTTAATTGTTTAAACATGTCTTTTAAACCCAGTAGTGGAGCATTGAGGGTTTTCTGGAGTGATAGCACAGCAGGACCAGTAAAAAGCCAGCTTACTTGTTGATCAATCGCCGCATAGATTAATGCGACATCGAGCGCTTCTTTCAGACTATTTTGGTCAAAAGGACTGGTTTGAGAAATAATTAACACGTTTTTACTCATTTAAACTGCATCCATTTATCAGACTTACTCGAGATCATGGCAAATTCCGCAAGGCCGGCAATGGTGAAAGGGCTAACGTCTTCGATATTAACGCCGCGCTTTTCCGCAGCGGTGACACACAGCAACAGGGGGATCCCTTTATCTCTAATGCGTTGCCAAAGCGCGTTGACCTGCAATTCGTCAGAAGCGTGTACGATGTTTTGGCTGGCGTGATACACACCATCTTGATATAGAAAGATGCACGCGATGTGATGGTCACTTGCAATAACGGCATCGACATACCGTTCTAGTAACGTTAACTTTGACTGTGCAGCAACGCCAAAGTGCACTGATATGGCTATTTGACTCAAATTTTACTCATAAAAAAAGCCCCGTAATGGGGCTTATTTTATCAGAAATTCTGAGTTAGTCATCCGAGGCGCCTAAAAGGGCAAGGATACTGGTAAATAAGTTATAAATACTTAAATATAAGCTCACAGTTGCAAGCACATAGTTTGTCTCGCCGCCGTTGATGATGCGGCTTGTATCATAAAGGATAAAGCCAGACATTAATAAAACGACTGCCGCGTTAATTGCCATAAACGCGATGCTAGATCCAATGAATAAGTTTACTAGGCTTGAGATAATAACCACGATTAAACCAACCGTTAAAAAGCCGCCCATAAACGAGAAGTCTTTTTTCGTGGTTAGTGCATAAGCTGATAAACCGAAGAAAATTAACGCTGTTGTGCCAAGTGCTTGCGCTATCAACATGCCACCATTTGGTAGTGCAGCATAGTGATTAAGCATAGGCCCAAGGCCGAAACCTAAAATACCAGTAAATAAGAATACAAGACCGATAGCAGAAGATGAGTTTGCTTTTTTACCGATAACAAATAGCAAACCAAATGCAACTAATGAACAAACAATACCGGTAAACGCTGGTAATGCCATTGTCATTGAAATTGCGGCTGTTACTGCACTGAACGCTAATGTCATTGCCAATAGGAAGTAAGTGTTTTTCAACACTTTGTTTGTTTCCATTGTCGACATGACAGGTTTTGCAGTGTTGTATGAATGATTGAATGCCATGATTCAAGCTCCTTAATAAAACATGCTGATCCCAAAAATAACTGAGATAAGAGTATCAATTGTTATATGTTGGGGCAATGATTTCTGGATCAATATCGTCGATATTTAGCTTGCCTCTATAAATAGCAGCTGTTTTCTAAGACTTTGAATATTTTCAAAAGTTCGCTGAAATATCAAAAATACGCATGATTTTGACTGGTTCTTAGACGATTGAGCTAATTTTTACGCAAACGATCAAATAATTGAAAAAAAAGCTTCACAAGCGCATGGGGATTCTCTATTATTCGCCCCGCTGCGGAGAGATGGCTGAGCGGTTGAAAGCACCGGTCTTGAAAACCGGCATACGTTAATAGCGTATCTAGGGTTCAAATCCCTATCTCTCCGCCACTTATTTTAGATTCACGCTGTTAAGCGTGGAACAAAGGTTTTGGAGAGATGGCTGAGTGGTTGAAAGCACCGGTCTTGAAAACCGGCATACGTTAATAGCGTATCTAGGGTTCAAATCCCTATCTCTCCGCCACATTTAAAGCCCTCAAGTTTGAGGGCTTTTTTGTTTCTGATATCAAAAATCTCCCGTCTTGCGATTTCACCGATATACTCACGGTAAAAATACCTATTAGACCAAAGTCGGCTAGTGCCGAGGCACTGCTTGCACAATACTCAATATTGTAGAATTAATATTAAGTGTAGAGAGTGTTGAATATGAAGCAAGTTGGCAAAGGGGTAGGGTTCTCTTTACTGTCACCATTAATCGTGGGTGGTGTGCTTGGGGTTTACTACAGCTTTACACTCGGTCGTAGTGAGATGTTTTTTAACTTACTACTTAGCGCAATTTCGAACGCTTACATCGTTGGTCTTGCTATGTGTCTATTCGTTGTTCCCGGATATATCCTTATGTTCAGGTACAACAGGGTACAATATGGCGGATTGTTAACATTGGGCTTACTTGGTGGTGCCGTATTCAGCTATCTTTTTGCTGCACAATCTGGTGTTGGTTTTATTGTTAACACCTTAATGTCAATGCTCGCTGCTGGGCTTTTCCTGTTTGGTTTAAGGGTAGGTAATCATAAAACTGGGTGATAATTAAGCGAGCAGTGTCAGTTTTACAGATAATTAATACTTTTTCAGCCGAAAAGGTTTTAATTATTTCTCCGAAAGAGTACCTTTAGCTTTTGTCGTTCAATTCGTGAATTTGATGGTAATGCAAAAGCAAGACTTTTATCAGACTTTAGTTAAACAAGCTCAAGGGTTAATCAGTGGCGAACACAATGTGATTGCCAATATGGCAAACTTGAGTGCGCTTTTATTTACAACGCTTGAAGATATCAACTGGGCAGGCTTTTATCTTATGGATAGCGCTGAAGAGTTGGTTCTTGGGCCATTCCAAGGCAATCCAGCCTGCATCCGAATTCCTGTAGGTAAAGGTGTGTGTGGCACGGCAGCTGCAACTTGTGAGACGCAATTGGTTGAGGATGTTCATGCATTCGCTGGCCATATTGCTTGTGACGCAGCATCAAATTCAGAAATCGTGATCCCAGTTTTTAAAGACAATAAAGTGATTGCCGTGCTAGACATCGACAGTCCTAGTCTGGCAAGATTTGACGAGCAGGATAAGATCGGGTTAGAAGCGTTAGTTAAAGTGTTTGAGGAAACGCTTTAATGAAAGATATGCTTCAAGTACAAGATTATTTGTTTTCCTACGCTGATGTTGGTGATTGGGAAGGCGAAGAAGAAGTTGTTGCAGAACGCTTAAATGAACTTATTCATCACGCATGGGATTTACTTCCCGAAGATTTAGACTGTGACACAATAGATAGGCTCATAGAAGGTATTTGGGAACATCTTCGCGGTGATTTAGCGCTTCTTGAAGCAGATATAGAAGAGCTAATTGACTGGGTTACACACTATATAAACTCGTCGCTCGATGAGCAGATGTAATTAATAGGTTTAAAAATGGAAACCACAAACAAGCTAAAAGACACAAATGAAGTATTAGACTTCTTATTTTCAGAATTTCCTAACTGCTTCAAGCAAAAGGATGGGATTAGGCCACTTAAAGTCGGTATTTTCAAAGATATCGCTGAGCGTATTGAGGGCTCTGACAAAGTCAGTAAAACTCAAGTGCGTCAGGCGCTTCGTAAGTACACTTCGAACTGGCGTTATCTAGAAGCAGTAACCAAGAACGAGTTTCGTGTAGACCTAGACGGCAATCAAGCAGAAAAGGTTGAGCAAGAGCACGTTGAGCACGCAGAAAAAGCACTGGCCGAGAGCCGTGCAAAAATGGCTAAACGTAAAAAGCCCCAGCGTCCAAACAATCGCGATGGCGAAACAAAATCTTACAAAAAGAAACCTCACTCTAGGGATCGCCAAGACCAAAAACGCCCTAAAATGAGTAATAAACCTGCTGAAGTTAAGCCAAAGCGTAGTGGTAAAGTTGAACCTTTACCGGCTGAACAGGTCAAGGTTAATAACAAAGTTAAAGTTAAACTTGGTCAAGCGCTTGTTAACGCTACTATCACAGAAGTCAAAAATGACGAAGTGCACGTAGAGCTTGTAACAGGAATGCAAGTTAAAACTAAAGCAGATAGCCTATATATCCAGTAAGGAGTTGTATATGAGTAAAAAGTTACCACTCATTTCCCTAGTCGCCGCGTTCGTATCGAGTGTTACTTTAGCTTCAACAAGCACAGTCACTATTAAGGACTTGCCGGTTCTCAAACCAGAAGCGCAACACACAACGGCTAGTAAACGAGTGACTAACCTATTTACTCGACAACACTATAAACGCTTCAGCTTTGATGACAGCTTATCAGATAAAATTTTCGATCGTTACGTAGAAGCCATCGACTATAACAAGTCTTTGCTTCTACAGTCGGATATCGATAGTTTTCAACAATATCGTAAACAATTTGATGATGCATTGATCTCAGGAAAACTGGGTTTTGCTTATGATATGTTTAATCTAAGCATGAAGCGTCGCTTTGAGCGCTATGATTTTGCGATTGGCTTACTCGACAAAGAAATGGATTTTGACAAAAAGGATGAATTCATTTTTGACAGAGAAGAGCAAAGTTATGCAACCGCGACAAGTGAACTTGATGAATATTGGCGCCAGCGCGTGAAATCTGATGCGCTGCGCTTAAAGTTGACTGGCAAAAATTGGGAAGAGATTAAGGAAATTCTTACCAAGCGTTATAAAAATGCGCAGAAACGTCTAGTTCAAACGAATAGTGAAGATGCATTCCAAGTCATCATGAATGCGTTTGCACGCAGTATTGAAGCACACACTTCCTATCTCTCGCCACGCCGTGCTGAACAGTTCAAAATGGATATGGACTTAGAGCTTGAAGGTATTGGTGCGGTATTAAGTTACGACGAAGATTACACCGTGATCCGGAGTTTAGTTCCTGGCGGCCCTGCGGACAAAACCGAAAAGCTTAAGCCAGACGACAAAATCATCGGCGTAGCACAAGATGATAAAGAATTTGTAGACGTTATCGGCTGGCGTTTAGATGATGTAGTCGATCTCATCAAAGGCCCTAAGGGGACCAAAGTTCGACTTCAATACCTTAAAGGCACTGATAGTCACGGTACGCCTAAAGTCGTTGAAATTGTCCGTGACAAAGTAAAATTAGAAGATCGCGCAGTTAAGTCTTCTGTCTTTGAAGCCAAGTATTCTGAGCTACAAAGCAAAATAGGCGTGATAGAAATCCCCAGTTTCTACAATAATCTTTCTCAAGATGTAAAAACTGAAATTGCTAAACTTAAAGAAGCCAAAGTAGACGGGGTTATTATAGATCTACGCCAAAATGGTGGTGGCTCGCTTTACGAAGCGACCCAACTATCCGGTTTATTCTTTGACCAAGGTCCAGTTGTTCAGATCCATACCGCCTATAACCGTGTTGAAAGTCAGCAAGATAGAGATGGTATTACCTTTTATGATGGACCTTTGACTGTGTTAGTTGACCGCTACAGTGCGTCGGCATCCGAGATTTTTGCTGCTGCGATGCAAGATTATGGCCGAGCAGTGGTGATTGGTGAGCAAACCTTTGGTAAAGGCACTGTGCAACAACATCGTGGCCTCGGTAAAAACTACGATTTATTCGAAAATCCCTTGGGAAGTGTAACTTATACTATTGCGAAGTTTTATCGTATCGACGGAGGCAGTACACAACATAAAGGCGTGATCCCTGATATCTTGCTACCATCGGCAATCAACCCTGAAGAGTGGGGAGAGAGCCAAGAGGATAATGCGTTACCTTGGGATAGTATTGTTCGTGCAAAATACGCGAGTCTAGATAACTTATCGCCAACTATCCAATACTTGAGCAAGCGCCATGATGAGCGAGTAAAAGCAGAGCCAGAATTCGAATATATTTATAAAGATATTGAAGAATACAAAGCGCGCAAAGACGATAAGGCGATCTCGTTAGTTGAAGCCGAGCGTATTAAAGAGCGTGAAGAGCGCGATGACCTCGTATTGAAACGAACAAACGAAAGGTTGAAGCGCCTTGGTTTAGAGCCAGTTAAAGATTTGGACGATGCACCAGAGGTTATTTCGGAGTTAGACCCTTACCTTGAAGAGGCCGCGCTCATCACGCAGGATCTAATTTCATACGGGCGGATAGCCAAAAACGAAGTTAATAAATAATAAAAGGCGCTTCAAGCGCCTTTTATTATGCCTTTTACACTTACTTTTACTTTACAAATTTTGTTATCATCAGCCAGATTTTCTAAGCTAATACTCTTTTGAGGCTTTTTGAGAATGGTGCGTGGCTCGACCACTGGCAACCTAACTACTCAAAACGGCTCAAAACGGTATACTGCAAATAAAATAATTATAAGCATGGGTCGTCGTGCGTAGGAGTATTCCTTTTGAAACAACAAAAACAGCCGTCATTTATTGACGCTCTTATTCCGATCACATTATTGGTCGCTTTGCTCGGTGCCGCGGTGTATCTCTATGGTGACAGTTCGTCATCTGGCCCAAACCAAATTGCCTTGCTCTTTGCGACATTCACAGCTGCACTCGTCGGTTTAAAAAATGGTTTTACATGGAAGACGCTTGAAGAAGCGATGATAAAGGGGATAACTATCTCTCTTGGCGCCATTATCATTTTATTGATGGTAGGTGCCCTAATAGGTACTTGGCTGTTGTCTGGCACAGTTCCCACACTGATTTATTACGGACTACAAATTATCAATCCAAGTTGGTTTTATGCCGCGAGTTGTTTGATTTGTGGGATTGTGGCGATGAGTATAGGTAGCTCATGGACGACGGCCGCAACCATAGGTGTGGCGCTATTAGGTGTGGCGACGGGGCTTGGCTTAGATCAGGTCGTAACCGCGGGTGCAGTCATTTCAGGTGCTTATTTTGGTGATAAGTTAAGCCCATTATCTGAAACCACAAACTTAGCGCCTGCAGTCGCTGGTAGTGATTTATTTGATCATATTCAGCATATGCTTTGGACCACTGTACCTAGCTTTGTAATCGCACTTATTATATTTATTGTCATGGGCTTTAATGCTGAAGCGTCAAGCGAGGCGGGGCGAATAGATGAAATTGTTTCGATACTTCAAACTAATTTCAACATTAATCTGTTAATGCTAGTTCCTTTGCTGGTGCTGCTTGGGCTAGCTATCAAGAAAATGCCTGCTTTTCCTGCAATTTCAATCGGCGCGGTGATGGGAGCGATATGGGCTGTGTTGTTCCAAGGTGATCTAATTGCAAGTCAAATCGATGCTAGCCAAGGTGAGTTAGTGGGCTACGTTAAATTGGTGTGGGCGACTTTCTTTGACGGTTTTGCGTTGCAAACAGGCGATGCAAAAATGGACGACCTGTTAAGTGGTGGTGGCATGTCATCAATGCTAACGACAACTTGGCTGGTGATGACAGCATTGATGTTCGGTGCCATTATGGAAAAAACCGGCTTACTTGATGTCTTCGTACGCAGCATTCTTAAAATTGCAAAGAGCACGGGCTCATTAATTGCTTCGACTATCGCAACTTGTATTGGTACAAACCTAGTTGCAGCGGATCAGTACATCGCGATTGTTGTCCCTGGTCGTATGTTCAAAGAAGAATACAAAAAGCGCGGTTTGAAGAGTGTAAACCTCTCACGTACGCTGGAAGATGGTGGCACAATCACTAGTCCATTGATCCCTTGGAATACCTGCGGCGCATATATGCAAAGTGTACTACTGATCAATCCGTTTGATTATGCCATGTACGCATTCTTTAACTTGATCAATCCTGTGCTGGCTGTCATCTACGCGTATCTTGGTATCAAGATCCTTAAGATAACGCCACCGACGATAAACGCGGAAGAATCAAAATGAGAAAGTGGACCGAGCGTAAAATATCGCATTTGCTATCTCGCTCAGGCGCTTTCGCTCAGGTCAAATAGAAATAATACGCCTATCATTAGCATTGGCGGTATCAAATTTGTTTTATCACTCGCCCCTTATTGGGGCGTTTTTGTAAGGACTATATATGACTCAAAAACCACAAGCTAAATTTCTTAAAGATTACCTTGCACCAAGCCATACTGTTGATGCGCTTTGTTTGACCTTTGAGTTAAGCCCAAGAAATACAATCGTGACTGCTGTAAGCCAGTTTGTCGCGGTGAGCGGGGCGACACAACTGGTATTAGATGGCGTTGATCTAGAGCTAGAGTCTTGTCAGATAAATGGTGAAGAGTGGCAAAGTCTTGAAAAATCAGATTCTAAACTGATACTTTCCAACTTACCAGAGACCTTTGAGCTCAAAATTGTCACTAAAATTTCGCCGCAAACAAACACGTCGCTAGAAGGCTTATACCTCTCTGATGGGGCTTACTGCACGCAATGTGAAGCGGAAGGTTTTAGAAAAATCACCTACTTCATGGATAGACCTGATGTACTGACGACCTATACGGTCACTGTCATCGGTGAGTCTAAGTATCGCTACTTACTCTCAAATGGTAATAAAATTGAAGAAGGGAGCCTAAGTGATGGCAGGCATTTTGCAAAATGGCACGATCCGCATAAAAAACCAAGCTACTTGTTTGCACTAGTTGCCGGCGACTTTGACGTATTAGAGGATAACTACATCACTAAATCGGGTAGAGAGGTGAAGTTGGCGCTGTTTGTTGATAAAGGCAACTTACATAAAGCGCCCCATGCTATGACGTCACTAAAAAAGTCCATGGAATGGGATGAGTCAAGGTTTGATTTGGAGTACGATCTCGATATATACATGATTGTCGCGGTTGATTTTTTCAATATGGGGGCAATGGAAAACAAGGGGCTGAATGTCTTTAATAGTGCCTGTGTGTTGGCAAGCCAAGAGACTGCGACAGACCGAGACTTTCACACCATTGAGTCGATAGTTGGACATGAATATTTCCATAACTGGACTGGAAACCGGGTTACCTGTCGTGATTGGTTTCAGCTTAGTTTAAAAGAAGGCCTAACTGTATTTAGAGATCAGGAATTTAGCAGCGATTTAGGTTCTCGTGGACTAAACCGTATCGACGCAGTAATGGCGATGCGTACGCATCAGTTTGCGGAAGATGCGGGGCCAATGGCACACCCAATAAGGCCGCAGCAAGTTATTGAAATGAATAACTTCTATACCGTGACTGTTTATAACAAAGGCGCTGAAGTGATCCGTATGATGCATACCTTATTGGGGGAAGCAAACTTCCAAAAAGGGATGAAGCTTTACTTTGATCGTCATGACGGACAAGCTGTGACATGCGATGATTTCGTTAATGCAATGATGGATGCTTCTGGTGTTGATTTAACGCAATTTAAACTATGGTATGAGCAATTCGGCACGCCAAGAGTAAAAGTGGCTACCGAGTATGACGAACTGGCACAAACATACGCAATTACGGTGAGCCAAAGCCATGCCGATTGCGACCCCGTAAAAGCGCCACTGCATATTCCTTTTAAGCTAGAGCTTTTGGATGAGCAAGGTGAAAGCATCCCGTTGCTAACAAAGCTGGGGGAAATACAACGAGCGTTAGATATTACTGAATTTGAACAGCGGTTTGAATTTGAGCAAGTTGTAAGTAAACCGGTTCCTGTATTGCTAGAAGATTTCTCGGCACCTGTACTTATGGAGTACAGCTATTCCATTGATGACTTACTACACATATTGCGTTTTGCGCGCAGTGATTACGCTCGCTGGGAAGCAATGCAGCAAATCTTTATGATTGAAGTTAAACGAGCGGTTACGTCAGACGATTTCGTACTAGATTCAAAAGTCCTCAGTGCGCTGTCCTCATTGGTGGAAACGTTAGATGGAGACCTTGCGCTACTGGCTGAGTTATTGACTTTACCTACGTTTGATACGTTAGCCAGTCAATTTGAAATTATCCCAGTAGACAAACTCGTTTCAATTTCTGATGCGTTTGAAATGCAAATAGCCCAATCACTGCAATCTGTCTTTGAACTCGCTTATTTGTCACTGCGAGACTCAGGTTCATTAGACGTAAAGGATGTCGCGATCAGAGCTTTTAAAAATAAAGCGCTTTACTACTTAGCGAAAACAGACTCTGATATTGTTGATAACGCACTTGATAGTCAGTTTTCGTCAAACAATATGACCATCAAGCTTGCGTCATTAAAAGCTGCTGTCGCAGCGCAGCATGCAAAGATGGAAAGTTTGTTCAGTCAATTTGATAGCCAATGGCGTCACGATAGCCTAGTCATGGATAAATGGTTTGCGCTAAGTGCAAGCTTATCTAATGATGACGTGATATCGAATATCAATACGCTTTACGCACATCCTTGTTTTGACAAAGGCAATCCCAACCGTGTTCGCGCATTGATAGGAAGCTTCGCAAGAAGTAACCCCGCGCAATTCCATCGTACAGATGGTAAGGGCTATGCGTTATTGGGAGATTTATTGGTGGAGCTAAACAATATCAACCCACAAAATGCGTCTCGTATGATCACGCCGTTCATGTCGTGGAAACGCTATGATGAAACGCGGCAACAGCTGATGCGCGCGCAGTTGAGTCGTTTGGCTAACTTAGAAGGCTTAAGCGACGACTTATATGAGAAGGTAGAGAAGGCGCTAGCGCAGTAGATGAAAGAGTACTTCTTTTACATGGATTTGAGCTACGACAAGTGTCTCGGTTACTACTACGGGCACTACACTTCAGTGCAAGTGATTGAAGATGGGGGGAAGAGCATTCGCTTCCCCGCAGAGCGTATTCGCCCCTTTATTTCATCAATTGGGATTAGGGGCAGATTCCGTCTCATCTTAGATGATAGCAATAAGTTTCTATCGTTAGAAAAAGTCACTTAATCGAAGTAGTACTGCAAAACATATTTTATTTTTGTTAAATGAGTTTGTTATAAGCTTGAAATACGTGTTATAAATTATCTGGTAGGACGTCTTACCAAGAGTAAAATACGCCCCTAGAGGCGAAAAAGCGTTGATTTAGTGGAGCAGTATTTGTATTTTCGCGGTTTCGCTTCTATCGTTTAGACAACAAAAAACAATAACTCTAAGAGCTTAAGCTCTAGACATGACCCGCCAAAAGGGGGAGAAATAATGATAAAAAGATCGCTTTTTGTGAAAAACAAAATCATGCTCGGTCTTAGCGCGGCAGTAATGGGCATTGCCGCCACGTCAGTACACGCAGCCAGTTTTGATGTTGGTGATTTCGAGATTACTTTTGACTCGACTTTTTCTTATGGTCAAAGCATTCGTGTTGAAGATCGTAACTTCGATTTCATCGGTAAAAGTAACCACCCGCAATTTGACTGGACAGGCTATAAAGCAACCACTGGCAACACGATCTATTCTTCGTCACAAATCTGGTCACAGCAAGGGGCCTATTCAAATAATGGTGATGCTGGTAACCTAAATTTTGACTCTGGAGATACTTTCTCTCAGCTGTTAAAAGGTACGCATGATTTAGCGATTACCAAAGATAACTATGGTTTATTCACGCGTTTCATGTATTTCTACGACTTTGCGATGGAAGATGGGGATTTTGCGTATAGCAACCCTGTTTCAGGCAAAAAAGTTGACCCGTGTGAAGACGACGATACCAGAAAACAAGTCTGTTCGGATTTACGCTTGCTAGATGCATTTGTTTGGGCGGATTTTGACCTCAATGATGGCAAAAACCCGCTCTCCGTGCGTTTAGGTCAGCAAGTCGTTAACTGGGGGAAAGTACGCTTATTTCCCACGGCATTAACGTCAACCCAGTGGATATTGACCGTTTGAAAGCGCCTGGTTCTGAAGTAAAAGAAGCCTTTATCCCTGTAGGTATGCTTTGGGCGTCGATTGGTTTGTCTGAAAACGTTAACCTTGAAGGCTTTTATCAGTATCAATGGCATGAAACCAGATTGCCAGCAACAGGTAGTTACTTCTCAACCAATGATTTTGCATCTGAAAACGGTTATATGCAAAACGTTCAGCTTGGTTTTACCTCAAACCCTGATATTGATCTGTATCACCTAACAGATGCATTAAACAGCTTATATGCTGATGCTACGGCAGCATTGGTCGCTCAAGGTGTAGTACCAACAGCAGAAGCGGTTGGCAGTGCAGCAGCTTCCATGTATATGGCTTATCCGACTAAAGTGGCACTTAAAGGAAAAGGGAATAACGGTAAGAGCGAACCTGATGATGGTGGTCAGTACGGTTTACGCTTAGGTATTTTCTCTCCAGAGCTAAACGACACTGAATTTGGTTTGTATTACATTAATTACCACAGCCGTAGACCTTTGATTTCTGGTAAAGCATCTAATTTTACACAGCAAGCGATAATGGCGGATTTAGCTTACATCGCACAAAATCAAATTACTGCAGACAATGTCACTAACCTAAATGCCTTTACTCAAGCGCAAATTACCTACCCAGAAGACATCAAACTGTATGGCTTAAGTTTTAATACTGCGATTGGTGAAACCGCATTTGCTGGTGAAGTGGCATATAGACAAGATGAACCACTGCAGATAGATGACGTTGAACTACTTTACGCAGGTATGGTTGAGCAGTTGGCTGCTGCTGGTCTGCGTGATGATTTGGCTGGTTTATCTCAGCTTAGTCAAGGGGACGATATCGCTTATGTCGGTCCTGGTGAAGTTGCACAAGGTTATATCTTACGAGACACTATTCAAGCGCAGTTTACTGCAACACATTTGTTTGGCCCTTCGTTAGGTGCAGATAGCTGGGCAGTGGTTGGAGAAGTAGGTGCTGTTACTATCAAAGATATGCCAGAGTACGATGAGCTTCGTCTGAACGTAGCTGGCACTGGTCGAAGTGGCACGATTGAGGGACTTTCTGGCCGAGATTACAATCTTATCCACCAAGCAGTCTCAAACGGTCCAGAAACCAACCCATTCCCTACGGCTTCAGCATGGGGCTATCGCCTAATTGCTAAGGGTGAGTATAACAACCTATTTAGTGGCGTGAATTTCTCACCACGCGTAGTATTCTCGCACGATGTAAATGGTATCACCCCTGATCCTATGTTCTTGTTCGTTGAGGATCGCAAGTCGCTTGGTATCAATCTAAACTTTAACTACCTAAATTCGTGGTCATTTGATTTTGGCTATAACACATTCTGGGGTGGTGGTAAGACGAATACCTTTGCGGACCGTGACTTCATCTCATTCAACATTAAGTATTCAATTTAAGGGCTTTCGATATGTTTAGAAAACCTACATTTATTGCAGCAACAATAATTACAATGCTGTCTGCCAGCAGCGCTATGGCTAAGATGAGCGCTGATGAAGTTGCACGTTTGGGTAAAGACTTGACGCCTATCGGTGCGGAGAAAGCGGGTAATGCTGATGGCAGTATTCCGGCTTGGAATGGTGGGATCACAGCGCCTCCAGCTGGTTATGAAGTGGGCATGCACCATCCAGATCCATTTGCTGATGACAAAGTATTGTTCACAATTGATAAATCAAATTTAGATAAATACAAATCATTGCTTAGCCCTGGTCAAATTGCGCTATTTGAAACGTATCCCGAAACGTTCAAAATGAACATTTACCCAACTAGACGCAGCGCGTCTTATCCGCAGTTTGTGTATGATGCAACAAAGAAATACGCATCTACAGCAGAGCTGATCGAAGGTGGTAACGGCATTAAAAATACCGCTATCGGTATTCCGTTTCCGGTGCCAAAAGATGGCTTAGAAGCTATCTGGAACCACTTGTTGCGTTTCCGTGGCTTGTCGATTGCACGTTTCGGCGGTCAAGCAATGCCGACAGAGTCAGGTGCGTATAACATTATCGGTTTCGATGAGCAGCTATTGGTTAAGTACTCTGCAACAGACGCAACACCTGAAGCATTGCAAGAGTCAAATATCCTGTTTAAGTTTAAGCAGCGAGTTACAGAGCCTGCACGTCTTGCTGGGACAGCACTGCTTGTACATGAAACCATGGACCAAATTCTGACACCTCGCCAGGCTTGGACCTATAACGCAGGTCAGCGTCGTGTAAGACGTGCACCAAACGTTGCATATGATGCACCAGGAACTGCCTCAGATAGCTTACGTACAACAGATGACTTTGATATGTTTAACGGCTCGCCAAACCGCTATGATTGGAAACTTGTTGGCAAAAAAGAGATGTATATCCCTTACAACAGTTACAAGCTACATAGCGACAAGCTGAAGTATGATGATATCTTGATGGCCGGTCATATTAACCCAGAGCATGTACGATATGAAAAGCACCGCGTATGGGTAGTTGAAGCTAACCTGAAAGAAGGTACTCGC
Organism: Pseudoalteromonas piscicida; assembly: GCF_002208135.1. NCBI lineage: Bacteria > Pseudomonadati > Pseudomonadota > Gammaproteobacteria > Alteromonadales > Pseudoalteromonadaceae > Pseudoalteromonas > Pseudoalteromonas piscicida. The sequence continues at coordinate 1,575,577 of NZ_CP021646.1, forward strand.
CATATTTACAAAAAGCGTGTGTTCTATATTGATGAAGATAGCTGGCAAATCCACGTAACGGATATCTATGATAACCGTGACCAGATGTATCGCGTTGCGATGGCGCATGGTCTTAACTACTACGAAGTGCCGACGCATTGGAGTACGTTGGATGTCTATCATGATCTAAACTCTCGTCGCTACCTTGCGATCGGGTTAGATAATGAAGAAGACATGTACGACTTTAGTCAGTCTTTCAACGATAACGAGTTTACTCAGGGTGCTCTGCGCCGTGAGGGGCGTCGTTAATCCAATATTATCAGGCTGAAGCAACCTCGCTTCAGCCTTCTTCCTCCTTTCCTCTCACAACTCGAGTGTTTTCTCATGATGAAGAAGTTAGTAGCAGCCTCGATTTTAACTATGGCGCACGCAGCAGTAGCCGAAAGTAGTGACCAGATTTCAGCAAAATCAGCCCTGATGGTCGCTCACCCAGAGCAAACGCTTTTCACAGACATTACAGATAACGGTGATGCGTTAATTGCAGTAGGTAAACACGGCACAATAATTATTAAGCAAGAAGGGCAAAACTGGACGCAGGCAGAGGTGCCAATTCAATCACTGTTAACCTCTGTGACATTTAAAGGCAAAGATATTGGTTGGGCCTGTGGCCATGATGCCAGCATAATCAAAACCACAGACGGTGGTAAAACATGGGCGCTAAAACAATATCTACCAACATTGGAAAAGCCTTGTCTTGATATTGAGTTTATTGACCAACAACACGGCTTTGCTGTGGGCGCTTATGGCATGTTTTTTGAGACCACTGATGGTGGTGAGTCTTGGACAAAACGTTTTATCAGTGAATTTGTTCACCCCGATGATGTCGACTACTTAGCCGATTTAAAAGCGCAGGACCCAGCGGCATACGAACAAGAAACGGCATTTATTCTTCCCCATTTTAATCGCCTGTTAATCGCCGAAGGCATGATGTATCTTGCCGGTGAAATGGGACTTGTGGCACAAAGTGATGACTTAGGAAAAACATGGCAAAAATTTGAGCCTTTTTATCGTGGTTCATTTTTTGCTGTTGATCAAACATCAGATAACCAACTTATTGTTGCAGGCCTTAGGGGCAACGCATTTATTGGCAATGCACAGCAAGTAGTGCAGCTTGATACTCAAAAAACGGCGACAATAAATAGTATTGCCCACAAAGATAATGTGACCTATATGTTTGCTAACAGCGGCGTAATATTCACGTTGAAAGCAGGTAAGCTAACCTCAAAACAACTAAAAAACGGCCACTCTATTTTAGCAGGCGTGGTTAAAAAGAATCAGCTAATTCTAGCGACGGAGCAGGGGATTGCTGAGGTAGAGGTGAAAAACTAATGCAAGCGTTTTTAAATCAATTGGTATACGCCATCTTTAGGCATCGTATTACCGTCGTGTCTTTTTTCGTATTGACGACGATATTTTTGGGCTTCAAAGCCACACAAATTCAACTCGATGCGTCATTTAACAAAAATATTCCATTAAATCATGAATACATGAAAGTGTACTTGAAGCACGAAAAACAGTTTGGTGGTGCAAATAGTATTCTTATTTCTGTTTGTGATAAAGATGGTGACATCTTTAATGAGCCATTTTTCACTCAGCTAAAGGCGGTGCATGATCAGCTCTATTTTATCCCTGGCGTTAATCGTCCACTGGTGAATTCAATCTTTGCACCCAGTGCGAGATTCGTTGAGGTGGTAGAGGACGGCTTTGCCGGTGGACCTATCATTCCTGCTAACTTTCAACCCACTGAACAAGGTCTAGCGGTTGTAAAGCAGAACATCGAGAAAGCAAAAGTTGTGGGTCGTATGGTTGCGAGTGACTATTCTTGTGCCATGGTAACCGCACAGTTAATGGAAACCGATCCGCAAACCCAAGAAAAGCTCGATACCTTAGCATTTGCGCAAAAACTAGAATCAGAGATCCGAGCTCCGCTTAGCACTGACAAAGTGAGTATACATATAATCGGCTTTGCTAAAATGGCCGGTGATATTGCTGATGGAGCAAAGGGAGTAGTGCTCTTCTTTGCATTAGCAATTGCTTTTACCTTTATTATGGTATGGATGTTCTGCAAGAGCTTTAAGCTTACGCTGCTCCCCATTGTTTGCTCATTTATTGCTGTGATTTGGCAGATGGGTTTACTCAGTACTTTGGGGTTTGGTGTCGACCCTATGTCTATTTTGGTGCCTTTCTTAGTCTTCGCCATTGGCGTGAGTCACGGTGTGCAAATGATCAACGCGATAGGCAAAAAAGTAGCAGAAGGGGTAAGTTGCAAAGTAGCGGCTGAAGCGAGCTTCAAAGCATTACTTATCCCAGGTGGAATTGCATTACTTTCTGATACAGTAGGCTTCTTAACCTTACTGGCAATCGACATCGGCATTATTCGTGAACTTGCTATTACTGCCAGTTTAGGGGTTGCGGTTATTATCTTTACCAACTTGGTACTACTTCCTGTGATGGCGTCCTTTTTTGAGTCTGCAAATATTAAGCGACTTGGTGATGGTAAAAACGCCAGCCATGGTATGTTTGAAGCAATGCGAGAGGCCTTGGTGAAAACCACAGACAAAAAAGTGGCCAGAGTGATTTTACTTATCAGTGCAGTACTATTCGCATTTGGCTACTGGCAATCTGAAAAAATGCGTATTGGTGATTTACATGCTGGTGCACCGGCGCTACATGAAGATGCCAGATACAACCAAGACACTTTCCTTATCTCAGACCGTTATGCCATTTCTTCTGATATCTTAAAGGTCATTGTAGAAGCGACACCTGCGGCTTGTACTGAGCACGATACAATGGAGCGTATTAGTCGCTTCCAATGGCGAGTAGAAAACTTACCGAGTGTACAATCGGCTGTTTCTTTAAGCTCCGTTGCACAAGCGGTTAATGCTGGGTACAACGAAGGTAACTTAAAGTGGCAGACGTTACCAAGAAATACCGCTTCTCTAGTTCAAGCTACCTCTCGAGTGGAGACAAGCTCTGGGCTACTCAATGGTGATTGCTCGGTGATGCCCATTATCATCTTTATGGAAGATCATAAGGCCGAGTCTATCGACCACGTGATTGCAAAGATCAAACAGTTCTCAGAAGAAGAAGGAACGGATGACGTTGCCTTTAAATTAGCATCAGGTCCAATCGGTGTGATGGCGGCAACAAATGAATCCGTTTCCGAGGCACAGGTTCCTATGATGCTCTATGTGTACGGAGCGGTGATTCTGTTGTGCCTAGCGAGCTTTAGGAGCGTTCGAGCGACTATCGCAGTGGTACTGCCTTTATACGTGGTATCAACGCTTGCTCAGGCGCTTATGGTGCAGCTTGAAATCGGTTTAACGGTGTCGACGCTACCAGTAATCGCTTTGGGTGTAGGAATAGGTGTCGATTACGGCATTTATATTCTATCCTCAATGATGGGACAGCTTAAGCAAGGTATGCCGTTGTCGGTTGCCTATCGAAATGCGCTTGCTGAACGAGGCAGTGCGGTACTGTTTACTGGTATCACATTGGCTATTGGAGTAAGCACTTGGATTTTCTCTGCGCTTAAGTTCCAGGTTGATATGGGTATCCTTTTAACCTTCATGTTCTTGGTAAATATGCTGGGTGCTGTGCTGCTTTTACCTGCAATTGGAACGCTAATCTGGTCTGACCAGAAAAAATAATGTGAATAATTGTGCTCCTTTTTATTTGGTATTGGCGATTTATATCTATTTTTTGTGAATAGATGAGCAAACAGCTGAAAAGCTTGAAATGTTTTCGTCAAAAAGGCTGTTTATTAGCGTCAGAAAGGTTAGAATTTACCTGACTCCACGCTAATAAATGGCTGTACAAATAATCTACCGTTCAAAGGTGGTATAGATTAAGGAACACATAATGACACAAAATGAAGGCACAGCTTCTGTTATCCTAGATAACGTCTGCAAGCTTATCCATAAAAAAGTCCATGCTGACAAAGTGTCACTTGTCGAAACGTTTGCCAAAACCTTGTACAGCAACATGTCTAAAGAGGATTTGGCACATCGTAACGACAGTGACTTATACGGCGCAGCATTGAGCCTTTGGAATGCCCTTGATAAAAACAAGTCTGACGATGCCGTCATTCGCGTTTTTAATCCTGAGGTTGCAAAGGATGGATGGCAATCATCGCATACGATTGTCGAGATAATCGCTAAAGATATGCCGTTTTTGGTTGATTCAGTGCGCATGGCGATGAATCGAAAAAACATAGTCTCTCACCTATTACTTCATTCTCCACTTAAGTTACAAAGAAACGATGCAGGTGCAATCACCGCAGTTTCTAACTTAAAAGCAGAACAAGAATCTACGTCTACTAAGACCGTATTCTTTATCGAAATCGACAGGCAAACAGATGATTCGGTGATCGCTGATTTTACGGCTGAGCTTGAATCTGTCTTAAATGATGTTTCTGTTGCGGTTGCTGATTGGCTACCAATTCGCGATAAATTGGTGAGCGTAAGTAAAGAGCTGCCGACCCGTCATTATAGTTGTTCAAAAGAAGAAGTTGCTGAAGCCGTCGAGTTTTTAGACTGGCTGGTTAGCGACAACTTTACCTTTATGGGCTATCGCCAATATGATTTGACTCCAGTTCAAGGTGACTATGAGCTGAAGCCAGTTGAAGGCACAAGTCTCGGCCTGATGAAGAACTCAGGTGACGATCATAGCCGTTTATTGTCTGAACTGCCTGAAGTTGCGCGCAAAGAGGCACGTAGTAACAACTTGTTGATCTTAACCAAGACAAACTCATTGTCACGCGTTCATAGACCAGCGTATATCGACTATGTTGGTATCAAGCGTTTTGATGATGAAGGTAACGTGATTGGTGAAGACCGTTTCATTGGTTTGTTTTCATCTAGCTTCTACAACAACAGTGCGGTAGATGTTCCGGTACTTAAGAGTAAAATTAACCGCATCATGGAGCAATGTGACTTTGCTAAAGGCACACATGCATACAAGGCGGTACTCAATATTCTTGAAACCTATCCTCGTGATGAGTTAGTACAGGCACGCGAAAGCGAGCTACTTGAAGTGGCAATGGGCGTTCTACAAACTCAAGAGCGTGACATGTGTCGCTTATTTGTGCGTAAGGATGTGTATGGTCGTTTCTTCTCTTGTATGGTTTATGTGCCAAGAGAGCGATACAACACTGCGTTGCGCCGTGAAACTCAGCAACTGCTAGGCCGTGCATTTAAGTCTAGCGACAAAGTAGAGTTCACCACCTTTTTCTCTGAATCAACACTAGCGCGTACGCATTACATCGTCCGTGTTGATGACAACAACATAGATTACAACGTGAAAGAAATCGAAAATAACTTGGTAGAAGCCGCTCGTACTTGGGAAGACAAGCTACAATCAGCGCTTCTTGAAAGAACGGGTGAGTCTCGTGGTAACGAGTTAAACCGTAAATACACGAATGCGTTCCAGTCTGCTTATAAAGACCAAGTGTTGCCAAGCGCAGCAGTCGTAGACATCGAGAAGCTAGAGCAACTAAACGATGACAATAAACTTGAGATGCTGTTCTACAGACCTCAAGAAGAAGCAACGTCACAACTTGTTCGTTTGAGTCTGTTCCATAAAGCAGAGCCTATTCACTTATCAGACGTGATGCCAATGCTTGAGAACTTTGGTCTACGTGTTATTGGTGAAACACCATACGCCGTGAAGACGACTGATGGTCAAGTAAACTGGATCATGGATTTCTCTATGCTTATCGACAGCAAAGGGATCACGGATTTTGAAAAAGTATCAGCGCGTTTTCGTGCAGCATTGACCAATGTGTGGAATAACCGCCTTGAAAATGATGGCTTTAACCGTTTAGTGTTACTAGGTGGACTAACAGGTCGTGAAGCATCTATTCTACGCGCGTATGCTAAATATATGCGCCAGATTGGTGTGACGTTCTCGCAGTCTTACATCGAGAATACGTTTGACCGTTATCCGCATATTGCAGCGATGATTGTTGATCTATTTGTGAAGAAGTTTGCACCGAAGAAAGTGGCCACTGAAAAAGCACTTCAGAAAGTCGTCGATGCAATCTACCTTGAGCTTGAAAATGTAGCGAATTTAGATGATGACCGTATCATTCGTTTATACGTTGATATGATCAATGCAACGCTGCGTACTAACTTCTATCAAAAAGAAGCAGACGGCACGAATAAGTCGTACACGTCATTCAAGATCCAGCCAAGCGCAGTGCCAGATATGCCGTTGCCATTACCAGCGTTTGAAATCTTCGTATACTCTCCACGCGTAGAAGGTGTTCACTTACGTGGCGGTAAAGTGGCGCGTGGTGGTCTACGTTGGTCAGACCGTCGTGAAGATTTCCGCACAGAAGTACTTGGCTTAGTTAAAGCCCAGCAAGTTAAGAATACGGTTATCGTGCCTGTAGGTTCTAAAGGTGGTTTTGTTTGTAAACAACTTCCAACTGAACGTGAAGCTTTCTTCAAAGAAGGCCAAGAGTGTTACAAGATCTTCATCCGTGGTCTACTAGACATCACTGATAACATCGTACATGGTGACATCGTACCGCCAGTGGATGTTGTTCGTCACGACGAAGACGACCCATACCTAGTTGTTGCAGCGGATAAAGGCACTGCGACTTTCTCTGATATCGCAAATGGTATTGCTGAGTCTTATAACTTTTGGCTTGGTGACGCTTTCGCATCAGGTGGTTCAATCGGTTACGACCACAAGAAGATGGGTATTACTGCTAAAGGCGGTTGGGAATCGGTCAAGCGTCACTTCCGTGAAATGGACATTGACTGTCAAACAACTGACTTCACAGCGGTTGGTATCGGTGACATGGGTGGTGATGTATTTGGTAACGGTATGCTGCTATCTAAGCATATTCGTTTACAAGCGGCATTCAACCACATGCACATCTTTATCGATCCAAACCCAGATGCAGCAAGCTCGTATGTAGAGCGTGAGCGCCTATTTAATCTGCCACGTTCAAGCTGGGAAGATTATAATAAGGAGCTGATCTCTGAGGGCGGTGGTATTTTCTCTCGTGCAGCAAAAGCAATTACGCTAAGCGCTGAAATGAAGAAAATGATAGGCACCAAGAAATCGAGCATGACACCAAACGAGTTGATCAAAGCATTGTTGAAGATGCCAGTTGATTTACTTTGGAACGGTGGTATCGGTACTTACATTAAGTCTAAATCTGAAACGGATGCTGAAGTAGGCGACCGTGCAAACGACGCGCTACGTATCAACGGTGGTGAGCTTGGGGCGAAGATCTTCGGTGAAGGTGGTAACTTAGGTGCTACTCAGTTGGGTCGTATTGAATTTGCTTCAAACGGTGGTCGTATCAATACTGACTTTATCGACAACGTAGGTGGTGTTGCCTGTTCGGATAACGAAGTTAATATCAAGATCCTACTTAACGGCCTAGTGGCTGAAGGTGAATTGACGAATAAGCAGCGTAACGAATTACTGTATTCAATGACTGATGAAGTATCAGAATTGGTACTGAAAGATTGTTATCGCCAAACGCATACGCTTTCGATTACCAAGTCTAAAGGTCCTGCAACGCTTAAAGAGAAAGTACGCTTTATCCATGCACTTGAAAAAGAAGGCAAGCTAAATCGTGCAATCGAATTCTTACCGACGGATGAAGAGCTAGCAGAGCGCGCGGCGGCAGGTAAAGACCTAACGCGTCCTGAGCTATCTGTATTGGTTTCTTACTCTAAGATGGTATTAAAAGAGACATTAGTTGTTGATGAGATCTCAGAAAATCCATACTACCGTCAGTTGTTAGTGAACTCGTTCCCAGCACCGCTGCGCGAGCGCTTCAATGCTGCGATGGATAATCACCCGCTACGTAAAGAGATCATTGCAACGAAACTTGCAAACAATATCGTCAACGATATGGGTCTAAACTTCATGGTTCGTATGCACGAAGAAACAGGTGCAACGGATGCAGAAATTGCAGTTTGCTACTCAATTTCAAGTGCAATCTTTGAAATGAAGGAAACGTGGTCAGCGATTTCTGCGCTTGATAATAAGATCCCAGCGGCGGTTCAAACGGAAATGCTATATCAATTACGTCGTACGGTTCGCCGCGCAACGCGTTGGTTCTTACGTCACCGTGATAAGTCTCAAACTATCGAGCAAGCCATCGCATTCTTTGCACCAACATTTAAAGATCTAAGTGCAAATTTACACAACTATATGGTTGCTAATGAAAGTGAGCAGATCGTTGATAAAGCACGTGACCTTGAATCTCAAGGTGTGCCAGCTGAGATTGCACTGCGTATCGTATCGCTTTCAAGCTTGTTCTCGGTCATGGACTTAGCGGAAGTCGCACATAGCTCTGGTCGTAAGATTGGTGTTGTGTCTAATACTTACTTTACGCTTGGTGCAAATATGGGTCTACATTGGTTCCTTGACCAAATTACGGCTCAGCCTGTTGCAAACCATTGGCAGGCGCTTGCTCGTGCTTCATATCGTGAAGAGCTTGATTGGCAGCAGCGTTCATTGTCAGAGGTTGTGTTAAACAGCTTTGCTGGTGATGACAATGACATCAATGAACAGATTGAACAGTGGATGGATAAGCAAGCCGGCTTACTACACCGTTGGCAGCAAATGCTAACTGAGTTTAAGACGTCGCAAAGCCACGACTTTGCTAAGTTCTCAGTTGCACTTCGTGAGCTAATGTTACTAAGCCACAACTGCGATACTTCCAAATAATCTAGAAATCGCTACAATACCCCAGCTTTGACTGGGGTATTTTTTTGCCTAATGCCATTGGCATAATCTATTTAGCTAAAGTTACGCTAGGGTAACTTTAGCTAAGTCGATTACGTTACCAATACTGAGGAGCTACCATGTTTTACGATCTTGCGCGTCGTTTTATGTTTAATAAAGATGCGGAGTGGGCACACGATTTTGCCCTAAGCAATCTGCGCCGCTTTGCGAATACGCCAATGAGCCTCGCATGGTCTCAATCAGTTCAAGACAAACCTGTTAATTTTTTAGGGTTAGAGTTTAAAAATCCAGTAGGATTGGCTGCGGGTCTTGATAAAAATGCTGAGTGTATTGAAGCATTTGCACAAATGGGCTTTGGTTTTATTGAAGTAGGGACGGTCACGCCAAGACCACAAGCGGGCAACGACAAACCTCGGATCTTCCGTTTACCTGAAGCAAATGCGATTATTAATCGTATGGGATTCAATAACAAGGGCGTCGATTACCTAGTCAACAATGTAAAAGCGGCAAAATACGATGGGATCCTTGGGATCAACATTGGCAAAAATAAAGATACACCGAATGAACAAGGTAAAGATGACTACATTCACTGTATGAGAAAAGTTTTTGAGCATGCCTCATACATCACTGTGAATATTTCTTCACCAAATACACCGGGTCTGAGAGATCTACAATATGGCGAAGCGCTAGATGATCTATTGCAAAGCCTAAAAAATGAACAGATGGATCTGATCGCTAAGCATAACAAGTCGGTGCCTATGTTGGTAAAGATCGCTCCAGATGTTGATGGCGTTCAGTTAACTCAGATCGCAGAATCGTTAGTTAATAATCGTATTGATGGTGTTATTGCAACTAATACAACATTAGCCCGTGATGCGGTAGAAAATCTAGAATACGGTAATGAAACGGGCGGTTTATCTGGTAGACCTGTTCGTGAAAAATCGACGCATGTTGTCAGCGAATTAAAGCGTATTACCGACGGTAAGCTACCAATCATCGGTGTAGGCGGTATTGACTGTGCGGAATCTGCAAAAGAGAAGTTTTCAGCTGGTGCAGATTTGGTACAAGTGTATACAGGCTTTATTTATGAAGGGCCAGCGCTTGTTAAAAAGATCGTTTCGTCCTTATAAGGATCGTTCATATAACTAAATGATCCCAAACAAAACGTTATTATAAAAAATTTCATCATTGCGTTTTTCGCGTTATACTCCCACTTACTAGTTGAGCTAATTGGTTGGTGGGAGAGAAGTTTTGCAAGCTTCAAAAGAGTGGCAATGGATCCGCTGCACAGAAAGGAACAGGTTGTTAATTGATTTGGGTGACGAGCTTCAGCTTTGCACGCCTTTTCGTTTGCGCCACCTGACTGAAGACTCGACCACTAATCCCAATTTTAGTCTCAGCGAAGCTGAATTTTATCAGAGTGTATTTTCCTACCTTTGCGGTTTTGGTGTTTGGAATGAACCCAGGTGCTGTCAAATCGCTTTAAATGCAACAGCAGCGAAGTTTCATCTACAACCGATGCAAGCAAAAAGCTGGTTTTTCAAGCCATATTTTGGTGGAGAGCCTGTGAGTGAGGCGGTTGTGTGTTTACATTCCAAGTTAAGCAGCGGCGAGTTTCTAATTATCGAACATGATGGTCAGTCAAGCCTTTGTTTAAGCCTGAATGAGCAGTTTATTCTTGATGAGGGAATAGAGCTTGAACAATTTCAAGCGATAAAAGTACTGAACGATCGTTTAGCGCCTCTTGTGTTAACACACCGAGTTCATCAAAGCGCATAGCCAAATTCATCGCATTGTTTTATTGACTGACAATTATTCCCCGTATTAATCTGTACCTAATTTGTATTGTTCGCAGTTCAAGGGAGCAGAATGCATTGCCTTTGCGATAAAACGTTAAAACTAACTTATGCCGACGGTGAAGGACATTGCGGTTATCAATGTCAGTCATGTGGTGCGATTTGGCTGCCGCGCAAATTTGTCCAGTCTATTAAACATACTTATCACTTTAGTTATACCGATTTTATTGCAAACCGGACGCCAGTTGAGCGTGAAGTTTCGCAATTATGCCCTGATGACGGCCATACACTTACAGACTATACGCTCTTTGAGGTTAATTTCAGCGAGTGCGCTTGTTGTGGTGGTATGTGGTTTGAAAAAGGGGAGCTCCATAATTTACTACAAAATTACCAAAGAAGGAGTTCGAACATAAGCGCGCTAGATAAGTTAGATTTTCTGAACTTGCTAAATTTTTAACGTAATTTATCCCCATACAACCAAGCTCAACTAATAACTAACGATAACTTGTGTGTTATACTGCGCCCAGTTGAAATTTAAGGGTATTCAAATTGCAATTTATCGCATTGACATCTATTGGTGTAGAGCAGTTACTGGTTGAAGAATTAACCGAGTTTGGTTTTGAAATAAACAAGCAAACCGTTGGTTCAGTTAAGTTCACAGGCGCTAATCTAGACGTACAAAAGTTCTGTATGATGACACGATTTGCAACGCGCGTGATGTTGCTTATCGATGACAAACCAGAAGTTAATGATAAAGATTCTCTCTACAAGTTTGTTCGTTTTCAGGCATGGCAAGATTGGTTTAGCCCAAAGCAGACCTTTGCAGTAGAGTTTAATGGTACGAACAATGCGCTAAAGAATACGCAATTCTCTGGTCTGGTTGTTAAGGATGGGATCGTTGACTACTTCAATGACTTGTTTGAACAACGTCCAGATGTTGATAAACAGACACCTGATATTCGCATCATTGCGAAATTATCTAAGCAAGGCTGTGCGCTATATATCGATTTCTCGGGACCTCGCTTATCTGATAGAGGCTATCGTGACAAGCAAGGTAAAGCGCCAATTCGTGAACATTTAGCCGCTGCGCTAGTTAAACGTAGTGGCTGGCTTGAAGATACCAATAAGCCGCTTTTTGACCCCTGCTGTGGTTCCGGTACTTTATTGATTGAAGCGGCATCTATGGCGCTTGGTTTACCTACTAACCTTAATAAAGACTTTGCCTTTAAACGCCTGCCAAGTTTTCGTGAAAGTAAGTTCACCGAGCTTAAAGCACAATTAAATGTACAACCAGAGCAAAAGAGCTTATGGCTAATCGGCAGTGATATCGATGAACTTGTGCTGTCAATTGCTGAGCGTAATGCCAAGCGCGCAGGCGTTGAGTCACATATTAAGTTTAAGTTTGAAGATGCCAATCAGCTTAGCCTTGCTGCTAAACGTCCTGGAACTGTGCTGAGTAACTTGCCTTATGGTGAACGTCTAGGTGGTATGGCTGAAATTATTACGCTCTATCGCAATATGGGGATCGCCTTTAAAAAGCACTATAAAGATTGGAATTTGGCGTTACTTGCAAGCGAAGAAAGCCTGTTAAAAGTGTTAAAGCTGGCGCGTAAAAAGTCTTATAAATTCAAAAATGGCCCGCTAGACGTGCTGCTTAATCTGTATGAAATGAATGAAATGCAGGTACAGCAAAATAAACAGAGCAGTGGTCTTAATTTTGAAGGCTCGACTGCGTTTGGCAACCGTTTGAAGAAAAACCTGCAAGGCTTAAAATCTTGGCTGAAAAAAGAAGACGTCAACGCGTACCGTGTTTATGACGCGGATATCCCGGAGTACAATGTTGCGGTTGATGTATATAACGACAACGCAGTCATCTTTGAATACAAAGCGCCAAAAGAAATTGACGATAGCGTTGCGCAAAAACGTCTGCAAGATGTGATTACACTTACCGCTGAGCAGCTGAATATCGACCCGCTAAACATCGCGGTAAAAGTAAGAAAGCGCCAAAAAGGTCAAGAGCAATACAAGGCCCTAGACAAGCAAAACCGCACTGAGGTAGTAGAAGAGTATGGTGCTAAGTTTAAGGTTAACCTATTTGATTATCTTGATACTGGTCTCTTCCTTGACCACCGGTTAGCCCGCAAGTTTATTCAGCAACATTCGAAAGATAAGCGCGTGCTAAATCTGTTTGCATACACAGGTAGTGCTTCTGTGCATGCCGCAGTTGGTGGTGCAAAGTCTGTTACCACAGTAGATATGTCAAAAACCTATCTAAAATGGGCAGAGGAAAACTTTGAGTTAAATGGTTTGAAGAATCCACGTTTCAGATTTGAGCAAGCGGATTGCTTAAAATGGCTTGAAAGAGCCGTAGGTCAATATGATCTGATATTTTTAGACCCACCAACATTCTCTAACTCTAAGCGTATGTCTGACGCATTTGACGTACAAAGAGATCATTTAAAATTATTTGGGTGGGTAAAGAAAATATTAGCACCGAATGGTGTACTGCTGTTTTCTAACAACAAACGCGGATTTAAAATTGATGAAATGGGACTTGCGGCACTTGGCCTAACTGCTGAGGAATACTCATCGCAAACCTTGTCTCCGGACTTTAAACGTAACAAGCAAATTCACAACAGCTGGTTGATCCGTCATGATTAAATGTACCTTATTCCACACCGATGGTTGTCATCTTTGTGAAGAAGCATTGGCGATGTTAATTCAATTTTTGCTTGAAGCCGAAATTGAACTCGTTGATATCGTCGATAGTGAAGAGACGATGACGGAATATCAATATAGAATTCCAGTGATAAAAAAAGGCAAGACAGGTCAGGAACTTGGCTGGCCTTTTACTCAACAACAACTACAAGAATTTATAGAATAATATGGATCTCATTCGAATTGCTAAAGCCCAACTGGCTTTTGGTTCACACCCTATACTTGACCAAGCTGATGCCGTTATTGAATCAGGTGAGCGCGTGTGTATTGTGGGCCGAAACGGTGCCGGTAAATCAACGTTACTGAAAGTACTTGATGATCAAGTTCAACTTGATGATGGTGAAATCAACCGTGTTGGTGGATTAAAAGTTTCAAGGCTAGAACAAGACCCACCAAAGGGCGCAAATGGGTCGGTTTTTGATTATGTTGCGAACGGTCTACCTGATGTTGCTGAGCTGCTCATTGAATTTCATGAAGTGAGTGAAAAACTACAAACCAGCCAGTCAGATAAACTGATGACCTCGCTTGAGCGCTTGACTCAGCGATTGGAAAGCGAAGATGCGTGGCGTTTTGAGTCAAGGATCAAGCAAGTGCTTAGCCAGTTGCAATTAGATGCGAATATGCGTCTAGAAGAGCTCTCCGGTGGCTGGCTACGTAAAGTCGCACTGGCCAAAGCGTTGGTGAGCGATCCAGACTTACTGTTACTCGACGAGCCGACTAACCACCTTGATATGCAAAGTGTCATCTGGCTTGAGCAATTCCTAAAAGAGTTTAAAGGGGGGATCGTGTTTATCTCTCACGACCGTGCCTTTATACGCGCAATGGCGACCCGAATTTTAGATTTAGACCGTGGCAAGTTGGTTTCATACCCTGGAGATTATGCGCAATATCTAGAACAAAAAGCCCATGATTTAAAAGTGGAAGAGCAACAGAATGCCTTGTTTGATAAAAAGCTTGCCGAAGAAGAAACTTGGATAAGGCAAGGGATCAAGGCTCGTCGAACCCGTAACGAAGGGCGTGTGCGAGCACTAAAAGCGCTCCGTGTTGAGCGCAAGCAACGCATCGAGCAGCAAGGTAAAACAGACTTTAACATCGAGACGGCGGATCGTTCCGGTAAGCTGGTATTTGAAGCGAAACATTTAGACAAAGCATTCCAAGAAAAATGCATTGTGAAGGACTTTTCAACGCTAGTGATGCGTGGCGACCGTATTGGCTTGGTCGGTCCTAATGGAGCGGGTAAAACCACGCTGTTAAAAATGCTCTTTGGTGATATTAAGCCTGATGCAGGCAGCGTAAAACAGGGCGTGAATCTGGAAGTTGCGTACTTTGACCAATACCGTGAAAAGTTGGATGAAGAAGCAACCGTGCAGGATAATGTCGCAGAAGGTAAGCAAGAAGTGATGATGGGCGGCCGCTCGCGTCATGTGCTTGGCTATCTGCAAGACTTTTTATTTCCGCCAGCGAGAGCCCGAACCCCCGTAAAGGCATTATCAGGCGGTGAAAAGAATCGCTTATTACTTGCAAAGCTTTTCCTTAAGCCCTCAAATATTATTGTGTTGGACGAACCGACCAATGACTTGGATATTGAGACGCTTGAGCTACTTGAAGAAATCTTAAACCAATACCAAGGTACGGTGCTGGTCGTCAGCCACGACCGAGAGTTTATCGATAATACCTGTGGCAGTGTTTGGGCGTTCGAAGGCGAAGGCCTGGTGACAGAAATTGTTGGCGGCTATAGTGACTTTGAGCTGTATCAGCAAAGACGAGAGCAGCAAAAGAAAGAAGCACAAAAGGTTCATCAAGAAAAGCAGCAACAAACTGAGACTAAAAAGGCTGCTGCGCCTGCTCGTTCAAATAAACTGAGTTACAAATTAAAACTTGAATTAGAGTCGTTGCCCAGTAAAGTAGAGGAACTTGAAGAGGCAGTGAACAAACAACAAGCACTGGTCAGCGATCCAGACTTCTTTAAACAAGATCAAGAAACGACCCACAAGGCATTGAACCATTTGACTGAGCTAGAGTCGAAGCTGGAAGCCGCGTTTGAACGCTGGGAAGAACTAGAAGCATTACAGAATCAGCAGTAAGGATTAAAATGAAATTTAAACTTTTAGCCGCGAGTGTCGCCGTAGCCCTTTCACAACAGGCGGCCGCTGCCACCTATCAGTTAACTGAATTACCAAGACATGATAATAGTAAATATAGCTATGTGTCGGATGCTAATGAAGCTGGAGACGTGATTGGTCATGCTTCCAACTTATTTGGTGTCAAGATTGATGTATCGTATATCGACTTCGATGATTCAGCACTCAAAAATTATTATGACAGTACTAAAAAGCAGTACGAGCTGATCGAGGAAGAAATCACTTTCACACTTGAAGATATTCAAAATAATGATGCAGCTAACACCAATGCTCAAGCTCACGCTTTTATGCTGTCTTATGTTATGAATTCAAGTAGAGTAGTTAGCCAAGAGTATCAAAGAATTGAAAGAGCAATTTCTTTGACATATAACAACAATACCGCAGAAGAGTTTGTGGTATTTGACGAACAATCTCCTGATTACGAAGGACTAACGCGCTCTGTCACTAACTATCTTACAAGCATCGCAGAAGACGGTACAATAGTGGGCTGGGGCTCTGCACCTTTTAAAAAGATAACTTTTACTCCTGAGGGTGAAACAGAAGAAGAAACTTATTTTGTACGTGATTGGCGAAATAAAGGTATTTTAGTTACACCAGCTGGAGAGAAAATTAGGTTAGAGCCTGCCTTTACAGAATACGGCGGCCTTTCTCTTGCCACTGATATCAAACAAACTGCTGATGGCGGCTATGTTGTTGTGGGACAAAGTTCGACTTCGTTATCGCAAAGAGCCACAGAAAATATAGAAGACAGTTGTGATGGTGTAGATGAGCCAGTCGATGTGTGTATTCAAAGGTTGACCTCGCCATATCATACTAGAGCCTACAAGTGGACATTTGATAATGATTTTAACTTAGTTAGTGCAACCGATCTTGGACTTGGTTTTACACCAGATGAAGATGATGATCGAGCCTATTCGAGTTTGGCTTTGGCAACTAATGCGGACGGGTTAACTGTTGGTGAGTCCCGAGTGCGTCGTCAAAGTAATGATGATTTATTGCCATATGGGCAAGCTGTTTATTATAAAGATGGTGAAATCAAGCGCATCAAAGAAGTTGAAAGCTTTATCGAATACAGCCAAGCAGTTGATGTAAATGACAACGGTACCATAGTTGGTGTGTTTGGTCGGTCATCGAATGGCTCAAGAGAATATGACTCAACAGGTTTCTATTTTAATGCGAATACCGCCGAGTTCAAAGAAATGCCTGCATACTTCGAAGGCTCGGCGACGGCAATCACTGATATCAATAATAATGGCTTTGTTGTTGGCCAAGGTGTTACAGAAAAGAGTGGTTCTAACCGTCGTCGAGAAGCGTTTTTATACGAAATTGGTGCAGAGAAGCTCGTTAATATTAACTCTCTTCTTCCTTGTAAGAGCGATTCTTTCCCTTACACCATTGCAGAAGCCGTGAAGATCACTGACGACAATAAGATATATGCGATTGCAACCAAAACGGTTGAAAGACGTAATACGTTAGGTGAAATTGAGAAAGACAGTAAGGGCGAGACTGAGTATGAATCAGTAAGCTTACCTGTATTACTTACACCAATTTCTGGTGAACCAGAAAACTGCACACCACCTGAAGCAGAGACGTATGAGCGTCAATCTGCGAGCTGGTCTTGGCTTAGTTTACTCGCGATACCACTAGTGGCGCTGAGAAGACGCCGTAAAGCCTAAAGTACAACTTAGACGATAAAAAAGCCCGTAAGGGCTTTTTTTGTGTTTGAAAAGAAATATTAGCAAATTCAATTCGATATTTAACTCAAGCGGTACAAATCTTAACTATACTGGTATTAGCCTTGGCCGCGACTTTGCCACGCTTTATTCACTGAACGTCGCCACAGGTAGTCGATACCGAAAAAGCCGATAATGGCGGCAAGTGTTGCGCAGATCAAAGAACCAACGATAAATGCAGGGCCAATTGTTGTTAGGCTTTGTGCAAGCCATTCCCAACTCGCTTCAAAATGGAATGGTTGTTGTTCTTGGCCAAGCGCAAATACACCGACTAAGTATGAGCAATAAAATATAGGCGGCATTGTGAGGGGATTG
Source organism: Pseudoalteromonas piscicida (assembly GCF_002208135.1). Taxonomy (NCBI): domain Bacteria; kingdom Pseudomonadati; phylum Pseudomonadota; class Gammaproteobacteria; order Alteromonadales; family Pseudoalteromonadaceae; genus Pseudoalteromonas; species Pseudoalteromonas piscicida. Next base: position 1,593,037 of record NZ_CP021646.1, read on the forward strand.
GTGATCCACACGAGTGCAATAGACAAAGGCAAGTTGACGCGAAATGGAATTGCTAGTGCTGCTGCCAGTACCATTTGAAAAGGAACAGGGATGAATGCGAAAAATAGCCCCACCGAGAATGCGCCGCGTGCTGAGCGCCGGTTTAAATGCCAGAGGTTGGCATCATGCAGTAACTTACCAAAGATTTTTAATGATTTCTGTTGTTTGATTTTATTATGATCAGGTAAAAAGCGTTGAATCGTTTTTTTCGCCATTTGCAGCTGCCATCTACTTGGATTCTGATATGTTTTGGAATAATTCTGGGTTGCTTCAGTGCGGTATTTCTTCTCGACAATTGGCGATTAGCCGCAATAAGCATATTCCTCTACTTCATGGGCCGCTATTCTAAGCTTTTTTGTCCTATATTGGCAGGATTTATTTTAGGGATTTCCATTGGTCTTAGTCATTACCTTGTTTTTTATCAGCTAAAAACACCAGAAATGTGGCAATCGCAGCTTGTTACAGCTTCGGGTAAAGTTATTGAGGTTGATAATTCTGTGATAGGTGAAGCGTTAAAGGTAAAGCTTGAGCAAGTTAACGACTACCAGTTTGCGCGTTGGCGTACGGTTAACGCAAAGCTATATCGTGACGCATCAACGCCTATGTTGGCTGTCGGTGACCACATTGAATTTACGGTAAAACTTAAGCGTTATCGTAGCCGAGTTAATATCGGACTTTTTAATGCTGAATTGCATGCGTTTAGAAAGCATATGTATTTTAAGGGCAGCATCAAAACAATCAATTCGGTAATAAAGGACATTACGTGGCGAGATAACTACCGCTTATTCATAGATAAAAAGCTAAATGGGCTAAGCTATGCTTGGCTGTATTATATTTTGTTAACCGGCGATACAAGCAAAGTCGACCTCGAAAATAAAACACAATTTAGAAGTCTTGGTTTGAGCCATCTGTTAGCGATTTCAGGGCTTCATATCGGAATGGTATTTGCCATCGCGTTTTTGCTGATAAAAGTCGTGCTGTATTGTACCCCGGTAATAATTTCCCAAGCAGCTAACTTACATCAGTGGTGTTTAGTTTTTGCGTTACTTTTGTGTTTTGGTTACGTCGTTCTTTGCGGCTACAGCGTATCGGCGACTCGAGCTGTGATCATGGCAATGGTATGGGTTGCGTGTTACCTCTTTGCCGTGCGACTTAAAGCGCTTCAGGTGTTAACGGTAGCGTTGACTATCGTCTTGATGGTAGACCCATTTTCACTACTCAACCCAGGTTTATATTATTCCTTTTTTGCGGTTGCGATTATCGTCACGTTAGTGACAAAAGTTGGCCAAGGTTTAGGGGCGAAACTGCTTGCGTTAATCAAGTTGCAGCTTGCGTTATTTATCTGCTTGTTACCGCTTAATCTGTATTTCTTTTCCGGTGCGAGTATCATTTCATTGGTTGCGAACATCATAGTGATCCCGTTGATTTCTATAGTGGTATTTCCGCTACTACTGCTTCATGTTACTGCGTTACACGCTATTGGTTGGCAACTACCTCTTCATTTAGTTGATAATGGACTCGTGGTTCTTTTTGAGTTATTGCAAAGCTCTCCACTAAGTTGGGTCGATATACCCAGCGTTTCGTCCGTGTTTTTAATAACCAGCTACTTAAGTGCTTTGCTGCTGTTTTTATTCAGAAATTATCTTGGTTTATTACCCATATTGTTTTTCCTCGTTCAGTATCAATTTCGAGTTTCTCCACTATGGCAAATCGATGTTTTTGATGTGGGTCACGGAACCGCTGTGTTAGTTTCTCGTGATAACAAAGGGCTGCTCTATGATGTGGGGGCCAAGTATTTCGGTTATTTTTCGATGTTTGAGTTTGTGATAAAACCCTACCTTTTGAATAATCGAATTACGCTACAAGATACCATCATTAGTCATAACGATGGTGACCATAATGGTGGCGTTGATGACCTTATTGCCTATGACGGCGGGAAATCCTTACAGCATTTTCACCCAGCAAGTGCTGCTGATAGCTGCGTGCTAGGAACACATCAATTTCAAGGACTAGACGTATCTGTGATCTGGCCTCAAGAAGTGTCGAACAATGACAATAATAATTCTTGTGTGGTTCGTATCTCAGATGGGCGCTTTACGCTTTTATTACCAGGAGATATTGAGAAAGTCACTGAAACTAAGCTGCTTAATCTAGAAAAAGAAGCACTCAAGGCCGATATATTACTGGTTCCGCATCATGGTAGTGGTAGCTCTTCAAGCGAGCAGTTTATCCAAGCAGTTGACCCAGATATTGCGATATTTTCTCGTGCCTTTTATTCGCCTTGGAAAATTCCCAATAAGAAAGTGATTGAAAGATACCAAAGAGTAGGGAGCACACTATTGGATACCGCCTTAGATGGCCATATAAAGATCTCAATTTTTGCTCATGAAATTATAGTTGAACGAGGCCGAGAAGTGGAAAATTACTGGTTTCTCAGATAATCCATTCAGTTTTAACGATTTGAAAGTTACAATAATGCCATATAGAAAAGTAGAGGCTGGCAATGCAACCAACCGACAAGCAGATTTACGCTAGATTATTTAGCTATGTAAAAGACTTTAAACTCGCCGCCATATTTTCAGTAATTGGCATGATAGGGTACGCAGCGATGGATGCTTCGTTCGTCGCATTAATGGATCCGTTTATTGACGAGGGTCTAACCGCAGGCAATCGCGATGTACTAAAATTGGCTCCCTTTGTTGTCATCGCGTTAGTTATTGGACGCGGTATCTTTAACTATATGGCATCGTATTGTTTGTCTTATGTTGGATCTCAGGTTGTGCGAGCTTTGCGACAGCAACTATTTGAACACATGTTGTATTTACCTGTATCGTTTCATGACCAACATTCTAATGGCGAATTGATATCAAAAATCACTTTTGATACGGAGCAGGTACAGCAGGCCGTTACTAAGGCACTCCAAGTGCTGATCCGTGAAGGTGCATTTGTATTTTTCCTGCTCATTACGATGTTTTATGCAAGCTGGCAGCTCTCGCTCATTTTTTTAGTTGTAGTACCAATCGTGGCAGTGATAGTCACAGTGGTGTCTAAGCGTTTTAAGAAGATCTCCAAGAATATTCAAGATGCGATGGGAGAGGTGACGAAAAGCTCAGAGCAAATGATGGCAGGTCATAAGGTCATTCATGGCTTTGGTGGACAAGATAAAACCATCTCTCACTTTGCTAAGGTCAATAATCATAACCGTCAACAACGCGTAAAAATGGATGCGACTAAAGCGCTGAGCGTATCTATCATCCAAATCATCGCGGCGAGCGCAATGGCGGTGATACTCGCGATTGTCGCGATGCCTTCTATGGTGGATAAAATTTCATCGGGCACTTTTGTCACTTTGATCACCTCTATGATGATGATGCTGCGTCCATTAAAACAACTTGCCAATGTGAATAGCGACCTGCAACGCGGGATCTCTGCGGCGAAAAGTGTGTTTGCGGTGATTGATCTTGAAAAAGAAAAGGACACTGGCACACAGTCTTTATCTCGTGCGCAAGGTAACCTGCAAGTCAACGACTTAACCTTTACTTATCCATCTAAAAACGATCCGGTGATTGAGTCATTAAACCTTGAAATCAAAGCCGGGCAGAGTATTGCGCTGGTTGGGAGAAGTGGCTCGGGAAAATCAACGATTTCTAATCTATTACCGCGTTACTATGATATTGAAGCGGGTAGTATTGAGTTAGACGGCACGAATATAAATGAGTACCAGCTTGCGGATCTACGCGCGCAGTTTTCTATCGTGTCGCAGCAAGTCGTATTGTTTAATGACACCATTGCAAACAATATTATGTACTCGTTAAAACAACCGTTATCGCAAGAAGCGCTAGAAAAAGTCGTAAAACAAGCTCACGTCTGGGAATTTGTTAAAGATCTTCCAGAGGGTCTAAATACCCTTGTTGGTGAAAATGGCGTGATGCTTTCTGGCGGACAACGACAACGTATCGCTATCGCGCGTGCTATTGTGAAAGATGCGCCTATCCTTATTTTAGATGAAGCAACATCAGCATTGGACACAGAATCTGAGCGTTTGATCCAACAAGCGTTAGAAGAGCTGATGGCTGACAAAACAACCATAGTAATTGCCCATCGATTATCGACAATCGAACGTTGCGACTGCATCTATGTGCTAGATAAAGGCAAGATCATCGAACAAGGCAAGCATGCTGAACTGGTCGCGCAGGAAGGCGTCTATTACGCACTTTGCAAAATGCAGTTTGGTGAGCAATAAATGGCATCAAAAATAGAGCAAAGTTGGTATAAAAAACCGGGAATACTGACGCTATTATTGCTTCCGTTAAGCCTGTTATTTGGACTTATTAGCTTGATAAGAAAGGGGCTTTATCAACTCGGTTTTTGCCCTGCCTACCGTTCGCCTGTTCCGGTTATTATTGTCGGTAACATCAGTGTGGGCGGTAATGGCAAAACGCCATTTGTGCTTTGGTTAGTCCCTTTTCTTGAAAAGCTTGGCTTTAAGGTTGGGGTGATCAGTCGAGGCTACGGTGCGAAACCTAGTTCAACCCCCTTTTTGGTGACTGAAGCAACCTCAACGGAAGAGGGCGGTGATGAACCTTGTTTACTTGCCAAGCGTCTAAAATGCCCAGTGATGATTGGTGCCGATAGACAAGCGAGCATTGAAAAATTATTGGACACTAGCGATGTAAACATCATCGTCAGTGACGATGGACTACAGCACTATAAATTAGCACGAGATATTGAATTGTGTATCGTTGATGCCGAGCGACGCTTTGGTAATGGTTTGTGGATGCCTGCAGGGCCCCTTAGGGAGTTACCTAAGCGTATACAGAGTGTCGATCTCGCCGTATACAATGGTGGATGCGAAAGTTATTCCTACACGCTAGAGACAGTTGGCTTTTTTCGTGTTGCAGATGATAGTCCAGCGTCCAATATAGAAATGGTTGGTGCTTCAGTCTGTGCAATCGGCAATCCCGTGCGATTTGAAAATACGCTACGAGATAGGGGGATTGTTCTGAGTGAAAGCCTACATTTTGCGGATCACCATCCATATCAAGCGTCCGACTTCTCGCAAATCGATAACGGCGCTATTTTTATGACAGAGAAAGATGCGGTAAAGTGTCGCGCATTTGCAAAAGATAATTGGTATTACCTCAAAGTAGATGCCAAACCTACATCAGCGCTTGAAAAAGCGGTATTAAATTTACTTAAAAAGAAAGAGATTTATCATGGCCTTTGATACCAAATTACTAGAAATAATCGCCTGCCCAGTATGTAAAGGCAAATTAAGATATGACAAAGAAAACAAAGAGTTGATAAGCACAGCAGCCAAGCTTGCGTACCCGATCAAAGATGATATTCCAGTGTTATTGGAAAACGAAGCGCGGGAGCTGAGCAGCGATGAGGTTGAGCAGTGGAATTCGTAGTCGTTATTCCAGCACGCTATGCTTCAAGCAGGTTACCTGGTAAACCACTTGCTGATATCGGCGGTAAACCAATGATCCAGTGTGTTTATGAACAGGCAATTCAATCTGGCGCTGCAGCAGTTTATATCGCAACAGACCACCGTGCAGTATTTGATGCAGCGAAAGACTTCACCGATAACGTGCTAATGACACGTGAAGATCACCAATCTGGTACTGAGAGACTCGCCGAAGTTGTTGAGCAACTGGGACTGGATGAACACACCTTGGTGGTAAACGTTCAAGGCGATGAGCCACTGTTAGAGCCTGATAACATCGCACAAGTCGCAGCACTACTGCATCATTCGGATGCACCGATGGCGACTTTGTGCGTTGATGTGGAAGATGTGGAAGAGGTGTTGAATCCGAACGCAGTGAAAGTGGTGTCTGATATTCAAGACAACGCGCTGTATTTCTCTCGCTCGTCTATTCCGTTTCAGCGTGACAGCATGTTAACGCTTGACAGAAATAGCATTCCAGTGAGCCACTTTAAACGTCACGTTGGCATATATGCCTATCGAGCGGGGTTTATTAAAACCTATTTATCGCTAAGTGTTTCACCGCTAGAGGTACAAGAGTCACTAGAGCAGCTACGTGTACTGTATCATGGATACAAAATTAAGGTCGCTAAAGCGGCAAAGCCTGTGCATGCCGGAGTGGATACTCCCGAAGACTTGGCACGAGTCCAAGAGATGTTAAATGGAAAAGTTTAAGCTAATTGCGGACGAAGTGGACTATGTGGTTGCATACAAACCACAAGGGGTAAGCTTCCACAGCGAGGATGGTGCAGGTTTTGTTGCCTTACTGACGGAGCAACTAGGCTATGCCTTATTTCCGGTTCATCGCCTCGATAAAGTCACATCGGGGCTTATTCTCTTGGCGAAGTCTAGCGAGGCTGCAAAACAGCTAACGAACCTGTTTTCCTCCCGGCAAATAGACAAATTTTATCTGGCATTAGTTAGTGCGAAGCCTAAGAAAAAGCAAGGCTGGATAAAAGGCGATATGGCTAAGTCGCGCAGAGGTACCTATAAACTGGTTAAAACTAAGCTAAACCCTGCAGTAACTCGATTTTATTCATGCTCTGTAGCGACCAATCTACGCGCTTGTATCGTTAAACCGTTTAGCGGTAAAACACACCAAATTCGGGTGGCACTAAAAAGCATCGGTGCGCCAATTTTAGGTGATTTAGCCTATAGTGGAGAGCCTGCAGATAGAACTTATCTTCACGCATTTTGCCTTGAATTTGAGTGGCAAGGTAACCATCAGCACTATCAAGCGGCGCCTGAAGGTGATGGTGCATTTGGCCATTTATTGGCACATGAAATCTTTGCAAGTTGGCAAAATCCAAGTCAATTAGAGTGGTAACATGACTGATTCGAATAGAGAACTAAGATTTGGCGGCATTGCTCGGTTATACGGTAACGCCGAGTTAGAAGCATTAAGTAAAGCACACTTTTGTATCATTGGTATTGGTGGCGTTGGCAGTTGGGCTGTAGAAGCGCTAGTGAGAACGGGTATAGGTAAAATAACGCTTATCGATATGGACGATATTTGTGTAACCAACATTAACCGTCAGTTACATGCTCATAGTGAAAGTATCGGGATGCAAAAAATTGAGGCAATGCGAGATCGCTGTCTTGCGATTAACCCAGATTGTGAAGTTACCCTGATCGATGATTTTTTGATGTTAGATAACATTAGAAACTACATTCAAGGCTTTGATTATGTTATCGACTGTATCGACGCGGTTAAAGAGAAAGCGGCGCTAATCGCGCATTGTAAGCGCAATAAAATACCGGTGATCACTACAGGTGGTGCAGGCGGTCAAACCGATCCGAGCCAGATCCAATATGGGGATGTGGCAAAGACGACCCATGATCCGCTGCTAGCAAAAGTACGCTATATCCTCAGAAAACAATATAACTTTAGCGATAATCCAAAACGTAAATTTGGTGTAGATTGCGTGTATTCCACAGAGCAACTCGTTTACCCAAGTACCGATGGCACCGTGTGCAAAGCAAAGCAACAAGCTGAAGGTGGGAAAAATATGGACTGCGCGACTGGGTTTGGCTCGGCTACTATGGTAACTGGGAGTTTTGGTTTTTTTGCCGCGTCCAAAGCAATACGTAAGTACCTAGATAAACAAAGCAAAAGCAGCGAATAAGTGTGCTCGTTTGAGCACCTTATATCACTTTATTTTAATATCTCCGCCTGCACTTGGATCTGTTCAACAATCGCACGTATACCATTACCTCTAGATGGACTTAGGTGAGCAATTAATCCAAGCGACTCAAACAGTTCATAAGCATTAAACTGGCTTACTTGCTCTGGCGTTTTACCTGCGTACGCAGCAAGGATAATTGCAAGTAATCCTTTGACAATACGCGTATCTGAGTCGGCAATAAGTACGAGCTGCTGCGCGCTTTCATCTAAGTCCACATAGAGCCAAACTTTACTATCACAGCCAGACACTAACGCTGAGTCGACTTTTAGCGCTTCTGGAAGTGCTGGAAGTTGTTTACCGAGCAGCATGATTTCACGGTATTTGGTTTGCCAGCCATGACTTTCAGATAATTTTTTTGTGATATGTTCAATATTCATAAGGTTAATCTAATAATTCTATTGTGGATTTTAACGCATTAATAAAATGCTCAATATCATCTTCATTATTATAAAACGCCAAACTTGCACGTACTGTCCCATTAACCTTGAGCATTTTCATAAGAGGTTGAGTACAGTGGTGACCGCTTCTGACTGCTACGCCATACGTATTGAGTAGCGTGGCAAGATCGTAGTGGTGCTCGTTTTTATAGTTAAAACTGACGACGCCAACATTGTTTTGTGTATCGCCATAAACCGTGATGCCTTCAATCAGTCTTAGCTTTGCTAAAAGGGAGTGATAGAGCGCTTGCTCATAACGTTGAAGTGCACTTGGATCAATCTCATTTACATAATCTATCGCTGCGGCAAAACCGATGACGCCAGAAATATTGGGAGTGCCGGGCTCAAACTTGCCAGGTGCATCTCGATAGCTGGATCGCTCGAAACTCACTTCTTTTATCATTTCGCCGCCAGTTTTGTATACGGGGAGGGCATTTAGTTGCTGGTATTTACCATAAAGTCCGCCGACACCTGTTGGCCCTAATGCTTTATGAGCTGAAAAAGCATAAAAATCGCAATCCAGTGCCTTCAGATCAGGTCTTAAATGCAGTAAAGACTGTGCGCCGTCGATAACCGTGATGGTACCCAAGGCTTTGCAAACCGAGATGAGCGACTCAACTGGATGAATGTTTCCAAGTGCGTTTGAAACATGACCCATTGCCAACACATCAGGTTTATGCTGCTTTAACAGCGCAATAGCGCCTTGCTCGTCGAGGACGCCGTCTAGCATAGGCAAGACAAGTAAAGTGGCGCCAGTACGTTGACAGGCTTCTTGCCAAGGCACTATGTTAGCGTGATGTTCAAAGGGACTGATGGCAATTACGCTGTCTGAATTGAAGCGTGCACTCAGGCCATGAGCCAACAAGTTTAGTGATTCAGTTGCGCCGCTGGTCCATACGATTTCTCTTGTTTCTACATTTAAAAAATTTGCAATTGTTTCTCGGGCACTTTCGTAGCGAACAGTGGCGTTTTCACTAAGCGTGTGTAAACCTCTATGTACGTTTGAATTCTCATCTTGATAAAAAGTTTTTATGACATCAATGACTTTGTTCGGTTTTTGCGCTGTGGCAGCAGAGTCAAGATAGCAAAGCGGCTGTCCATCAAGTTGTTTGTTCAAAATTGGAAAGTCGTTGCGCAGAGATTGGATGTCAGTCATAACGTACCTGAGTTAATTGAGCAGCGCGATTTTAACGAATACGCGGCGATATTAAAACAAAAAAGGCCGCATTAAGCGGCCTTTTCAAACACAATAACGAGATTATCTGTCGTTTTGTGTTTTGTAGTCGCGAGACGTGTAGCCTTTGTAAAGCTGACGCGGACGACCAATTTTGTGTCCTGGCTGAGAAAGCATTTCGTTCCAGTGTGAAATCCAACCCACAGTACGAGACATCGCGAAGATAACTGTAAACATGCTTGTTGGGATACCGATTGCTTTAAGAATGATACCTGAATAGAAGTCTACATTCGGGTATAGCTTCTTCTCAATGAAGTAAGGGTCTTCTAGGGCAATCTGTTCAAGTTTCATTGCTACGTCAAGCAGTGGATCTTGAATGTTTAGCTCTTTAAGCACTTCGTGACACGTTTGACGCATTACCGTCGCACGTGGGTCAAAGTTTTTATAAACGCGGTGACCAAAGCCCATTAGACGGAACGGATCGTTCTTGTCTTTTGCTTTTGCAACGTACTCGTCAATACGATCAACAGAGCCGATTTCTTCAAGCATAGTTAAACATGCTTCGTTTGCGCCACCGTGTGCAGGACCCCAAAGTGATGCAATACCTGCCGCGATACACGCGTAAGGGTTTGCACCTGAAGAGCCAGCAAGACGAACTGTTGAAGTTGACGCGTTTTGCTCGTGATCTGCGTGAAGCATGAAAATACGATCCATTGCTTTAGCAAGTACAGGGCTGACGTTGTAGTCTTCAGCTGGCACAGAGAACATCATGTGGAGGAAGTTTTCTGCGTAGCTCAAGTCGTTACGTGGGTATACGAACGGTTGGCCAACGTTATATTTGTACGCCATTGCAGCAATTGTTGGTAGCTTAGCTACTAACTTGATTGCACAACGCATACGTTGATCTTCGTCAGAAATATCCAAATCTGAGTGGTAGAACGAAGATAACGCACCAACTACACCACATAGCATTGCCATAGGGTGTGCATCTACACGGAAGCCTTGGAAAAACGCAGCTATCTTCTCGTGCATCATTGTATTGCGAGTGATCTCATCTGAGAACTCAGCTAGTTGTTCTTCGCTTGGTAATTCACCGTTTAATAGTAGGTAGCAAAGTTCAATATAGTTAGAATTTTCAGCAAGTTGCTCAATTGGATAACCGCGATGAAGCAGTACACCTTTGGCACCGTCAATGTAAGTGATAGACGAGTCACAAGAGGCAGTCGACATAAATCCTGGGTCATACGTAAATAGGCCGTGAGCACCCAAAGAACGAACGTCAACTACGTCTTGACCAGCTGTACCTTCGTAAATTGGTAACTCAATCGGATCGTGACCATCAATATGGACTGTGGCTTTTTTATCTGCCATCTATTTGTCTCCTATTTAATAACAATATTCTGATTGTTATGTTGTGATACTAATGTTAAGCAAATTCAGATCATTCTAACTTATAACCTAGGTTAAAAGTCAATTTTTCTGTGATTTATGCATAAATGTATAATAAATATTCTACGACGATTAAATATTAGACCATTCGCTAATTCGCAAGCGTCTCTATCTAAACAAGAATTGTAAAAGGGCGCATAGCCTTATATACTGTCAACGGTTTTATACCGTATCGTCTGTGGGTAAACCTATTTTTACATCAATTTTTACACTCGAGTGAACTTTTTGGTGTCCTAATTGGTTTATCTAGAGTGTGCCACCTACATTTGCAATATGTAGGTGGGTTTCATAAAAACAAGTAGATGAGCTCCTTTGTGGGCAAAGATGGGCAAGTAACTGTGAAAAAGCAAAGACCTGTAAATCTAGATCTTACGACTATATCTATGCCGCCAACGGCTAAAGCGTCGATTCTTCACCGTGTCACCGGTGTTGCTTTCTTCTTCGCTTTGACCTTTGTGATTTGGGCTTGGTCTGAATCCCTTTCTTCTCCTGAAGGCTTCGAGTTTGTAAAAGAACTGATGTCTGGCTTTATCGCGAAATTCATCGCGTGGGGCACCCTAACTGTATTGTCTTACCACATCATCGGTGGTATCCGTCACATGATCCAGGATATGGGACATTGGGAAGAATTAGAATCAGGCAACAATAGCGCGAAGATTGCACTAGCACTTTGGGTTATCGTAGCAATTTTGGCTGGAGTATGGATATGGTCTTAAATCAAGCGACTCTAAAGCGTGATGGCGTACAAGACTACGTGTCACTACGTACAACTGCGTTAATTATCCTAGCTTACGCGGTATTCATCGTAGGCTATCTTCTAATAACTCCTGAACTAACTTATGAAGCTTGGTCAGGGTTGTTCGCAAATTTAGCTGTGAAAGCAGCAACGATGATCACACTAGTATGTATCATGGTACATACACGCATCGGTTTGTGGCAGGTTCTAACTGACTACGTTAAGAACTCAACAACTCGCACTATTCTTGGCTTTGTATTAAACCTTATGGCTTTAGCTTACGTAGCTATTGGTCTGTTTGTTCTGTGGGGTGTTTAAGTGAAATATAACGTACGTGAATTTGACGCAGTTGTAGTCGGTGCAGGCGGTGCGGGTATGCGCGCGGCACTTGCTATCTCGGAATCAGGCAAAACTTGTGCTCTTATTTCAAAAGTTTTCCCAACTCGTTCTCATACAGTATCAGCACAGGGTGGTATCACCGTTGCGCTAGGTAACTCTCACGAGGACAACTGGGAATGGCACATGTACGATACGGTTAAAGGTTCTGATTACATCGGTGACCAAGACGCTATCGAGTACATGTGTAAAACAGGTCCAGAAGCTATCACTGAACTTGAGAACATGGGTCTACCTTTCTCTCGTTTTGAGAATGGTCGCGTATATCAGCGTCCTTTCGGTGGTCAGTCGAAAAACTTTGGTGGCGAGCAAGCTGCACGTACAGCAGCCGCAGCGGACCGTACTGGTCACGCGTTGCTACACTGCCTATACCAGCAAAACGTTAAAAACAAAACAAACGTTTTCTCTGAGTGGTATGCACTAGACCTAGTAAAAAATGACAATGGCGATGTAGTGGGTGTCACCGCAATCGACATCGAGTCAGGTGAAATCACCTATTTCAAATCAAAAGCAGTTGTTCTTGCAACTGGTGGTGCGGGTCGTATTTTCGCATCAACAACGAATGCGCACATCAACACAGGTGACGGCGTTGGTATGGCGGTTCGTGCTGGCATTTCAATGCAAGACATGGAAATGTGGCAGTTCCACCCGACAGGTATCGCAGGTGCGGGTGTACTAGTAACAGAAGGTTGTCGTGGTGAAGGTGGTTACCTTCTAAATAAAGATGGCGAGCGCTTCATGGAACGTTATGCGCCAAACGCGAAAGACCTTGCGTCACGTGACGTTGTAGCACGTTCAATGATGACAGAAATTCGTGAAGGTCGTGGTTGTGAAGGTCCTTGGGGTCCACATATCAAGCTGAAGCTTGACCACTTAGGTGCTGAGACACTTAACCTTCGTCTACCTGGCGTATGTGACCTTGCGAAGACGTTCGCACACGTGGATCCAGCGGAAGAGCCAATTCCAGTAATCCCAACTTGTCACTACATGATGGGTGGCGTACCAACCAACGTAAACGGTCAAGTACTGAACGTAGACGGTCAAGGCAATGAAAAGATCGTAGAAGGTCTATTTGCAGTTGGTGAGATTGCCTGTGTATCTGTCCATGGTGCAAACCGTTTAGGCGGTAACTCACTCCTTGACCTTGTCGTATTCGGTCGTGCGGCGGGTAACTTCCTTGGTACTTACCTGAAAGACGCTGAAATCGCTAAAGAAGCGAGCAACGATAACGTAGATGCAGCACTTGCGCGTACTAATCGTTGGGAAACGTCTGCGAAAGGTCAGGGTGAAGATCCTGTACAAATTAAGAAAGATCTGCAACGTTGTATGCAGCTTAACTTCTCGGTATTCCGTGAAGGCGATGCAATGGCTGAAGGTCTTAAAGAACTTAAAGAGATTCGTGAGCGTCTACAGTACGCACGTCTTGACGATAAGTCTGCTGAATTCAACACGCAACGTATTGAGTGTCTAGAGTTAGATAACTTGATGGAAACAGCGTACTCGACAGCGGTTGCTGCGAACTTCCGTACAGAAAGTCGTGGTGCACACTCTCGTTTCGATTACCCAGAGCGTGATGATGAAAACTGGTTGTGTCATTCGATTTACAACCCAGAGTCTGAGTCTATGAGTAAGCGTGAAGTAAACTACGCGCCCAAGACTCGTGAAGCATTCCCACCGAAAGCACGTACATACTAGGAGCTAAGCGATGGCAACTTTAGAATTATCTGTTTATCGTTATAATCCTGATGAAGATGCAGCACCACGCATGCAAGACTACTCTCTAGAAGTAGAGGAAGGTCGTGACATGATGGTGTTAGATGCTCTTATGCAGTTGAAAGAGCAAGATCCATCTTTATCTTTCCGTCGTTCATGCCGTGAAGGGGTATGTGGTTCTGACGGTATTAATATGAATGGTAAAAACGGCCTTGCATGTATTACCCCGATTTCTGCACTGCAGAAAGGTGGCAAAGGCAAGATCGTCATTCGTCCATTACCAGGTCTTCCGGTGATCCGTGACTTAGTAATCGATATGAGCCAGTTCTATACGCAATACGAGAAGGTTAAGCCATTCTTGATCAACGACAAGCCAACCGGTGGTGAAGAGCGTCTTCAATCTATTGAAGAACGTGAAAAGCTAGATGGTCTGTACGAATGTATTCTTTGTGCATGTTGTTCAACGTCTTGTCCTTCTTTCTGGTGGAACCCAGATAAGTTCATCGGTCCTGCGGGTCTTCTACACGCTTATCGTTTCTTGGCAGATAGCCGTGATACAGCGACAGAAGAACGTCTTGCTGGTCTTGATGACGCGTTCAGCGTATTCCGCTGTCACAGTATTATGAACTGTGTTAGCGTATGTCCAAAAGGCCTTAATCCAACTAAGGCAATTGGACAAATTAAATCAATGTTGTTAAACCGTTCGGTATAACACATACTACTAGCTAAGATGGCAAGCAAAAGCTTGCCATCTTGTTTTCGTTTGAGTTTCTGCGCTAGATAAAAGGGCTAATAGATGCACGAAGGTGTGATGAAGGCATGGCTAGAATCTTCGCATTTGTACGGCGGTAACGTTGCGTACGTAGAAGATCTATATGAGGCGTATCTAGATGATGCAGCTTCAGTGCCAGAAGAGTGGCGAGAGGTGTTTGATCAACTACCTAAAGTTGATGGTGTGGATGTTGACACTAAACATTCAGAAGTAAGAGCGCAATTCGCGGAGCTTGCTAAAAACAAACACAGAGAAGTCGTGGTTTCTGCAGAGGGTTCTGCTGATGCCAAGCAAGTTAAAGTTCTGCAGTTAATTAATGCATTCCGTTTCAGAGGTCATCAGAACGCTAACCTAGATCCTTTAGGGATATGGGATAGAGAACGTGTTCGCGATCTTGACCCTGCTTTTCATGATTTAACCGATGCAGACTTAGATAAAGAATTTAATGTTGGCTCTTTTGCTTGTGGCAAAGAGACAATGAAACTCAAAGACTTGTACGCTGCGCTTAAAGCGACATACTGTGGCTCTATCGGTGCTGAGTACATGCACATCACGTCTACCGAAGAAAAACGTTGGTTACAACAGCGTTTGGAATCGTCCTTCTCGAAGCCACAATTCGACAAAGAAACCAAACTAAGAATCTACAAAGGTCTAACTGCTGCAGACGGCTTAGAAAAGTATTTGGGTGCAAAATTCCCGGGTGCTAAGCGTTTCTCTCTAGAAGGCGGTGATTCGCTTGTGCCTATGCTGAAAGAGCTTATCCACCGTGCCGGTGAAAGCGGTCAGCAAGAAGCAGTAATTGGTATGGCCCACCGTGGTCGTCTGAACGTACTAGTGAATGTACTGGGTAAAAACCCACAAGAGCTATTTGATGAGTTTGCTGGTAAGTACGGCGAGCACGCAGGTTCTGGTGATGTTAAATACCACATGGGTTTCTCTTCTGACTTCGGTACGAAGGGCGGCAATGTTCACATGGCATTGGCATTTAACCCATCTCACCTTGAAATCGTAAACCCGGTAGTAATGGGATCGGTACGGGCTCGTCTTGACCGCTTGAATTGCCAAAGTGGTTCTAAAGCATTGCCCATCACAATACACGGCGACTCTGCAATCGCAGGTCAAGGTGTCGTACAAGAAACGTTTAACTTATCGCAAACACGTGCATACGGCGTTGGCGGTTCTATTCGTATCGTAGTGAATAACCAAGTTGGTTTCACTACGTCAAAACGAGAAGATACACGTTCGACTGAATACTGTACTGATATCGCTAAAATGGTTCAGGCACCAATCTTCCACGTGAACGCGGATGATCCTGAAGCTGTTGCATTTGTTACACAAGTTGCACTTGATTTCCGTAACAAGTTTAAGCGTGATGTGGTGATTGACTTAGTATGTTACCGTCGTCACGGCCACAACGAAGCAGATGAGCCAAATGCAACGCAGCCGTTGATGTATCAGAAGATCAAAAAGCACCCTGTACCTCGCCAGTTATATGCTGACCAACTTGTACGCGAAGGTGTAATTTCTGAAGAAGATGCGAAACAAATTGCTGACGATTACCGAAATGGCCTTGATAAAGGCGTTTGTGTAGTAGAAGAAATTCAAAAAGAAACCAAGCACTCTTCTGATTGGTCTAAGTATGTTGGTCACGATTGGGACACGCCTTATGAGCCAAAAGTTGCATTAGATAAACTCAAAGCGCTTGGTGAAAAGATTGCTAACTACCCTGAGAGCCACAAAGCACAATCACGCGTTAAAAAGATTTACGACGATCGTAAATTAATGGCGCAAGGCGAGAAAATGCTTGATTGGGGTATGGCTGAGACATTGGCTTACGCGACCTTGGTCGACGAAGGAACAGATGTACGTCTTACTGGTCAGGATTCTGGTCGTGGTACATTCTTCCACCGTCATGCCGTAGTACATAACCAAAAAGACGCGTCTACTT
This sequence comes from Pseudoalteromonas piscicida, assembly GCF_002208135.1. Classification (NCBI taxonomy): domain Bacteria; kingdom Pseudomonadati; phylum Pseudomonadota; class Gammaproteobacteria; order Alteromonadales; family Pseudoalteromonadaceae; genus Pseudoalteromonas; species Pseudoalteromonas piscicida. The sequence goes on from NZ_CP021646.1 coordinate 1,609,375, forward strand.
ACCTTCCGCTACAAAACATTCGTGAAGGTCAAGGTCTGTTTGAAGTGTACGATTCAGTACTATCGGAAGAAGCGGTACTGGCGTTCGAATATGGCTACGCAACGGCAGAGCCAACGTCATTAGTTCTGTGGGAAGCACAGTTTGGTGACTTCGCCAACGGTGCTCAAGTAGTATTCGACCAATTCCTTAGCTCAGGTGAGCAGAAGTGGGGTCGTTTATGTGGTTTAACACTCTTACTTCCTCATGGCTATGAAGGTCAAGGTCCAGAGCATAGCTCTTCGCGTTTAGAGCGTTATTTACAGCTCTGCGCTGACCACAATATGCAAGTATGTGTGCCGTCAACACCAGCGCAAGTATACGCAATGCTGCGTCGTCAATCTGTTCGTCCACTGCGTCGTCCATTGATTGTAATGACACCTAAGTCGCTACTACGTCATCCATTAGCTGTTTCTAGTCTAGAAGAGCTATCTGAAGGCGTGTTCAACAACATGATCGACGAGATTGATGATATCAATCCTGAAAACGTTGAGCGTGTAGTGTTCTGTAGCGGTAAGGTTTATTACGAACTACTGCAAGAGCGTCGTAAGCAAGAGCTTAACAACGTTGCTATCGTTCGTGTTGAACAGCTATACCCATTCCCTCACAAAGAGATGGATGAGATCATGGCTCGCTATCAGCACGTAAAAGATTTTGTTTGGTGTCAAGAAGAACCACAAAACCAAGGTGCTTGGTACTGTTCACAGCATCATTTCTGGGAAGCTATTCCAGCTGGCGCAAACCTGACGTATGCAGGCCGTAAGGCTTCAGCTGCACCAGCATGTGGATACATGTCTACACATACTAAAGAACAAAACGCGTTAATTGCTGACGCTTTAACAATTAAGAAATAAGGAATAAGAGATGACAACCGAAATTAAGGTTCCTGTTCTTCCTGAGTCTGTTGCCGATGCAACGGTTGCTACATGGCATGTAAGCGTTGGCGATAAAGTGACTCGTGATCAAAACTTAGTTGACATCGAAACTGATAAGGTCGTTTTAGAAGTGGTAGCGCCAGAAGATGGTGTTATCGTTGCAATTTCTGAAGAAGAAGGCGCGACGGTTCTTGGCGAACAAGTTATTGCACAACTAGGTGCTGCTGATGAAGCAGCAGCGCCTGCTCAATCAAATGAACAACCAGCAGCGTCAGAATCGGCGCCAGCAGCAGAAGGTAAAGAAGTGGACATTAAAGTACCTGTACTTCCTGAGTCAGTAGCAGACGCTACTATCGCAACTTGGCACGTTCAACCAGGTGAAGCGGTTAGCCGCGACCAGAACCTAGTTGATATTGAAACAGATAAAGTGGTTCTTGAAGTTGTTGCACCTGAAGATGGTGTGATGGGTGAGCATATCCACGCTGAAGGTGAGACAGTACTTGGTGATCAAGTTATCGGTAAAATCGTTGCCGGTGGCGCACCAGCTGCATCATCAAGCGCAAAGAAAGAAGAAGCACCAGCTGCTGCTTCTGACGAGAACTCAGATGTACTAACACCATCTGTTCGTCGTCTTATCGCGGAAAAAGGCCTTGATGCGTCTAAGATCAAAGGCTCAGGTAAAGGCGGTCGCATTACTAAAGAAGACGTTGACGCTTTCCTTAAAGCACCTGCAAAATCAGAGTCTAAGCCTGCTGCGTCTGCACCAGCTGCACCAGTAGGTGAGCGTACACAAAAGCGTGTACCTATGACTCGTCTACGTAAAACAATCGCTAACCGCCTATTAGAAGCGAAGAACTCAACAGCAATGCTGACGACGTTCAACGAAGTAAACATGAAGCCAATCATGGACCTTCGTAAGCAATACCAAGAGGTATTTGAGAAGCGTCACGGTATTCGTTTAGGTTTCATGTCTTTCTACGTGAAAGCGGTAACTGAGGCACTTAAGCGTTTCCCTGAAGTAAACGCGTCAATTGATGGTGACGATATCGTTTATCACAACTACTTCGACATCAGCATCGCGGTGTCTACACCTCGTGGTCTAGTAACTCCGGTACTACGTGATTGTGATAAGCTTTCTGTTGCTGAAATCGAGAAGAATATTCGTGAACTGGCTATCAAAGGTCGTGATGGTAAACTAACTGTCGATGATATGACTGGCGGTAACTTCACTATCACCAATGGTGGTGTATTCGGTTCGCTACTTTCTACGCCTATTATCAACTTACCACAGTCTTCAATCTTGGGTATGCACAAAATCCAAGAGCGTCCTATGGCAGTAAACGGTAAAGTTGAAATCTTACCTATGATGTACTTAGCGCTATCTTATGACCACCGTCAAATCGATGGGAAGGAGTCAGTTGGGTTCCTAGTAACAATTAAAGAGTTGCTTGAAGATCCAACACGTCTACTTCTAGACGTATAATATTTGTTTAAAGAATAAGCTGTATGCTCGCATACAGCTTTTTTTTTGCGCCTTTGGTCTAAGTGGGGTTTTCATAAGAAGCCTTGGGATCTATACTATGTGCGCAATTTGGGATAGCTGACTATTTGCATAAATATTCAGCTTTTTTAGTATAAAAAATTGGATAAAGCATCATGAATTTGCATGAGTATCAGGCAAAACAACTTTTTGCCGAATATGGTTTACCTGTATCAGAAGGCTTTGCTTGTGATACACCTCAAGAAGCAGTTGAAGCTGCTGGTAAAATCGGTGGAGACAAGTGGGTTGTTAAGTGTCAAGTACACGCAGGCGGCCGTGGTAAAGCTGGCGGTGTTAAACTTGCAGACAGCAAAGACGAAATCCGCGCATTCGCTGAAAACTGGTTAGGTAAAAACCTAGTTACTTACCAAACAGACGAGAAAGGTCAGCCTGTTGCTAAAATCTTAGTAGAAAGCTGCACTGATATTGCAAATGAACTATACCTAGGTGCTGTTGTTGACCGTGGTTCACGTAAAATCGTGTTCATGGCATCAACTGAAGGTGGTGTAGAAATTGAACAAGTTGCAGAAGAAACGCCTGAACTAATTCATAAAGCTGAGATCGACCCACTAGTAGGTCCTCAAGCTTACCAAGGTCGTGAGCTAGCGTTCAAACTAGGTTTGAACCCAACTCAAGTTAAGCAATTCACTAAGATCTTCATGGGTCTAGCGCAAATGTTTATCAATCACGACTTTGCTCTACTAGAAATCAACCCTCTAGTGATCACAGATGCTGGTAACCTGCACTGCCTAGACGGCAAAATCGGTGTAGACGGCAACGCATTGTTCCGCCAGCCTAAGATCCGTGAATTCCACGATCCTTCACAAGAAGACGCTCGTGAAGCACACGCAGCAAGCTTTGAACTTAACTATGTAGCACTAGACGGTAACGTTGGTTGTATGGTTAACGGTGCAGGCCTTGCGATGGGTACTATGGACATCGTAAACCTACACGGTGGCAAGCCAGCTAACTTCCTAGACGTTGGTGGCGGCGCAACTAAAGAGCGTGTATCTGAAGCATTCAAGATCATCCTTTCTGACGACAATGTTAAAGCAGTATTAGTTAACATCTTCGGTGGTATCGTACGTTGTGACATGATCGCTGAAGGTATTATCGGTGCGGTTAAAGAAGTTGGCGTAAACGTACCTGTAGTTGTACGCCTTGAAGGTACTAACGCTGAAGCTGGTCGTGAAGTACTAGCTAACTCTGGCCTTGACATCATTGCAGCTGAGTCACTAACTGACGCTGCTGAGAAAGTAGTTGCTGCTGCGGAGGGCAAATAATGTCTGTACTAATTAACAAAGATACTAAAGTAATCTGTCAAGGTTTCACTGGTGGTCAGGGTACTTTCCACTCTGAGCAAGCTATCCAGTACGGTACGCAAATGGTTGGTGGTGTTTCTCCTGGTAAAGGCGGCACAACTCACCTAGGTCTACCTGTATTTAACACAGTACGTGAAGCGGTAGAGTCAACTGGTGCAACTGCATCTGTTATCTACGTACCTGCTGCGTTCTGTAAAGATGCTATCCTTGAAGCTATCAGCGCAGGTATCGAACTAATCGTATGTATCACTGAAGGCATCCCTACACTAGATATGGTTGATGTTAAAGTGAAGTTAGAAGAAACTGGCGTTCGCATGATTGGTCCTAACTGCCCAGGTGTTATCACTCCAGGTGAAACTAAGATCGGTATCATGCCAGGTCACATCCACTTGCCTGGTAAAGTAGGTATCGTGTCACGTTCTGGTACTTTGACTTACGAAGCAGTTAAGCAAACAACTGACGCTGGCTTCGGTCAATCTACTTGTGTTGGTATCGGTGGTGACCCAATCCCAGGCACTAACTTCATCGACGTACTAGAGATGTTCCAAAACGATCCGCAAACTGAAGCTATCGTAATGATCGGTGAGATCGGCGGTACAGCTGAAGAAGAAGCGGCTGAGTACATCAAGCACAACGTAACTAAGCCTGTCGTTTCTTACATCGCAGGTGTTACAGCTCCTCCAGGTAAGCGTATGGGTCACGCTGGTGCAATTATCGCAGGCGGTAAAGGTACAGCTGACGAGAAATTTGCAGCACTTGAAGCTGCGGGTGTTAAAACCGTTCGCTCTCTTGCAGAAATCGGTTCTGCACTAAAAGAGAAAGCGGGTTGGTAAGTTAATACCACACGTTAAAAAGGCTCCTCAAGGAGCCTTTTTTGATCTGCTCAACTCAGCGAGGGGATTATGCCTTTTCACACACTTGGTCAGCTTTGTGAAACCACAAAAAATGAATTATTGATGCTTATTCAGCAAAACCCAGCGTTCGGCACTAAACGCTACGGACGCAATGAAATAGTATTGCAACAAGGGCAAGTGCAACGTTATGGTTTCTTTATCAACTCGGGCAAGCTCGTCTCATCTGTGGTAAATGATGCAGGAGAGCTGAGACATAAGGAGTTCTATTTTGCTGGCGAGCTTTGTATTTTATTCGCTGAATGGATCCAAAAATCTCCTAGTTTCTATCAAATCTCTGCGCTGGATGATGTAGAGATAGTACTCGTCCCATTAGCCTTACTAGAACAAGATCATCTTCGAACACTTAAATTAAAATTATTGGAACAACAGTTGCTATTTAAAGAAGCAAAAGAAGCTTTTCTACTACTAAATACGCTTGCGCAAAGGTATTGCTTCTTGCGTGACAAACGTCCGCATTGGGTTAATGGTTTAGCAAATTATGATCTTGCGAACTATTTGGGGGTAACACCTCAAGGACTATCGCGATTAAAGTCGCGAGTAAATAAAGCACAAGCGACTATAACTATGCGCTAGTTCAAAGACTATATTCACGCTCTACCTTGGCAATACGAGTTGTATAACTTTGATACCATTTTTTATTGCCGTTCTTTTGCGCCTCAATATGCTCAGCATTGGCTTTCCATGCTTTGATTGATTCTAGGTCGCGCCAATAAGAAACGGTGATCCCAACCTCTTCACGCGCCGATTCGAGCCCTAAAAATCCAGGTTGGAGCTGTGCAAGCTCGACCATTCTCGAAGCGGTTTGAGCATAGCCTTCATCGTCTTCATTTTTAATATTGGTAAAAATTACGGCGTAATAGGGGGTGGTGGAGTAGTTGCTATCATAAGTTGTGATGCAGTAAATTGCAGGTGTTAAGTTTATACCAATTAACCCCTGCTTAAATCAATTAGGATAAATGATGAGTTGCTTATCAGAGCATCTCATCATGTAGCTATCGCTAAGGTTATTCAGCCCCAAAAGGATTGTCTATGCTATGTGCAGGTTCAGTAAACCAACGTGGACCATCGTCGGTCATATAGAAATGGTCTTCCAAGCGAATGCCAAATTCATAAGGAATAACCAGCATAGGTTCATTTGAAAAACACATTCCAGCGGCAAGCGGTTCTGGGTTATCTTTGACTAAATAAGGCCATTCGTGGATATCTAAGCCGATGCCATGTCCAGTGCGATGCGGACAGCCTGGTAGTTGATAATCAGGGCCGAGTCCATTGCTGGCAATATACTCTCTCGCGGCCTTATCAACAGCGCCACAGGGCGCACCAATTTTGGCTGCATTAAATGCTGCGATTTGCGCTTGCTTCTCGATTTGCCAAACGGACTTTTGCTTTTCACTGGGTTCGCCAAAAACATAAGTACGGGTGATATCACTAAGATAGCCGTGTAACTTACAACCTGTGTCGACGAGAACCACATCGCCTTTTTTCAGCGTTTGTGGGTTTTTTACACCATGTGGGAATGACGACGCCACACCAAATAGCACAATACAAAAATAATTGCCCGGCGCCCCCACTTTTTTGTGCGCTTCATTAATAAAGGCTTCAACTTCGGTTGTCGTGATCCCTTCATACAGCATAGATGCCGTTGCTTTATGTACGGCAAGTGTCATGTCCATTGCACGTTGAATAAGGGCAATTTCATTTTCCGATTTATGCATTCTACAATGCGCGGTTACTGCCTTTGCATTGATAAGCGAAAGCTCAGGTGCCGCGAGTCTGATCCCATCAGCAACAAAAAACGCAGTGCTTTCGTCAATGGCGAGTGTGCCTGTGCTATCAATATTGAGTGTGTTAAGTACGTTTGCGACGAGCTCGTAAGGAGATGCTTCTTCTTGCCAAGCATGAATAGGACCTTCAATCAGCCAATAATCCTTAATAGAGCCAATCTCAAAAAATGGGACGATAAACTGAACTTGTCCATTGGCGGGTAAAATAGCACCGACCAACCGCTCACTGGCGTACCATTGCAAACCGGTAAAGTATTTCAAATTTGTACCAGCATTTAAATAGAGTGCATCAATATTGTTTTGCTGCATATATTGTTGTGCTTTCTCTATTCTTGCTAAATACTCGCTTTCGCCAATTGGCGCTACGCCTTTGGTCATATCTTCTAAGTTGTCCAGCGCTTGCTGCGCGCTTTGATATGCAATACCTTTCATTTTGTTGGTGATCCTTAGCTAGTTAAATCGAGCAATACTAAAGGGAGTAAGATCGATGTCGTTGGGCTTGTTGTCAATAAGATCTGCGATACATTCACTTGAAATTGCGGCTTGAGTCAGTCCTAAGTGCTGATGACCCAGTGCAAAATAAAGGTTATGATGATTTGGCGCTTGTCCGATGACAGGTAAATAGTCAGGGAGTGAAGGCCGGCAACCGACCCACAACGCTTCACCGTGTTGTGGCAGAGCTTGACTTAATAGTTTACTTGCGTGATGTAACAATGCGCGAGCACGGCTGTAATTAGGCTTACTATCAAGGGCTGCAAATTCTACCGTTCCTGCCAGTCGCAAACCTTGTGACATGGGCGTCATGATAAACCCTCGTTCACTTGATGCGACAGGTCGTGTAAGCGTATTATTCACTGCCAACATGTTGTGATAACCGCGCTCGGCAATCATGGGCAGTGAGTAACCTAAAGACGCACAGAGCGTTTTACTTGCAGCACCTGTTGCCACAACGACTTTGTTAAAGGTCATCTTGTGGTTATTCGAGTTGAGTGTGTAGCCATGCTCTGTGTGGGTAATATGGTCGATTGAGCCTTGTCTGAATGTGCCCCCTAACTGAATAAACTGCTCATATAAAGTCAAACAAAGGGTGTAGGGATCTGTGTTGTGCGCGACTTTATCAAAATACAGTGCCGACGTAATGGAACTTGATAGGCTCGGCTCCATTTCTCGGGCTTGCTCACCTGTAAGTAAGCGCACTGATATGTCTTGTTCGGCGTATTTGTTATAGCTTTGACGGGCAGAGCTTTCGTCACCTTCAAAAACCAGTAAACTGCCGTTGCTAGATATAAGTGTATGATACTTATCACCAAGTAAACGCTGATATGCGGGTAGCGCGCGTTCATTTAAACTTCTAAGTGCGATTGTGCCTTTGTGGAAACAGCTACTTTTCATTTGCTTTAAGAATCGTACAAACCAAGGAATATTGTTGAGTAAAGAGGTGGTCTCTATTCGCAAAGGCCCCACCGGATTGACTAACATGGCAGGCACTTTTGTTAGTAAAGCTGCATCAGCCATGGGGAATACCTGTTCTGTGGCAAAATGCCCAGCGTTACCCTTAGAGCATCCCTCCGCGGGCCGGTTTTTATCGAACAAGGTAACAGCGTGGCCTCGTCGAGCTAATTGCAGCGCGGTGGTGATCCCAATGATCCCTGCGC